>NZ_CP140155.1:1304000-1956000 GCF_034479375.1 Rhodopseudomonas palustris | reverse complement strand
TGGTCTCGCCGAGATCGAGGGAGGCCGCGATCTGCGCGCCGTCTTCCGTCGCCGCCTGCCTGTCGATGCCCTTGGCGAACCGCGGCTTCTGGTAGTCCGGCCGCAGCCAGCGCACCAGCCCGCGCTTCTCTTCCGCGGCGCGCTCCTTGTTCAGCGCCACCAGCCGCGCCAGGATTTCGTCGTCGGACAAATCCGCCGGCCAGCCATAGGCCTCGGCCACCGCGACATCGAGCCGGTCGTGCAGTTCTTTGAGGATCAGCACCAGCCCGTCGTCGAAGATGCGCTGCTCGTCGGCCGTCAGCACATTGCTCTCCCCATCAGGGCCGGGCGCCCCATCGTCTCTATTGTGGCCGAGCGCATCCCTCTCTCCGTCATGGCCGGGCTTGACCCGGCCATCCACGTCTTTCTTTCCGACGCGACGCGACGGCGTGGATCCCCGGGACGAGCCCGGGGATGACGGCTGGGTATGTGGCGCGGCTCCCGCCCTGATCCGCTCCAGCACGTTGTACAGTCCGGTCAGCGTCAGATGCGGATGCTCCGCCAGCACGCGCTTGCGATGCGCGTCGAGTTCCTCGGCGATCACCCGAATGGTCTGCTTCTGAATCGGATTGGCGTCGGGGAAGGGGAAGGGATCGAAGCACTGCGACTTCGGATAAACCGGTCGGTCTTCGAGTTTAGCACCTACGAAAAGACTCCATTTTACGTGCAGCAGAGAGGAAAGAACCCCCAAAGTGAATCCGTCATCACTTGCGACAACGACATTCTTGTCATCACAGATAATGTCAGACGACAGGAACTGAAAAACCCTATGTCTCGCCGTATCGACGGTGGCGATAAAGCGCGTCAATCCCATCAAGGCAGGACGCATTTCACGACGCGGCTCACCAAATATCCACCAATTATCTCTGTAGGTCGCACGGTTGTTGGCGTCTCGTTCCGGTTTCACGGTACGAAGGAGGTGTTGATAGACCTCAGGGAAAAGAATGCGGACATCGTCAATATCAATCCCATACAAATCGATCACCATCACACCACGGGCGCGCGATGTGAGGTCCCGGCCATTGCGATACTTGACTATGTGGGCCTCTAATCCGGATCGCTTTCCAAGGCCTAAATGCACTGCTTCTTCGGGGGTGACTAGAAGCCGCTGCCGTGGAGCTTTACGCCGTCATGACAGACGCCAGAATTGGACCGCAAGTTCGTACTGGAGGTCAGGTCCACGCCAATAGTCAAATTAGAATTGATCTGCCCAACTTGGTCTGAGAACGTTATTGAGGGTTCATCCGAATCTAGATTCTCCTCGGTTACAGTCTTGCTGAGTAAGCCGTCCTGAACTCCGAGTCGGCCGACGGTCATCGCAATCCGAACTGCGGCCGCTCCTTGCGCCTTAGTCCAAGGGTGGTCGGGAATCGCCATTACCAGTGAAATGGGTTTCTTGGATTTGAGGTGCCGGGTGACCACTCGACGTGAGAATTCTTGAGTAATGCTGTTGGTTGTGACCAATCCAAATCGACGTAGGATACTTCCCTTCAACGTCAGTAGTTCTGCTGCGCGATCCCACCAATACATTACGAAGTCTGCAGATTCGTTGATGTGTGAATGGACTCGCCAAAGTGCTTCCGCGAATTCACTTCCTAGTCGTGCGCGGATGCTACTCGCCCCGATGAACGGCGGATTGCCCACGATGAACTCCGCCGCCGGCCAGTCCGGCCGACGCGGGTTCGGGTAGGTCTCTTGGCCGTCGACGATTTTCGGCAGCGGCGCGCCGTCCCAGTCGAGCACCGCGTTCTTGACCTTGATATTCTTGAAGGCGCGCAGGATCGGCTCGTCGGGCGGGGCGCCCTTGGTGCGGAAGTGCCATTGCAGATAGCCGATCCACAGCACCAGCTCGGCGATGGCTGCGGCGCGCGGATTGATCTCGAGGCCGAGGAACTGATGCGGATCGACCGAGTGCGAGCCGAGCCCGCGCAGCGCTTCCTGGCCGCCGAGGTCGAGCAGGGCTTCCAGCACTTCGCCTTCGAGCCGCTTCATCAGTTCGAGCGAGACGTAGAGAAAATTCCCGGTGCCGCAGGCCGGGTCGAGCACCCGCGTCTCGCACAGCGTATCGTGAAAGTGCTGCACCGCGCTCGCCGCGGCTTTGAGATCGCCGGCGCCGCGCAGCGTCTCGGCGGTGGCCTGGACGTTGCGCCAGTCCTCGCGCAGCGGCTCGATGATGGTGGCGATCACCAGCCGTTCGACATAAGCGCGCGGCGTGTAGTGCGCCCCTAACTTCTTGCGCTCGCTCGCGTCGAGCGCCTGCTCCAAGAGCGTGCCGAAGATCGAGGGATCGACCTCGTTCCAGTTGTATTCGGCGGCACGGCGCAGTTCGCCGATCTCCTCGCGGCCGAGCGGCAATGCGGCGCGGCTCTTGAAGAACTCGCCGTTGAACTTCTTCACCTTGGCCTTGAGAGCGTGCGCCCATTGCCCGGTGTCCATCGCCTCCCAGAGCTGGCCGACGTCGTGGACGAAGGCTTCGGGATTGCGCTCGCAGTCCTCGAGCAAATCCTTGAACGATTTCTCCGGCAGCAGGCCGACGTCCTCGGCGAACATCGTGAACAGGCAGCGCATCAGGAACATCGCGACGTCGTCGGCCGCGTAGTTCTGCTTCTCCAGCGCGAGCGACACCTGTGCCAGCCGCTTGGCGATGTCGCGCGTGACCTTGGCCGATTGCTGCGCCGGGTCGAGCGCGTGCGGCTCCAGCCAGATCTTGCGCAGCCGCTCGCGCACGCCGTCGTCGCGCAGATCTTCGAGATAGATTCGGAAGCTCTGGCGATCGGGAAACTGCGTGTAGTTCTTGCCCTGTCCGGTGAAGTCGGCATAGACCTCGATGCAATGGCCGACGTCGCACACCAGGATGAAGGGCGGCCAGCCGTGCGAGGCGGGCAGCGCGCGGGCATATTCCTCGGCCTGCCGCTTGGCGTTGAGCATCAGCACGTCCCAGGCGCGATCGGCGCCGCGACGGCCGCGCGTGGCGTCGGCCTTGTCGGCGCCTAACAGATCGCTCTGGTTCTTGATTTCCTTGGTCTGCCCCTGCCAGCGGCTCTGCTTGGCCTCGAGCACGAAGCTGTTCTTCCGGTAGAGATCGATCCGGCCATAGGACGACGAGTCCTCGGCGGTCTTCTTCACCGCGCGTTCGAACACGTAGTCGTTGTGCGCGTGGGTCGCGTCCGCCGGGTCCGGCTTCGGCAATCCCAGCACTGCTATCAGTTCGGTGAGAAACGAGACGTAGTTCGCGCGTTCCTGCCCGCCTTCACGGCCCTGCCAACGCGCGATGAACTCCTCGACGACCGGTACGCTAGGTGAGTCCCCCATCGCCGCAACCTAGCGGGGCAAATGCCCTGCGTCCACGGCATGACGGCGGCGTCGTGGTCGCATCCCCCGCCGTCTCGCGCTTCACCTTCCCCTGGAGCGGGAGGGGCGCTCGCGTCAGCGAGCGGGGTGGGGTGGCGAAGAGTTCATCCGCCGTGCCCGCGGCTCACCCCACCCCGGCGTGCACCGCGCTGCGCGCGCTGCCCACCGACCCTCCCCCTCCAGGGGAGGGCGACGAGAGCTCGCGATCTCCATCGCGCTCTGATGCGAAGCAGTCGCATTTGCGCCGCCCCGCCGACTGTGGCGCTTGCGCCACCGTGCGTCAGGAATACTGTCCTGTCCCCTGTGGCGGGCAGGCCACGTTGCGCCGTTCCCCGATCATACTACCGTCCGCCGCGCCCGGCGGGTCAGCCGCGAGCCGGCCGCAAGCCGGAGTTCGCGCCGCGTGCGCGCGCCACAGGTTTGTCACCGGTTTGCCGCAAGACGCCGATCGGAATTCGGCTGTGATTTCAATGGCCGGGGCAGGGGGCGGCCGGCGCTGCCACAGGTTTGCCGCAAGACCCAGCGCACTGCGCTTAAGTCCTTGATCGGTCTAGTAAAAAGTCCTTCAGGTGCCGAACTGTTCGCTCAGGATGCGTTCCTCGAGGCTGTGGCCGGGGTCGAACAGCATCCGTAGCGCGATGGTCTTGTCGGAGATCACCTCGACCCGTCGCACGTCGCGCGCCTCGTCGTGATCGGCCACCGCCGCGACCGGGCGCTTGTCGACTTCCAGCACCTCGATCACCACGAAGGCGTTGTCCGGCAGCAGCGCCCCGCGCCAGCGCCGCGGCCGGAACGCCGAGATCGGCGTCAGCGCAAGTAACTGTGCGTTGATCGGCAGGATCGGACCCTGCGCCGAGAGATTATAGGCGGTCGAGCCGGCCGGCGTCGCGACCAGAATGCCGTCGGCGACGAGCTCGCTCATCCGCTCGCGCTCGTCGATGATGATGCGCAAGCGCGCCGCCTGATGGCTCTGCCGGAACAACGAGACCTCGTTGATGGCGTGATGGATGTGCACTTCGCCGTAGATGTCGGTGGCGCGCATCAGCAGCGGATGGATCACGGTCTCGCGCGCAGCCTGGAGCCGGCGCGGCAGATCGTGCGTCGAGTATTCGTTCATCAGGAAGCCGACCGTGCCGCGATGCATGCCGTAGATCGGCGTGCCGCTGCGCATCTGCTGGTGCAGCGTCTGCAGCATCAGGCCGTCGCCGCCGAGCGCGACCACGACATCGGCCTCGGCGGCGTCGTGATTGCCGTAGATCGACACCAGTTGTGCCTGCGCCGCTTGCGCTTCCGCGCTCTGGCTCGCGACGAAGGCGATGCGGTCGCGTCGCGGGGAAGTGCTCATGAGGCGGGCTCTGCGCAGGCGTGGGCGGCTCGAAACCCGCGAGCGAAGCGGGTTTCGTCGCGCTGGTCTATACGACCTTTCCCGGCTTTGTCGAGCCGTCCGCGGATTGCGCCGGCGGCGGGATCAGTACGATCCGCCGGCGCCGCCGATCGCCGCGGCGAGCGAGGTGTATTCCGCGCAAGCGGTGTTGCCGCACAACGCGGCGATGCGGTCGAGGTGATATTGCGCGCGCTCGCGATTGCCCTGCTCGACCTGCCACAGGCCGTAATACTGCCAGGTGCGGACGTGGTTCGGGTCGGTCTTCAGCGCGCGTTCGTAATACGCCTGCGCCAGCTTATAGTCGCCGAGCTTGCGATGCGAATAGCCGAGCAGCGTCGCCACCGAGGCGTTGTCGTCGCGGCCGAGCGCCCTGAGCTGAGCGATGCCGGCCGCGTAGTCGCCGCGCTCGTAGATCGTCGCGTAAGCGGCGCGGTAGCCGTCGCGGAAGCGCTGCTCGGACTGCTTCTTCTTGCCGGACTTGCCGTCCGAGCGCGGCGGCGGCGCCGGGTCGGAATCCGGCGCGGCGAATGCCGGCGGCGCGATCAGCGCGGTCGAGAGCAGGGCGAAGGCGAGCAGTCGCGAAGCTTTGGTCATCAGCAATCCCTCCATTGTCGACCCATCCAGGGCGACGCCCTGATCGAAACACCGCACAGCGCCGGACATTCCCGGCCGCGACGTCGAAACCTTTGCCGCGCCGTGCCGGCCGATGGTTCATACGCAGGCGCGGCTGCGGCGGTTTCACTGCGCCGCATGATCGGAAGCGCCGCGACGTTTGGCAACAGGCTTGGCGCCGAACCGCGCCGCGCGGCGATCACATGCCGCGGCGCGATCGTTGATTTCCGCGGCGAACCGGCTATGGCTTGCGCATCCCGCGTCCTGATTCACGAGCCCGCCGTGTCCGCTTCGATCCCCCGCATCGCGCTCGCGCTGCTCGCCGCAGCTTCGCTCGGCGGCTGCGTCACCAGCGACGGGCCGGGCGACGGCGGCGCCGCGCTGCAGCGGTTTCCGGCGAATTATCGCAGCGAGATCCCGGCGTTCCTGCGCAGCTATCTGAACAACCCGGTCGGCCTGCGCGACGCCGCGATGGCCGAGCCGGTGCAGCGCCCGCTCGGCGGGCAAGTGCGCTTCGTGTCCTGCGTGCGCTTCACCCCGCCCTCCGGCAAGCCGCAGGAACTGGCGATCGTCCACGTCGACGGCCGGCTCGATCGCGTCGCCGCCAACCCCCAGGAGCTCTGCGCCGGCGTCGTCACCGCGCCGTTTCCGGAACTGGAAAAATTGTCGCGATAGGCCCGACCAAATCGCGATCCGCCGCGACTAATCTGTCGACCGTCGAAGCTATTTCGAGGATCGCAACGCGGGTTCCCGGCGGTTGGCGCGCGGTCACAGTCGCGCTCGATCCTGCTGCGGCTTCGCCGCCGGGCAACCAAACTGGCGCCACGTTGTTTTGAGTACATCGGACGACACCGAACGCGGGACGATATCGAACGCGAGACGACGAGGGACGACGATGAAGAAGTTTCTGCTCAGCGCAGTCGCGGTCGGCGTGCTCGGTGCGCCGGCTTTCGCCGCCGATCTCGGTCCGCGGCCGGCCTACACCAAGGCGCCGCCCGCCACCGCGCCGGCGGCGGTCTACAACTGGACCGGCTTCTACATCGGCGGCAATGTCGGCGGCGCGTTCGCCGGCAGCGACAACATCCAGAGCGATTCCGGCCGCTTCATGGGCGGCGTGCAGGGCGGCTTCGACTATCAGTTCGCGCCGAACTGGGTGGTCGGCCTCGAGGCGCAATACAGCTGGATGGCGTCGAACAACACCGGCGTGGTGTTTCCGGCGGGTAGCACCGCGACCGAGAACACCCGCGGTCTGGGCTCCGTCACCGGCCGGCTCGGCTATACGTGGGGCCCGGCGCTGCTCTACGCCAAGGGCGGCTACGCCTTCCGCGATTCCAGCCTCGGCGTCGCCACCGCAGGCGGCATTCCGGCGGCGTATTCGACGTCGGGCAGCCGCAACGATGGCTACACGGTCGGCGCCGGCCTCGAATACATGTTCGCGCCGAGCTGGTCCGCCAAGGTCGAGTATCAGTACTACAAATTCGACAACACCGCCTTCACCAGCGGTCCGGCCGACATGGTCGGCACCACGTTCCGCAACGACGACCACACCGTCAAGGCCGGCATCAATTATCGCTTCGGCTGGGGCGGCCCCGCGGTCGCGAAGTACTAGGGCACGACGCTCTATTCCGACCGAAATCCTAGGACGAAAGGCCGGCCTCGCGCCGGCCTTCTGCCGTCAGGGGAACGGCTCCGGCGGCGGGAATCGAAGGTTAACGAGTGTTAAATCCCGCGAAAAATATCGCCCGGGACTCCGCAACTAGAATCGCCCGATGTTCCGGCCATGACGACGATCTCCAAAACCCGCATCGACGGGATGCCGATCGGCCTGATCCTGGCGCTGCTGCTGGCCTGCGCGGTCAACCTCGCCGTGCTCGCCCGCTGGCTTTGACGTCGGCCGGCGATGGCCGCGACGATTGACCGGCATCAAGGCCGGCCGGGGCCGGGCGTGCGGATATCGCCCGCACGCCCACAGAGGACTATTCCCATGCCTCAGATCGATGTTCTGGTGATTGCCGCCGCCGCGCTGTCCACGCTGGTGATCTGGCTCGGCGTCGTGGTGCAGGGCCGCATCGCCGCAGCGCTCGCATCGCGGCGCTAGCGCTCGCCGAGGCGGCCTCGGGGACGCGCCCCAGCGTCAGCCGAACAGCATCCAGGCCGCGACGCCGAGCAGCGGGATCACCGCGACGGCGATCATCAGCAGCGGAGCGGGCTCGTTGCCCTTGCGGCTCGGGTCGTCGAATTTGTCGCTCATGCACGTTCAAAGCGCTGGGAAGCAATCCGTTCCCGATGATCCGCGACGACGGCGGACGCGCGGGCACCGCCTCGCCGGGGCCGCAAAATCGGGCGGCACACTTGTCCCGACCCGCCCGCACTGCTAGCTGTCTCGCGCCCCCGTGGCGATGCCGGCGTAGCACAGCGGTAGTGCAGCGGTTTTGTAAACCGAAGGTCGGGAGTTCGATCCTCTCCGCCGGCACCAGTCTCCCTCGACATCGCGGGGCGCGCCGCCGTTAACGATTCGCTCGGCACGACCGCCGATGGAACGCGGATTCCGGCACGTGCGTTAGGGTTGTCGGAAGTCCGCCGCCGCGCCTTAACCCATCCGCCAAGCTTTTCGACTAGCATCGGGTCATGTCCATGAAACGCCCCACGCTGCGCGCCGCGCAGGCGATGCTGCTTCTGTCCCTGACCGCGGCGCCGGCGCTCGCCGACAGCGGCGGCTTTGCCATCGTCGTTCCGGGCCGCCCCGGCGTGCCGATCATCATCAACGGCCGCGACGTGTCCTATTCGGTGGTGGAGGGCGATTGGGGGCTGGAGCGCGGCACGCACCGGCAGCCGACCTTCTACGGCAGCCGCCCGGTGCGCCTGCCCGAGGTCGGGCACTATTATCCCGGCTCGAATCGATTGCCCGGCTATGGCCGGCTCGAGATCGAGCCGCCGGCGAACCGGCCGCTGCCGAAGCCGGCCGAGAGTTTCCGCCAGTCCTGGGAAGTGGAATCGCGTCCGCCGCAGCCCGCCGCAGCGCCGCTGCCGATGGATCCGCCGCAAGTGATCATCGCGCCGCCGCTGGACGAGGGCGGAGGGCGGCTGCCCGTCGAGCCCAACTACCGCAGACCGCGAGGCTAGGACCTTCGAGCTGCGCCGCGTCGAGACCAACCAAGAAAAGAGCCCTGTAGGAGAGAGTAACATGCGTCAGATGATGTCGGGATTGGTCGCGGCGATCGCCGTCGTGACGGTGAGCGCCGCGCCGGCGCTGGCTTGCGGCGGCGGCGTGTTCGCGGGCGCCTGCGCGCCCTGCGGCGCGGTCAGCGGCTGCGGTTCCGCGGCCTATGTGCCGTATGACTACGGCTACGGTTATGGCTACGGCTCCGCGGCGTTCGAGCGACTGCCGGACCCGACGCGCTATTACTACGTCAATCAGGGCCCGACCTATACCGGCCCGGGCAATTTCGCGCCGGCGCCGTATTACGACAACCGCGCCATCTCGGTGTGGCGCACCGGTTCGGCCTACACCGGCGGCGTCTATGCCGACGCGATGACGCATCAATATGCCGGCGCGCCGGCGATGGGCCCGGTGGTCTACAGCTACGGCCGCCGCCACGCCCGGCATCATCATCGCCACGGCATGCACCATCGCGCAATGATGCGCGGGCATTACGGCGCGCCGCGCCATGCACACGGACCGCGCAGCCATCACCGCCATCACGCGCCGCCGCGCCGCTATTACTGATCGCCTTTCGGGCGAGGGCAGGGCGCCCGTCCGCAGCGATGCGGGCGGGCGTCCGCGTTTCACGTCAGCGCATCAGCCCGAGCCGGCTGGCGCCGATATACAGCGCCAGCGCGGCGGCGTTGGAGACGTTGAGGCTCTTGATCGCGCCCGGCATGTCGAGCCGCGCCACGACGCTACACGTTTCGCGCGTGAGCTGGCGCAGGCCCTTGCCCTCGGCGCCGAGCACCAGCGCCAGCGGTTGCCGCAGCTCGACTGCGGCGAGGTCGGCGCTGCCTTCGCTGTCGAGCCCGACGGTGAGGAAGCCGCGGTCCTCGAGCTCAGTCAGCGCGCGGGCGAGGTTGGTCACCAGCACCAGCGGCACCAGCTCCAGCGCGCCCGAGGCCGATTTCGCCAGCACGCCGGTCGCCTCCGGGCTGTGCCGCGCGGTGGTGACGATCGCCTTGACGGCGAACGCCGCGGCCGAGCGCATGATCGCGCCGACATTGTGCGGATCGGTGATCTGGTCGAGCACCAACACGATGCCGTCCTCGGGCAGGGTGTCGATCCGCGGCGAGTCGAGCGGATCGGCTTCCGCCAGCATGCCCTGATGCACCGCGTCCGGCCCGAGCCGCCGGTCGATGTCGCCGGGGCGCACCATCTCGGGCGTCACCCTTGTGTCGATGTTCTCGTCGGCGAGCTTTCGCGCGGCGTTCTCGGTCAGCCACAGCTTGCGGATGCGGCGCGCGGGATTGGCCAGCGCGGCGGTGACGGTGTGCCAGCCATACAGGATCGCCGGACCGTCGGGATCACGCTCGCGCGCGCCGTGGCGCCCGCCCGATCCCTGCGGTCGGCCGCGATCCAGATTGTCGCGGCGCTGAAACCGCGGATTTCGCTCTTTCGGACTCATCGCGCGCTTGTCCCACGCGGCCGCGCGCAAGGCAATTTGGTCATGCCGCCTATTGGCCCAAGAAATTGTCATGTGATTGGTTGACTTGAGGGGGCCGCATCGCCCATAACCGCGCCGCGTTGCAGGCCCGCCCGCGGGCTCGCTGCGGCTGTCCGGTTCCGGTTTTGCCTGCCAAAGGCGTTCGGCCGGCGGCACGGGCGGGGGAGTGTCCCGAGTGGCAAAGGGAGCTGACTGTAAATCAGCCGCCTTATGGCTTCGCAGGTTCGAGTCCTGCCTCCCCCACCAATCATCTTATTGAAATCACAGAGCCGCTCTGCTGCTGCATCACGCCGACGATCCGGCGCGGCACCTTGCCGGTCAGAATGACCTTGCCGACCGCGCCGTCGCCACGTCGGCGAATACTCCTTCGGATAGTGCCCCCGCGTCTGATCCTTAGGGAAGCCGCTCCCGCATCTTTCGCTTCCCTGCCGGGGAGCGGACAAGCTGCGCCAATGGAACCGACCAGGCCCCCTGCGCGAAAATTTCCCGTTCGAGGTGAATGCAAAATCCCCTGGTAGTTTCCGAGTTCAGCATTCTCTTATGAATTTCAAATGGTTAAGGGGCGAGTCTCGATTCTGCCACACCTCGACCTCATTTCGCCACCTCATCGCCACACCACTTGCGTGCGGTTTTCAACATTGTTAGCACTGGTTCCATGTTCAAAATCGCTCAAATAGCTCTCGCTGCAGCCGTTGTCGGTCTGGTTTCCAGTACCGCCGCCTTTGCGGCGGAGCCGTTCACGATCTTGGACGCCATCAACCAGGCCGTGAAGACCAATCCTGGAGTGGGCGAGGCGGCAGCCAACCGGCGCGCGACGGAAGCCGAGATGAGGCAGAGCCAGGGGACGCTGCTACCGCAGGTCCGGCTCGAAGCCAGCGCCGGCCCGGAGATGCTGAAGCAATACGTCTCGCCGGAGCCGCTCAATAACGACGTTTATCTGCGCGGGCGCCAGGCCGGCGTCGTCGTGCGGCAATTGCTGTTCGACGGATTTGCCTCGATCAACGAAGTGTGGCGGCAGGCGGCCCGCGTCGATGCCGCGGCATTTCGGGTGCTGGAGCGCACCGAGCTGATCGGACTCGACGCCGCCGAAGCTTATATCGACGTGGTGCGCTATACCCGGCTGGTGGGGCTCGCCGAACAGAACCTCAGGGTCCATCTCGAGCTGCGCAAGAACGTGTTGGCGCGTTTCGAAGGCGGACGGGCCGGCGAGGGCGACACCCAGCAGGCCGAAGAACGCGTCGCCGCAGCACAGGCCGTGGCCGCGGAGTTCCGTCTCAGCCTCGAGACCGCACGCGCTAAATTCCGCAAGGTCGTCGGCCTAGAGCCGTACAATCTGCGCTTCCCCGGCCGCCTCCCGGAGATGCCGAAGAACAAGGCCGCATCGCTCGACGTCGCCTACAAGTTCAATCCGACGCTCCGCGCTGCCGGAGCCGACGTTGTGGCGGCGAAGCGCGGCTTCGACGCCACCACCGGCGCGTTCCTGCCGACGTTGTCGCTGGAAGGGCGGGCGTCGCGCGGCAAGGAGTCGATCCTCTACAACAATCAGTACGATCAGGTCAGCGGCAAGCTGGTGGCATCCTGGGACATCTTCAACGGCGGTCAGAGCAGCTGGCGGCGGGAAGAAGCCGCGCAGCGGATGATCGAGCAGCAGCAGCGCCAGGCTCGCCTGCAGCGTGATGCGCTCGAGTCGATCGACAAGGCCTGGGCGGCGCGGACCATCACAAATGATCGAGTCGCCGCGCTGGTGCGCGATGTCGAGGCCGCGCGCCGCACCTTCATCGCCTACAACAAGGAATACGAGCTCGGCCAGCGCACGCTGATCGACCTGCTCAACTCGCAGAACCAGTATTTCAACGCCAACGTGTCCTTGATCTCGGCGCGCGGCGTCGCGGTGTTCGCCGATTATCAGCTTCTCGCCACGATGGGGCAGATGCTGAACTATCTGAAAACCGGCCATCCGCCCGAGACCGAGCTGGTCGACGTGCATCCGAGCGGCTTCATCGGCTACAAGCTCGCGCCGATCCGGCTGGCGGCTCCGTCGCCCGGTCCGGAGCCGCTCAGCACGGTGCCGCCTGTGCAACTGTTCGGGTTCTATTTCAACGGGCCGCCGAAGCTGCCGACCGTGATCAATTTCGACGATCGCTGGGCTTCGCACGAGGTTGCCGAGAGCAGCGCGCTGTTCGTTGCCGCCGGGACTTATGGTCGCAACGCGTCAGCCGCGAAGTAACGACCGGCAGGCGCGCTTAGCCTGCCGCCCGGCGGAACGCCGCAGTTTACCCTAACATCAGTTCGTTACGCAGACGACGTAGGTTACGGCTGGTAAATGCAGATTTTCGGCTAATACAAATCAACAGCAATCGTGCTGGCGAGAGCCTTGTGGGGCGGGCTCTCTGAAACCCGAGGCGTCGGTGAATATTCAGTCCTCAGACTTCGATCTCACTGGAGCTTCGTCCACGACGCCCCCGAGCGCGCTGGCGTCGCACCCGGATCCGTTGAGCGACAGTCTGCTGTTTCTCGCCTCGCATCACGGACGCGCGCTCAGCCGCAGTGCGCTGTTGTCCGGCCTGCCGCTCGAACGTGGCATTCTCACTGTCGGTCTCTACGAGCGCGCAGCGCAGCGCGCCGGGCTCGAAGCCCAGCTCATAGAGCGTCCGCTGCAGGACATTCCGG
Organism: Rhodopseudomonas palustris; assembly: GCF_034479375.1. NCBI lineage: Bacteria > Pseudomonadati > Pseudomonadota > Alphaproteobacteria > Hyphomicrobiales > Nitrobacteraceae > Rhodopseudomonas > Rhodopseudomonas palustris. Next base: position 1,943,292 of record NZ_CP140155.1, on the reverse strand, counting down.
CGCTGGTGCTGCCCTGCGTGCTGATGCTGCACGACGGTTCGACCCGGATCCTGCTGAGCATCGATGGCGCCGGGCGGCTGGTCGTGGTCGATCCGTCGCACGGCGATGCCCAGGCCGCGGAGCGTCTCGAGGCCGTCGCCGCGCAATATTCCGGCTTCGCTTACTTCGTGAGGCCGGCGACGGTCGCCGATCCGCGGGCGGTGGCGAGCGGCGATCTGCCGAAGTCGCACTGGTTCTGGTCGGTGGTCGGCCGGTTCGGGGCCAACTATGCGCACGTCGCGATCGCCGCCTTCATCGTCAACATCCTGGCGCTGGCGGCGCCGCTGTTCACGATGAGCGTGTACGACCGCGTGATCCCGAATGGTGCGATCCCGTCGCTGGTCGCGCTCGGCATCGGCCTTGGGCTCGCGATCGCGTTCGATTTCCTGCTCAAGGTGGTGCGCAGCCGGATCATCGACATGACCGGCAAGAAGATCGACGTCGTTCTGGCGGCCCGGATCTTCGAGCACGTGATGGCGCTGAAGATGGACAAGCGCCCGCCCTCGGTCGGCATCCTCGCCAACCAGATGCGCGACTTCGACTCGGTGCGGGAGTTCTTCACCTCCGGCACCGTGGTGTCGGCCACCGACATGCTGTTCGCGATCCTGTTCATCGCGGTGCTGTTCATGATCGCCGGACCGCTCGGCTGGATTCCGCTGGCGATGCTGCCGGTGATGATCATCGTCGGCCTGCTGATCCAGCGTCCGCTCGACAAGGCAATGCGGCGGATGCAGGCGGAGTCGGCGGCCCGCCATGGCATTCTGGTCGAGTCGCTGAACGGCATCGAGACCGTCCGCGCCGTGGCCGGCGAGAGCCGGGTGCAGACGGTGTGGGAACGTTCGGTCGCGGCGACGGCGCGCTCCAGCGAGGACGTGCAGTTCTGGGCCTCGCTGGCGATGACCGCGGCGAGCGTCGCCAGCCAGCTCTGCAGCCTGCTGCTGGTGGTGGTCGGCGTGTTCCTGATCCTCGACGGCAAGCTGTCGGTCGGCGCGCTGGTTGCAGCCAACATGCTGGCAGGCCGCGTGCTGGGACCGATCGCGGGCATCGCCGGGGTGATGACGCGTGCCACGCAGACGAGTTCGGCGCTGCGCTCGATCGACCGGCTGATGTCGCTGGAGCGTGAACGGCCGCCGGAGAAGATCTACGTCGCCCGCGAGATCAAGCAGGGCGCGATCCAGTTCAAGAACGTCAGCTTCTCGTACCCCAACAGCCAGGCCAAGGCGCTCGACAACGTCTCGTTCCAGATCCGGCCTGGCGAGAAGATCGGCATCATCGGGCGTGTCGGCTCGGGCAAGACCACGGTCGGCCGGCTCGCCACCGCGTTCTATCCGCCGGGCGAAGGCACCATCCTGATCGACGGCATCGACATCCGTCAGTACGACCCGGCCGATCTGCGCGCCGGCATCGGGTTCGTGCTGCAGGACACCGATCTGTTCTACGGCAAGCTGCGCGACAACATCACGCTGGGCCGCTCCGGCGCGACCGACGCGGAAGTGCTCGAAGCCTCGCGGCTGGCCGGCGTCGAGACCTTCATCGCCGGTCATCCGGAGGGCTACGACATGATGATCGCCGAGGGCGGCCGCAGCCTGTCCGGCGGCCAGAAGCAGGCGATCGGTCTGGCCCGCGTGCTGATCCGCAAGCCGCGTGTGTTGTTCCTCGACGAGCCGACAGCGCATTTCGACGTGCGCAGCGAAGGCGAATTCCTCGAACGGTTGAAGACACTCGCGAACGGCGAGATGACCATCATCGTCTCGACGCACCGGCCTTCGCTGCTGTCGCTGGTCGATCGCATCCTGGTTTTCGAGCAGGGCAGGATCGTCGCCGACGGCCCGACCGAACAGGTTCTGACCAAGCTGCGGCCGCAACCGACGGCGGCCCCGGCAGCCGCCGCGCGCGGGTGAGGGCTGGTCATGGCACAAACTGATTTCGCCTTCTCCAACGACGTCCGCGCCGCGGCCGAGTTGCGCACGCCGAAGACCGCGCGGATGTTGCTGTTCGCGTCGCTGGCGCTGTTCGTTACCTTTCTGACCTGGGCGCATTTCGCCGTGCTCGACGAGGTCAAGCGCGGCAACGGCAAGGTCGTGCCGTCGCGGCAGACCCAGGTGGTGCAGTCGCTCGAAGGTGGCATCATCGCCGAATTGCTGGTCCAGGAAGGCGCGATCGTCGACAAGGATCAGCCGCTGGCGCGGATCGAAGACACCAACTTCGCCGCACAATTCGGCGAGATTCGCGAACGCCGCGGCGCGATGGCGGCGCGGGTTCTGAGGCTCGAGGCCGAGACCGAAGGCCGTACCGGAGTCGCCTTTCCCAGCGAACTGGTGCAGGTCGCGCCGCGCGCGGTGGAGGCCGAGCGTCTGGTGTTCGAGGCTCACGTCCGCAAGCTCGTGCAGGACGTCGACGTCGTCCAGCAGCAGGAGATCCAGAAGACGAAGGAGATCGACGAACTGCGCGCCAGCGAGAAGCGCTTTTCCGAAACGCTCGCGCTACTCAACCGCGAGATCGCCTTGACGCGCAGGCTCTATGAACAAAAGGTCGTCCCGGAAATCGAGATGCTGCGGGCCGATCGACAGGCCACCGACATGCGCGGCCAGCTCGCGGTGGTGCAGGCGAGCATCGTCAAGACCGAGGCGGCGGTGCAGGAGGCGCGGTCGCGCCGGCTCAACATCACGACGGCGTTTCGTGCGCAGGCCGAGGACGATCTCGCCAAATCCCGCGGCGATCTCGCCGTGCTCGACGAGAACATCAAATCGGCGAAGGATCGTGTCCGTCGCACCGAATTGCGCTCGCCGGTCCACGGCGTCGTCAACAAGCTCAATATCACCACGATCGGGGCGGTGGTCGCGCCCGGCGCAAGCCTGATGGAAATCGTGCCGCTCGACGACACGCTGCTGGTCGAAGGCCGCATCCGGCCGCAGGACATCGCCTTCATCCGCCCCGACCACGAGGCGGTGGTCAAGCTGAGCGCCTACGATTCATCGGTCTACGGATCGCTGCACGGACGCGTCGAGCGGATCAGCGCCGATACCATCACCGACGACAAGGGCGACAAGAACGAGCGCGGCGAGACCTTCTACCGGGTGATGGTGCGGACCGAGAAGAACCATCTCGGTACCAACGAACAGCCGCTGCCGATCATTCCGGGCATGGTGGCCACGGTCGAAATTCTCACCGGCAAGAAATCGGTGCTGGATTATCTGATCAAACCCGCCCGCACCCTGCGCGACGAGGCGCTCCGCGAACGCTGACGTGGTACACGCCGTCGTGGCGGCAGCGATACGGTCAACAAATCCTGAATCGATAAATTTCGACGCGATTCGTTGGGGCCCGATTAGTTGCGATTCCAGCTACTTATGTGATCCTGCCGCGGTTTAACCGCGTTGAAGCGGCGTCCGCTCTATCCCTGATCCCACAAGATCCGGGACAGGGATCGACGCGACGACGTCGGCCGATGTCCCGGACAAAACGGGGCGTCAGTCATGTTGCGGATCGATCGGCCGCGGGCACTCCCGCGCGCGCTGGGGCTTGCGCTTGCCCTTTCGGCTGGGACCATGCTGTGCGGTACGGCGCCGGCCGACGCGCGGACCAAGAAGTCGCCGTCCGAGAGCGCGATCGAGAGTTCGCTGCCGGTGACGGCGCCGCAGGTTCGATTTTTCACCATCAACGCGGTGCTCGCCAAGCACGACGGGCTGCGACGGTCAGCGTCCGGGCCGGTCGAAATGGCGTCGACGGGGCCGGCATCGCCTTCGGCCGTCGCCAGCGATGCGCCGGCCTTGCCGGCGATCCCGACACCGACCGACGAGCCGTTCGGCCTGATGACCTTCCGTGCCCCTGAGGGCGTGTTGTGGACGAAGTGGCGCGGCGTCGAGGCCGCGATGGATGTGGACGCGGGCTCGGTCGGCCGGTGCAATCGCGACGACGCGCGCTGCTCGCCGTCGGAGCGTCGCTTCGTCGCGTTGATGCGGAGCGCGCGAGAGGCCGGCGATGCGCGAACGCGCGCCGAACTGGTCAACCGCGCCGTCAACGACGCCGTGCGCTACGTCACCGACTATCAGCAGCACGGCGTCGCCGATCGGTGGACGTCGCCGCTGCAGACGCTGCGCAGCGGGATCGGCGACTGCGAGGACTACGCGATCGCCAAATACGCGCTGTTGCGTGCGGCCGGCGCCGACGAGGCGGATCTGAAACTGGTGCTGGTTCGCGATCTCGCGGTGCGCCAGGACCATGCGGTGCTGGCGGTGCGGCTCGACGGCCGCTGGCTGGTACTCGACAATCGCCGCGCGTCGCTGCTGGACGGCCGCGATCTGCAGTCGTTCATGCCGTTGTTTGCGATCGATCACCGCGGCGTCAGCCTGTTTGCCGCGCCCTATGCCGCTCGCCCGCACCATGAGAGCGAGAGCGACATGGCGCCGGCCGCTGACGCCGGGACTGCGGCTGCAAGCTCCGCGCTGCCGCTGCAACTCTGACAGCTCGCGCGAGAAGGCTGCGCGAAGCTGTTCCTCCGCTTGTATCGGCGACCGATTTGCGTTCTTAATTGAACATAAATTGGTTCGGGGCAGGGGAAGTGCGATGAATTTCAAGCAAGCGATGTTTTGCGGGCTGCTGGTGCTGCCGGTTTCGCTCGGGTCAGTCGTGTCGGCTGGGGCAGAGATCATCCTGCCGGGCGCCAGCCTCTCGGTCTCCTGCGCCAATGGCGGCAACTACGTGCTGCAATCGGGCCCGGTCGCTTCGCCGGGCGAGATTGTCACCGCGCGCCTGTACCTCAAGCCGCATCGCGCCGTGCCGATGCGCCTGATTCCGATGGGCGATGGGTATCGGTATGCTGGCCGCGGCATTTGGCTCGACGGTATCGGGCAACAGGCGTTGCTGTATCGCAGCAAATATCAGCCGACCCCCTGCGTCATCGGTCGGAACTGAGCATTCCAATACGCACGCGTCTCGCGAAGACCAGGGCGGTCGCTCGCAAATAGTTCCGGCGTGCAGCGGCGTAAATCCGGCCATTTCGTGGCCGGAATACCGTTTTCGCCATGAACGCGGAGCGATCTCCTAAGTATTCGAGCCTCGTGGAACCCCGGGCCTTTCTCGTCCATCGAGCGGTATATTCTGATTCAATACTAGTCGATCGCCTCGAAATTCGATGGAACCTTAAGTATACGTTGGAATCATGGAAGTGTCGTCGTTCAAGTAAGCTTCTCTGAACTTAACCAAAATCCCTAAAACTAGCTGAAATAGAACGACAATTATTGACCGAATACAGGCGTTAAGACTATTTTAACCTCATGAGCGAGCCGCCACGAATGCGGTTCGTCGATGGAGGTTGTGGTCTATGAATGCTCCCGTCCTGCTGGCTCAGCTGTCTGGCTCGTCACAGCAACCATCGACCTCTCCAAAGTCATTGAAGCTGGCAAAGCCGCAGAGCGGGCAGGCGGTCACCGTCCATCTCGACGGTGCAGCCAGGATCGATTTCAGCGAGATTTCCAGCGAGAAGCTGACCTTCGTTCGCATCGGCGATCGATTGATCATCCTGTTCGACAACCAATCGACGGTCTCGATCGACCCGGTGTTCAGCAACACCGGCGCGCCGCTGCCGGAGGTGTCGTTCGAGATGGCGCTGGACCGGGTGCTCGACGGCACCGCGTTCGCGGAGTTGTTCCCGATCACCACTGATCAGTCGGTGCTTCCGGCGGCTGGTACGCCCGGCGCGCCGTCGTCACCGTCCGGCGCCAATTTCGGTTCGTTCACCATCGATGCGCTGTCGGGTGGCACGCCGCTGGATCTGCTCGGCGCTGAAGCCTCCGGGACGCAGGTCGGCACAGCGCAGCAGACCGCGACGTCGACGCCGATTCCGGGCGGGGCCGACACCGTCATCCTCAATGAAGACGGCCTGTTCGAAGGTCAGCCGGGCGGTCTCGGCGACACCGGCGGCACGCTGACCAGCTTCACCGGCTCGCTCAACATCGACTTCGGCACCGACGTGATCGGCCGCAGCCTGTCCTTCGCGGCGACGCAGCCGGGTCTGACCGGGCTGACCTCGGGCGGGCAGGCGGTCAACCTGCAATTCACCACCATCAATGGTCAGCCGGCGCTGATCGGCTACACCGGCAGCGATCCGTCGGTCGCGGCCAACCAGGTTTTCATCATCTCGCTTGATGTCAATTCGACCATCCAGGGCGCCTACACCGTCACGTTGCTGCGCCCGCTCGATCATCCGGTCGGCGGCACCGAGGACACGCTGAGCCTGACGATCGACGTCGTCGCCACCGACGGCAGCGGCGACACCGCGCCATTGTCGATCGTGATCAGCGTCAACGACGACTCGCCGGTGGCCGGGACGGTGGTGCCGACCGCGCTGGTCGAGCAGACCGGCGAGGGCAATCTGTTCGTCTCCAGCGCCGTGACGGCGTCGCTCGGCATCGGCTGGGGCGCCGACGGCGGCAACAGCAGCGTCGACGGCGGTTCGACCGGCTCGCCGGTCCTCGGCGACCGCTCGCTGGTGTTCGCCAATTCGACGTTGGTCACGCTGACGTCGCTCGGCCTCACCTCGAATGGCGAGACGATCAGCTACGCGCTGTCGGCCGACGGCACCTCGATCGTCGCCACCGCTGGCGACGGCCGCACCGTGTTCACGGTGGCGCTGTCCGACGTCGACAGCGGCAGCTACACTTTCACGCTGCTCGACAATCTCGACCATGTCGGCGTCAACGGCACGAGCCAGCCGCTGACCTTCGCGATCGTCGCGACCGACGCCGATGGCGATCCGGTGGCCTCGAACTTCACCGTCGACGTCACCGACGACGTGCCCGTCGCCAATCCGGGCGACATCGCGACCGTCGAGGACGAGTCGCTGTCGGGCGGCAACAACGAAGACGACGGTCTCTCCGCCTCGGTGAGCGGCGTGTCGCTCAACATCGACTGGAATTCCGACGACGCCAACACCGATTCCGGCCAGCCCGGCGATCGCTCGGTCGCGTTCAGCAATGCCGACGTCGCGGTGTCCGGTGCGTTCGGCGAAACACTGACTTCGCTCGGACAGCAGGTGAGCTTCACCATCCTGTCGACCGGCGAACTCGTCGGCTACACCGGCGAATCCGCCCCGACTTCGATTTCTGGGTCGAACGTCGTGTTCTACGTCGCGCTGTCGGACGTCGACAACGGCGAATACAGCTTCACGCTGGTGAAGCCGCTCGATCACGCCTCGGGCAACGGCGAGAACACGCTGGCGCTGAATTTCAACTACACTGCCACGGATTCCGACGGCGACACATCGTCGAGCGTGTTCCAGGTGCAGATCGTCGACGATATGCCGATCGCAAATCCCGGAACCACCGCGACGGTCGAGGACGAGTCGCTCACGGGCGGCAACAACGAAGCCGCCGACGGCTTGGCCGCTTCGGTCAGCAACGTGTCGCTGAACATCGCCTGGGGCGCGGACAACGGCAACGACAACAACGGCCAGCCGGGCGACCGCGCGGTCGCCTTCAGCAACGCCGCCGTCGCGGTGTCCGGCGCCTATGGCGAGGCGCTGACGTCGCTGGGACAGACGGTGCAGTTCACGCTGCTCGCGGATGGCACGCTGGTCGGCTACACCGGCGCGACCGTGCCTTCTTCGACTGCCGCCAGCAATGTGGTGTTGTTCGCCACGCTGTCGGACCTCAATAATGGCGAGTACAATTTCACGCTGAAGCAGCCGCTGGATCACGCGGCCGGCAGTGACGAGAACGCGCTGTCGCTGACCTTCAACTACACCGCCACCGATTCCGATGGCGACACCTCGTCGAGCACGTTCACCGTGAGCATCGTCGACGACGTTCCGCTGATCGGCACGCCTTATCAGGACGGCGTGGTCGAGGAAGAGCAGCCGATCGTCGTCGGCGCGGGCAACGAGGATTTCGGCGGCGCCGGCGATGCCGACACCGGCATCACGGTGGTCGGTGTGCCGATCGTCCTCAGCGACCGCACCACGCAGTCGACCGGCGGCACGCTGGCGATCGCCTGGGGCGCCGACGACGCCAATGACGGCAACGGCCAGCCCGGCGACCGCGCGGTCGCGTTCACCGCCGAAGGCGTTGCCGCGCTCGAGGCGCAGCAACTGACCTCGCGCGGCGCGGAAATCCACTACAAGGTCTTCACCGTCAACGGCGGCCAGGTGCTGGTCGCCTACACCGGCAGCGTCGAGCCGGCCTCGGTGCCGGCCAACACCAATGCCGCGATTGCGGCGCATGTGGTGTTCACAGTCAGCCTGTCAGATTCCGGTTCGGGCTCGTATCAGTTCACCCTGGTCGACACCATCGACCATCCCGGCGAAGTGCAGGGCGAGGAGTCGCTCGCGCTGCAGTTCCAGTTCACCGCCACCGACAGCGATGGCGACACCACCGCGCCGGCATCGTTCAGCGTCAAGGTGATCGACGACGCGCCGGTGGCGATCGGGACAATTCTCACCCGCACGGTCGAGGAAGAGCAGCTCGCCGGCGGCAACGAGGACACCCGCGGCGCTGGCGACGGCGATTTCACGCTGTTCGGCTTCGCCGACGTCACCACCGCGTCGGCCGGCGGCCCGCTCAACATCTTCTGGGGCGGCGACGATTCCAACACCGCCGGCAACGGCGGCTACACCGGCACGCAGGTGGCGGGCGATCGGTCCGTGGTGTTCGGCGGCAGCAACGGTGCTTATGTCGCCGATGGTGTCATCAGCGCGGCGGTCGCGGCGCAATTCATCGGCGTCAGCGGCGGCAACGGCGCGATCAATCTCGACACCCTGACGTCGGGCGGCCAGGCGCTGGTCTATACGTTGTCGGCCAACGGCACGGTGCTGACCGCGACCGCGGGCAATCAGACCGTGTTTACGGTGACGCTGTCGGATCAGGGCTCCGGCGGCTACGTCTTCAATCTGAGCGGCGTGCTCGACCACCCGGTGGCCGGCACCAGCGCGTCGCAGGAGGACACGCTGTCCTTCACCTTCACCTTCACCGCGCGGGACGGCGATGGCGACATCGCGCGGGACACCTTCACCGTCAACGTGATCGACGACAGCCCGGTGGCGAACACCGGCACGGCGTCTCGGGTCGAGGACGAGTCGCTGGCGGGCGGCAACAACGAGGCCGAGACTCCCAATCTCGGCGCATCGGTCAGCAACGTCTCGCTCAACATCGCCTGGGGCGCGGACAACGCCAATGACGGCAACGGCCAGCCGGGCGACCGCTCGGTCGCGTTCGGGAGCGCGAGCGTCACAGTCTCGGGCGCCTACCAGGGGACGACTCTGACCTCGCTCGGCGTCGCGGTTCACACCGCGGTGCTGTCGGACGGCACTTTGGTCGGCTACACCGGCGCGACGGTTCCGAACTCCACGAGCGCGAGCAACGTGGTGTTCTTCGCCACGCTGTCGGACGCCAATAGCGGCGAATACAGCTTCACGCTGGTCAAGCCGCTCGATCACGCCGCCGGCAGCGACGAGAACGCGCTGGCGCTGACCTTCGCCTACACCGCGACCGATTCCGACGGCGACACTTCGTCGAGCACCTTCACGGTCAGCATCGTCGACGACGCGCCGGTGATCGGCACGCCGTATCAGGACGGTGTGGTCGAGGAGGAACAGTGGATCGTGGTCGGCCCGGGCAACGAGGACACCTCGGGCGCGGCCGACGGCGACTATTGGGGCAGCTTCTTCGGTATCCCGTATTTCGTCGACGCCACCACCGAGACCACGGGCGGCACGCTGGCGATCGCCTGGGGCGCGGACAGCGCCAATGACAATAACGGCCAGCCGGGTGATCGATCGGTGTCGTTCACCGCGGCCGGCATCGCGGCGCTCGAGGCGCAACACCTGACCTCGCGCGGCGAGCAGATCCACTACAAGGTCTTCACGCTCAACGGCGGCGAAGTGCTGGTTGCCTACACCGGCGACATTGCGCCGTCGGCCGTGCCGTCGAGCACCAATGCGGCGATCACTGCCCATGTGGTGTTCATCGTCGGCCTGTCGGATGCCGGAAACGGCTCCTACGCGTTCAAGCTGGTCGACACCATCGACCATCCCGGCGCGGTGCAGGGCGAAGACGTTCTGTCGCTGGCGTTCGGTTTTGCCGCGACGGATTCCGACGGCGACACCGCCACCAGCAGCTTCACGGTGCGGGTGATCGACGACGCGCCGGTGATCGGCCGTCCGGACGACGAGACCGTCCGCGAAGTCAATCTGCCGACCACGAACTACGACACCACCCACCCGGACTATCCGAATTCGACGGTGCAGACCGGCGACCTGGACATCTCCTGGGGCGCCGACGACAACAATTCGGGTGCGATCAGCAACCGCTCGGTGGCGTTCACCACGTCCGCCGGCGCATCCGGGCTGACTTCGGACGGCTCGGCGATCAGCTACACCCTCTCCCCCGACGGCACCACGCTGACCGCGGTCACCGCCGACAGCCGCGTCGTGTTCACCGTCCAGCTCTCCGACAGCGGCGACGGCAGCTACACTTTCACCCTGTTCGACAGTATCGATCATCCGTCGTCCGGGCCGAACGATGACAGCCTGCCGCTGACCTTCGGCTTCAAGGCCACCGATGGCGACGGCGACACCGCCACCAGCAGCTTCACCGTCACCATCCGGGACGATGAGCCGACGGTGGGCCCGAACACGACGGTGCGGCTGGATGACGACACTCTCGGTGGCAACCCCGGCGGCAATGGCGATGATGCCGACGCGGTCGCGAAGACCGGCACGCTGGTGCACAATGGCGGCGCCGACGGCACCGCATCGGTGCTGTGGTCGAGCGTCGGCTTGACGCTGCCCTCGAGCTTCTGGTTCGAAGTCTCCGCGGACGGCACCGTGATGACGATCACGCAGGATCAGGGCAACGGCTATGTGCCGGTCCTGACCATGACGATCACCAACACGGCGACGGGTGCCTATTCGGTCGCGCAGGTCGCGCCGATCGATCACCCGCAAGGCACGATCCCGGGCTTTGAGGACAACGTCCAGTTCACGGTCTCCTATATCGTCACCGATGGCGACGGTGACACGGCGACCGGTACTATCAGCGTCAATGTCGACGACGACACCCCGACTGTCGCTGCCAATGCGCTGATCCAGCTCGACGACGACGCTTTGCTGGGCGGCAATGCCGGCGGCGTCGGCGACGATGTCGAATCCCCCGTGCTGACTGGCGTGCTGTCGCACAGCGGCGGTGCCGACGGCACCGCGTCGGTGCTCTGGGCGCCCAACGGACTCTCCCTGCCATTCGGCTTCTGGTTCACGCTGTCGCCCGACAGCAAGACGATGACGATCACCCAGTTGCAGGACGGCACCTATGTCGGCGTGTTCCAGGCCACCATCACCGACACGGCGACCGGCGCCTATCAGATCACCCAGCTCGCAGCGGTGAAGCACAACACGCCCGGCATCGAGGACAATGCCGAGATCTCGTTCCAGTACCGCGTCACCGATGGCGACGGCGACGTCGCAACCGGCACGCTGAGCTTCAATGTCGATGACGATACCGCGACGATCGGCGCCATTGCCACCCGGACGGTCACGGAGCTGACCGCCTCGGGTTTCTCCAACGCGTTCCAGGCCCAGAGTCTGTCCAACGTTTCCCTCAACATCTCCTGGGGTGCGGACGACGCCAATCCGACCGCGGGCGCGGGCGCGCACGACCGCTCCGTCGCCTTCGCCGCGTCGCTGGCGAATGCGGTGCCGGCGGGAATCACCTCCAACGGCTTCGATCTGATCTATCTGCTGTCGGCGGACGGTCAGACCTTGACTGCCTATCGCTACGAGAACGGCCACTATCTCACCGGCTCCGGCGGCGATCTCGGGGCCTCGCCCTCGAACTCGGCGCGGGTGTTCTCGGTGTCGCTGTCGGACGGCGGTAGCGGCTCCTACAATTTCACGCTGCACGACAACCTCGACCAGGCGAGCGGCCTCGCCGCCAACACGCTGCCGCTGAGCTTCGGCTTCACCGCGACCGACAGCGACGGCGATGTCGCCAGCGGTTCGTTCACGGTCGAGGTGATTGACGACTTGCCGATCACGACCGGTGCGCCGGATCTCGGCGCTGTGACGGAAGTTGCGCTGGCTGGCGGTCTGTCGCTCACGACCGGCGCACTGAACATCGACTGGAACGCCGACGATTTCGGCGGCCGCCACCTTGAATTCGTCACCTCCGGCGGCAATCCGGTGATCACGCCGGGCCTGACGTCGGATGGGGTGCCGCTGGTTTATGTCGTCCGCGCCGCCAGCAATGGCTTCGATCAGGAACTGATCGCCTACAAGACCGGCGACGCGCAGATCGACAGCAACGCCGTCTTCATCATCGCCCTGAATTCGCCATCGAACCCGACCTACGTGTTCACTCTGTACCAGAATCTCGATCACACCGGGATCAACGGAACGACGCTGCCGGTGACGTTCGAGGTGCGTGGCGTGGACGGCGACGGCGACGCGGTCGACCAGGCGGTAACGGTCAATGTGGCGGACGATACGCCGACGCTGACGCAAGTCTATCGTTACAACGACGTGCATGAGGCGCAGCTCAGCGGAGGCCCGGACGTCGATGGTCACAGCTTCGCGGTGCAGTTCGGCGCCGACGGCTACGGCGCGACGGCCTTCACCGGCGCGATCAAGCTCGATATCGGGCCGGGGCTTGCCGGCAATGTCAGCTTCGACGTGTCGGCGGGGGCCCACCGCGAGCCGCTGCTGACATCCGAGGGGCGGGCGATCACCTTCGTCAAGGTCGACGCCAACACCATCCGCGGCTACGTCGCGGCGGCGGACAACGGCGGCAACCCCGACGAGACGATTATCGAGATCAAGCTCACCGACACCGATGCGAGCGCGACCACGACGCTTTACGGGGTGATCGACCACATCGCCGTGCAGGACGGGTCGCAGATCGACGGCATCCGGGTCGATGCCACGGTGGCCTTCAGCGACGGTGACGGCGATGTCGTCACCGGCATCATCCGGACGACCATTCACGACGACGTTCCGGTCTCGACCGGCGCCGTCACGGCCTCCACCGTTCTGGACGACGATGCGCTCGCCGGAAACGCCGGAGGTGCCGGCGATGTTCCCGATGCGACGACGGCGAGCGGCGGACCCGGTGCGCTGTTCGCGATCGGCGCCGACGGTCTCAAGAGCGTGGTGCTGGGAACGACTACGGCATTCAGCGCGATCTATACCGACGCCAACGGCGTCTCGCACTCGGAAGCGGTCACCTGGGGTGCGCCGACCGTGATCGGTGGCGCAACCACCTGGATTGCCGCGGGCGCACACGGCGATGCGGCGAGGCTGACGATCGGCGCCGACGGTTCCTACACCTTCACGGTGCTCAAGCCGCTGGTGCATCCGACCTCCGGCGCGACCGAAGAGACCCTGACGCTGACGTTCAACTACACAGTGACGGATGGCGACAACGACGCTGCCGCCGGTTCGCTGACCGTCAATGTCAACGACGACACGCCGACGCTGGCGCAGGTCTATCGCTATAACGACGTGCACGAGGCGCAGCTCAGCGGAGGCCCGGACGTCGACGGCCACAGCTTCGCTGTGCAGTTCGGCGCCGATGGCTACGGCGCGACGGCCTTCACCGGCGCGATCAAGCTCGATATCGGGCCGGGGCTCGCCGGCAATGTCAGCTTCGATGTGTCGGCGGGGGCCCACCGGGAGCCGCTGCTGACCTCCGAGGGGCGGGCGATCACCTTCGTCAAGGTCGACGCCAACACCATCCGCGGCTACGTCGCGTCGGCGGACAACGGCGGCAACCCCGACGAGACGATTATCGAGATCAAGCTCACCGACACCGATGTCAGCGCGACCACGACGCTTTACGGGGTGATCGACCACATCGCCGTGCAGGATGGTTCGCAGATCGACGGCATTCGGGTCGACGCCACGGTGGCCTTCAGCGACGGTGACGGCGATGTCGTCACCGGCATCATCCGGACGACCATTCACGACGATGCGCCGGTCTCGACCGGCGCCGTCACGGCCTCTACCGTTCTGGACGACGACGCGTTCGCCGGCAATGCCGGTGGCGCCGGAGACGTTCTCGATGCAACGACCGTGAGCGGCGCGGCCGGCGCACTGTTCACGATCGGCGCCGACGGCCTCAAGAGCGTGGTGCTGGGAGCGACCACGGCCTTCAGCGCGATCTATACCGACGCCAACGGCGTCTCGCACTCGGAAGCGGTCACCTGGGGTGCGCCGACCGTGATCGGTGGCGCAACCACCTGGATTGCCGCGGGCGCACACGGCGATGCGGCGAGGCTGACGATCGGCGCCGACGGTTCCTACACCTTCACGGCGCTCAAGCCGCTGGTGCATCCGACCTCCGGCGCGACCGAAGAGACCCTGACGCTGACGTTCAACTACACAGTGACGGATGGCGACAACGACGCTGCCGCCGGTTCGCTGACCGTCAATGTCAACGACGACACACCGACGCTGGCGCAAACCTATCGCTACAACGATGTCGATGAATCGCATCTCGGCGGCGGCGCGGCGGTCGACGGTCACAGCTTCGCTGTGCAGTTCGGCGCCGACGGCTACGGCGCGACGGCCTTCACCGGCGCGATCAAGCTCGATATCGGGCCGGGGCTGGCCGGCAATGTCAGCTTCGACGTGTCGACGGGCGCGCACCGCGAGCCGATGCTGACCTCCGAGGGGCGGGCGATCACCTTCGTCAAGGTCGACGCCAACACCATCCGCGGCTACGTCGCGTCGGCGGATAACGGCGGCAACCCCGACGAAACGATCATCGAGATCAAGCTCACCGACACCGATGCGAGCGCGACCACGACGCTTTACGGGGTGATCGACCACATCGCCGTGCAGGATGGTTCGCAGATCGACGGCATCCGGGTCGACGCCACGGTGGCCTTCAGCGACGGTGACGGCGATGTCGTCACCGGCATCATCCGGACGACGATCAGCGACGACGTTCCGACGGTCGCGGTGATCGCCAACCAGTCGGTGACGGAAACGACCGCCTCGGGCTTCTCCAACGTGTTCCAGGTCCAGAGTCTGTCCAACGTCTCGTTGAATATTTCCTGGGGTGCGGACGACGCCAATCCGACCGCGGGCGCGGGCGCGCACGACCGCTCCGTCGCCTTCGCCGCATCGCTGGCGAATGCGGTGCCGGCGGGAATCACCTCCAACGGCTTCGATCTGATCTATCTGCGGTCGGCGGACGGCCAGACCCTGACCGCTTATCGTTACGAGAACGGCCACTATCTGAATGGATCAGGCAATGATCTCGGCACGTCGCCCTCGAATTCGGCGCGAGTGTTCTCGGTGTCGCTGTCGGACAGTGGCAGCGGCTCCTACAGCTTCACGCTGTACGATAACCTCGACCACGCCAGCGGCGCCGACGCCCTGCCGCTGAATTTCGGCTTCACCGCGACCGACAGTGACGGCGATGCCACCAGCGGCTCTTTCACCGTCGACGTCGTCGACGACGTGCCGCTGGTGACGGCCAACGCCGAGGAGGGCTCCGTCGAAGAGCGCTATCTCGACGGCCCACATCCGACCACGTTCGGCAACCTCGCGATCGACTGGAATGCCGACGATCGGAATGTGCATCTCACCTTCACCAGCACGACGATCACCGACGACCTCGGCAACGTGCTGGCGCTGACCTCGGGCGGAATCGCGCTGAAATACGCCATCGTCCCGGCCGACGGCAGCACCAACCCGCTCGATCAGAAGCTGATCGCCTACAAGGATGGCGACACGCCCGACAACCCGGTCTTCAGCGTCAACCTGATCTCGGCCGGCAATCCGTCCTACCAGTTCGTGCTGTATCAGGCGCTCGATCATTCGGGCAGCTACGACGACACATTGCCGCTGACCTTCAGCGTCACCGGCTATGACGGCGACGGCGACGCGGTGACGCAATCGCTCACCGTGACGGTCGAAGACTGGGCGCCGCTGGTCACGGCCAACGCCGAGGAGGGCTCGGTCGAAGAGCGCTATCTCGACGGCCCCCGTCCGAGCACGTTCGGGAACCTCGCGATCGACTGGAACGCCGACGACCGCAACGTTCATCTCACCTTCACCAACACGACGGTCACCGACGACCTCGGCAACGTGCTGGCGCTGACCTCGGGCGGAGTCGCGCTGAAATACGCCATCGTTTCGGCCGACGGCAGCACCAATCCGCTCGATCAGAAGCTGATCGCCTACAAGGATGGCGACACGCCCGCCAATCCGGTGTTCACCGTCAACCTGATCTCGGCCGGCAATCCGTCCTACCAGTTCGTGCTGTATCAGGCGCTCGATCATTCGGGCAGCTACGACGACACATTGCCGCTGACCTTCAGCGTCACCGGCTATGACGGCGACGGCGATGCGGTGACGCAATCGCTCACCGTGACGCTCGAAGACTGGTCGCCGCAATCGAGCGACGTCGACGCAAAGACCATCGAGGAGGCGGCGGGCAGCGTTTCAACCGGCAATGTCGATCTCGAGATCGATTTCGGCGCCGACGGCGGCAGCGCCGGTGCGTCGGTCACGTTCGTCTCGGCCGGGCCGCTCACCGTCAAGACCCAGGACGGCAACGCCGTCTCGCTGACCTCGCTCGGCGTTGGCTTGAGCTACGTCCTTTCGGCCGACGGCGCCACGCTGACGGCGTATCGTTTCAACGGCACCGATTACATCAGCGAAACCGGCGTCTCGCTCGGCAGCGACGTCGTCAATGCCTCGGCCGCCGCGGTGTTCACCGTCACACTGTCAGACGCCGGTACCGGCTCGTACAATTTCACCTTGCTGCAGCCGCTCGACCATCCGGCCGCGACGGGCTCCGTCCAGCAGCTGACGCTCGATTTCGGGTTCCAGATCAAGGACGGCGACGGCGACACCGATACCAACAATTTCAGCGTTATCGTCGACGCTGCGGGGGCGGTCTCGATCGGTTACACCGCGCCGGACTCGGCGTTGTTCGTCAACATGAGCGAGACCTCACAGACCGTCGATGGCCAGACCGTGGCCGCGCACAGCGTCACCGACCGGGCTTCCGTGACCGACCGGGTGGTCGGACTGGATCGTCTCGGCTCCATCACGATGGCCGATGGCGGCAGCGCCGGCGACATTCTGATCGGCGGCGCGGGCAACAACAAGCTGTTCGGCAACGGCGGCGACGACACTCTGATCGGCGGTGGCGGGCTCAACACGATCCAGGGCGGCACCGGGAACGACACGATCATCTACACCGCCGGCAGCGGCGGCATCGACACGGTCGACGGCGGCGCCGACACCGATACCCAGATCGTCAACGGCACGGCGGCCGCCGAAACGTTCAATATCAACGCCATCAATCTCGGCGGCGGCAGCTATCTGGCTGCGAATATCGACGCTTCCGGAACGGCGGCGGACGGCACGAACTTCGAAGTCGCGACGACGGCGGTGGAAGAGTGGTTGGTCAGCGGCGGTGGTGGCGGCGACACCTTCAACGTGTCCGGCGCACTGCTCGGAACCGGAATCGCGACGTCGACCCTGACGATCAACGGCGACGCGGGCAACGATACGCTCGACCTGACCGGATATGCCCACGACGTGCGGATCGTGTCGGACGGCGGTGCCGATGCGGACACGGTCAAATTCGCGTTCAAGACCACCGATGCGACCTATGCCAAAGTGTTCGCCCAGGACGGCGTGACGCTGATCGGCGTCGAGGTCACCTACAACGGCGTCACCAGCACCTTCACCAACTACGAGAGCTTCGTCTTCACCGACGGCACGCGGTCGCTGCCCGCGCTGTTCAATACGGCGCCGCTGGCGCTGGACGACACGGTCATGGCGTCCGAGGACGCGCCGCTGTCCATCGACGCGCTGCTCGGCCTGCTCAACAACGACAGCGACATCGACGGCAACACGTTGACCGTGACCGGCGTCGCGAACGCGACGCACGGCACGGTGGCGCTGAACAACGGCAATCCGATCTTCACGCCGACCGCGAATTTCTCCGGAGTTGCCGGTTTCGACTACACCGTCAGCGACGGCAACGGCGGCACCGCCACGGCGCACGTCACGGTCGACGTCGCGCCGAAAGCGGATGCGCCGGTGCTGTCGAGCAGCAGCACGAATCCGACCAAGGCGGAAGAAGTCGCGATCGACCTGTCGGTCGGCGCTGCGCTGGCCGATCTCGACGGCTCCGAGACCATGACCGTCTCCCTCGGCGGCGTGCCGAGCGGCTTCGTGCTGACCGACGGACAAGGCCATTCGGCGCTGTCGACCGGTGCCGCGATCGTCCTCACCGGGTGGACTCTATCCACGCTCAGCCTGACCCCGCCGTCGAACTACAACGGCGCGTTCACCGTCGAGGTCAGTGCCACCGTCACCGACAGCGCCGTGTTGTCGGACGGCCAGACCCACACCGACGTCCGGACCGAGGTCCAGTCGATCAATGTCGTCGTGACCCCGGTCAATGACGTACCGGTCGCGGGTGCCGACGCGCTGTCGTCGGTCAAGGAGGACAGCGGCGTCCGGATCATCAGCTTCACCTCGCTGCTCGGCAACGACTCCGCGGGCCCGGCCAACGAATCGGGTCAGACGCTGACCATCACGGCGCTGTCGAACGTCATCGGCGGCACAGCAGTGATCAACGGCACCAACATCCTGTTCACGCCGGCCGCCAATTTCAACGGCACCGCGTCGTTCGACTACACCGTTCAGGACAACGGCCAGACCGCCGGCATCGACGACTTCAAGTCCAGCGTCGGCCAGGTATCGTTCAGCGTGACCCCGGTGGCCGATGCGCCGGTCGGCACCAGCAACACGGTGACCGCGACCGAAGACGGCGCCCACATTTTCACGGCGGCGGAATTCGGCTTCACCGATCCGCTCGACAGCCCGGCGAACAACTTCACCGGCGTGGTGATCTCGACGCTGCCCATGGCAGGCACGCTGACCAACCACGGCGTCGCGGTGACGGCGGGCTCGCTGGTGTCGATCGCCGACATCAATGCCGGCTATCTGGTGTTCACGCCGGCGGCGAAC
Organism: Rhodopseudomonas palustris; assembly: GCF_034479375.1. Lineage (NCBI taxonomy): Bacteria > Pseudomonadati > Pseudomonadota > Alphaproteobacteria > Hyphomicrobiales > Nitrobacteraceae > Rhodopseudomonas > Rhodopseudomonas palustris. The sequence goes on along the minus strand of NZ_CP140155.1, from coordinate 1,924,265 downwards.
GGCAACGGTGACGACTACGCCTCGTTCACCTTCCGGGTGCAGGACGACGGCGCAGTCAGCGGCGGCAACAGCACGTTCATCAACAACCAGTTCGCGTCGGGCTGGTCGGTTCCGGCCGGGGCTTCGGCCACTTGGGGCACCATGACCGGCGGGCCGAGCCAGATCACCGACCAGACTGCGGTCGCGTTCGCACAGAACATCGGCGGGCCGAACGCCAAAATCCAGACGGACACGGCGAATCAACCAAACGCGATCGCGCATGCCGGCGAAAGCTACCACTTGACCTTCGACGCCCTGAAGATCGTCGGTTACGGCACCGCACCGGTCACGGTGCAGGTCTATGCCGGCAACACGCTGATCGGACAGACCAGCTACACGTTGACCGGCGGCGCTCCGAGCCACAGCATCATTCAACTCACCACCAGCGTGGTGGGCGGGGGCAACGACAACCAGCCGCTCAAGGTGGTGTGGACCGCGGGCGGGGGGCATGGCGACGCGATCGTGATCGACGACGTCGCCCTCACGAAGGTCGGCGGCGCTGGCAGCAACCTGCTGGTCAACGGCGATTTCGGTCCCGGCAGCTACTACGTCGGTGACAACGTCGACGGCACGCCGCGGACGATGACGATCGACGTCACGCCGGTCAACGACCTGCCGGTGGCGGTGATCGACAACCCGTCCGGAGATGCACCGGGCTACACGATCACCGAAGACACCATTTGGGCGACCTTCAACGCAATCGGCAACGATACGCTCGATCCGGATGCGGGGGCGCCGAACAGCATCACGATCGGTGCGATCACCGTTCCGACCAATTATTACGGGATCACCGCCAGCGATCTGAGTGTGACCGTCGCCCCGGACAACAAGATCAGGGTCGAATTGCTCGGCACCAATTGGCAGAAGCTGGCCAACGGCACCTTCATGACGATCCCGATCAGCTACACGCTGCATGGCGACGGGACCGACGCCTCGACCGCGCAGATGATGATCCGGGTCACCGGCGTCAACGACGCGCCGGTGCTGGACGTCTCCAAATCTCCGGCGATCACGCTCGCGGAAGACGCCGGCGGACCCAGCTTCGCCGGCAAGGTGCAGGTCTCGTCGCTTGCCGGCTTCGCCGGGACTGCCGGGATAGGCAATGTCACCGACGATGGATATATTGTGGGCATCGCGATCACCGGAGCCAACGCGGCGAACGGCACCTGGTCGTGGTCAATCGACGGCACCACCTGGTTCCCGATCAACGCAGCCAGCCTGTCGGACAGCAACGCGCTGCTGCTGTATGGTAACTACTACGTCTATTTCCAGCCGGCCGCCGGCTTCGACGGCACTGTCAGCAATGGGCTGACGATCCGCGCCTGGGACCAGTCCGCGGGCACACCTGGCAGCTATGCCAACACCACCACGAACGGTGGCAGCACGGCGTTCTCGTCGGCCACCGACACGGTGGTGGTCACGGTGACGCCGTCGAACGACGCGCCGGACTTTGGCAACGGCGTCGTCGCAGGCAGCGTCACGCAGCAGATAGGCGTGCCGCCGGCGAGCGTGCTGACGAACGGCGGTTTCGAGTCCGGATCGGCCGGATGGACGGCAAGCAGCACCGAGGGAGGCAGCAATTTCGGCAGCGGCTTCCCGGGTGAGGGGTCGTACAATTTCACGGCGAACTCGTTTGGCGTGTACACCGCGGTCAAGGCTCAGTTGGCCCAGACCGTGTCGACCCTGCCCGGCGTGCAGTACACGCTGAGCTTCTCGGTCGCGACCACCAGCCTGACGCCGGATGCCCATGTCTACGTCAACTGGAACGGTCAGCAGGTCGCGGCCATTGCCAGTGGTCAGGCGTCGGGCGGGGGCTATCAGACCTTCACCGTCGCGGTCACCGGCACCGGCAGCGATACGCTGCAGTTCGTGATCGACGACGCCAACAATCCGGCCACGTTCGATGCCTGGTATCTCGACGCGGTCGCGCTCACGCCGACGGCTCACTACGAATCCACCAGCGGCACCATCAGCTTCAGTGACGACGATGTCGCGGACGTGCACTCGGTGTCGGTCACGACCCCGCAGGGCAGCAGCTATGTCGGCCATTTCGTCCCGGTGGTCGATCAGGCCGGCAACACCGTCAACTGGACCTTCTACGCCAGCGATGCCGAAATGCAGGGATTGCCTGCGAACTCGGTCGATCAGGTCTATACGCTGACGATCTCCGACGGCAACGGCGGGTTCGACACGCAGGACGTCACCGTGACGCTGGTCAAGCACGTCAATTCGGCGCCGGTGATCACCTCGTCGGCCCAGACCGGCGTGGAGACGGAAGATGCCTCGTTCGGCGTAGCGAATCTGGTTCAGAATCCGACCTTCGAACTGCCGGACGTGTTCAATCCGGTTCTGACGCCCTGGAGCGTCTCCGGCGGCGGCGCGACGATCTACGGCAGCGGCGCCAATGGCAGCGTGAACTCGCTCTATCTCAGCCCCGACTCGGCGATCAGCCAGACGCTCACGACGGTGGTTGGGACCACCTACACCATCAACTACTTCCTGCAGAATGGCGGCACGCCGTTCTCGGTCAGCGTCAACGGAACGCCGGTCTGGACGACAAATGCGGTGCTGTCGAACTGGACCGAATATTCGGTCACGTTCGTCGCCAGCTCGACCTCGACGGTGCTGTCGTTCGGCACCACCGGGGTGAACGGCGCCAGCCTCGACGAAATCTCGGTGCAGGCCGGAACCAGCCACGTCGTCGCCGGAATCGAATCCAGCAAGGGGACGATCACCTACAGCGACGCCAATCTTGTCGACACCCACACCGTGACGGCTGGCGGGCCGACGTTCTCCTGGTCGGGCGGCTCGCTCTCGCAGGCCCAGATCGATGCCCTGACAACCGCCAGCTCGCTGGCGCTCACCGCCACGGACAGCGTCGGGACCGGCACCGGATCGGTCGCCTGGAAGCACAGCATCGCCGACAGCGCGATCCAGTTTCTCGGCGCGGGCCAGACCCTGACCGGCACCTACACGGTCTCGATCGACGACGGCCGCGGCGGGTTCACGTCGCAGCAGGTGGCGATCACGATCAACGGCGTCAACGATGACGCATCGATCGGTGGTACCGGCACAGGCACCGTGAAGGAAGATGGCACACTGACCGCCGGCGGCACGCTGACGATCGCCGATGCCGACAGTGGGCAGAGCCTGTTCCAGACTCCGATGTCGCTGACCGGCACCTACGGTACCTTCACGTTCAACGCGACGACCGGTGCGTGGGGCTACACGCTCAACAACTCTGCCTCCAACGTGCAAGATCTGAATGCCACCGACGTCGTGCACGACACGCTGATCGTGACCTCGGCCGACGGCACCGCGAGCCGCACCATCGATGTCACGATCCAGGGCGCCGACGAAGTGGTGGCGTCGCCGCTGACGGTGAATGACACGACCAGCGCTTCGGGAAGGTATGCGTTCTCGCCGAATTCCTCGGCGCTGAACGCGGTGAATCTGGACGCGTCGACGCTATTCTCGGGCGGCACCGGTCCGGTCAGCTACAGCTATCAGCTCGTTTATGCGTCCGGCGACAGCAACTGGATCTCGTTGTCGGGCAATCAGTTCACCGGCAATCCGCATGACAGCCAGCGCGGCGTCTACGTCTACAAGGCGACCGCGACCGACAGCGTCACGTCGGTGTCGACCTATTTCGCTTTGAGTGTGCTGGATGACGGAGCGCTCGTCGTGCAGATACTCAATGACTCGGAAGGTTCTGCCACCAACTCGCCCGGCTGGGTTGCCGGCTACAGCGCGGAGTGGAGCGACCTGATCGTCGGCAACGTGGCGAACCCGAACAACGAAGCGAACGCCGCGGGCGGGTACGATGTCATGCTCGGGCAGGCCGGGGTCAACCGCTTCGATGGCGGCAGCGAAGACGACACGCTGTACGGGTTCGCCGGCAGCGACATCCTGAACGGCGGCTCCGGCAACGATTTCATTGATGGCGGCGCCGGGAACGACACGATCACCGGTGGCACCGGCAACGACGTGCTGGTCGGCGGCTCCGGCGCCGATCTGTTCAACTACACCATTGGCGACGGCAACGATATCATCGACGGCGGAGCGGGCACCGATACGCTGGCCATCGCCGGGTCCAACGGAAACGACACCCTCGGCGTCGTGATCGCCAACAATGCGATCACTCAATTCCCTGGTAACAGCGTGGTTAACGTCGAGCGTGTCATACTCGATTTGGGCCTCGGAACGGACACGTTGTCTTACGCCGGAACCACGCAGGATGTGATCGTCAACCTGACGACGGGGACGGCCACGGGTTTCGCGTCGATCGGTGGGGTCGAGAATGTCACCGGCGGTTCAGGTAACGACATCCTGGCCGGAAATGCGGGTGCGAACGTCTTCAACGGCGGCGCCGGGCGGGACACGATCGTGATCAACGCGGCTGTCGGATGGTCCGGCGATTCGGTCCGGAGCAACATCGCAGGCAACGGTAACGATGTCGGCACCGACACCATCGTCGGCTTCGACCTGGCGCAGGATACGCTGAAGATCGTCGCGACCAACGTCAGGAGCTTCGTGCACGGAACGGATACGGCGATCGGAACGGCGGGGAATTCCTCGGACGGCTCCGCGGCGAGCTTCACCGTGCTGACTGGCCTGGTTGAGCTGAACCAGTTTAACGATGGCAAGTGGACCGACACGGGGGATATCGCGATCACGTTCAATTCCTCGAACGGCGCCTTCACCGAAGCGAGCTTCGAGAGCCGTCTGCAGTACGACCTGACCGGCACGAACAACGGCGATACGCTGACGGGCGGCTCGCTGAATGACGTGCTCAACGGAAGCGGCGGCAGCGACCATCTGTCCGGCGGTGGAGGCAGCGACACGCTGACGGGTGGAAGCGGCAACGACACGCTGCGCGGCGGCACCGGTTCGGACGTGTTCAAGTTCTCCGAGACCGGCAGCGGGAACCTCGACGCGATCCTCGACTACAGCAGCGCTGAGGGCGACACGCTCGATCTGTCGGCTCTGCTCGATGCGGCTTACGGCTCAGGGAATAATGTCGACGCCAATTTCGTCAGGCTGGTGAATGAGGGCAACGACGTGAAGGTCCAGGTCGACGTCAACGGTGCGACGGGTGGCCAGAATTGGGCGGATGTCGCACTACTGCAGGGCTACCACACCGCCGGTAACACCGTTCTCGCGCAGTTCGAGAACACCACCCACACGCTGACCGTCGCGGCCTGAGCCTCGGCAAATGTCAAAGACCCGCCGGTGATCGCCGGCGGATCTTTTCATTTCGGTGCATCGTTGCCGGCGTAGTCGTCAGTGGCTCAGATCTTCTGCCCGCCCGGCCCGACGCCGACCGTGACGGTGATGCGCTGCACTTCGATGCGGCCCTGCGGAAACTTGACTTCGAGCGTCACGGTGTCGGTGCCGGTGAAGTCGGCCTTGCTCTGGTAGAACGCGACGAAGCCGGGCACTTCGAGCGCCAGACATTGCTTGTAGTTGGTGGCGCTGATCTTGCCGCGCTTGATCTTGACGGTGCCGTTGCGGGGCGGGCTGACCAGCCGGATCGAGGGCAGCGGACCCGAGCTGCAATCCGGCTGAACGTTGAGATAGACCCCGACGCGGACCGGCTTGCCGGCGGCGGCGCGAGCGCTGCGTTCGACCGTGGCGGCGGACGGGGCAGCAGGAGAAGGCGCCGCCGATTGGGCGGAGGCTGCAGTCGGCGCCGTCAGCGTGAGCGCGGTCAGCGCAGCGATAGCGGCCTTGCGCCTTGCCCTCGGTCCGTCGATCGTCGCCCGCATCGGTCGCTCGCTGTCGTCGTTGCAGGCGGCAGCTTGCCGTAGTCCGGCGACGGTTCGACGACAGTTGCGGAGGTCGCGCGGAAGTCCCGCGGCGCTTCGGCGTGGGTGGCAGAGTCGCGCACCTCAGGCGTTGCCAGTCAGCCGCAGGATCGCCTCGACGACGTAGCGGCTGGATTGCGCGATCCATTGCGTCGCGCCGCCGAGGCCGGCGAGCGGCATCAGAAAGACCAGTCCGATCAGGATCAGCATGCCATAGGGCTCGAGCCGCGCCAGCGGCCGTCCCAGCATCCGCGGCAGCACGCCGATGGCGATCCGGCCGCCGTCGAGCGGCGGGATCGGGATCAGGTTGAAGATCGCCAGCACGACGTTGATCAGCAGCGCATTCGCGAGGTTGCGCATCAGCCATTCGCCGGCCTCGCCGGGGATGTCGATCAGGCGGATGGCGATCGCGGCGATCAGCGCCAGCACCAGATTGATCGCGGGGCCGGCGGCCGCCACCAGGATCATGTCGCGCCGCGGATGCCGCAATCCGCAGAAATTCACCGGCACCGGCTTGGCATAACCGAACAGGAACGGCGACTGGATCGCGAGCAGCAGCAATGGCAGCAGGACCGTGCCGAATGGATCGATATGCTTGATCGGATTGAGCGTGACCCGGCCGAGCATCCATGCGGTGTCGTCGCCGCACGCCCGGGCCACATAAGCATGCGCCGCCTCGTGAAAGGTGATCGCGATGACGAGCGGCAGCGCCCAAACCGAAATCACCAGCATCATGGTGGAGAGAGGATCCGACATCGATCGTCCTGGTGGCGCCGGCGCCATCCGCCGATCCTGGTTCCCGATATAGGACCGTGATCCGATCCGCGCCACCGCAGCGAAGGCCGGGGCGGCGATTATGACCACGAATTCACTCTTTCCCGGCGGCGCGCTCCGGCCGCTCTCGGCGATCGATATGGCGGCGCTGCCTTCGCCATTGGAACCGGGGCTCGGCGCGGCGCATTATCCGGCGGAACTGCGATGGAACCGCTCCGGTCCGATCCAGTGGATGCCAAGGACCCGCCGACAATGCCCCCTTCCGTCCCGCCGACTGCGCGCAGGCCCGATCCGCAACTGCGCCGGGCGCAGCGCACCGACCTGCTGCTCCGGATCGCCGTGATCTGGCTCCTGCTGCTGGCGACCGCCTGGGTCGCCCAGCCTTATCTCGCCTCGTTATGGTTCTCGGTGTCCGGCCCTCGTACCGTCACCGCCCGGGGCGATCTGGCGCCGGCGGAGACCGCGACGATCGAGCTGTTCAAGCGGGTGTCGCCTTCGGTAGTGCACGTGTTCGCCCAGTCCAGCAGGCGATCGCCCTCGCTGTTCGAGCAGCAGCAGGGCGGCGTGCAATCAGGCTCCGGCGTGATCTGGGACGCCGCGGGCCACGTCATCACCAACAACCATGTCATTCAGGGCGCCGGCGCGCTCGGCGCGCGGCTGTCGACCGGAGAGTTCGTCACCGCGCGCGTCGTCGGCACCGCGCCCAATTACGACCTCGCAGTGCTGCAGCTCGAGCGGCCCCGCGCGGCGCTGCGCCCGATCGCGATCGGGAGTTCGTCGGACCTGCAGGTCGGGCAGTCGGCGTTCGCGATCGGCAGCCCCTACGGCCTGGAGCAGACGCTGACCACCGGCATCGTCAGCGCGCTGCAGCGGCGGCTGCCGACCGCGGCCGCGCATGAAATCAGCGGGGTGATCCAGACCGATGCGGCCATCAACCCCGGCAATTCCGGCGGCCCTTTGCTCGACAGCGCCGGCCGGCTGATCGGACTTAACACGGCGATCATTTCCGGGTCGGGGGCTTCGGCGGGAATCGGCTTCGCGATCCCGGTGGATTCCGTCAACCGCATCGCCACCGCGCTGATCAAGACCGGCACCGTGCCGGTGCCTGGGATCGGCATCATCGCCGCCGACGAGAATGAGGCTGCCCGGCTCGGCATCGACGGCGTCGTCGTCGTCCGGACGCTGCCGGACTCTCCGGCGGCGCGCGCGGGGCTCACCGGCGCCAGCGAAACCGGCATGGTTGAGGACGTCATCGTCGGCGCCAACGGCCAGGAGGTTCACAGCATGTCGGATCTCGCCGCGACACTCGAGCGCGTCGGCATCGGAAATGAGGTCAAGCTGCAGGTGATTCGCGATGGCCGCGCGCGGACCGTCAACGTTCAGGTCACCGACATCGCCCGATTGCGGCGCAGCTAGCCTTTCGCGGGGTCGTTGGCCCCCGGTGATCGCAGGGATCGTGCGGGATTTGAGTAGTCCGATCAATTCCGGACGCTGAACTTTCGGCTATCCGTAATACTACTGGTTCTCGCGTTAACGAGCCTATCAGAGCCCGACCGTATGCTTTGCGACATCAAAGGATGAACGCAAATGCTCAAGCTCAATCGAATCGGGAACAAACTCGGAATCGCTGGCCTCATCGGCATTTCTCTTGCGATCGGCATGGTGGTGAACCAGTCCATCACCGAATCGAAGGTGAGTGAAGCGACGCGGCTCGCAGATATCGAGGCCCAGGTTTCGGAAAAGGCGCTGATCGCCGAATCGGAAATGCGCAACATGCAACTGGCGGTGCGAGGCGTCCGGCTTTCGCGGTCGCTCAAGGAGCTCGATCAACGCGTCGGCCAGTTCGACAGCGCCCGGATTGCACAGGGCAAGTTGCTCGATGCGGCGATTTCGCTCGCGACTTCGGTTCCGGAGAAGAACACGTTCGCTGAAATCAAGAAGATGACCATCGAATACGCCGTCGGCGCCGGCGAGCAGGCCGAGCAGCATCGCCGCGGTCTCGATCTCAACCTCAAGCGAGCGACGATAGCCGCCGAGTGGGACAAAAAGGTCGAGGCGCTGGAAGCGGCGCTCGTCAATAGTCCGGCCATTGCGAGCCTGCAGGCTGCCGATGGGGATTTCGCCGGCATCCGTTCGATCGGCTGGAAATACTTCGTGGTCGACGACAAAGACTACAAAGCCCAGATGGACAGCAAGGTTTCGGCGACTGCCGAGGGGCTGAAGCGCGCCGGGGAACAGGCGCCTGACGCCAAGACCAAGGCGGCGCTGAGCGACCTCCAAGGAATGCTCCCGACCTATGCGAAGACCACGACCGAAGCATTCGCCGCCGACACGTTGAAGAACAGCATCAGCCGGGAGCGCACCGTCCCGATCGCCAACAAGGCGGCCAAGATGCTGCGCGGCGCGGTGGAGAAGTCGCAGCAATCCGTGCTCGAGGCCAAGGCGAAGACCGCTGCGGAGATCGCCTGGTCGGGCCGCGTCAATTTCGCGTTCGGCGCAGCGATCATTCTGGTGTTGATCGGCTCGGCGATATTCTCGTTCCTCGGCGTGGCGCGGCCGCTGACGCGGTTGAACGGGGCGCTCGGCCAGATTGCTGCGGGGCGGCTGGACGTGAAGATCGTCGGCGCCGAACGCGGTGACGAGATCGGTGATATCGGCAAAACCGTGGGCCTGATCCAGGCCAATGCCGAACAGAAAGCCCGTGACGAAGCCGAGGCCAAGACCACGCTCGATCGCGAGATCGCGATGAAGCGCAAGGCCGACATGATCCGGCTTGCCGACGAGTTCGAAGGGGCGATCGGCGAGATCGTCGACACGGTGTCGTCCGCTTCGGAAGAACTCGAAGCATCCGCCACGTCGTTGACGACGACCGCCGAACGGTCGCAATCGCTCGCCACCACTGTGGCGTCGGCATCGGAGGAAGCCTCCACCAACGTGCAGTCGGTGGCGTCGGCGACGGAGGAGATGAGTTCGTCGGTCAACGAGATCAGCCGCCAGGTCCAGGAGTCGGCGCGGATCGCGCAGGAGGCGGTCGACCAGGCCCGCCAGACCAACGACCGGGTCGAGGAATTGGCGCAGGCGGCGGCGCGGATCGGCGATGTGGTCGAACTGATCAACACCATCGCCGGACAGACCAACCTGCTGGCGCTCAACGCCACCATCGAGGCGGCCCGCGCCGGCGAGGCCGGCCGCGGCTTCGCGGTCGTCGCAAGCGAGGTGAAAGCGCTCGCCGAACAGACCGCCAAGGCGACCGGCGAGATCAGCCAGCAGATCAGCGGCATCCAGTCGGCGACCGAACAATCGGTGGCCGCCATCAAGGAAATCGGCGGGACGATCGGCCGGATGTCGGAGATTTCCTCGACCATCGCCTCGGCTGTCGAGGAGCAGGGCGCGGCGACGCAGGAAATCTCACGCAACGTTCAGCAGGCCGCCTACGGCACCCAACAAGTGTCGGCGAACATCACCGACGTCCAGCGCGGCGCGACGGAAACCGGAGCTGCGTCGTCGCAGGTCCTGCACGCGGCTCAATCGCTGTCCGGCGATAGCACCCGATTGAAGCTCGAAGTCGAGAAGTTCCTAGGAACCGTGCGCGCCGCATAGGGCGCCGCGCACGGTCAAGCGATCTTGGAGAGCGTCCACTGCGCCAGCAGGCCGCCGAGCGCGCCTGCGAGCGCGGTGAGCGCTGCGCCCCATGCGATATCGGTGCCGACCAGGGCCCAGTCCCACTGCCGCAGGATGGCCATGTTGGTGAGCTCGTAGGTCGCGTAGCAGAACAGGCCGAACAGCGCGCCGTAAAGCGCGTTGTGCCGCCAGTCGCCTGGCGCGGCGCCGTTGACGAAGATGACGATGCCGGCGGCGTAGAGCAGATAGAACGCGATTGCCGGGGCGACGCGCGGGGTGCTCAGCATCAGATCGCCGATGTGCTGCTCGAACATCCTTTTGCCGACGCTGCCGAGGAACAGAAAGTCCAGCGGCAACAGCACGACGAGCGTGGCGAAGTAGACGATCGCGTGGCGCTTCATATCGATCTCCGGTGAAAGGTTCCGGGCTCAACGGCGCCGATGCGCCCCGGTTCCCCAGCGAAACCGAACGATCCGCGACCCGGAACGAACAGTCGTGGCTGTCATTGTCGAGGCAAACCACGATCGTTCACGAAGGAGGCGCAGATGGGCAAAGCTTACTACGACATCATCGGCAGCGACGACAATTGGGGCATCCGGCACGACGACGACCCGACCGGCGAGTATGCCAGCAAGGAGGCGGCGTTCGAGGCGGCTGTCGCCGCGGCCTCCAACGCGATCAAATTCGGCCACGAAGTCCGGATCACCGTGCCGGGCCAGGACGGATCTGGCAATGCGCTGGGGACGGTCAGCAACTGACCGGATGACGGATGCGATTCGCTCCGGCTCGTCCCGGGCGCTTTCGTTTGCTTCCACAGCATCCTCGGCAACAGGAATGCCCGGCGCAGGGGCCGGGCATTCTCGCAGTTTCAGCTACGGTGTCTGCTGTCGAAACTCGTCTACGCGACCTTCGACAGCGCCGAGGGCTGTTCGACAGCCGGCTGCTCGGTGACCTCGTGGGTGATCACTTCGAACTGCAGCAATTGCGCGGTACCGAACGAGGTCGAGATCGCCACGTCGGCGGCGTCGCGCCCACGGGCCATGACGATGCGGCCGATCCGCGGGTGATTGTGGCGGGCATCAAAGGTGTACCAGCGGCCGTCGAGATAGACCTCGAACCACGCCGAGAAATCCATCGGAGCCGGGTCGATCGGCACGCCGATGTCACCGAGATAGCCGGTGCAGTAGCGCGCGGGGATGTTCATGCAGCGGCACAGCGCCACCGCGAGGTGCGCGAAGTCGCGGCACACCCCGATGCGTTCGGAATGTCCCTCTGCCGCCGTGCGATCGTTGCGGGCGTGGTGGTAGCCGAACTCGATCTGATTGTGGGTGTAGTCGACGATCGCCTGCACCCGCTCCCAGCCGGAGGTGATGCCGCCGAACAGCGACCAGGCGAGGTTCGACAGTTTGTCGGTGTCGCAATAGCGGCTGCCGAGCAGATAGATCAGAGCCTCGTCCGGCAGTTCGGCGATCGGCAGTTGCCGGGCGCCCGGCGCCGCTTCGTCGGGCAATCCGGAATCCTCGATCAGAAAATCATTACCGATATCGATGCGGCCCGCGGGCGCGACGATGCGCGTGCAGATGTTGCCGAACATGTCGATGAAGTCGCGCGCCGGAACGTCCGGCGCGAACCGGATCTTGTGTTCGCCGATGATGTGCTGCTGCCGGGACGGATGAACGCTGAGCAGCAGGTTCATCGGTGTTTCCTGGAAGCACTGGAAGGCGATGTTGTAGCCCGCTCGAATTTTCACCGCTGTCTCCGTCGCTCGCGTGCGCGTCGCTCTTGCGCGTCAATGTATGTGTCATCGACAATGACGGGACGTTCAGTCGGTTCCCCTCTAACCGCCTGAACCCTTGCGCAAATGTGCGGCAGAGAGCGATGAAAACTATTCCACCAGACCGAACAGCAGCACCGAACGTGCGGTGACCTGATAGATCGAGCCGCAGGCGAACTGTTCCTCGTTCGCACCGTCGGGCATGTTGGTGTCGAGCAGTAGCGACCATTTCGAACCGTGCGGAACCTCGGGCAGGGCGAAGTCGACGAGGCCGTCGAATGCGTTGGTGATCAGCAGCACGGTGTCGTCCTCGGCGTGGCGGCGAATGCCGGTCTTCCGGGCGCGGCCGTCGAGCAGCATGCCGAAGCACTTCACGTTTCCGTCCTCCCAATGCTCGTTCTGCATCGGACCGCCATTGGCGTTGATCCAGGTCACGTCACAGACGTCGAGTTCCTCGTCATATTGGCCCTGCAGGAATCGGCTGCGACGCAGCGTCGGGCAGTTCCGCCGAAGTTCGATCAGCCGCCTGGTGAAGCCGAGCAGGTCCTGCGCGGCGCCGTCATGGTCCCAATGCACCCAGGAGATCTCATTATCCTGGCAATAGGCATTGTTGTTGCCCTGCTGGGTCCGGCCGAATTCGTCACCGGCGAGCAGCATCGGCGTGCCCTGCGCCAGCAGCAGCGTCGCCAGCATGTTGCGCTTTTGGCGTTCGCGCACCCCGAGGATGTCTTCGTCCTGGGTCGGTCCTTCGGCGCCGCAGTTCCACGAGCGGTTGTCCGAATGGCCGTCCTTGTTGTCCTCGCCGTTGGCGATGTTGTGCTTCTCGTTGTAGCTCGCCCAGTCGTTGAGTGTGAAGCCGTCATGCGCCGTGATGAAGTTGACGCTGGCCCAAGCCCGGCGGCCCTGGCGATTGAAAACGTCCCCGGAGGCGGCCAGTCGCGGCGCCAGCGCCGACACCGAAGCTTCTCCGCGCCAATAATCGCGGATGGTGTCGCGGAATTTGTCGTTCCATTCCGCCCAGCCGGGCGGGAATCCGCCGACCTGATAGCCGCCTGGTCCGCAATCCCACGGTTCAGCGATGAGTTTCACCGAGCTCAGCATCGGGTCCTGATTGACCGCCTTGAGGAACCCGCTCTGCTCGTCGAAGCCGTGTACCTCGCGGGCGAGGATGGTGCCGAGGTCGAAGCGGAATCCGTCGATGTGCATCTCGCCGGCCCAGTAGCGAAGCGAGTCGGTGACCATCTGGATCACGCGCGGATGCGTCAGATTCACCGTGTTGCCGGTGCCGGTGTCGTTGATGTAATAGCGCTTCTGATCGGGCAGCAGGCGATAGTAGCTGGCGTTGTCGATGCCTTTGAATGACAGCGTCGGGCCGAGCTCGTTGCCCTCGGCGGTGTGGTTGTAGACGACGTCCAGGATCACGGCGAGGCCGACATCGTGCAGCCGCGCAACCATCTCCTTGAACTCGCGCAGGCTGTTCGGCACGTCCGCCGCGTAGCGCGGATCGGGCGCGAAGAAGCCGATGGTGTTGTAACCCCAATAGTTCACCAGCTTCTTGTCGAGCAGATAGCTGTCGTTGACGAAGGTGTGGATCGGCAGCAGCTCGACGGCGCTGACGCCGAGTGCGGCGATGTAGTCCACCACCGGCTGGCTGCCGAAGCCGGCATAGGTTCCGCGCAGATGTTCCGGCACCTCCGGATGCAGCTTGGTGAAGCCCTTGACGTGGGTTTCGTAGACGATGGTCTGGTCCCACGGCACGAATTTGCGGCCGGGCTCGCCCTTCCAGTCGAAGCCGGGATCGACGACGACGCATTTCGGCACGAACGCCGCGGAGTCGCGTTCGTCGAAGGTGGTGTCGTCGCCGGTCTCCATCTGATAGCCGAACACGGCGGGATCCCACTTCAGCTCGCCGGCGTGCGCGCGCGCGTAAGGATCGAGCAGCAGCTTGTTGGGGTTGAAGCGGTGACCGTTCTCCGGCTCGTAGGGGCCGTGTACGCGATAGCCGTAGAAGGTGCCGGGGCCGATATCCGGGATGTAGCCGTGGAAGACTTCGTCGGTGTATTCCGGCAGCTCGATCCGGCGCTCGGTGTCGCCGTCGAACAGGCAGACCTCGACCTTGGTGGCGTTCGCCGAGAACAGCGCGAAATTGGTGCCTTCGCCATCCCAGCAGGCGCCGAGCGGGTAGGGCAGGCCTTCGCGCACGTTGCCGGTCTCGTTGATGAGCTTGTAGGCCGGCGCGGGTTTCGTCGGCTGCTTCGCTTCGGCGATCGCCGCGGTGGTCGGCGGCGGCGGATCGAGAGTGTCGGTGTCGGTCATCGTCGTGCCTCCGGAAGCTGCCGCGTTGTCACGCAGGCGGCCGTGTGCGCCGCCGATGCCGATCGATCTCTCATGATGTCGTCCCCCATTCTGTCGACCGCGATAATGCCGCAGCCCCGCTTCGGTTCCATGACTGACGGACGGGAGGATCCGCGTAGATACCAGACATCAAACGGCCCGGAGCCGCATCGCGGTCCGGGCCGTTGATCGAGAATGCGTGTGGCTTACTTGTTGGATTTCGACGTGGTCGTGCTGTGCTGCTTCTCGAGGTTCTGCGCCATGTCGAGGTGGTGCTTGAGCGCGGGCAGGGTCTGGCCGGCCCAGTTCTTCAGTTCGGCGTTCTCGCCGCCGCGCGCGTAGCGGTCGAACAGCGAGACGGCGTCCTTGTGGGCGCTGACCTGCTGATCGATGAAGGTCTCGCTGAACTCGGCGCCGGTGGCGGTCTTCAGCTTCTCCAGTTTGCTCTGATGGGCGTCGTCGAGCGCGGTCGGCATCTGCGCCGTGACCTTTCCGCCCGATACCAGCGACTTCAGCTCGTTGCTGGTCTTGGTGTGGTCGGCGACCATCTGCTTGGCGAAGGCCTTCTCGGCGGCGTTGCCCTTGGTTTCGGCCAGCTTGTTCGACTGGATTTCGAACATATCGCTGATCGCCGCCTGCTTGACGAAGTCGGCGGTGGACGGCGCGACGCCGAGGACGGAATTGACTCCGGTCTTCTCGGTGATCGATTGCGCCAGTGCCGGGGAGGCCAGCAACAGGCATCCCAGAATGATTGCGGTGCGTTTCATCGAATGATCCTTCAGCTTGCGGCCTTGCGATTGACGCCCTTCCGGAGCGCCACGGTGTTGAGCTTGGTGTTGGCCGCTTTCTCTTCGTTCAGATTGGTGGTCAGGAAGCGGACGATGTCGTCGTGGCCGAGTTCCTCGGCCCACGCGATCAGCGTGCCATAGCGCGCGATCTCGTAGTGCTCCACGGCCTGGGCGTTGGCGACGATCGCGGCATCGAGCACCGACTTGTCGGCGATCTCGCTGGACGTCGCGTTGGCTTCCTTGATCAGGCCGTCGATCGCCGGGCAATCGGTGCCCGAGGGCGTCTCGCCGAGCTTCTTGAACACCTGATCGAGTCGCTCGATCTGTTTGCGTGTCTCTTCGAGATGCGCCTCGAGGCCCTGCGACAGATCGCGATTGGTGGCCTGCTCGATCATCGTCGGCAGCGCCTTGGTGATCTGCTGTTCGGCATAATAGATGTCGCGAAGTCCATGCACGAGCATGTCGTCCATCGTCTGGATGTCCTTGGTGAACAGACCCATCGTCGCCTCCTGTTGTGAGCTTCAGGGAGTGGTTTCCTGCACAACTGGAACGGGACATTTCGGTTCCTGCCCACCCGGTGACAGCGGCAGCCGGCTCGGCAATTGAGGGGTCGCCATCGCGATCGCGCAGGACGCCGGCTCCTGCCGTGGTGGGCGGGCGGCGCGTCTGGGCCCGCGGATCGACGGCTCATCGGCCGAATCGATCCGGCGGTGGGTGTTGAGACCGGCCGGCGAGCATGTTAGGGAACGGCCAGCGCGGGTGTAGCTCAATGGTAGAGCAGCAGCCTTCCAAGCTGAATACGAGGGTTCGATTCCCTTCACCCGCTCCAATGATTTCAATGGCTTATCGGATTTTTGGATTTCCAGCTGATCCACGCAGGCCTAGTCGCATTTGGGCGTGAGGGGCGTTCGCTGATTTATTCAGCGAATTCTGCGGTCATGAACATGCTGTTGGCCTACCTCACGAAGAACTGCTGCGGCGGGGACGCCGGCGCTGCGTGACAAGAGCGGTCCTCATGGCTCGCGCCGCCTGGCCACAAATTCCGCTGACGAGCGGGGGATTCAACCTGCTTGCCACTCGGTCGGCGGCAGCCTTGCTCGATCCACGGCGGCTCCGAGCGGCACTTCCACCCCATAAAGGGCCATCATGCGTTTACGGACACTACCTGATCCGGACCACCTGCCGGCTCTCGATCGGCGTTTCATCCACGAGCGGCCCGCGATCGATCTCGGACCGGACGGCCACAAGCCGCGGGTCCTGATGCTCTATGGGTCGTTGCGGCCACGCTCGTTCTCGCGGTTGGCTACCGAGGAGGCCGCTCGATTGCTCCGCCTGTTCGGCGCTGAGGTCCGCATCTTCGATCCCTCGGACATGCCGTTCCCGGACCAGATCCCCGGTGATGACCATCCCGCGATCCACGAATTGCGCGAGCACGCGATGTGGTCGGAGGGAATGGTCTGGTGCAGCCCCGAGCGGCACGGCACGGTCACGGGTTTGATGAAAGCGCAGATCGACAACCTGCCGCTCAACATGGGCGGGATGCGCCCGACCCAGGGGCGCACGCTCGCCGTGATGCAGGTGTCGGGCGGCTCGCAGAGCTTCAACGCAGTGAACACGCTTCGGCTGCTGGGCCGATGGATGCGGATGATCACGATCCCCAATCAGTCGAGCGTCGCCATGGCCTATCAGGAGTTCGACGATGCCGGGCGAATGAAGCCCTCGGGCTACTACGATCGCATCGTCGACCTGATGGAGGAGTTGGTCCGCTTCACGATCCTCACGCGTCCCCACGCGGCGCGTCTCGTCGATCGCTACTCGGAGCGCAAGGCGAGCGGAAAAGCCTTGGACCCGGCAAACGACCTTTCGGCGATCGCAATCGCACCGCAGATGCGTTCCCGATGAGCCGCGCCGATCATGATGTCGTCGTGATCGGAGGCGGGCAGGCGGGTCTTGCCGTGGCCTACTATCTCCTCCGCGCCGACGTCGATTTCGTCGTGCTGAACGCCGATGACCGTCCCGGCGGCGCCTGTCCGTGGAACGCGATGGCGAACTGCTGCGTCTCGAGTTCGAGGATCGACGCAGCATCACGGCGCGTGCAGTCGTCAGCGCCACCGGCACCTGGCGCGCACCTTACATTCCAGCCTATGCCGACCGCGACCGGTTTCACGGTGTTCAGCTGCACTCGGCGGAATACCAAAACCCCGATCCGTTTGCGGGAAAGCGGGTGCTGATCGTGGGCGGCGGCAACTCCGGTGCGCAAATTCTCGCGGAGGTCAGCGAGGGGGCCGAGACGGTCTGGGTCACCCGCAAGGATCCGGTTTTTCTGCCCGATGATGTCGACGGCCGCGTCCTGTTCGAGCGCGCGAGCGCAAGGGTGCGGGGAGACTTCGACCCGGTTGCCAACACCACGCTGGGCGACATCGTCATGGTGCCTCCTGTGAAAGCGGCGAGAGCTCGGGGCGTTCTCAATGCGGTCCGCCCGTTCGAGCGCTTCACGGAGAGCGGCGTGGTTTGGCGGGACGGAAGTGAAAGTAGGCACGACGCCGTGCTGTGGTGCACGGGCTTTCGACTCGCGACCGATCACCTGCGCTCGCTCGGCGTCGTCGAATCCGATGGACGAATCGAGGTCGTTGATCAGCGGTCTGTCAAGGAGCCCCGGCTTTGGCTGGCGGGCTATGGAAACTGGACGGGGGCCGCTTCTGCGACGCTGATCGGGGCAGGGCGCACGGCGCGCGAACTGGTCCCAAGGATCAGCGCAGCTCTTGCCGAAGCCGAGTCGTCCCGGGACCTCGACGGACGAACTTGAGCGACGTCGAACCATTTGAATGATGATTGTACGGCTTGCGACGATGGAAGTCGTCGCTGCTGATCGAGAGTGAATGCGTCGCGCCGAACGCTACAGTTGGCTGCAGGCCAGATGCCTTACGCGATATCGGAAGCGAAGCCAGTGAGTCGCCCAGGTTGTAAGTGATCTTGCCGGCGGCACGATGACCTCGATGGATACGGCTGCATTCCCTCGGGCGTGCGGGTCGACGACGCGATTCCGGTGCAAGACGAGTCCCCGCGTAACAAGACTTTCGTCGATGCGTCGGTCGCGATGTCATTTCCTTGTAGCAAAGCCTCCGTATGAAGATGCCGAACAAAGTGCGCGAATGTTCGGTTTTATCGAACAGCGCGTGGTGTCGGATCGGTGAGGCTCCATGCTGTCCAGTCGCGAAATCTGCGTCACCTATGCCAACGGCGTGGTCGCGCTCGAGCCGACCTCGCTGTCGTTCGAGCGCGGCAGCTTCGTCGTGTTGTTGGGCAGTTCGGGCGCTGGCAAATCCACGCTGCTCAGGGCGCTGAACGGGCTTGTCCGCCCTCGCTCGGGCGATGTCCTCGGCAGTGACGGCAAATCCATTTTCGCCAGCGCTGCGGCGCTGCGCTCGCATCGGCGTCGCACCGCCATGGTGTTCCAGCAGCATCACCTCATCGGGCGCCTGAGTATTCTGAAGAATGTGCTGATGGGCCGATTGGCGCATCATTCGTCGCTGCGGTCCCTGCTGCCGTTGCCGAAGGCGGACCGGATGGTCGCACTCGAGGCACTGGATCGCGTCGGCTTGGCTGCGCGGGCGCTGGAGCGCGCCGACCAGATTTCCGGCGGCCAGCAGCAGCGAGTCGGTATCGCCCGCGCCATGGCGCAGAAACCGGATATCATCCTCGCCGACGAGCCTGTCGCCAGTCTCGACCCTGCCACGGCGTTTCAGGTGCTAACCGATCTTCACCGGATTTGCCGCGAGGACGGCATCACGACCGTGGTCAGCCTGCATCAGGTCGATCTGGCCCGGCAGTTCGCGGATCGCATCTGCGCCTTGGTTCAGGGGCGGGTCGTGTTCGATGGCGCGCCCTCCGCCTTGAGCGACATCAAGCTCGACGCCATCTACGGCGCCTCGAATTCCTCGCCGATCAGCTCCTTCGCGCTTGCCGCCGAATAACCCATCCAAACGGGAGAACATCATGAATCGCCGTCAGTTCCTGCTTGTCAGCACCGCCCTCGGCTTGTCCGCCCTGTCGACGCCGGTGCTGGCCGACAAGGCCAACCCCGAAAAGCTGCGCGTTGCGCTGCTCCCCGACGAGAACGCCTCGACCCTGATCCAGAATGCGCAGCCGCTGAAGGCGTATCTCGAGCAGACCCTCGGCAAGCCGGTCGAGATCATCGTTACGACGGACTATTCGTCGATGATCGAGGCGATGCGTTTCGGTCGGATCGAGGTCGCGTATTTCGGGCCGTTCTCCTACGTGCTCGCCAAATCCAAGGCGCCGGAGATCGAGCCGTTCGCGGTCGGCGTGGAAAAGGGCAAGCCGAACTACAATTCCATCCTGATCGCGTCTGCCGATGGTCCGGTCAAAACGCTTGCGGACGTCAAGGGCAAGCCCTTCGCCTTCGGCGACCAGGCCTCGACCTCCAGCCATCTCGCCCCGCGTGCGCATCTCGCCAAGGCGGGTCTGATCGGCGACAGGGACTACAAGGTGGTCCATCTGGGCAAGCACGACGCCGTGGCGAGGGCCGTGGCCGCGGGGCAGGTGCCCGCAGGTGCGCTCTCGGAACAGATCTACCGCGTACTGGTCGAGACCAACAAGATCGACGCCACGAAGCTCGTGCAGATCGGCCTTTCCGATCCGATACCGAACTATCCGATGACGCTTCAAGGATATCTGGCGCCGGAGCTGAAGACGTCGATCCGCAATGCGTTCCTGAATCTCAAGGATCCTGCCATCCTGAAGCTGTTCCGCGTGGATGGACTCGCCCCGGCCACCGACAAGGATTACGACGTGCTGCGCGACATGGCCAAGATCCTGAACCTCGATATCGCCAAGCTCGGGTGAGGTGGTGACGCAAGTGCGGAGCTTCGAAGCCACGCTTGTCCGCGAAACACAGGCGGCGCGACGGGATTGGTTGCTGCTCGGCGGCATCGTCGCGACGGTGGTCGTGGCGCTGGCTTCGACCGGTTTCTTCGACCCGCAGCGCTTTATCGAGGCGGTTCCGGCCTTTCGGCAACTCGCGGCCGAAATGATCCCGCCGGATTTCTCGCGCTGGCAGAGTTGGCTGCGGCCGCTGGCGGATACGTTGGCGATGTCGATTGCCGGCACGGCGCTGGCGGTGTTGTTCTCACTGCCGCTGGCGCTGCTGGCGGCGCCCAACACCAGCCCCTACCGGGGCGTGGCTTTTCTCGTCCGGACGTTGCTGGCCTTGCTGCGTTCGGTGCCGGAAATCATTCTCGGCGTTCTGTTCGTGGCGGCGGTGGGTTTCGGGGCTCTTCCGGGCGTGCTGGCGCTGGCGCTCCATTCGGTCGGCATGGTGGGCAAGTTCTACGCCGAGGCGATCGAGCACGTCGATCCCAAGCCGCTGGAAGCAGCGCGGGCGGCCGGCGCCACGCCATTGCAGGTCATCACCCATGCGGTATTGCCGCAGGTGCTGCCGCAGCTCACCGATGTGACGATCTACCGGTGGGAGTACCACTTTCGCGCCTCCGCCGTGCTCGGCATCGTCGGTGCGGGTGGCATCGGTTTCGAACTGATGGCCGCGCTACGCCTGCTCAACTACGATCAGGTCTCGGCCATTCTTCTCGCTATCTTGCTCTGTGTAGTCATCGTCGATTCGATCGGCGGCTGGCTCCGCAAGTCCCTGAAGTGATCCCATGACTGATCTGCCGCTGGTGGTTCTGACCAATCGCACGTTCGATGATACACGCGCGCTTTTCTCCGGGCGCGCGCGGATCATTGCCAATCATCTCGAGACTCCGTGGCCCGCCGACGTGTTGTTGGCTCACGCAAGTATTGCCGACGCGCTGATGGCCTTCATGCCCGACTGCATCGACGCCGCGTTTCTCGATTCCTGTCCACGCCTGCGCGTGATCGGGGCCGCTCTGAAAGGCTTTGACAACATCGACGTCGAAGCTGCTACCGCGCGTGGCGTCACCGTCACTATCGTGCCCGATCTGCTCACGCGCCCGACGGCCGAACTCGCCGTGGGGCTGACGATCGCGCTTGGGCGTCACATCCTTGCCGGGGACACCGCCATTCGCCGGGGCGGGTTCAATGGCTGGCGACCGGAGTATTACGGCCTCGGCCTTGCCGGCTCTACGGTGGGCGTTGTGGGCTATGGCCGGGTTGGGCAGGCGATCGCGCGGTGCCTGTCGGGCTTTGGATGTCGCGTTCTGGCCTGCGACGCGAACTGGAATCCGTCGGTGCCGGACGATGCCGAGCGTGTAACGATGGACGTCCTCACCGGATCGGCGGATATCCTCATTCTCGGCATGCCCCTGACCCCGGCGACCCAGGGGATCGTGGGGCATGCCTTTCTCCGCTCGATGAAGGCGGGCGCCTTGCTGATCAATCCGGCGCGCGGCTCACTGGTCGATGAGGCCGCCGTGGCGGATGCGCTCGAAGGCGGCCATTTGGGCGGTTACGCCGCGGATGTTTTCGCGTGCGAGGACTGGGCTCGCGGGGATCGCCCTGGCGAGATCGAATCGCGCTTGCTGAGTATGACCACGAAGACCGTGTTGACGCCGCATCTCGGCTCCGCAGTCGTTGAATCGCGCAGGGCCATCGAATATTCCGCGGCGGACAGCATCTTGAGGGTGCTGGCTGGCGAAAAACCGGAAACGGCCCTGGCCTGACAGAACTGGCGGTAGCCGACCGTGCTGAACCTGACGCATGTCCGCAGTTTTTTGACGGTTATCGAGGCGCGGAGCATACGTGCCGGCGCGAGAACAGTCGGGCTTTCGCCCTCCACGGTTCTCGAACATCTCCGCCAGCTCGAGGCGTCGCTCGGATCGGTGCTGCTGGTTCGCCAGGCGGGGAATCCGCACTTGACGCCGGCAGGGGCACGGTTTCTGCCGCTGGCCCGGGCTCTGGTGGCTACAGCCCTGCGCGCGGCCGACCTGATCCAGCGTCCGCATCTTGCCGTTGCCGCCTCTAGCAACATCGGCACCTATCTGCTCCACCCCCGCATTGCGGCTTTCGAGCGTGACGCCAGGGTCGAAGTCCGCGTCTGGATTGGGAGCAACATGCAGGCCGCCGCCCGTCTCAAGAGCGGTGAGGCAGATCTAGCCGTCCTGGAGGCCTGGGAGGATACCGACGGTTTCGACGTCACCTGTTGGAGCGCCGAGACTCTCAAAGTGATCGTGGCGCCGGATCACCGCTGGGCTGGAAAAACATCCATCGACCGGGAAGATCTGACCAGGGAGTTGATCCTCACCGGCGAACCGGGCACCGGAACGGGGCGTATCCTGCGCGAGGCGCTGGGAAGCGTCGTTGCGCGCCTGCATTATCTCGACGGATTGGGGTCCACCGAAGGCGTCAAGCGTGCGGTGCGCGCCGGGCGAGGCATTTCGATCGTGATGGAATCGGCGATCCAGGATGAATTGCTGAACCGTACGCTGGTCGCGCTCGATGTCGACGGAACGAGTTTGGAAAAGCGCCTGTTGATCGTGAGATCTTCTCACCTGCCACCCACCGCCTCAGCATCGCGCTTCGCCGAGTGTCTTCTGGAGGGGCCGAATAGCAGCAGTGGGCCACCGGTGTCGCCGAACGCTGGTCGCCCGCTTTGAACTCGGGCTGAATTTGCGGACGATGGCTATCGGATCTGTGCGAGTGCGCTTTTCGAGAGGACTGACAATGGGCGGCCTAAGCGCTGCGTTGGTCCGCAGCCGCGGCACCTGATATTGAAAGCACGTGCCGACGAACTTCGATCGCACCGGTCGCGCGTCCCGCCAGCAGTTCGTAGGCCGGAGTCAGACCGGTGTCGAGATGGCCTTCGACCATATGGCTCGAGAGCTTCATCAGAAATCCGTCCAATTCGCGCTCGATGTCGTCGAGTTCTGCAGCGGTCGTTGCCGCGCGTGCCTTGTTGATCAGGGTTTCCAGCGCGTGCTCTTCGCGGATGGCGAGGGGGAGGTCTTGCGGAAACAGGTACCTGGCAAACCACAGCACCCCCGAAACGATGCCGCTGAAGCCGAACACAAAGATGTAGATCAGCACTTCGTAGCGATCGAAGAGACTCTCGTCTTCAGCGCCTGGGATGACGCACTGCGGCCGCCTCAGTCCTCGTCGATATGGATCACGCCGACGACACGGTCCTCGTGTAACAACTCGACTCGTATCCCTCTGCCGCCCTGCCAGAAATTGCCGGGCTGCAACGATTTGAGTGTCACGTCTTCCCAGAGCGTGCCGACCTGTTCATTGGCTGCGACGATAGGCGTTCGTTTCACGCCTCGTGGTGTCGTGAAAGGCGGACCTTTCTGTGCCACGGTGAGTAAGGCGCGGACAGCGCTCTCCACTCCCATCCTCTCTGATTGAATCGTCGGCGTGGGCGGTAAGGGATCGGCGTTTGCCGAAATGCCGACGACGGCCGCAGCGATGAACGTCAGCACGGCCACTATCTCGAGCTTCGGAATGCGTCGGCGACGCTCCAGCATGACGAAGAGACCGATACGGCGATGCCGTTGCCGGTGGTGCTGCGAATAACCCATGCCGTCTCCGCAAGCCCAGTGCCGTTCGGCTCTCTGCATGACGCGAGAGCGTTGAGCTTTTCCATTGACAGCCGTCGAGCGCGATTGCATGAATATGCGAATATGCGCATAAACGGAAATGGGCAATAGGCTTAATGGAGCCGTCTCATGTTCAGCAGGATGACAATGGATCCGATCGACCTCGTGTCGGCATTGGCCGAAGAGACGCGGCTGGAAGCCATGCGGCTTCTGTGGGACGGCCAGGAACACTGCGTCTGCGAGCTGATGAAGAAGCTGGGCGCCACCCAGTCGCGGATGTCGCGCCACATGGGCGTGCTGAAGATTGCCGGCCTGGTGGTCGATCGTCGTGATGCGCAATGGGTTCGCTACCGCCGGAATCCCCATCTCGATCCGCGTATCATTGCAGTCGTCGAGGCCGTCTTGGCATTGCCGTCGCGCGACAGGAGGGCGGCGGCATGACCACGTTGGAGACGAAAGCCGGGCGCGAGCCGCGGACAGCCGTCTGGCTGGCCGGGACCGCGGCATTCCTGGGTGCCTGGGGCCTGATCTACGCGCAATTGCAGCCGTTCTCCAAATGGGCGGTCGGGCTGCTTCCGCTCGATCCCGGCAGCCATGCGGCAGAGGCTGTCGAATTCTTCGTCTACGACACTCCGAAGGTGTTGATGTTGCTGACCCTCGTAGTGTTCGGCATGGGCGTGCTGCGGAGCTGGTTTTCGCCGGAGCGGACCCGCGCGCTGCTCGCCGGCCGGCGCGAAGGTGTCGGCAACGTCGCCGCCGCCGGGCTCGGCATTCTCACGCCGTTCTGCTCCTGCTCGGCGGTGCCGCTGTTCATCGGCTTTGTCAGTGCCGGCGTGCCGCTCGGCGTCACCTTCTCGTTTCTGATTGCCGCGCCGATGATCAACGAAGTCGCGCTCGGATTGCTGTTCGTGCTGCTGGGCTGGAAAGTGGCGCTCGCCTATCTGGGCTTCGGGCTCGGCATCGCCATCGTCGCCGGCTGGGTGATCGGGCGCTTCCATCTCGAAGGCTGGCTGCAGGACTGGGTCCGCAACGTTCGTTCCAGTGCCGTCGAGATCCCGTCGGCCGCCGTGACATTGGTCGATCGCCTCCGGGCCGGGATCGAGGCCGTGGTCGACATCGTCGGGCGGGTCTGGATCTGGGTCATCGCGGGGATCGCGGCCGGTGCCTTCATTCACGGCTATGTGCCCGCCGACCTGCTGGCTTCGATCATGGGGCGCGACGCGTGGTGGTCGGTGCCCGCAGCCGTCGTGCTCGGCATTCCGATGTATTCCAATGCCGCGGGTATCATTCCGGTGGTCGAAGCTCTGCTCGGCAAGGGCGCCGCGCTCGGCACCGTGCTCGCCTTCATGATGAGCGTCATCGCGCTGTCGGCGCCGGAACTGATCATCCTGCACAAGGTGCTGACCCCCCGGCTGATCGCCGTGTTCGTCGCTGTCGTTGCCTCTGGCATTCTGGCCGTCGGCTTTCTGTTCAATGCCTTATTCACATAGGAGCGTGTCGTCATGAAGGACGTCAAAGTACTCGGTCCCGGCTGTAAACGTTGCGTTACGACGGCCGAGATGGTGCAGGCGGAGGCCGACAGGCTCGGTGTCGCGATCGCCATCGAAAAGGTCACCGACTATGCGGCGATCGCCGGCTACGGCATCGTCTCGACCCCGGGGATCGTGGTCGACGGCAAGGTGGTCCACGCCGGCGGGCTGCCGAAAGCTGAAGATATCGCGCTCTGGCTCGCGTGAGGGGCCGCGGCTCGTCGGATCGCGACGGGCAGGCGGTGGTGCCGATGATGTCTAGGGCAACTCGCCGATGGTGGTTTGCTGCGGGCGCCACCGTGGTCTTGGGCCTCGTCGTGGCTGCCACAATCATCCTGCCGCGATGGTCGGGTGATCAGCCGGCGAAGGCCACGCCACATGATGACCCCGTCAGCGTGGCGATCAGTGCGGGCAAGCCGACGGTCGTCGAGTTCAGCTCCAATTGGTGCCGAAGCTGTCGCGACATGAAACTGATACTCGCGGCGCTTGCTCGTGAGGCATAGCGAGCAATTGAACGTCGTTGACATCGATCTGCTGTCGGCGACAACCAAGCGGTTGGCTCCGCAGTATCGGATTCAAATGATGCCGACCCAGGTATATTTTTCGATTCTGACGGTCGTGAAATCGATCGTCGCCTCGGCTCGATCTCAGGCGACGACATTCAACGACGGCTTGGGTTGCTCCCCCGGACCTCAACGGAGCGTCCATGAACGGTGCAGCGGCTATCGCCACGGCCTTTGCCGCCGGCATCGTCTCGTCGGCGACCCCTTGCGTCATTGCTGCCGTGCCGGTCACCATCGGCTTCGTCGGAAGCCGCTCGACGTCTCGTCGTCAGGCGCTGCTTCTGTCCTTCGCGTTCGTCGCGGGGATGACGCTGGCCTTCGTCCTGTTGGGGCTTGCGGCCGCTCGGCTCGGGTTGTTTTTCGGCGTGGCCGGCGGCTGGTGGGTTGTCATTGTTGGCCTGGTCCTCGCCGCTGCGGGCGTCTGGTTCTGGAAGTACGGCGAGCAATGCTCGATCACGCTTCATCCGTCAGCGACGAGCCGGCTTCGCGGTTCTGGGTGGATTGGCGCCGCGGGCTTCGGTGCCTTGACCGGAACCGTTATGACCCCCTGCGCCACACCGGCCCTCGCTGCCGCCCTCGGATTGGCTGGAACCGGCGCTTTTCTCGGGCAAGCGACCTGGATGGGAGCCGCGATGCTCTTCGCCTACGGATTGGGCCACAGCGCGCTGCTGTTCGTCGCCGGTATCGCGCCGACCTATGCGCAGACGCTGATGGGACGACTTGGACGTTTTGAACGATGGTCGCCCGGCCAGCGGACTTTTGCCGGCATCCTAGTCGTCGCAGGACTTTGGATTGCGTCGAGCGGCGTCCCCGTGTGGGCGGGCAACTGACGTGTTCGTCGAACAACGGCGGCGAAGGCATGTCCCGCCGGTCGTGGTTCGTCAAGCCAGCCGAAACGAACGTTCGACGGGCCGTGGTCCCGGATCACGACACGCGTAACTGGGACCACGGCATCGCGATCGTATCGATCGCATGTCAACGGAGAAGACAATGAGGCGTCCACTACTCTTTCTTGCGATCGGCTGCTGCCTGATCGCCTTCGTGGCTGGTGCACAGTGCGCCTCAGCCGATCCCGCGCCGACTAAGGCCGGCGCTCTGTT
Source organism: Rhodopseudomonas palustris (assembly GCF_034479375.1). Lineage (NCBI taxonomy): Bacteria > Pseudomonadati > Pseudomonadota > Alphaproteobacteria > Hyphomicrobiales > Nitrobacteraceae > Rhodopseudomonas > Rhodopseudomonas palustris. The sequence continues at coordinate 1,897,405 of NZ_CP140155.1, read as the reverse complement.
TGACGCCGTTCTGGGCCGGCCCGAGGCGAAGGTCACGGTGGAATAACACTCGTCGCTCGGCTGCTCCCATTGCTCCGATTTCCACGTCAACGTGCTGCCGCGCATCAAGGCGCAGTATATCGACACCGGGAAGGTGCGCTGGGTCGTGCGGGACTTTCCGCTGGGGCAATTGCCGCTGGCAGGTGCGGTTGTGGCCCGCTGCGCGGGTCCCGACCACTATCTCGCGCTGCTCGAGACGTTGTTCAAATCCCAGGCGCAATGGATGGCGGGCAAGGACCCTATCGGCAACCTTGAGCTCATAGCCCGCCAGGCCGGGATCGGTCAGGCTCGCTTCGACGCCTGTCTGAAAGACGATGCGCTGATCAACAGCATCATGAACAAAGCCCAGGACGCGCAGAAGCGTCATGCCGTGTCGGCGACGCCGACCTTCATCATCAATGGTGAGAAAGTGGAGGGCGCGATCCCCTTCGAGGAATTCGCCGCCACCCTCGATCGGCATGAAAAGAAGGCCGCTGGCAGGTAGGTCGGGACCGACGAAGCGTCGAGGCCGGAAATCTCCCATCGTCACGAGACGGACATGAAGCACTCATCCTGGTTCGAGCAACCGTCGTTACTTCTCGCCGCGGTCTTCGTCGTCAGCGTTGGCGCGCTCGGCGTGGCGTTTGCCGGCGAGCATTTGTTGGGAGCCGAACCCTGTATTCTCTGCCTCTATCAGCGCGTTCCTTACGCCATAACTGTAATATTGGCCGCGCTGGGCGCTATCTTGCCGATCTCATCGCTCCACAAGAGATTCGTCGTTGCGACATGCGGCGTGGTCTTCCTGCTCGGCGCGATGCTTGCGCTTTACAGTGTCGGCGTCGAGGAACATTGGTGGGCCGGGGTTGCAGGCTGCACTGGCAATCTTCCGGAAGGATTGTCTCTCGATCGGCTTGGAGACCGCACTCTAGTGAGACCGTTATTGCGCCCATGCGACGTCGAGGTGTGGCGGCTATTCGGGCTGTCGATGGCGGCCTACAACAGCGGTTTTCAGGCCATCCTCTGCGCTGGATGCGCCGTTGCTATGTGGCTCCATGACCGGATAAATCGGCATGATTGATGCTCGTCGCAAGCGGGCAGAACGATCTCGGTGTTCCGCTGGATATCGAGATTCGTGCCCCACCGTGCTGAGTCTTGTTCGGCGCGGTAGGCCTGGGCCTCGCCGATCGGTGATTGCCCCACCGCAAGTAGCCATTGAGAATCGGTCGGCGCTAGACTAATGGCGCTCGGATTGGCTCCCAGGGTTATCTTTCGGCGACAGCGGCCGGAACATTGTCGCGCTTGGTCGCAAGCCGTGTCGCGACAGCCATTGCTGCAAGCGTGGCGAGGTCGTTTCGCATTCCTCGGCAAGGCCGTCGGCAAACAACCGCCATTGGTCGAGGTTGCGATAGGGCACGCCAACGATGATAGGTATCCCCAACTGCACGGCCGCAGCGAGTGCATCGCGCAACCCTTTGCCCTCAGCCTCGAGTTTGCCGAATTTGTTGACGATCACCAGTTTTGGATCGTTATGCAGCGCCGAGCATAGCAGGGCTGCGGCATCGGCCAAGGCGCCGTGGTCCAGTCGGCATCCGCGCGCGTCTCTGCCGCGATCCTCAGAAACTCGCAAGATCGTTCCGGATGCAAGTTCTTCAACATCCATGTCGCATTTTTCGCGATCGGGATTGGCCTTGTTGTGTTGAACGAGACCTGCCACGGCCAAGCCGTCGGCACGAAGTCCATAGCCCAACTCTGAGATCGCGCGATCTGCAGCAATGCTATCAGAGTAGACGAGGGCGAGGATAGGAGCGGCGCACTGGGATCGTTTCATGGGGCAGTCACCAGTTGGAGTCACGGTTCGGCGCATGGTCGGGAGAAGCCATCCCCGTCAGTCGAATCGCCGCGCGCAATCGGACCCACGTGATGCCGGGTTGAAGAATGGTCAGCCCGCATGCAAGAAGCCTGCGGGCTGACTTTTACGGGAGCTATGCCTTGAATTGAGGCGACTTGAACGAGAGCCGCTTCGTCGTCTCTGAAGCGGACGCGATCTTGCGAATGTCGGCCCAGCTGTGTTTGTAGTCCGGAATGACGAGCTCGTTGACGCCGGCGTTGACGATGTTGCCTTGCACGCCGGTCGGGAAAGCAAACAGCATAAACGTCTGATTGCGTTTCGCCGTGGGCGTCGGCTGCACCATGGCCTGGGTCGAGCCGGCGTCGTTGAAGACCTCAACGAGGTCGCCCGCGCCCAAACTCAGGTCCTTCATGTCGTCCGGGTTCATTTCGATGAAGGGGTAGGGCATCCGGTCCATGACAAAGTCATTGTACTGGTCCATGAACGCATTCTGCCAAACCATATTGGTTCTCCCGTTGTTGACGAGGAACCGGTACTTCGCCTTCTGCTCGGCCTTGCCCGCCGCCTGCAAGCCGCGCCAGGGCGCTGCCATGAAGAAGGCCTTGCCGTCCTTGGTCGAGAACTTGCCGTCCGTATAGAGACGCTTGGTTCCGACAATCTTGTCGTCGACGACGGCGGTCGCTGGCTCCTGAAAGCCGTTGGTGCCCATCGTCTTCAGCCTGGCATAGGTGACGTGCTGGCCGCCCTTCTCATGTTTGGCGTAACCATCGAGGAAAGCGTCTTCCTCCGTCTTCCAGTCGAAGCCTTTGAACTGGTCGGCGTAGGCGGTCTTTCCCTGTTCGCGCAGCACGCGTTCCATGGTGTTGGCCAGCCGGGCGGCGATCAGGCAGTCCGGGATCGCGTTGCCCGGTGGGTCCATGTAGCGCTCGGTCAGCCGCATGCGCCTTTCGCCGTTCATCGAGGTGAGATTCATTTCACCGGAGATCGCCGCCGGCAACCACACGTGCGAGGCTTGGCCGATCTGGGTTGGGACGATGTCGACGTCGACCGAGAACAGCCCGCCTTGGCGAACCGCCGTCATGATCGCATCGACCATGGCCTTGCGGTCGCCCCATGGCACGGTGTTCATGGCGTCCTTCACCATGTCCGTCCGGCGTTTGTAGATCTGCTTGAACTTCAGGGCGTTCAGTGTCGTCTTGTAGTGGTCGCAGGCCCAGATGTGATGAACGCCACCCCGGCCTTCGATCAAGAGCTTGTCGACATAGGCTGCGGGCCGGCCGACATGCGCGTCCGAGGGACGCGAATAACCTTCCTGGTGGCCGCCCAGCCGGACCACGCCGCCCCCGGGGCGCCCGACATTGCCGGTCGCGAGAGCGAGATTCACGATCGCGCCGTTGGTGCGGTAGTTGTCGTTGCCCCAGATGATGCCTTTTTCATAACCCAGCATGGTGCGGCGGCGTTTGCCCCCCGCCTTCGGCTGGGCGATCCACTCGGCAGCCTTGACGATGTCCTCGGCCTTGAGACCGGTGATCTTCACGGCATCGGCCATCGAGGTTCGGTTGGCGGCCAGCGCCGCGGCGAAGTCGGTCAGCGGTTGATCGTTCGGCAGGCCGCCCGGTCGCGAAATGAGCGATGCGCCTTGGTCCGCAGGCAACGTGTTCGCCGCGATGAAGGCCTTGTCGATCCAACCCTTGTCGGCGATGTAGCTCAGCAACGCGTTGAATAGGACGAGATCGGTGCCGGGCTCGAGCGCGAGATGCAGCACACGGTCCTTGCCGGCCTCGGCCTCGCAGGCGGCAACAGTGACGGTCCGGCGGGGGTCGATGATAATGATGCGGCCCGCTTCAACCGCCTCGTCCGGGAGCTCTTTCTTCTTCTTGTCGACCGACGACCCGCGCAGATTCGGGATCCAGTGGTTGAGGAAATAGTTGGTCTGGGTCTCCAGCGGATTGGTGCCGATCGCGACGATCGTGTCGGCGAGTTCGGCATCCTCGTAGCAGTTGTTGAGTTCGCCGACGCCCATGTCCCGCGTGCCGTGGACCTCGGAATTGTAGGCGGGGCGGTTGTGAATGCGGACGTTCTTGACCTTCATGGCGCCGAAATAGAGCTTGCCGGTGCCCCAGGTGTTCTCATATCCGCCGGCCGAGCCACCATGGTCGAACATCGAAACGAACAGGCCATCCTCGCCTTGCTCGTTGATCACCGCGGCCGTCACGCGCGCCACCAGGTCCAGCGCGTCGTCCCAATTCGTTGGCTGCATCGAGCCGTAGCGCCACACCATCGGATCCGTCAGTCGCTGCAACTGGGTGCCGCGCTGCTGCGAGGTGTGGTTCTCCGCCATCCGAGCGCCGCGGATCGAGCCCAGGCCGGAATTCACAACGCAATCGACGTCAGGCTTGATGACAAGCTGTACGTCTTGGCCGTTCTGCCGGACGACGTTGTACATCGACGGTGCGTACCACGCGTTGGTCTCCGCAGCCTGCTGCTTGGAGAGATCAACGCCGAATTTGTTCGATTTTGCGTCGTAGCCGCCCTGCTTGTTGATCGGCCAAGTGTAAGCCTTGTAGCCGCAGCCGACGATGCAATAGTGACACGTAACGTTGTGCTCCTTGGCATCCGCGGGAATGATGGGCAGGCGATCGATTTGTCGCTTGTGGGTCATGATGTCCTCCCGTCAGAGCACGTTGGAAAGTCGGCCATAGAGTAGTTCATCGACGCCGTCCGCGTAGATGTCACCCTTGCCGTCGACACGCAGTGCATATTGCGCGAGGTTCTGTGTTGCATGCCCCCAGATCTGCTGACCTGCTTTCTCGCAGTCGTACCGTGCATAGTGGCCGGTACAGGTCAGGGTCTTGTCATCCGCGGTGTAGTGCAGCGGGAAGCCCTTGTGCGGGCAGACGGTGGAGAAACCGACGATGTCACCCTGGGGCCCAATGCCGCCCTCGACCCGAGTCCCCAATTTGAGCAGCACGCCTGGCGCATCTTTGTCGGGATAGCTGACTTCGAACGGTTCGTTGAGCTTCAGCTGCGACAAGTTCGCAAGCCGATTGGACGGATAGTTGATCCTCGCCGAGGTCGGTGCCGCGTTGGCCTCTGTCGGCAGCATGGTCGTTACGGCAGCACCAGCTGCGGCAAGGCTCGCACCGCTGAGGAAGCGGCGGCGGCCGGCATCGACCTGATTGTTGCATCTCTTCATCTGGTTTCGCTCCCGAAGTTTCGCGCTTTGATGCGCAATCATCTGCAGGAGATGGGCCACTCTCAAAAGGCGAGTGTAATCATGACTTCGCAGTGCGGTGAGACGATTGGCGCGGGCGTTCATGTTCGGAGTTTCGAACATGGTGCAATGCCGCTGGTTCAGGAAACCGACGGACGCGAACCGGGCGGGGGACGCGAGAACGCTTCATCGATTGCTTGAAGCATATGGTACTTGCCAGATGCACTGGCTCCTCATCCAGAGGAGCCCGGTGAAGCCGGGCGTCTCGAAGGATGGGCGACGACGCCGTGCAGGCGGCGCATGGTTCGAGACGGCGCCGCGCGCCTCTTCACCATGAGCTGTGCCTGTGGTGGGCCTCCCAAAACGCCAGCGCTGATTCCGTTGGAAACAGAACTGCTCCAGTGAAGGGTCTGCGAGGGAAGTAGGTACGAAGTGCTCCGCGTAGCGATCTATGCGCCACAGCGCTGCGATTCGGCCCTAATTCTCTCCGCTCAGGTTCAGGCGACGCATTTTGTCCCATAATGTGGTGCGCCCGATTCTCAGCAATTTGGAAGCCGCGCCGATTTCTCCGCTGGTCGCAGACAGAGCGCGTAGGATATGCCGTTTCTCTGCGCTCTGACGGGCGTCTTCGAGCGAGCCCATCTGGGCGTCGGAAGCCGAGTCGTCTGCCTGATCTGGAAAGAGATCGCCTGGCATGACCCATTGCCCCAGGCCAAGCGCAACGGCCCGCTCCATTCGATTGCGTAGTTCCCGCACGTTTCCAGGCCAAGCGTAGGCGAGGGCGGTCTCCTCGGCGAGAGCGCTGATCCCTTTCAACGATGTCTCAATCCGGCCTGCGCTTTCTTCGAAGAAGCGTTGCATCAGCCAAGGAATATCGTCGTGACGAGTCCGTAATGGCGGGATTCGTACAGTCACGACATTGATTCGATAGTACAGATCCTCGCGAAACCGACCCGTCTCGACCAGCTTCGGAAGATTGGCATTCGTCGCGACGATCAATCGACCCTTGAACGGGATGGGGCGTTCGCCGCCCAGCCGGTAGAATGTTCGCTCCTCGATCAGGCGCAGCAGTTTCGCCTGCAACTCGAGCCGAAGATCGCCGATCTCGTCGAGGAACAGAGCCCCTTCACCGGCGCGTTCGGCGTAGCCCAGATGTCGTTGCGACGCTCCCGTGAACGCGCCTTTCTCGTGACCCAGAAGCTCGCTTTCCAGCATCTCGCCCGGAATGGCGGCGCAGTTGACAGCCATGAACGGCCGTCTCTCGGGGCCCGACATCGCGTGAAGATATCTGGCGGCAACCTCCTTGCCGCTGCCGGTCTCGCCGGTGATGAGCACGGTCGAATTCAGCCTGGCCACGCGCAACAACAGACGTTCAAGGTCCTTCATTGCCGGCGAAAGCCCGAGCGCATGGCTGTTGGTGTCCGAGCGTGGCCCTATCAATTCCGTCAGCCGCAGCAGAAAGTCGTCCAGCTCGAACGGCTTGGTGAAATAGTCGTGCGCCCCGATCCTCATCAGTCGGACCGCCTGATCGATGTCGCCATGACCGGTGATGAACAGAAACGGCGGAAGCTTGGATGCTCTCGCGGCCTCACGAAACAGGTCTTCGCCGCCGATGTCCGGCAGGCGAATGTCGCAAACGATCGCCTCGAGCGGACTAGATTTGATGTTCTTCAGCGCATCCTGCCCGCATCGCCACCATCTGACCGTGGCGCCTTCAAGGGCCAGTCGCTGGACGATGCTCTCGCCCATGATCGCGTCGTCCTCGACAAGACCGATCGTGCGACCGTTAAGCGACATCAGACAACTCCACATCGGCAAATGGAACCAGCAGCCGTACGGCGGTTCCTCCAGCTAGCGGTCTTTCGACCTCGATCGTTCCACCCAGATCTGTGATCAGCCGATTGATAGTCCAAAGACCCAAACCTCCGCCTTCGATTGGAGGAGGAGCTCCCGAACGGCCTGTCAGCACTTCGGCTGCCGGTGGGGGCAGGCCCGGCCCGCGGTCAATGACGACAATCGTGATCTGCGTCGACGTTGCAGCGGACGAGACGCTCACTTCAGATGCGTCTGGGGCTGCGGCGACGGCGTTCAGGACGAGATTGAGGATTGCCTGGCGGATCGGCGTGCTCGGTATCGGCACCGACCCAGTCAAAGCATTGTCTATGACGATCTGGATCGATTTTCGTCGAGCTTCCGGCGTAATCAGAAGGCCGAGGTCGTTGATATCAGCGGGGGCAAGATCACGCGGAGCGGCGTCGGTTCGGTAAATCGCCAACGTGGTCCGAACCACGTCGCGGATGCCGGTGAGGCCTCGCTCCAGTAAGCCCAGGCTCGCGTTGCGAACGTTTGAGAGATGGCCATGAGCTTTGAGGGTCGACACCGCATTGAAAAGCCCGCCTAGCGGATTGTTGATCTCGTGCGCGATCGCCGATGCCATCCGCCCGAGACTGCCGAGCCGCTTTTCTTCGGCCAAGCGCTTGCCGAGATCCTCGCGCTCCTTCATCGATCTGACCAGTGCGTTGTAGCCGTGAAACAGACGGTTGAATTCGCCACGGGTTTCCGCAACGACGCGGTCTGGAATTGCGACAGCAAGTGTCTCCTGGTCGACGCCCAAATGTTGTGACAGGATTCGCACCGGCCGCATCATGCGCGCCACCAGCAGCCAGCCGGCCGCAGCGAGTAGGATGGTGAGGACGCCATTGGTGAGGACCAAGGTGATGACGACATTCTGCCGCTCGGCCGCCAAATGCCGCGTATCGAAGCTGGCGTAAATGATGCCGGCGGTGCGCCCGGGATAGGACAGAATGCGCGTGGCACTCGCCGTATTGGCGCCTGCGTCGAAGCTGAAGATCTCGTTGTCACTCAGAGCGGTGCCGGGTCGCTTGTCCTTGACGGTGGAGTTTATGGGATGCTGCTTGGGATCCGACGCGGCAATGACGATGCCGTCGGCATTGGTAACGATGGTTTCGGCAGGTCGAAGACTCTTGTTCAGCTCCTGAGCGCGCGCGATTGCATCAAATACCTCCCAGTTGTCTTCACGCAGGATCGACGGCGCGATTGCCGATGATAGGCCATCAAGATAGGATCGAGACAGATCGATGAGGTGGCGTTCCTGAGTGTCGGTGAGCCGCGAAAGCACCCGCTCGGATAGAACAAATCCCACAAGCATCATCAAGGCGGCGACTGCGAGCGGCACCTTCAGGGTGATCGGCCATGAACCGTCGAAGAGGCGGCGCATGGCGATCATCCAGCCGCCGCAACCAATGCGGCCTTCGATGCGATCGAGTCGAATAGCGCGGGATCCTCCATGCTGAATCCGTCCAGGCGCAACAGGTGAAGCACCGTTCGGCCTTCATCGTCATCGCTCATTCGAAGAAGCGCCGCGGTCAGTGCCGCCAGTCGTGGACCGTCATTCGGGGTTTTCGGGGCAGCGATCGGAGGAAAGCCCAGCGGCTCGGAAGCTTTCAAGACCCTTGTCCGCGCGGTCAGCGCCGGTTCGAGCTCGGAGAGCACGTCGTAGACATAGCCGTCCACGGAGCCAGAACCGGCAAGCCCCGACGCGACGGCTCTCACAACATTGCGATGGCCGTATGTGAAAAACGTTTTCGAAAAAAACGTCTCGGGTCGAAGGCGTCGCTCGGCCAGAGCCGCACGGGTGACCAGAAATCCGGAGTTTGAATCGGGATCAGAGAACGCGTGGATATCCCCCCGCAGATCGTGGACATCCGCGGCAACTCGCGCACGGTCTACGATCAGGTAGGATTGGTAAAGCGGCTTGCGATGCCACAATGGAACCGAGACCAACTGAAGCTCGGACCGATGGGCGACGAAGGGAAACCCACAGATCCATGCCGCATCAAGCTGTCCCGATGTCAGAAGAGCGGTAATTTCCTGATAGGTGCGCCGCGAAATCAGCGATACTTGATAACCTGTTGTGCGCTGCAAATAGGACTGCAGGCGTCCCAGCAGCTCAAGATCGGATATCAAGAAGACGGGCGTCAGGCCAAATTTGATCGGCGCATTCGGCCGTGGCTCCGCCGCATGAGCGTTCGACGACAAAACGAGCCCCGCAACCCAGCAGGCCAAGCCCCGTCTGCTTAGCACTTGGTCTGGACCGAAGCCCATTTCGTCCTCCCGGTATCCCTATTGGAGACGATCCTATCGTGGATCTGCTGGCACCGAAATAGGTAGTTTGAACTGCACCAGTCTTACGACGGGCGCTGCGGTGGGTTTCATGGTGAAAGAGAGCGCAAAGTGTTGATTGAGCTAATTCGGAGGGGTGATCTCACGGCCCGGCCGATGAGTGTGTTAGTATGATCGCTGAATCGACGCTCGGCTCTGATCTGCCCAAGAGCTGCAGCTTGGCGGCGTCCCGGGTAACGAAATGCCTAAACAGTTGAATCCGAGGGGACCATTTGTCCACTACGACTCCTGCTCGAAATGGGACCTATGCGCGGGACGCGTGATGGGCGGCCACCGTCTCGCGGTGGCTCGAGTCTCGAGAGTGCTATGCAGCACTTGGCCGCGCAGGATCTCAACTGGGTGTGGCGATTGGTGCGCTCCGCTTCTGAGCGCCTCAATAGGATGTCGTCGCTTGAAGGTCAGCGCGTGCCCTGGCAAGGCAGTAAATCGCGCTGAGATCTCGATCCTTGACCACGTTTTCGGCGGCGAGCTGCCTCACATCGAGGTTAGCACTTGAATCGCGACCCTGCTGTCCGCTAGATTGCTTTGATAATCGGACTCGGCGCAGCCGGGTGGCTCGGCCGGGCGCCTATCCCTCGGATCATTCAAAGCAACGCACCTGACGCTCCGCAATGCGCGATGCGCTGCCCATCCAGAGGATGGGGTTTGCTTGTCCCACGGGTCGAAATCCTAAATGTTCTCAATCGCTTCGCTTCGTCGCGTATGGTTTTCCAATCCGCGCGGCGATATCCTCGCCGGCATCGTCGTGGCGCTCGCGCTGATCCCGGAGGCGATCGGATTCTCGATCATCGCCGGCGTCGATCCCAAGGTCGGACTGTACGCCTCGTTCTCGATCGCGGTGATCATCGCTTTCGTCGGCGGGCGTCCCGGCATGATCTCGGCGGCCACCGCGGCGGTCGCCGTTCTGGTGGTGCCGCTGGTCCGCGACCACGGCGTCGAGTACCTGTTCGCGGCGACGATTCTGATGGGTGTGTTTCAGGTCATCGCCGGATTCCTGCGGCTCGATCTCCTGATGCAATACGTCTCGCGCTCGGTGGTCACCGGCTTCGTCAACGCGCTGGCGATTCTGATCTTCGTCGCGCAGTGGCCGCAACTGATCAACGTGACGTGGGTGACCTACGCGATGGTCGCCGGCGGGCTCGCCATCATCTATCTGTTTCCGCTGCTGACCAAGGCGGTGCCGTCGCCGCTGGTGGCGATCGTGATCCTGACCGTGATCTCGATCTATGGCGGGCTCCACGTCAACACCGTCGGCGACATGGGGCAGCTACCCTCCGCGCTTCCGCACTTCCTGATTCCCGATGTGCCGCTGACCTGGCAGACGTTGCAGATCATCGCGCCGTATTCGCTGACGATGGCGGCGGTCGGGCTGCTGGAATCGATGATGACCGCGCAGATCGTCGACGACCTCACCGACACGTCGAGCGACAAGCGGCGCGAGTGCAGGGGGCAGGGCATCGCCAATTTCGCCACCGGCTTCATAGGCGGGATGGGCGGCTGCGCGATGATCGGCCAGTCCGTCATCAACGTGAAATCCGGCGGCTGCACGCGGCTGTCGACGCTGGTCGCCGGCAGCTTCCTGCTGTTCCTGATCGTCGTATTGGGCCCGCTGGTCAGCCGGATTCCGATGCCGTCGCTGGTGGCGGTGATGATCATGGTCTCGATCGGCACCTTCAGCTGGAATTCGATCCGCGATCTGAAGATTCACCCGTGGCAATCGTCGCTGGTGATGGTGGTGACGGTGGTGGTCGTGGTGTGGACGCACGATCTGGCGCAGGGCGTGCTGGCCGGCGTGATCCTGAGCGGCCTGTTCTTCGCCAGCAAGGTGAGGGGCCTGTTCACGGTGAGCTCCGAGCTCGCGTCCGATGGAAGCTGCCGGACCTATCGGGTCGCGGGGCAGGTGTTCTTCGCATCAACCGAACGCTTCGCGGAAGCGTTCGACTTCAAAGAGGTGCTCGATCGCGTCGTGATCGACGTGTCGGCGGCGCATTTATGGGATATCTCCGCCGTCGGAATTCTCGACAAGGTGATCCTGCGCTTCCGGCGCGAGGGCGCGACCGTGGAGATCGTCGGCCTCAACGAAGCGAGCGAAAGACTGGTTCGCCGCTTCGCACTCCACGACAAGCCGGGCGCCGATACGCGCCCCGCCGGACATTGAGGAGGATTTCCATGAAACGGATTCTCGCCTGCATCGACGCCTCCGCTTATGCGACCAGCGTCTGCGAACTCACCACCTGGGCGGCCGGTCGTCTCTCCGCCAGCGTCGAACTGCTCCACGTCGTCCAGCGCAAGGATGCGGTGGCGGCGCGCCACGATCTCAGCGGCGCGATCGGTCTGGGCGTCAAGAGCGAGCTGCTCGAGGAATTGACCCGGATCGACGAAGCGGAAGGCAAGCTCGCGATCGAGCGTGGGCGCATCCTGCTCAACGAAACGGCGCGGCGGTTGGCCGAGGCGGGGATCGCGGACGTCCGCAAGCTGCACCGGCACGGCGGCATCCTCGAAACCATCATCGAACGCGAGGCCGAAGCCGATCTGGTGGTGATCGGCAAGCGCGGCTCGTCGAGCCAGTTCGCGAAGGAGCATATCGGCTCGGAAATCGAGCGCGTCGTCCGCGCCAGCATCAAGCCGGTGCTGATCGCGTCGAGCAAGATCCGGGAGCCGCGCACCGTCGTGGTCGCCTTCGACGGCAGCGCCGCGGCGTCCAAGGCCCTGGGTTTCGTCGCGTCGTCTCCGCTGTTCGAGGGGATGGCGGTGCATTTGGTGGTCGCCGGGCCGGACGATGCCGCGCATCGCAGCCGGCTCGAACAGGCGGCCGCGCGGATGTCCGATCGCACGCCCGCGCCGGTGAAGTTTCTGGGGCAGGGCACCGCCGAAAAGGTGATCGCCGACTACATGGCCGGTCAGCCGGACGGGCTTCTGGTGATGGGCGCCTACGGTCACTCGCCGCTGCGCGCGCTGATCGTCGGCAGCACCACCACGGCGATGATCCGGACGGTTCACGTGCCGGTGCTGCTGATCAGGTAGCGTCCCATCACCGCTGCCTATCCTCGTCGCCTGCGGCATCGTAGCGGTTCCGTTCGCGGAACTATGCCGGTGCGCGTGACTTGATGGGGCGAGCGCCCGACGCACGGATTGATTGTCGGGCGTCAGTCCACCGCGGGCTCCCGCCGCGATGCGATCTGCGCTCGCCAGAACAGCCGGGGAAAATCCATGCTCCATGTTGACGTTCCGACGCGCCAGGAAATCACGACGCTCAACCGTCGCCGTTCCGAGGCTTGCGTCTCGATCTATCTCGCCACCACGCCGCTGACGCAGAATATCGCCATCAGCAGGACTGAATTCGGGAATCTCTCGGAGCAGGCGTTCGCACAGCTCGAGGAGATCGGCTTCGACAAGCGGCGGCTGTCTCGCCCGCTGCTCGACGAGCGATGACCGCGGCGCAGGGCGCCGACACAATGCAGGTGAGAGCCGCTCTTCCGGAGTCGAGCCCCTGCAACAGAGCATGGCCTGAGCGGCCAGCGGCGGCGGTGCCTTCCTGGCCGTGCGATAACTGGGATGGCGCTATGTTCGGCGACAGCCGCAGCATGGTCGAGTTCAGGAGCACTATCGGGAACGATGAAAGTTCAAGCGAGTCCGGATGAGCAGTGCGGTCACGCTCAGGATCGACAGCGTGGTCGACCGTTCCGACAATGACAAATTCCGTCGTGATCTCAATGGGTCGAAACTGACAAAAATATCGGAACGGCCTCTGGGATCACTCCGATATTTCGAAGACTTCCAAGCTGAATACGAGGGTTCGATTCCCTTCACCGCTCCAGATCGCGCGGCCTAAATCGCCGGCCCGGATCGTCGGCTTTCGATCGCCCGCTTCAATGCTCTGGCCCGTCCTGACGGAACTGGAGCCAGCGCAATCGGAGCGTTCACGGTTCAGTCGTTCGGCGCCTCGTGATATCGCGCGACGAGAGCGACTTCGTTCGTCGAGCCGAAAACGACGCGACGCCCGCCAGATTGATCACTCGCCCAATGCTCTTCTCGACGATCGAAGCGCCGGCTTTATCGGGCCGACGGCCTGCGTCGGCTTTCGGCTCACCTCAAGCCGGGGGAATCTTCGGACTGTGGTCGAACGACACGCCGGATCCGGCTTTCACCGACAGGCTGTCGGGCATCTTTGCCGAGGCCTGGACTGACCCGTGACCTCCCACAATCCGCTCCATAACCGGCTCCATACGCAGACGGTCTATCTCGCGCGCGCCGCCGGCGCGTCGACGCGGCCTTGCGGCGTTGAAACCGCCACTGCGTCGTCCTGACGCAACGCCGGGACCTACATAGCACCTGAGGCGTCGGAAACAGGTGGGATTGCCCTGCTATATCTCGCAGCCGGCAGATTCGACGATCGGAGCATGTTTATGAAAGTCGCGGTATTCAACACCAAACCCTACGATCGGCAGTTTCTGGCTGCGGCCAATACCAAGGACGGGGACAGGCACGAGCTGCGGTTTCTCGAGCCGCGCCTCGGGCTGGATACGGCGCAACTGAGCGGCAATGCCGATGCGATCTGCGCTTTCGTCAACGACGGGCTCGACCGATCCATTCTGGAAAAGTTGAAGGCCAATGGCGTCCGGCTTGTGGCGTTGCGCTGCGCCGGCTTCAACAATGTGGATCTGATGGCCGCGCGCGATCTCGAGATCACCGTGGCGCGCGTGCCGGCCTATTCGCCGTCCGCGGTGGCGGAGCACACGGTCGCGCTGATCCTGTCCCTCAACCGCAGAATTCATCGCGCTCACGCGCGCGTGCGCGAAGGCAATTTCGCTCTGGATGGACTGCTCGGGTTCGATCTCAGGGGACGGAGCATTGGAATCGTCGGCACCGGCAACATCGGGCTGTGCCTGGCCGGCATCATGACGGGATTCGGTTGTCGCGTGCTGGGCTTTGATCCTCGGCCCAATCCTGCCTTCGAGGCGCTCGGGGGACGTCTCGTCGGCCTGGAGGAATTGCTGGCCGAGTCCGACATCGTCTCGTTGCATTGCCCGCTGACCCCGGACACCCGGCACATGATCGACGACACCTCGATCGCCAAGATGAAGTCGGGTGTGATGCTGATCAACACCGGACGCGGGGCGCTGATCGATACGCGGGCGGTGATCCAGGGGCTTAAGAGCAAGAAGATCGGCTTTCTCGGGCTCGACGTCTATGAGGAGGAAAGCGACCTGTTCTTCGAAAACCTGTCCGGGCAGATCATTCAGGACGACGATTTCGCGCGATTGCTGACATTCCCCAATGTTCTGATTACCGGCCACCAAGCCTTCTTCACGCAGGAGGCGCTGATGGAAATCGCCGAGACGACGATCCGAAATATCTCTCAGTTCGAGCTGACCGGACAAGCGGCGCATCCGATCTCGTTGGAATTGCGTGTCTGAACGTGGCCGAGCTGCTCGCGCTGCTTCCGATCCTGATCCTGCTGGTTTGCATGATCGGACTCGGCTGGACCGCGGCCCGCTCGGGTATGATCAGCGCCGCCGCAGGCCTCGCTGTCGCAGCGTGGGCCTTCCAGCCCGCGCCCGGCCTGATGTCGGTTGCAGGCCCTCTGGCGGAAGCGGCTTTCACCGCGACGACGATTCTGTGGATCATCTTTCCGGCGCTTGCGCTGCACGAATTCCAGATGCGCTCCGGGGCCTCGGAGCGGATCGGCAGCTGGCTCGTCTCGATTTCGGACAAGCGGGAAGTGCTTGCGCTGCTGCTGGCCTGGTTCTTTGCCTTGCTGTTGGAAGGAGCGGCCGGGTTCGGCACGCCGGTGGCGCTGGTCGCTCCGATGCTGGTGACGCTCGGCTTCTCGCCGGAGCGATCATTGCTGCTCGCGCTGATCGGCCACGCGGCCGGGGTCTCGTTCGGCGCGGTCGGCACGCCGATGCTGCCGCTGTTGCAGGTCCTGACGGTCGATCCGAAAGTCCTGTCCGGCACCATCATGCTGATGCACGCCGCACTCGGCTGGATGCTGGCGCTGGTGGTGTTTCGACTGGCTGCGCCGGCCAGCGGCGGCGCGACCTGGTTCGCCGTGCCGACGGCGGCGGCATTCTTTCTGCTGCCGGCGCTGGCGCTGGCGTGGCTGAGCGGACCTGAACTTCCCACCCTGGGCGGTGCCCTGATCGGCCTGTTGCTGTTCATCGCCGTGGCGAAGTGGCGATGGTCGACGGGAAGCCGGGCCCCGTCGGGCGCAAACGATGGCGTGATCTCGGCAATCCTGCCCTATGGGCTGGTCCTCGTCGCGATCCTGGCCACACGAACGGTGCCGTCATTGGCCGCATGGCTGCAGTCATTCACGCTGGAATGGACGCTCGGAGACCGCTTCGCCGGCTCGGTCAAGCCGCTCTATCATCCCGGCACGATGCTGATGCTCGCCCTTGCTGTTGCCGCCGTGGCGAGCCGGCGCAACCGCGCGGTGATCCTGCCGGCTGTGTCCAGCGCAGCCCGCCGTCTTCCGCTGGTGGCGCTGGCTCTGGTTTCGGTCCTGATGCTGGCGCGGATCATGGTTCACAGCGGGATGATCGATACCCTGGCCAACGCCGCCGCGGCACTTCTTGGATCGGCATGGCCGGTGGCGGTGCCGATGGTCGGCGCGCTGGGCTCCTTCGTGACCGGATCGGCGACCGCGTCCAACGTTCTGTTCGCAGGGTTTCAGGTCGCGGCGGCAGAGGCCGTCGGATTTGCACCGATGGCGGCGCTGGCAGGCCAAAGCTTCGGCGCCGCGATCGGCAATGTGATCGCTCCACACAATATCGTCGCCGGGGCTGCGACGGTGGGCCTGATTGGTGGCGAAGGAGCGGTTCTCAAACGGACCTTGCCGGTGTGCCTCGTCTACGCGCTGCTTGGTGGCGGATTGCTGATCGCATTCGAAGGGCTTCGGTGATGCCGACGATACCGATGCAGGCGGCAAAGCCTTCCGTCGCGTGTGCGCGGATGCCGAACGTAGGGACGATCAACCGTCTGGACCTCGTCCATGCCGCTCGTGATCATCGCCCGCGGCGGGCAGGGGCCTTGTCGGCGGCCGCGGACGCTTTCGGCGCGGTCAGCGCCAGCGCCGCCACGTTCACCACGCGATTGATCACGCCGTCGACGTCGTCGAGGTCGCAGGCGCCGTCCGACAGCCGAAGCAGCCGCTCGCTGTCGCGCACCGTCTGGTGTGCCATGGCCAGGGCGAAATGCAGCCCCCAATAGATCTCCGTGTCGGCCTTGCCGGGTAGCGAGCGCCGCAGCGCCGCGGCGAATTTCCGAAGATGATCGATCTCGCGGTTCTTGATCTTGCGGATCGCCGGGATCGCCTCGATCGAGGCGCGGATCATGAAGCGCGCCGCATCGGAGCGCTGGCTGTCGGGGCCGAGGCATCCGCGCATGGTCGGGCCGACCAGCGCGCGCAGCACGTCCTCGACCGGCGCGCGCCCGCCGCCCGCGGCCTCCGCCGCCTTCAATTCGTTCAGGCGTTCGCGATTGGTCGCGATCGAGCGCGTCACGAACAATTCGGTGATCAGCTCGTCCTTCGAGCCGAAATGGTAGTTCACCGCGGCGAGATTGACCTCGGCGGACGCGACGATGTCGCGCAGCGTGACGTCGCCGAAGCCGCGCTCGGCGTAGAGCCGCTCGGCCGCCCGGAGGATCGCTGTGCGTGTGGTGTCGGTGGACATGCCATGCCGTGGAAAATCGTCGAACTTGCATTTCAAACACCTGTATGAAACTATCGTTTCACAGCCGGAAGTCAATGCGTGCGCGTCTGCGACGTTTCGGCAGCCCACCGGTCCGCCGCCTTCGCGTCGCGCTCCCGCGACGCAGCGCGCAGCGCAGAATTGCCTTGCGGAGGCGGAGCGGCGGGGAGACAGTGCCGGCAACCCGTGTCGGCCGAACAGGGAAACAGTGAGGATCGCCTGATGGATTTCACGATGTCCGATCGCCAGCGCGAGTGGCTGGACCGCGTCACCGCCTTCATGAATACGCATGTCCGGCCGGCGGTGCCGATCTACAAGCAGCAGGACGCCGAAGGCGACCGCTGGAAGGTGATTCCGATCCTCGAGGATCTGAAGAAGAAGGCCAAGGCCGAAGGCCTGTGGAACATGTTCATGCCGCCGTCGTCGCACGAAGACGACGAATTCCGCGGCGCCGGCCTCTCCAATCTCGAATACGCGCTGCTGTCCGAGGAGATGGGCCACATCAGCTGGGCCTCCGAAGTGTTCAACTGCTCGGCGCCCGACACCGGCAACATGGAAGTGCTGATGCGCTACGGCTCCAAGGAGCACAAGCGGCAGTGGCTGCGTCCGTTGATGGACGGCGAGATCCGCTCGGCGTTCCTGATGACCGAGCCTGCGGTCGCGTCCTCGGACGCCACCAACATCGAGACCCGGATCGAGAAGGACGGCGACCACTACGTCATCAACGGCCGCAAATGGTGGTCGTCGGGCGTCGGCGATCCGCGCTGCAAGGTCGCGATCGTGATGGGCAAGACCGATCCGAATGCGCCGAAGCATCAGGCGCAGTCGCAGATCCTGGTGCCGCTCGACACCCCCGGCATCACGATTGAGAAGATGCTGCCGGTGTTCGGTTTCGACGACGCGCCGCACGGCCACGGCCAGGTGCTGCTCGAGAACGTTCGCGTCCCGGCGTCGAACCTGCTGCTCGGCGAAGGCCGCGGCTTCGAGATCGCGCAGGGCCGCCTCGGCCCGGGCCGCATCCATCACTGCATGCGCACCATCGGCAAGGCCGAAGAGGCGCTGGAGAAGATGGTGCGACGGCTGCAGTCGCGCACCGCCTTCGGCAAGAAGATCATCGAATATTCGATCTGGGAACAGCGCATCGCCGAGGCTCGGACCGACATTGAAATGAACCGCCTGCTGTGCCTCAAGGCCGCCGACATGATGGACAAGGTCGGCAACAAGACGGCGCAGCTCGAGATCGCGATGATCAAGGTCGCGGCGCCGAACATGGCGCTGAAGATCATCGACAACGCGATCCAGGCGTTCGGCGGCGGCGGCGTCTCCGACGAGGCCGGCCTCGCCAAGGATTACGCCAACATCCGCACGCTGCGGCTCGCGGACGGCCCGGACGAGGTGCACAACCGCGCCATTGCCCGGCTCGAGATGAAGAAGTATGCCAACGCGGCGCACTGACCGCGCAGGCCGCATAAAAACGTCATCGCCGGACTTGATCCGGCGATCCATCTCTTGAAAAGATGGATACCCGGGTCAAGCCCGGGTATGACTGTTTCTG
The DNA here is from genome assembly GCF_034479375.1 of Rhodopseudomonas palustris. Taxonomy (NCBI): domain Bacteria; kingdom Pseudomonadati; phylum Pseudomonadota; class Alphaproteobacteria; order Hyphomicrobiales; family Nitrobacteraceae; genus Rhodopseudomonas; species Rhodopseudomonas palustris. The sequence continues at coordinate 1,878,872 of NZ_CP140155.1, read as the reverse complement.
GATTGTCGGAACGCGCGGCGCGTAACGCGCGAACAAGAACAAGGGAGCGTCACGTTGGTCGGGATCCGAAAAGACGACGAGTACACCGGCACCAAGCCGGTCGAGGAGCGGCATCGCGTCGACGAAGCCCGCCTCGCGGAATGGATGCAGCAGAACGTCGAGGGCTATGCCGGCCCGCTCGAAGTGCAGCAGTTCAAGGGCGGCCAGTCCAACCCGACCTATCGGCTCAACACGCCCGGCCGCTCCTACGTGATGCGGCGCAAGCCGTTCGGCAAGCTGCTGCCGTCGGCGCACGCGGTCGATCGCGAATTCCGCGTCATCGCCGCTCTCGGCAAGCAGGGCTTCCCGGTCGCCAAGGCCTACGCGCTGTGCACCGACGATGCGGTGATCGGGGCGGCGTTCTACATCATGTCGATGGAAGAGGGCCGGGTGTTCTGGGATCCGACGCTGCCGAGCCAGACGCCGGAGGCGCGCCGCGCGATCTTCACCGCCAAGATCGAAACCCTGGCGAAGCTGCATTCCTATGACCCCGAGGCGATCGGGCTTGGCGACTTCGGCAAGCCCGGCAATTACTTCGCGCGCCAGGTCGATCGCTGGACCAAGCAGTACAAGGCGTCCGAGACGCAATCGATTCCGGAGATGGACCGGCTGATGGAATGGCTGCCGAGCACGGTGCCGGATCAGCAGCGCGTCTCGGTGGTGCATGGCGACTACCGGCTCGACAACATGATCTTCCACGCCACCGAGCCGCGGGTGCAGACGGTGCTCGACTGGGAGCTGTCGACGCTCGGTGATCCGATGGCCGACTTCACCTATCTGCTGATGCAGTGGGCGATGCCGGGCCTCGACGGCGCCGATCTCAAGGCGCTGAACATCCCGACCATCGAGGAGGCGACCGCGATCTACAACCGCGCCGCCGGCATTCCCGAAGTCGACGACATGAACTGGTACTTCGCCTACAACACCTTCCGGCTCGCCGGCATCACGCAGGGCATAGCCGGCCGCATCCGCGACGGCACAGCCGCCTCCGACAAGGCCAAGGATTCCGCCGCCCGCACCGTGCCGCTCGCCAAGGCGAGCTGGGCCTATGCGCAGAAGGCCGGCGCGAAGTAAGCGAGGTCGGGCTCTACGCAAGAAACAGGCGCGGTCCGCAACGGGCCGCGCCTTTTGTCATCCGGTCTTTCCGGGGCGCCGCGCAGCGGCGAACCCGGAATCCCGAGATTGGTACGACGAGATTCCGGGTTCGCGCGTTTCACGCGCGCCCCCCGGAATGACTTCGTTTGCTAAATCGGCTTTCCCGCATAAGGCATCGACGCCGTCAGGCCGCCGTCGACCGGGAAGGCCTGGCCGTTGACGTAGCTGGCTTCGTCGCTGAGCAGGAACAGGCCCATGGTGGCGAGTTCGTGCGGCTGGCCGGCGCGCTTCAACGGGTTGAGCTGGCCGATCTTGTGGTCGGTGCCGCGGGCGCGGGCGCCGTCGAACACCGGCTTGGTCATGCCGGTCTCGATCAGCCCGGGGCACACCGCGTTGATGCGCACGCCGGTGCCGGACAGCGAATAGGCGGTGGTCTGCACCAGGCTGATGACGCCGGCCTTCGACGCCGCATAGGGATGCCCCGACGCGCCGCTCTTCAGGCCTGCGACGGACGCCGTGCAGACGATGGCGCCGTGGCCCTGTTTGATCATGTGCGGCATCGTGTGCTTGATCGCGAGGAACGGCCCGATCAGATTGATGCGCAGGATCTCCTGCCAGTGCTCCGGCGTCTGCTCGGGCAACGGCACCAGCCCGCCGCTGATGCCGGCATTGGCCCAGATGCCATCGAGCTTGCCGTAATAAGCGATCGCCTTGGCGATGAAGCCTTTGACGTCGTCCTCGGAGCCTGCATCCGCGGTCACCGCTTCGGCGGCGCCACCGGCCTTGCGCACCTGCTCGACGGTCTCGTGAACGCCCTCGGTGCGATCGACCGCGATCAGTTGCGCGCCCTCCTGCGTGAACAGCAGAGAGGCCGCGCGGCCGATGCCGCTGCCGGCGCCGGTGATGATGACGGATTTGCCTGCGAGGCGGCCCATGCGTTGCTCCCTGATGATTGCGGCGTTTGCCGTTGGACGGAATTCGGCCGAACGATTGAACGGTCCGCACCGCGCACGGACACACAAGTGACTTGAGGCGATGCAAGGTCTGACGTACAGCGACTTGAAACGGGAATGAAGGATTTTTTGCATGTCGAATGCGCCGCCTTCCAAGGACGACAAACCCTTCGTCGCCCAGCACTCCGTTCCGACGGGCGTCACCGCGACGCGGTGGTGGTGGGTGCGCCACGCGCCGGTGCGCAGCGACGGCGGCAACATCTACGGCCAGATCGATATCGACTGCGACTGCAGCGACAGGGTGGTGTTCGACGCGGTCGGCCGGGTGCTGCCGCGCAGCGCGGTATGGTACGCGAGCAGGCTGAAGCGGACGCATATGACCGCGGATGCGATCTTCGCCGCCGGCTTCCCGCGGCCGCCGCTGATCACGCATGACTCCGACCTCAACGAGCAGCATCTCGGCGACTGGCAGGGCACCAACCGCGCCGCGTTCTTCGCCAATCTGCCGATCAATCTCGATACCTTCTGGTTCGCACCGATCGACGAGCGTGCGCCGAACGGCGAGAGCTTCATGGACCTGTACGAGCGGACCAAACGCGCGATCGCGCGGATCACCGCCGCGCATCCGGGCGAGGACATCGTCGCGGTGGCGCATGGCGGCACCATCAAGGCCGCAATCGGCGTGGCGTTGCGCGACCAGCCCGAGCGCGGGCTCGCCTTCACCATCGACAATTGCTCGGTCACCCGGCTCGACCACATGATCTCGGACGGCCAGGAGGGCTGGCGGATTCCGATGATCAATCAGCAGCCCTGGATCGCCGATCCATCGCACGCCGCAATGCATCAGCCGGCAGGGCCGGAAGTGGCGACGCCGACGAAGCTCGCCTAGTCCGTCATTGCGAGGAGCGAAGCGACGAAGCAATCCAGTAACTCCGCGCACAGCGCTTCTGGATTGCTTCGCTTCGCTCGCAATGACGAGCAATTCATTCAGACCAATAACCAACAAAGGGAGAGAAACATGACGTTGTTCGATCTGACTGGAAAAGTCGCGGTGATCACCGGATCGTCGCGCGGCATCGGCAAGGCGATCGCCGAGCGGATGGCCGAGCACGGCGCCAAGGTGGTGATTTCGTCGCGCAAGCAGGACGCCTGCGACGCCGTTGCCAAGTCGATCAATGATGCGCGCGGGGCGGGGACGGCGCTGGCGATCGCCGCCAATATTTCCAGCAAGGACGATCTCAAGCGCCTGGCGCAGGAGGCGACTGCGGCGTTCGGCAAGATCGACGCGCTGGTGTGCAACGCCGCGTCGAATCCGTATTACGGCCCGCAGGCCGGCATCAACGACGATCAGTTCCGCAAGATTCTCGACAACAACATCGTCGCCAATCACTGGCTGATTAGCGAAGTCGTGCCGCAGATGATCGAACGCAAGGACGGCTCGATCACCATCGTCTCGTCGATCGGCGGCCTCAAAGGCTCGACCGTGATCGGCGCCTATTGCATCTCCAAGGCCGCCGACATGCAGCTCGCGCGCAACCTCGCCTGCGAATATGGCGAGCACAATATTCGCGTGAACTGCATCGCGCCGGGCTTGATCAAGACCGATTTCGCCCGCGCGCTGTGGGAAAACCCCGAGACGCTGAAAGCCTCGACCGCGCGCTCGCCGCTGCAGCGCATCGGCGAACCCGACGAAATCGCCGGCGCCGCGATCTTCCTCGCCTCCAAGGCCGGCACCTTCACCACCGGCCAGACCATCGTGATCGACGGCGGCGCGACGATCAGTTGAGGCGCTCTCTGACTTGCACGTCATTCCGGGGCGTGAGCGTAGCTCGCGAACCCGGAATCCCGAGGTTCAGGTCGGCAGTCGCAGAACATCTCCGGATTCCGGGTTCGCTCGCTTCGCGAGCGCCCCGGAATGACGAACGAAAGGATGCCGCTACATGCACCGACCTCATCCTGAGGAGCGCGCCCTTTTGGGCGCGCGTCTCGAAGGATGGTGGCGGGAGAAGGCGCGTGCGGCAATCCTTCGAGACGGCCGCTTCGCGGCCTCCTCAGGATGAGGTCAGAGCAAACAGCTGAGCAGCGCTACTCCACCGCCGCGTACACCAGATTCCGTACCAGCGTTCGGAAGTACTCGCGCTGTCCCGGGCCCTGCGACATGAACACCGCGAACAGCTCCTCCGCCGGATCGATCCAGAAGAACGTGCCGGCGATGCCGCTCCAGTAGAATTGCCCGACCGAGCCGGGGAAGGGGGCGATGCCGGGTTCGGTGCGCACCGCGAAGCCGAGGCCGAAGCCGTGCCCGGGCGGCAGGATGTAGTTGTCCGGCGGGATGTGCGCCTCGAGATGATTGCTCGCCATCAGTTGCAGCGTCTTGCGGCCGATGATGCGGGTGCCGTCGAGCGTGCCGCCACTCAGCAGCATCTGGCAGAACCGCGCGTAGTCCATCGTCGTCGACACCAGCCCGCCGCCGCCGGATTCCATCGCCGGCTTCTCCAGCATGTTGAACAGCGCCACCGGATCGTCGGTCCAGGGATCGGTCGGGAACGGCTCGGCGAGCCGGCCCTTGTTCTCGGCGCCGGTGTGGAATGCGGTCTCGGCCATCTGCAGCGGCGCCAGGACGCGCTCGGTCAGGAACGCGCCGAGCGTCTTGCCGGAAATCACTTCGATGACGCGGCCGAGAATATCCGTCGAGCGGCTGTAGTTCCACGCCGCGCCCGGCTGGCACACCAGCGGCATGCCGGCGATCAGGCCGGCGTGCTCCTCGTTGGTAATCTTGCGGCTGCGGATGCGTGACTCGCGATACATCTTCTGAATCGGGCCGTCGCTGACGTGATCGTAAGTGATACCGGAGGTATGGCGGAGAAGGTCCTGAATCGTGATCGGCCGCACCAGCGGCACCAGATCGAGCTTGCCGTCGCGCACCACGCCGACGCTGGTGTTCTCGAATTCGGGAATGAACTTCTGCAAAGGGTCGTCGAGTTGCAGATGACCGTCTTCGACGAGTTGCATGATGCCGACCGAGACGATCGGCTTGGTCATCGAGAAAATCCGAAACAGGCTGTCGGGACGCATCGGCGCGTCCGAGCCCGGCGCCTGCCGGCCGAGCGCCTCGAACCAGCCAATATGACCACGGCGTGACACCAGCACGGTCACGCCGGGGATGCTGCCCTTGTCGATCTCGCGCTTGAAAGCGTCGGACATCGTCTGCAGCCGGGCGGGGGACAGGCCGATTGCCTCAGGTTTTGCTTGGTCGAGCGGCGGGGTGAGTGGGGCCGCGGCGGATTTGGCGGCTGAGTGAGCGGTCATGGCGTCTCCCGATTGATCTTTTGTTTCGCGGCCTTACATGAGCAACCATGCGGCCTTTCTCGGTACGGCGCAGCGAGATTGGCCCAGAACTTCCGGCTTGAACAGTGTGCTTTTCCGCAGTAACCAGCCGCGGGTTTCGCCGCATGTCTGCTGCGCCGACAAGGATGGATATCGATGGCTAAAGCAAAGTTTGAACGAAACAAGCCGCACTGCAACATTGGGACGATCGGTCACGTCGACCATGGCAAGACGTCGCTGACGGCGGCGATCACCAAGGTTCTGGCGGAGACGGGCGGCGCGACGTTCACGGCCTACGACCAGATCGACAAGGCGCCGGAAGAGAAGGCGCGCGGCATCACGATCTCGACGGCTCACGTCGAATACGAGACGCAGAACCGCCACTACGCGCATGTCGACTGCCCGGGCCACGCCGACTACGTCAAGAACATGATCACCGGTGCGGCGCAGATGGACGGCGGCATCCTGGTGGTGTCGGCGGCCGACGGCCCGATGCCGCAGACCCGCGAGCACATCCTGCTGGCGCGTCAGGTCGGCGTTCCGGCGCTGGTCGTGTTCCTGAACAAGTGCGACATGGTCGACGATCCGGAACTGCTCGAACTGGTCGAGATGGAAGTGCGCGAGCTGCTGTCGAAGTACGACTTCCCGGGCGACGACATTCCGATCATCAAGGGCTCGGCGCTGGCCGCTCTGGAGAACTCGGATCAGAAGCTCGGCCACGACGCGATCCTGGAGCTGATGAAGGCGGTCGACGCCTACATTCCGCAGCCGGAGCGCCCGATCGACCAGCCGTTCCTGATGCCGGTCGAAGACGTGTTCTCGATCTCGGGCCGCGGCACGGTGGTGACCGGTCGCGTCGAGCGCGGCATCGTCAAGGTCGGCGAGGAAATCGAGATCGTCGGCATCCGCGACACCCAGAAGACGACCTGCACCGGCGTCGAAATGTTCCGCAAGCTGCTCGATCAGGGCCAGGCCGGCGACAACATCGGCTGCCTGCTGCGCGGCACCAAGCGCGAGGACGTCGAGCGCGGCCAGGTGCTGTGCAAGCCGGGTTCGGTGAAGCCGCACACCAAGTTCAAGGCCGAGGCCTACATTCTGACGAAGGAAGAGGGCGGACGTCACACCCCGTTCTTCACCAACTATCGTCCGCAGTTCTACTTCCGCACCACCGACGTCACCGGCGTCGTGCATCTGCCGGAAGGCACCGAGATGGTGATGCCGGGCGACAACATCGCGATGGAAGTGCACCTGATCGTGCCGATCGCGATGGAAGAGAAGCTGCGCTTCGCCATCCGCGAAGGCGGCCGCACCGTCGGCGCCGGCGTGGTGGCCTCGATCATCGAGTAACGTTGCGTAAGCAATCATCAGGGCCGCGAGTGCGCCGGGTCGTGCTCGCGGCCTTTCTATTCGGACTGCCGCTGTTTGCGGCCCAAGCGGCATGCCCGGACCGCCCGCCTTGCAAAGGTTGCGGTTGCAAGGGCGGCACCGGCTATCGGGCGCCGGACGGACACTGCGTCGGCTTTCGCGAGCTCGACAGGGTTTGCGGCACGCCGCCGAGCCGCTGTGTGTTCGAGAACGCGCCGGGGACGGGCGCCAACCGGGCGTGTGCGCTGGCGCCCCGGTCGAACCGGAAGTCCACAGGCGCTCCGCCTGCCGCGCCTGTGGAACCAGCCGAATAGACCAAAGCCTTAGCGCGTAACCCACTTGCCAGCGGGGCATCGCCTATGCTTCAACGGGCCCAATCGGCGGTGACGCTGATCTAGGAGTGTAGCTCAATTGGTAGAGCACCGGTCTCCAAAACCGGGGGTCGCAGGTTCGAGCCCTGCCACTCCTGCCAGGTCGCCGCTATCCACTTGATTTATCACAATTTAGTTCTGCTATGACGGCGGTCTCAATGGCGCCGGTGCAGCCCCGTTTCCGAATCGTCGACTCTATCCCCTGACGTGTCCTTCGCTGCACGGTCGCTTCCGATTGGTCGCGACCGCCCGGATCGTTGCATGTTCGCCGCCTATGCCTTCTGCGACGCCGCTTTCGGGCGAGCGTTCCGCTCGCGGGCCAGCCGCGCCTTGCGCTTCTTCCACCAGACATAGAGCCCCGTATAGGCGCTGATCGCCAGCGCAAGTCCGACGAACGCGACGAAGACGCGATAGGGCAGGCCGAACACCTTGGCCATATGCAGCGATTGCAGCCAGCGGCTGACGGTGTCGCCTGAATATGCCCCGGTCGGCATCCGGGAGCCGAGCAAGGCGCCGGTGCGGGCGTCGATGAACACGCCGGTCTGGCCCCGGTCGCTCTGCACGTCCCGCGACGTATTGGCATAGTAGATGAAAGCGTCGAAGCGGCGATTGTAGAACAGATGGCTGCGGAAATTGACGGTGAAGCCCTGCTGCGCCGCCAGTTCGTCCATCGCGCGGGAGGCGATGTCGTAAGCCTGCTGCCAGCCGAGCAGCGGCTTGCTCGTGTCCGCCTTGCGCGGCGGCGGCGTCTTGCTGAACTCCAGGAAGGTGGACATCACCGGCGTATAGACCTCCTGCCGCAGGTTGAGCATCACGCTCGACCACGCGAACAGGAACAGCACCGCCCACAGCCAAAGGCCGGAGGCGCGGTGGATGTCGTAATGCAGCCGATAGGTGCTGGACCTGTGCTTGATCAGCCAGGCCGGCAGCCAGCGCTTCCAGAACGGCGAGATCCGCGGGAAGGTGGAGACGATGCCGACCAGGCAATTCACCGTCCACACCAGCGCGACGATGCCGAAGAGCCATTGGCCGTAAGGAGCCGGCAGCGCCAGCGCATAGTGCAGCTTGTAAATGAAGCCGACCAGCGTGGTGCGATCGAATGGCGTCGCGCCGTATTTACGCACGCCGAGCAGGCGTCCGTCGTAAGGGTCGAGGAACGCGTCGTCCGCGTCAGGCGCTGTTGCATCGCGGCGCGTGATATTGAACCGGACCGAACGGTCCGGCTCGCGCAGAAAAGGAAATCCGTTGATCTGATAGCCCGGCAGCGCCGCAACCGCCCGTGCATGCAGCTCGAACGGATCGAGCATCGCGGCGGGCTGCCCCTGCGCGTCCAGGCGCGGCTGCACCACATATTGCCCGGGATTGACGAGAGTCTCGAGCTCCTTCTCGAACGCCAACAGGCTCCCGGTCACGCCGGCGACGATCAGAAACGCCGCCGCAAACAGGCCGGTCCATTTGTGGATGAAGACCGAGAACGAAATCATGCGGACCACGTCGTGGCCCGCGCGCAGGCCGGGCGTCGGCTCCGTCCGGCTCTGCGCGCATCATTCGTCATCGTCGTAGGCTTCTTCCGGATCAGAACCGGAACGTGGTCGACACAAGATAGGTGCGCGGTGCGCTGAGATAGATCTGTCGGTCCGCTGCGCTGGTCATCCAGTAGCTGCTGTTGCCGACGTTCTCCACCGCGAACCGCAACGTGATCGGCTTGCCGTTCCAGGGCGAGGCGAACGTGTAGCGCGCACCGAGATCGAACCGCGTCCAGGACGGCACCAGGAAACGGTTGGCCGCGTCGGCATAGGCCTCGCCGAAATGGATCGCGCGGCCGGTCAGCGTCAGACCGTTGGCGAATGGCGTGTCCCATTCGGTGCCGAGGCTGACCTGCACCTCGGGAATGCCGATCGCGCGCTTGCCGTCGTTGATGCCGTTCTGCGTTTTGGCCTGACGGGCATCCATGAAAGAGGCGCCGCCGAGCAAGCGCCAGCCAGGCGTGAGTTCGCCGAAGGTGTTGATCTCGACGCCGCGGTTGCGGTTCTCGCCGTCGATCGAGTAGATCGGCAGCGGCGAGTTCGGAACCGCGATCTGTGCCGGCTGCGAGATGTCATAGGCGGCGACCGTGGTGGTGAAGCGACCCCAATCGACCTTCACGCCCATTTCGTGCTGTACAGACTTGTAGGGCGGGAACACCTGTCCCTGATTCTGGAAACCGGCGTCCACGATCGTGCCCATCATCAGGCCTTCGATGTAGTTCGCGTAGACCGAGACGTTCTCCAGCGGCTTGATGACGAGCATGTAGGCCGGGGACCATGCGCCCGCATTGTAGCTCGAGGTCGTGGCGCCTGTAATCGCATTGAACGCGTCCGACGCAGCTTCCTGCCGGCGGATACCCATCGTGAACTGGATGCGCTTGTTCAGCACCGACATCGTGTCGGCGATGCCGTAGCTGTTCAGCGAACTGACATTGGCCTTGACGACATCCAGCTCCGGGATCGACTGGAAGGGCGCGGGGATCGGGTTGTAGATATTGGACCTGACCGGCGTGCCAGTGCTGCGCGAGCCGTCGATCTGGCCGCTCCACAGCGTGGTGTTGAAATTGATCTCGTGCAGCACCGGACCGGTTTCCACCGTGGCCCGAAAACCTGCCTGTTCGGTATGGTTGTGTCGGTTTTGCCGGTTGATGAAGGGCGTGGATGTGGTGTCGCCGAGGGCGTTGACGATGGTTGGATTGGCGATCGTCGGAGTGATGGCATTGTCGAAGAATCCGCCGCCGCCATAAATGGTCAGCCAGTCGGTGACGTCCACTTCCGCCTGGAAAAGCGCTGCTGTGTTCGATCCCTTGATGCCGGTCCAGGCCGGAATCCAGAAATTGGTCGGGGAGGGCGGCGCCGGCACGGCGGTCAGGCTCGTGCTCAACGTGCTGCGACCGCTGAGGCCGTTGCCGCTGAATTCGTTGTGGAGAATATCGGCGGAAACCCGCACGCGCTCGCCGCGATAATCCAGCGCCAGCGCGTGGCTCTGATCCCGCAGGCTCTGATTGTCGACCTCGGTATTGCCGTCGCGATAGCTGCCGTTGTAGCGGATGCCGAATTTCTTGTGCTCGCCGTAGCGCTGGCCGACGTCGAGATGGACGCCGCCTTGTCCGCGCGAGGCGAACGACGTGGTCAGTTCGGCGATGGGCTCGTTGCGCGCTCGCTTCAATACGAGATTGATGGCTCCGCCGATCGAATCGTCGGGCGACTGGCCGTTGAGCAGGCCGCTGAGGCCCTTGATGACCTCGACGCGCTCGACCGCGTCGAGAACGTTGAAGTTGTTGTTGCCGATCAGGCCGAAATAGCCGTTGATGCCGACGGCGGTGTTGCCGAGCAGGAAGCCGCGGATCACCGGCTGTTCGCGGCCGATATTGCGCGGCAGCGCCGAGGCGACGGCGGGATCGTTGACGAGAACGTCCGCCAGCGTACGCGCCTGCGTGTTCTCGACGAGCTCGCGCGTGTAGGTGGTCTGGTTGAACGGCGTATCGAGCACGCCGCGATTGCCGAGCAGACCGACTTGACCGCCGTTCGCGACCTGGCCGCCGGCATAAGACGGCGTCAACGCACCGACGGTGCCGCGGCTGGGCACGACATAGGGGACAGGAGCGACCGGCTGCAGCGGCGCCGCCGCACGGCGGGGCGCGGCGCGGGCGGCCGATGCTCGGCGGGACGGTGTAACGCTGGGCTTGCTTTGCCGTGTCGGAGCTTCGACGCTGATCGCGGGCAGCATCGACTGCGCATGCGCCGGTGTAACGAAATCGATCGCCAATGACAGAGTAAGATGGCTCACAGCACCTAGGCACGCCACGCGAGCCAAATTGTCGAGTATCACTTCCTTCGCCCCTCCCAGAAGACATCAACGAGCATGTGTCCGATGAGATGCGGTCTACGAAAACGATCGCGATCGCAAGATGGCCGCAATTAGAACGGCTCAAATTCGCGATTGCTTCCGGCGATGTGGCTTTGATGAAACAAATTGGGCCGCGAACACGACGCCACCTTCGCGAAGACGATGGTGTTGCTGGAATCATTCCGACATGGTGCGGTCCGCCGGCGAGGAAATGCGTCGATCGCTGCCGGCCGTGGACTACGCCGGCGATGGCACGCAACGCCTCGATCCTTCGAAGCGAATCCAACCGGCACGGTGAGCTCCGCGACGCGCCCGGCGGAGGCGGCGGAACGGGCCACAATCGTCACCAGCGCCAGCGCACGGCGGTTCGCGACGAATACACCCGTAATCACATGATCAGCGGCCGGGCCTCTTCGGCCATCCGCTGCAGCGGCGGCAGGAAGCGATCGATCATTTCGCCGGTGGTGATGCGGTCGACATGCGCGCCGATATTGGCGGCGGCGACGATGCTGCCGTCGTAGCGGCGAATTGGGACCGCGATCGAGCGGAAGCCCGGCTCGGCCTCGCGATCGACCAGCGAATAGCCGCGATTGCGGTCGGCGATGATAGTGGCGACCACGGTCGGCTTGTCGACGATCGTTTCGGGCGTCTGTACCACCAGATTCATGGCCTCGACCGTCGCGGCGAGTGCGTCATTGTCGAGCCGGCCGAGCAGCACCCGGCCCACCGAGGTGCAGAACAGCGGCAGCCGATAGCCGAGATCGATCCCCGCGGAGAACACCCGCGCCGGGCTGGCGCGCGCGACGAACACCGCATCGTCGCCATCGAGGATCGCCAGCGAGCAGACCTCCTTGGCGGTCGCCGACACCTCATCCATCAGCGGCTGCAGCACGGCGCTGATCTGGTTCGACGAGAGATAGGCCGAGGCGAGCGCGAGCACGCGCGGGGTGAGGGCGAACAGCCGGTCGTCGCTCGCCACATAGCCGGCCTTGCGCAGCGTCAGCAGCACACGTCGTGCGGTCGCGCGCGGCAGATCGCAGGCTTTGGCGATGTCGCTGAGCGTCATCGGCCGGCGCTCGACGCCGAAGGCTTCGATCACCCGCAGCCCACGCGCCAGGCTTTCGATGAATTCGGCGCCGTCGTCGCTGGCATCGGCCGGGTCGGCGGGACGTTTCAGTTTGGGCATGCGGTGCGTGGGTCCGTCCGGGGAGAGCGCCGCTTCGCAGTCGCGACAGTGACAATTTACCGGTGTTCGTGTGCCGAACACAAGTTCGGCCTCCGCGCGAAATACGCCTTGGCGGTTGGTCGGCGCGGCTCTGCAAACAGCTTGTGCACGTGCAGCATGGAATTTGCGCTTGCTCTTTTGCACATCAGAGGCAATCTTATTCTAATCGAACGAATGTTCGTCTAGCGAACTTTTGCGGCGGAGCGCGATTTTAATCATGCGACAAGGGTGCCCTGGCTTTTGCGAGGCTGTTGCGGCACCCCACACGCTCTGTCGCCTTCAAACACAAGGCAGCGCGTCGCAAGCTGCCCGGAGGAGGCCAACGCCATGATGAGTCAGGAACAAAACGATCTGATCAGCCGGATCGGACCGGCCACGCCTTGTGGCAAACTGATGCGCGCCTATTGGCAGCCGGCGGCGCTGGTCGACGAACTCGAAGGCGAGCGGCCGATCAAGCCGGTGCGGCTGCTGGGCGAGGACTTCGTTCTGTTCAAGGACGAATCCGGACGCTACGGCCTGATCGATCGCGATTGTCCGCACCGCGGCGCCGACCTCGCGTTCGGCCGGCTCGAAGGCGGCGGGCTGCGCTGCGCCTTCCACGGCTGGCTGTTCGACGTCGATGGCAAGTGCCTCGAGACGCCGGCTGAGCCCGCCAATTCGGTGCTGTGCCAGAACATCAAGCAGCGCGCATTTCCGGTCGTCGCCAAGGGCGGCATGCTGTGGGCCTATCTCGGCGCCGGCGAGCCGCCCGCATTCCCCGAGATCGATTGCTTCGTCGCGCCCGACACGCATGTGTTCGCGTTCAAGGGGCTGTTCGAGTGCAACTGGCTGCAGGCGCTGGAGGTCGGCATCGATCCGGCGCACGCGTCGTTCCTGCATCGCTTCTTCGAGGACGAGGACACCTCGCAATCCTACGGCAAGCAGTTCCGCGGCGCTTCCGCCGGGAGCGAGTTGCCGATGACCAAGGTGCTGCGCGAGTACGATCGCCCTATCATCAATGTCGAGCATACCGAATACGGCTTGCGGCTGATCGCGCTGCGCGAGATCGACGACGAGCGCACCCATGTGCGCGTCACCAACCAGCTGTTCCCGCACGGCTTCGTCATCCCGATGAGCACCGAGATGACGATCACGCAGTGGCACGTGCCGGTCGACGACAACAATTGTTACTGGTACGCGATCTTCACCAGCTACACCAAGCCGGTCGACAAGGTGAAGATGCGCGACCAGCGGCTCGAACTCTACGAACTGCCGGACTACAAGTCCCGCCGCAACAAGACCAACGACTACGGCTTCGATCCGCACGAGCAGGCGACCGCGACCTATACCGGCATGGGCGCCGACATCAACGTCCACGACCAGTGGGCGGTGGAGTCGATGGGCCCGATCCAGGACCGCACCCGCGAGCATCTCGGACAAAGCGACAAGGCGATCATCCAGTATCGCCGGCTGCTGCGTCAGGAGATCGCCAAGGCCGAGGCCGGCGGCAAGCCGCTGCTGGCGCTCGACGAGGCCAGTGCGCGCGGCATCCAGGGGCCCGCGACGATGGACGGCATCGGCCCGAGCCGCGGCTGGGAAACCTATTGGATGGAGGTCGACGTCAAGCGTCGTCGCGGCGCGCCCTGGGCCGCGCCGGTGCCGGCGGAGATCGCCGCCAAGGTGCCGCATCTGACGGCGGCGGAATGAACATGGGCGAGCGGAACGGATCGAGGATCGAGCGTTGAGTCTGGTTGAGAAGTACGGCCTCTGGTCCGACGAACAGATCGAAGCCGCCGCGCGGATGCGGCGGATCGCCGAGGAGCACGGTCTCGAGACCATCCGGTTCTCGTTTCCCGATCAGCACGGCATTCTCCGCGGCAAGACCCTGGTGGCGTCGGAGGCGTTGAACTGCCTCGAGTCCGGCGCCTCCATCACCACCACGATGCTGGCCAAGGACACCTCGCACAAGACGGTGTTTCCGGTGTTTCAGGCCGGCGGAGGCTTCGGCATGGCGGAGATGCAGGGCGGCGCCGACGTCGTCATGCTGCCGGACCCGACCACCTTCCGGATGCTGCCCTGGGCGCCGAACACCGGCTGGGTGTTGTGCGACCTGTACTTCGCCAACGGCCGAGCGGTGCCGTTCGCGACGCGCGGGCTGTATCGTTCGGTGCTGCAGAAACTGGCCGATCGCGGCTACGACTACATGGCGGGACTCGAGGTCGAATTCCACGTCTTCAAGGTCGAAGACCCGAAGATGCGGCCGGAGCACGCCGGCCAGCCCGGCGAGCCGCCCGAAGTCAGCCTGTTGTCGCACGGCTATCAATATCTCACCGAGCAGCGCTACGATCAGATGGAGCCGGTGCTCGAACTGATCCGCCGCGACATCGTCGCGCTCGGTCTGCCGCTGCGCTCGATCGAGGTCGAGTTCGGCCCCAGCCAGTGCGAGTTCACCTTCCAGCCCACCGTCGGCCTGATGCCGGCGGACCTGATGGTGCTGTTCCGCAGCGCGGTGAAGCAGATCTGCCGACGTCACGGCTATCACGCCACCTTCATGTGCCGCCCGCGGATCCCGAACGTGGTGTCGTCCGGCTGGCATCTTCACCAGTGTCTGATCGCGCGGGACGGCGGCCACAATGCGTTCGTGTCGGAGACGGACGTTCTGTCCGACCTCGGAAGGCACTACCTCGCGGGGCTGCTGCAGCACGCCCGCGCCGCGACGGTGTTCACCACGCCGACCATCAACGGCTACAAACGCTACCGCTCCTATTCGCTCGCGCCCGATCGCGCGATCTGGGGACGCGACAATCGCGGCGTGATGCTGCGCGTGCTGGGCGGGCCGGGTGATCGCGGCACGCGAATCGAGAACCGGGTCGGTGAGCCTGCGGCAAACCCGTATCTTTACATGGCCTCACAGATCCTGTCGGGTCTCGACGGCGTCGACCGCGCGCTCGATCCCGGGCCGTCGGCCGACACGCCTTACGAGACCAAGGCGGACCTTCTGCCGAAGTCGCTGCGCGAGGCGATCTTCGCGCTGCGCGACGATCCGTTCTTCCGGACCGCGCTGGGCGACGAGTTCGTCGATTACTACACGTTCATCAAGAATGCGGAAATCGAGCGCTTTCAGGCCGAAGTGACGGAGTGGGAGCAGCGCGAATATTTCGAGATGTTCTGAGCCGAAAGTCCACGAAATTGTCAATCAACAGTGAGGAGAGACGTATGGGTTGGGGATTGCGATCTGTGTATGCACTCGCGGCGGTCTCGTTGATCGCCACCGGCGCGCGCGCCGACACCATCAAGGTCGGCGTCATCGGCACGATGTCCGGGCCCTACGCGCTGTTCGGCAAGAACTACAAGATGGGCATCGACGCCTGGGTCGCCGAGCACGGCAACAAGGTCGCCGGGCACACCGTGGAGTTCGTCTATCGCGACGAGGTGTCGCCCAACCCGGCGCAGTCGAAGGCGCTGGCGCAGGAGCTGATCGTCAAGGAGAAGGTGCAGTATCTCGCTGGCCTGTACTTCACGCCGAATGCGATGGCGGTGGCGCCGCTGCTGCAGGAAGCCAAGGTGCCGATGGTGGTGATGAACGCGGCGACGTCGTCGATCACCGAGAAGAGCCCTTACATCGTCCGCACCTCGTTCACGATGTTCCAGAACACCGTGCCGGCGGCGAAGGTCGCAAAGGCCAAGGGCGCGACCAAGGTCGCGATCGCCGTCAGCGACTACGGTCCGGGCATCGACGCCGAAACCGCGTTCAAGAAGACGTTCGAAGCCGAGGGCGGCAAGGTCGTCGAGGCGGTCCGGATGCCGCTCAGCACCACGGATTTCGGTCCGATCATGCAGCGGATCAAGAATTCCGGCGCCGACATGATCTTCACGTTCCTGCCCGCGGGCCCGCCGACTCTCGGCTTCGTCAAGGCCTACATCGACAACGGCCTGAAGGCGGGCGGCGTCAAGCTGATGTCGACCGGCGACGTCGTCACCGAGCCGGATTTGCCGAACATCGGCGAGGCCGGGCTCGGCATTCTGTCGACCTATCACTATGCCGTCTCGCACGACTCGCCCGAAAACAAGGCGTTCCTGGCCCAGCTCCAGAAGGGCGGCGCCAAGCTCGACGAAGTCACCATGACGTCGGTCGCGGCCTATGACGGCGCGCGCCTGATCTACAAGATGATCGAGGCGACCTCCGGCAAGAGCGATCCCGACAAGGCGATCGCGGCGGTGAAGGGCATGGAGTGGGTGAGCCCGCGCGGCCCGGTCTCGATCGATCCGGACACCCGGCACATCACGCAGAACGTCTATCTGCGCGAAGTCGAGAAGGTCGACGGCAAGCTGATCAACAAGGAGCTCGAGACCTTCAAGGCGCAGCCCGACTGGGGCCTCGCAAAGTAGCAAACTGGCCGCCCTCTGCGCTGGAATGCGGAGGGCGGTCGCGGTAACAGGGGCGGGCGGCCGCGGGCCGCTTCGGAATCGAGCGCGAGGGCCGGGTCGTGAAGGCTGAGTTGGACACGTCGATATCGCGATCCTGTCGGGCTCGCCGGCCGATGCCGGCGGTGGCGACGGCGACGGTGTCGTGATGCAGACCGTTCTCGGAATTCTGCCGGACGCGCTCGCTTACGGCATGGTGCTGTTCACGATCTCGATCGGCCTGTCGATCATGATGGGGCTGATGCGGGTGGTGAATCTCGCCCACGGCGCGTTCGCGATGATCGGCGGTTATCTCGCCTCGTTCGCGCTGGTGTCGCTCGGCGTTTCCTATCCGGTCGCGATCCTGATCGCGGTGATCGGGACGGTGATCGTGTCGGTGCCGTTCGAGTTCCTGCTGTATCGCCGCATCTATCGCCGCTCCGACGAACTGACCCAGATCCTGCTGACGATCGGCATCACCTTCTTCATCGTCGGCATCGCCAATTACATTTTCGGTCCGACCTCGAAGCCGATCCCGCTTCCGGAGCTGCTCAAAGGCCCGTTCGATCTCGGCTTCCGCATGATCCCGGCGCACCGGCTGTTCGTGATCGGCTGCGGCGTGGTGACGGCGGTCGCGCTCTGGCTTCTGATCGAGAAGACCGAGTTCGGCGTGCGGCTGCGTGCGGCGGTCGACAATGGCGACATGGCGGAGGCGTTGGGCATCCGGACACAGGTCGTCTATTCGGCGACGTTCGCGCTGGCGGTCGGGCTCGCCGCGTTCGGCGGCGTCGTCGGCGCCGAGCTGCTGCCGGTCGAGCCGTTCTATGCGCTGCGCTACATGGTGACGTTCCTCGTCGTCGTCTCCGTCGGCGGCGCGGGGTCGGTCACGGGCGCGCTCGCCGCGTCGCTGCTGCTCGGCCTCGCCGACACCACCGGCAAGTATCTGGCGCCGGAGTTCGGCGAATTCTTCTTCTATGTCGCGGTGATCGTGATCGTGTACATCTTCCCCCACGGCCTGTTCGGAAGGGCCCATTGATGACGACCACTTCCGACACCGCCGGTCCGGTCGCCACCGCCGGCCTTCGCAACGACCTGATGGCCGCTGCGATCATCGCCGGTCTCGGGGCGATCGGCTATTTCGTCTTCCCTGATGATCTCGCCTTTCTGACGCGCGTGATCGGTCTGGCGTTCCTCGTCATCTCGCTCGATCTCGTCACCGGCTATTGTGGCGTCGCGACGCTCGGACACGCGGCGCTGTTCGGCGTCGCCGCTTACGCCGCGGGCAACGCCGCGCTGGCCGGCATCACCGATCCGATCGCGATGCTTCTCGTCGGTGCCGTCGCCGGCACCTGCACCGGCCTGGTGTCCGGCCTCTTGGTCACGCGCTTCCGCGGCCTTCCGCAATTGGTGCTGTCGATCGCCTTCGGCCAGCTCGTCGCCGCGCTGGCCAACAAGCTGTCGTCGATCACCGGCGGCAGCGACGGCCTGGCCGGCATTTCGCCGGGGCCGGTGTTCGGCGTGTTCAATTTCGACATGTTCGGCCGGACCGGCTACGTGTTTTCGGTGGCGGTGCTGCTGATCGCGATGGTGGCGCTGCTGCGTTTCGCGCGATCGCCGTTCAGCCTGATGTGCCGCGCGATCAAGGACGACACCCTGCGCGCGCGCATGATCGGCGTTCGGGTCTACCCGCGGCTGGTGATCATGTATTGCGTCGCGGGCGCTGTCGCCGGCCTCGGCGGCGCGCTGACGGCGATCAACACCGGCGTCGTCGGGCTCGACAGCGTCGGCTTCGAGCGATCCGCAGAGGCGCTGATCATGCTGATCCTCGGCGGCGCCGGCAATCTGTGGGGCGCCCTGATCGGCGCCATCCTGTTCGAACTGTTCCACCACTACGTCTCCGCGGCCAGCCCCTTCCACTGGATGATCCTGGTCGGCCTGTTGCTGATCGTGGTGGTGCTGTTCTTCCCGCGCGGTCTGGTCAACGAGGTCGTCCGGCGGATCGAGGACTTCCGGCAGGCGAGGGCGGTGCGATGACCCGCTTGCTCGAGGTTCAGAATCTGTCGCGGTCGTTCGGGGGCTTGCAGGTCACCGCCGATGTGTCGTTCGCGCTGTCAAGCGGCGACCGGGTCGCGCTGATCGGCCCCAACGGCGCCGGCAAGACGACGCTGGTCAATCTGATTTCCGGCGATCTGCCACCGTCCGGCGGGCGGATATTGCTCGCCGGCGAGGACGTCACCGCCGCCTCGATCCCCGAGCGGGTGCAGGGCGGGCTGGTGCGGACGTTCCAGGTCACGCGGCTCTTCACCACTCTGACGGTGGCCGAGAACGTCGCGTTGGCGGTGATGCAGCGTCGCGGGCTGACCAAGCGGATGTTTTCATCGGCGATGGATTCGGCCGAGGTGCGCGACGAATGGCAGGGTGTTCTGAGCCTGCTCGGCATCGCCCATCTCGCAGCGATGCCGGTGACGAAGCTCGCTTATGGTCAGCAGCGGCTGCTCGATCTGGCGATCGGGCTCGCGATGAAGCCGCGGGTCCTGGTTCTCGACGAACCGGCCGCCGGCGTGCCGCACGACGAGTCGCCGCGGATTCTCGAAGCCATCGCCAAGATGTCGCCGGAGATCGCGATCCTGATGATCGAGCACGACATGGATCTGGTGTTCAAATTCGCCAAGCGCGTCCTCGTGCTGGCGAATGGGGCGCTGATCTTCGAGGGAACGCCCGCGGACGTGAAGCAGAACGACGCCGTTCGTCAGGCCTATCTGGGAAGCTATGCCGATGCCCGCAGCACGTCTTGAGGTCGAGCGTCTGAGCGCCGGCTACGGCTCGGTCGGCATCCTGAGCGAGATGAGCTTCGCCGTTCGGGCCGGGGGCCGGTTGACGGTGCTGGGCCGCAACGGCGTCGGCAAGACCACGCTGCTCGCCACGATCATGGGCCTGACGTCGCACCAGGGCGGCGCCATTCGCGTTGACGAGCGGGATGTGACCGGACTGAAGACGTTCGCACGCGCCGCGTCGGGCCTCGGCTATGTGCCGCAGACCCGCGACGTGTTCCGGTCCCTGTCGGTGGAGGAGAACCTCTTCACCGGCCTCAAGGGCCGCCCGCGCTCCGAACTCGACGAGGTCTACGCGATGTTTCCGCGGCTGGCCGAGCGGCGGCATCACAACGGCGTTCAGTTGTCCGGCGGCGAACAGCAGATGCTGTCGCTGGCGCGCACGCTGCTCGGCAAGCCGTCGGTGCTGCTGCTCGACGAACCGCTCGAAGGGCTGGCGCCGGTGATCTGCGACCGGTTGATGGAAACCATCGTGAAGCTGGCGCAGTCCGGCGAGATGACCGTGGTTCTGGTCGAGCAGCAGATCGCGCGGGCGCTGGATTTCGCCGACGACGTCATCGTCATCGAACGCGGCCGGATCGCCTGGAGCGGTCAGGCCGATCAGCTTCGCGTCGAGCGGGAACTGGTCGATGCGCTGCTCGGCGTCGGGATCGGGTGAAACGTCGCATCGCCCCGCGGTCGCGCGCCGAGATCCGCCATTACCGCCCGTGAAGCCAAGTATCTGGCAGAAAGACGATTTTTCGAGCGGTGCGGACGGCCTGGGAGCTGCCGCAGGAGCGTCTCGGATACGCCGCCGGCTTGACGTTTTGCCGAACTCGCCATAAAAGGCGTCACTCGCTGCCGGCCCGCTTCGACGGATCTCCGGCGCGGCTTTCATTTCCCGAAAACAGGGCCCGGTTGGCGGCTCATCCTTCGCGAAGGGGTTCCTTGGCAGAGGTTGGGCGCAACAGGGCTGTTCGGATTTCTGAAAACCCGACATTCGACCGACCGATCTGGATCACACGATGGCCTTCAGCCCGTTCAAGTTCCTGCAGGAAGTGCGGAGTGAAACCGCCAAGGTGACATGGCCGTCGCGCCGCGAAGTCACGATCACCACCATCATGGTGTTCGTGATGGTGGCGCTCGCTTCGGTTTTCTTTTTTGCCGCCGACCAGGTGATCAGGATCCTGATCACCTTCGTGCTCGGCGTTTAACGGCAGGCCCCTCGACATGAGCATGCGCTGGTACATCGTCCACGCCTATTCGAACTTCGAGAAGAAGGTCTCCGAATCGATCCGCGAGCAGGCCAAGCAGCGCGGCCTGGAGGATCTGTTCGAGCAGGTGCTGGTGCCGACCGAGAAGGTCACCGAGGTGCGCCGCGGCCGCAAGGTCGACGCCGAGCGCAAATTCTTCCCGGGCTACGTGCTGGTGAAGATGAACCTCACCGACGAAGCGTTTCACCTGATCAAGAACACCCCGAAGGTCACCGGCTTCCTCGGCGCCGAGAACAAGCCGATGCCGATCTCCGAAGCCGAGGCGATGCGCATCCTGCACCAGGTGCAGGAAGGCGTGGAGCGCCCGAAGGCGTCGGTGTCGTTCGAGATCGGCGAGAACGTCCGCGTCGCCGACGGCCCGTTCGCGTCGTTCTCCGGCGTGGTCGAGGAAATCGACGAGGCGCGTTCGCGCGTCAAGGTCGCGGTCTCGATCTTCGGCCGCGCCACGCCGGTCGAACTGGAATTCGGTCAGGTCGAGAAGGTCTGATTGGGTAAGTGTCATTGCCGGGGCCTGGCTCCGGTTGTGGCGTCATTGCCGGGCTTGACCCGGCAATCCATCTTCTTCGAAAGATGCTTCTTGCGAAGAGCGATGGATGCCCGGATCAAGTCCGGGCATGACGGGAGTGAGCGAGGCGAAGGCTTTGCTCTGAACTGACGTGGGAGGTTCAAGACGATCGCCAGTCGTCGTGATGCCCCACCACGAAACCTGAAACCGCCGGCTGTGCCGGCAACAGGAGAAAAGTATGGCAAAGAAAGTGACCGGATACCTGAAGTTGCAGGTGCCGGCCGGTGCGGCGAACCCTTCGCCCCCGATCGGTCCCGCGCTTGGTCAGCGCGGCCTCAACATCATGGAGTTCTGCAAGGCGTTCAACGCGCAGACCCAGAAGGAAGAGAAGAACACCCCGATTCCGGTGGTGATCACGATCTACGCCGATCGTTCGTTCACCTTCGAGATGAAGACCCCTCCGATGTCCTTCTTCCTGAAGCAGGCGGCCAAGATCCAGTCCGGATCGAAGCTGCCGGGCCGTGACTCGGCCGGCAAGGTGACCTCGGCGCAGGTGCGCGAGATCGCCGAGAAGAAGATGAAGGATCTGAACTGCGACACCATCGAGTCGGCCATGCGCATGGTCGAGGGCTCCGCCCGTTCGATGGGCCTCCAGGTCGAGGGGTAACGGACATGGCAATCGGTAAGCGTCTGAAGAAGGCCCGCGAAGGCATCGACCGCACCAAGCTGTACGCGCTCGACGAAGCGGTGAAGATGGTGAAGGAGCGCGCGACCTCGAAGTTCGACGAGACCATCGAAGTCGCGCTCAATCTCGGCGTCGATCCGCGTCACGCCGACCAGATGGTCCGCGGCGTGGTGATGCTGCCGAACGGCACCGGCCGCACCGTGCGGGTCGGCGTGTTCGCGCGCGGCGCCAAGGCGGACGAAGCCAAGGCGGCGGGCGCCGACGTCGTCGGCGCCGAGGACCTCGTCGAGCAGGTCCAGGCCGGCAACATCAACTTCGACCGCTGTATCGCCACCCCCGACATGATGCCGCTGGTCGGCCGTCTCGGTAAGGTGCTCGGTCCGCGCGGCATGATGCCGAACCCGAAGATCGGAACGGTGACGATGGACGTCGCCGGCGCCGTCAAGGGCGCCAAGGGCGGCTCGGTCGAGTTCCGCGTCGAGAAGGCCGGCATCATCCAGGCCGGCGTCGGCAAGGCCTCGTTCACCGAGGAGAAGCTGGTCGAGAACATCAAGGCGCTCGCGGATGCGGTGACCAAGGCCAAGCCGACCGGCGCCAAGGGCACATATATCCAGCGCGTCGCGGTGTCGTCGTCGATGGGCCCGGGCGTCAAGGTCGAGCCGGGTTCGGTTCACTAAGCCCGTCGCAGCCTTGCGGCAAACTCGAGGCAAACCAGGGGCGGATGGGGCAAACCCGTCCGCCCCTTTGTTTTTGCTTCCAAAATCAAGAATCGACAGGAAAAGGAGACAGCATGGCGGACAAGGTTCTGGTGTTTTCGCGGTTCGCGAAGTCGATGCTGACGCGGTTCGGCGACAAGTTCGAACTGCTCGAGACCGGCGGCAAGCCGGCCAATGAAGTCTTCAGCGCGACCGAGCTTGCCGACGTTCGCGCGCTGCTCACCATGGGCGCGCAGCCGCTCGGCCGCGAGACGATGGATCTGCTGCCCTCGCTCGGCGCGATCGTCTGCTACGGCACCGGCTATGACGGCGTCGACCTCGAAGCCGCGGCGGAGCGTAACATCCTGATCGGCAACAGCCCGGCGGCGAATGCGTCGGCGGTCGCCGATCTGGCGATGACGCTGCTGCTCGGACTGATGCGGCGGGTGATTCCGGCGGACGCTTACTTACGCAGCGGCGGCTGGTCGGGAGCAAGGCCGTCGCCGCTGCTCAAGCCGCCGCGCGGGCTGACCGGCGCCAAGGTCGGCGTCTACGGCATGGGCGAGATCGGCCGCAAGATCGCGGCGCGCGTCGCGTCGTTCGAGACCGAGGTCGCCTATCACAGCCGCAGCCGCCACGACGTGCCGTATCGCTATGTCGGGAGCCTAAGCGAACTGGTCGACTGGTGCGACGTGCTGCTGGTCGCGGTCCGCGCCGGCCCGGATACGCAGCGCATCATCGATGCCGACATGTTGAAGCGGCTCGGCAAGGACGGCGTGCTGGTCAACATTTCACGCGGCTCGGTGATCGACCAGCCCGCGCTGATCGCGGCATTGGCCGACCACACCATCGCCGGCGCCGGCCTCGACGTGTTCGAAGAGGAGCCGTACGTGCCCGATGCGCTCAGCGAGTTCCCGAACGTGGTGTTGACGCCGCATATCGGCGGCCACACCCTCGATGCGCATGTCGCCATGCAGGATTGCGTGATCGCCAACCTCGAGGCGTTGTTCGAAGGGCGGCCGCTGCCTTATCGCGTCGACGCGTGATCGTCCCCGCCAAGGGAGCCGACGCATTGGGACCCGGAAGCCCGCGTAATGCAGTCAGGACGATTTAGTTCCCGCAGCATTTGGTAGATCTGCCCCAAATTGATGTGAGTTGTTGCGACACAATCGCAGTGTGTAGCTTCCGCCTCGGCCAAAGGGAGCATCGGCGATGGCGGCTTTCACGCTCAGGATCAATGGTCGGTCGCATTCCGTCGATGTCGATCCGGACACGCCGCTGCTCTGGGCGATCCGTGACGGCGCCGGATTGACCGGCACCAAATACGGCTGCGGCGTCGCGCAATGCGGCGCCTGCACGGTGCAGATCGGGGGCGCCACGCTGCGCTCCTGCTCGCTGCCGGTGTCGGCGGTCGAAGGCCGCGAGATCACCACGATCGAGGGGCTGCAGAGCAAGGAAGGCCGCGCGGTGCAGCAGGCCTGGGCCGCGATCGACGTGCCGCAATGCGGCTACTGCCAGTCCGGGCAGGTGATGAGCGCGACCGCGCTGCTCGAGCGCAACAGCAAGCCGACCGACCGCGACATCGATCTGGCGATGAACGGCAACATCTGCCGCTGCGCCACCTATGTGCGGATCCGCGCCGCGATCCATCAGGCCGCGAAATCGCTGGAGGGCTGAGCCATGACGATCCACGACCGCAGCCTCAGCCGCCGCGCCGTGCTGAAGGCCGGCGCCGGCCTCGCGATCGGCGTCTATGTCGCCAGCCGCACGCCGTCCTTCGCGCAGAACCAGCCGGCGCCGCAACAGGTCAACACCGCGCCCAACACCTTCCTGATCATCGCGCCCGACAGCACCGTCACCGTACTGTGCAAACACATCGAGATGGGGCAGGGGCCGCTGACCGGAATGGCGACGCTGGTCGCCGAAGAGCTCGATGCCGACTGGGCGCAGATGCGCGCCGATCACGCGCCGTCCAATCCGGCGCTGTACAAGAATCTGGCGTTCGGCGTGCAGGGCACCGGCGGCTCCAGCGCCATCGCCAATTCCTACGAGCAGATGCGCAAGGTCGGCGCCGCGGCGCGGCAGATGCTGGTCGCGGCGGCGGCCGAGAGCTGGGACGTGCCGGAATCGGAGATCACCGTCGAAAGCGGCGCGATCAAGCATCGCTCCGGCAAGCAGGGCACGTTCGGCGAATTCGCCGGCAAGGCGATGCGGATGCCGGCGCCGCGCGATCCGAAGCTGAAGGACCCGGCGGATTTCAAGCTGATCGGCAAGGAAGGCGCGGTGAAGCGGCTCGACAGCGTCGCCAAGTCCGACGGCTCGGCGATCTTCACGCTCGATATCAACGAGCCTGAGATGCTGACGGTGCTGGTGGCGCGGCCGCCACGGTTCGGCGGCAAGGTCGCCTCGTTCGACGCCGCAGCCGCAAAGGCGGTGCCGGGCGTGGTCGACGTCAAGCAGGTGCCGACCGGCGTCGCGGTCTACGCCAGGGGCTTCTGGCCGGCGAAGCAGGGCCGCGACAAGCTCGCGATCGAATGGGACGACGCCAAGGCCGAGCGGCGTGGCACCGCCGAGATCCTCGCGCAGTTCCGCGAGCTGTCGACCACGCCGGGTCGCGTGATCAAGGCGGAGGGCGATGTCGACGCCGCGATCGCGCAGGGCGGGCAGGTGATCGAAGCCGAATTCGTGTTCCCGTATCTCGCGCATGCCGCGATGGAGCCGCTCAACGGCTTCATCCACTGGCAGGGCGACACCGCTTCGGCGCGCTACGGCTGCCAGTTTCCGACGCCCGATCACGGCGTGATCGCCGAAGTACTCGGCCTCGGCGTCGACAAGGTCAAACTGCAGACCATCCTGGCCGGCGGCAGCTTCGGCCGGCGCGCGCAGCAATCCGCCCAGGTCGCGCGCGAACTCGCCGAGGTCGCCAAGGCGATCGGCCCCGGGCGGCCGCTCAAGCTGGTGTGGACCCGCGAGGACGACATGCGCGGCGGCTACTACCGGCCGTTCGGCGTCCACCGGATGCGCGGCGTGGTCCGCGACGGCAAGATCGTCGCCTGGAGCGACACCATCGTCGGGCAGTCGATCATGAAGGGATCGGCGTTCGAGTCGATGATGATGAAGGACGGCCTCGATCCGACGGTGTACGAGGGCTCGAACGAGCCGCCCTACGATATCGCGAATTTCAGATGCGACGTGCATCAGGTCGATCTCGGCGTGCCCGTGCTGTGGTGGCGCTCGGTCGGCCACACCCACACCGGCTACGCGGTCGAGGCCTTCGTCGATCAGTTGCTCGAGGCCGCGGGGCAGGACCCGGTCGAGGGACGCCTCGCGATGATGAAGGACAAGCCGCGCCACGCCGGCGTGCTGCGCGCGGTGGCGCAGAGCAGCGACTGGAAGAATGCCAGGCTGGAGCCGGGCCGTGCCCGCGGCGTTGCGGTGGTCGAGAGCTTCAACACCTTCGTCGCGCAGGTGGTCGAACTGTCGATCGGCGAGAGCGGCCCGAAGGTGCACAAGGTCTGGGTCGCGGTCGATTGCGGCGTCGCGGTCAATCCCGACATCATCCGGGCGCAGATGGAAGGCGGCATCGGCTTCGCGCTCGGCCACATCCTCTATGCCGAGCAGACGCTGGAGCAGGGCCGGCCGGTGTCGGGCAATTTCGACACTTATCGCTCGCTGCGGATCGACGAGATGCCGGAGATCGACGTCACCATCGTCGCCTCGACCGAAAAACCCACCGGGGTCGGCGAGCCCGGCGTGCCGCCGCTCGGGCCGGCGGTCGCCAACGCCATGGCGAAGCTCGGCGCGGGCCGCCCGCGGCAATTGCCGATCGTGCCGGGAGCCAGCGCATGAGCCGGCTGCGTCACGCTGGGATGGCGGTATTGGCCGGCGCGCTGGCCGCGGGGATGCTGGCGATCGCTGGGCCCGCGTTGCAGGGCGAAGCCGACGCGGCCAATACGTCCGCTGCGAACGCGGCGACGCTGCGGCCGGTGTCGGATTTCGCCAGGATCCGCGACAGGCAGGCGCGCGCGGTCGCGCTGTTCGAGGAGGCCGGCAAGGTGATCGCCTCGCCGCGCTGCATGAATTGCCACCCGGCGGGCGACCGGCCGACCCAGACCGACTCGATGCGGCCGCACCAGCCGCTGGTGGTGCGTGGCGAAGGCGGCCACGGTCCGCTCGGCGGCCTCGCCTGCAACACCTGCCACCACGACGCCAATTACGATCCGGCCCGCGTCCCCGGCAATCCGAAATGGGCGCTGGCGCCGCTGGAAATGGCCTGGCAGGGCAAGACGCTCGGCCAGATCTGCGTCCAGCTCAAGGACCGAACCCGCAATGGCGACATGGACATGGCCAAGCTGGTTCATCATATGGCGGAGGATGAGCTGGTGGGCTGGGGCTGGAATCCCGGCGCCGGCCGCACTCCGGCTCCCGGCACCCAGAAGCAGTTCGGGGCGCTGATCAAGGCCTGGGCCGACGCGGGAGCGGCGTGCCCGAAGGGGTGAGACGAGCCTGCTGCGACGGCGCGGCGCTGCCCTTGAAGTGGACCATTAATTGGTCCACTTTCATGGAGGTGATCGTGGCGAGGGCCGATCGATGCGGATCTCTGTAACCGAAGCGAAAGGGCAACTGACCGAATTGGTGCGGCGCGCCGAGGCGGGAGATGAGGTCATTCTCACCCGGCATGGACAGCCGGCTGTGCGTCTGGTGCCGGTCAAACCAGTGCGCGATGATGAATCATTCTGGGCGTTGATCGCGGAGGTGCAGCACGAGGCGGCTGCGAAAGCAACGCCCGGGCCTAGTGCGGCACGCAGCCAGGATTTCCTCTACGACGAGGACGGTCTCCCGAAATGATCGTGGTCGACACGTCGGCCTTGATAGCGATCCTGTTCGACGAACCGCAAGCCGAAGCCTGCGCAAGGGCAATCAGAGCGGATGGCGACCGATTGATCTCGGCGGGTACGGTTACCGAGTGCCTCGTCGTCGCCGCGCGACGAAATGCCGACGGCGCAATGGCCCGTTTGATCCACGGAGCGGGGTTCGAAATCGTCAGTGTGACGGCCGCTTCTGCGCGGCGTGCCGGCGAGGCTTACAAGCGATGGGGAAAGGGCCGGCATCCCGCCGGCTTGAATTTCGGTGACTGCTTTGCCTACGCTTTGGCGCAGGAATGTGCCTGCCCGTTGCTTTTCATCGGCGATGATTTTTCAAAGACCGATATCGAGAGCGCGCTCCAGAGCGTTTCATCGTTTGATTGAAGCGATCTGGCCCTTGCCGGATGCACTGACCCCTCATCCTGAGGAGCCCGGCGAAGCCGGGCGTCTCGAAGGATGGCGAACCCGCACGGCCCGCGGCGCATGGTTCGAGACGGCGCTGCGCGCCTCCTCACCATGAGGTTGTGCCTGTGGTGAGCGCCAGTGCTGATTCCACAGGAGGCAGAACGGCTCTCGTCGCCCATGATCGCGGCTCGTTGCGGACAAGGGCCGCGCCGCGCGTCGCCCCTTGTCGCCGCCCCTAGGCCCCGGGCGTGGTGGCCGCCCGACTCAGAACGCCTTGTTGATCGACACCGCCACCGCCTGGTTGATGATGTGGCCGGACCAGTTGCCGCTGAGGATTCCGGTGTCGGTGTAGCCGTCGGTGGCGCTGGCGAACGGCGCCGCGTAATTGATGGTCTGGTTCCTGGTGATGCCGAAGGTGTAGTTCACGTCGATGAACCAGCCGCGGTCGATGAAGTAGGTGCCGCCGACCGTCGCGGCGCCGCCCAGCACCCATTGCGTGCTGGAGAAGTTGCTCGGCTCGCCGGTGATGTTGACGTGGGTGTTGTTGATGGCCGCAAAGCCGATGACGTTGTTCAGGCTGGACTTGACCTGCGACAGCGACGGGCCGACGCCGAAATACACCATGCTGCGCTCGAACGAGTGGCCGACGAACGGAATGAAGTTGATCTGCTGGCTGATGCCGCTCTGGTAGGAACCGATCACCACATTGCCGGTGAAGCTGTCGGAATTGGCGCTGGTGAACGAGCCGACCTGCGGGTCGCGGACGCGGTTGTCGGTCGAATGCGCATTGATGTAACTGTAAGTGACCTTGGCGCCCCACAGCCAGTCGCTGCCGCCGAAATGCTGGAAGAAGCCGAGCTGCGCGGTCGGCGCGAAGCTGGTGCGGGGATCGAGCGACGGCGTGGTCGGGCCGCCGGCCGTCCCGAACGCGACCTGGGTGCCGCCCAGGAAGATCTCTGAGACGCCCTGGGCGTAGATGTTCTGGCTTTCATAGCTCTGCGAATTGACGCTGCCGCCGATGCCGGCGAACCACGCGGCGCGGGGCACCAGCGAGGCCGGCATGTAGATCGGAGCCACCGCCTTCAGTGCCGGCAAATCGGCGGCGCCGGCGGGCAGCACGGCCATCGCCGGTGCCACGAGAGTCAAAGCAGCCATCGTGCGTTTCATGAAAGTGTCCCGGAGGTTGTCGTGCGCTGCGTGAAAACAAGCGTACCGAGTTCAGGGACTCACCCGAATTCGAGGTGGGTAGCCTCATCGAGGAGGCGCAGGCCTGGAAGCGGCCGCGAATCAGCAGTTTTGAGGCTGCGCCAGCATGGTCATGATGGGTTGCGGGCCGCAAGCGACACAACTGATCGCCGGTAATAATACCAGTGGCAGCAGCGATCCGTCGTTTCGGGGAGCGTGGCGCGCGTTCCAAGGGCGTGCGCGCGGGCGCCGCCGCCCGGGCCGAAACTGTCCTTGCATAAAAGATGCCGTTTTCCTGACAACGGCCTTGGCAAGTCGGTTCAGACTCGTTAAACAGTTCCTTCCGGGCGTGCTGGCTGGTGCTGGCGCGCTCGTGCGCGCATTCCGATCACCGGTATCGATAGGAGACCAGTCCTTCAAGTCGTCCATCCCAGGATCGCTCGAAGGAAGGGGTACTGTCGTTTCGGGGAGTGCGGGCAGGGGTCGCAGGAGGTTGGTCCGGTTCGCCGGATCTGGCGTCCGACCGACTCCGGTCCTGTCCAAGACTGCAGGCGCCGACGTTGAAACGTATCGTTTCTTCAGAAGCTTAATCGCATGGCCTGCATAGACGGGTGAAGACCGGATTTTGTGTCCTGCCGCGTGCGGTGGGCACGGATAGGGTTCGAACCTCGACACCCCGTGAGGGCAGCGGCTTCGGCCGGCGTCCGATCGGGAGGGCAGGCTGTTCAAGATCGTCTTGCCCTTGGTGTCTGAAGACCGTGTGTCTTGAGGTCAGGTGAGGGCAGGACGGTGGGTGCAACCCGGCGGTCCTGTTCGCAGAGACCGCCAACCGGAAAGAGCTTGCTGTGGAAAGAGCGGCAAAAAAAGAGGCGGTCGAATCGCTGAACGGTCTGTTCCAGACCACCAGCGTTGCGGTCGTCGCTCATTATTCCGGCCTCACCGTGGCCCAGATGCAGAAGCTGCGTTCGCAGATGAAAGCCGCTGGCGCTTCCGTGAAGGTCTCGAAAAACCGTCTCGCCAAAATTGCTCTTGAAGGCACCGACGTCGTTGCCATCGGCTCCCTGTTGAAGGGGCCGACCGTGATCGCGACTTCCGACGATCCGGTGGCGGCGCCGAAAATTGCCGTCGAATTCGCCAAGGCGAACGAGAAGTTCGTCATTCTCGGCGGTTCGATGGGCAAGACTGTCCTGAATGTCGATGGCGTCAAGGCTCTGGCCTCGCTGCCGTCGCTCGATGAACTGCGTGGCAAGCTGGTCGGCCTTCTGGTCGCGCCGGCCACCAAGATTGCGCAGCTCACCACGGCTCCCGCGGCCAAGGTCGCGCGCGTGGTTCAGGCCTATGCCTCCAAAAGCGAAGCGGCCTGACGCTTCATCTCATTCAACCCTGGTTCGAACTGATACCCGTAAGGAACTGATTCAATGGCTGATCTGCAGAAGATTGTTGACGACCTCTCGAGCCTCACCGTGCTCGAAGCCGCCGAGCTCGCCAAGCTCCTCGAAGAGAAGTGGGGCGTGTCCGCCGCCGCCGCCGTGGCTGTCGCCGCTGCGCCGGGCGCCGCTGCCGCCGCCGTCGAAGAGAAGACCGAGTTCACCGTGATGCTTGCCGCCGCCGGCGACAAGAAGATCGAAGTGATCAAGGAAGTGCGCGCGATCACCGGCCTCGGCCTCAAGGAAGCCAAGGACCTGGTCGAGGGCGCTCCGAAGCCGGTCAAGGAAGGCGTCAACAAGGAAGAAGCCGACAAGCTCAAGGCCCAGCTCGAGAAGGCCGGCGCCAAGGTCGAGCTCAAGTAACCGCAGGTTACTCGAGCGAAATCCCCGGGCGGGCGTCAGCGCGACCGGGGATCTGCCCAGAACGTCGACGGCCGGGTCAAGCCCGGCCATGACGGGGCGGGCAGGGTGACTTCAGCGGTTGGGGCCGGTTCGCCGGCCCCGGTCGCGGCGGTTGGGGGCGGTGAGGAGTCGCCGGCCCCGGGTGGCCGTCACAGGAATGTGTGGGGATCAGTGGGGGAACCCCCTCGAATCTCCACATTGTCGACCCATATTGGTTCGGCAGCACGAAAGCGCAGGCGCGATGGACATGGTAACATTCCGCGCAGCCTCTAGGAGAATCAGCAATTTCGGGCTTTTTCGGTCTGTGACGAGATGGTTTTGACGGGCGGGTGCGCTAGCGCCCCGCACGTCGTTTTGCGTTCGGATTTGGTGTTGCGCGAATTTAGGACTTAGTTCCTGATATTCGGCTTCTGAATTTCGGATGTACGTAATTCAACCCGGGGGCGATGCGGATCGCGCTTCGGAAGGTTCGCCCCACCGGGCGACGACATGAGAGGCCACGATGGCGCAGCAGACGTTCACCGGTCGCAAACGCGTTCGCAAGTTCTTCGGTCACATCCGGGAAGTCGCCGAGATGCCGAACCTCATCGAGGTTCAGAAGGCGTCCTACGACCAGTTCCTGATGGTCGCCGAGCCTCCCGGAGGCCGCGACGACGAGGGCCTGCAGGCGGTGTTCCGGTCGGTGTTTCCGATCTCGGACTTCTCCAACGCCTCGATGCTGGAATTCGTTCGCTACGAATTCGAGCCGCCGAAATACGACGTCGACGAGTGCCGCCAGCGCGGCATGACCTATGCCGCACCGCTGAAGGTGACGCTGCGCCTCATCGTGTTCGATATCGACGAGGAAACCGGCGCCCGTTCGGTCAAGGACATCAAGGAGCAGGACGTCTACATGGGCGATATTCCGCTCATGACGATGAACGGCACCTTCGTGGTCAACGGCACCGAGCGCGTCATCGTCTCGCAGATGCACCGTTCGCCGGGCGTGTTCTTCGATCACGACAAGGGCAAGACCCATTCGTCGGGCAAGCTGTTGTTCGCGGCCCGCGTCATCCCGTATCGCGGCTCCTGGCTCGACATCGAGTTCGACGCCAAGGACATCGTGTTCGCGCGTATCGACCGTCGCCGCAAGATTCCGGTGACGTCGCTGATGTTCGCGCTCGGGCTCGACGGCGAAGAGATCCTGTCGACGTTCTACAACAAGATCCTCTACAAGCGCACCAAGGAAGGCTGGCGCGTGCCGTTCGATTCCGCGCGCTTCCGCGGCTATTCGACTGTCAACGACCTGATCGACGCCGACACCGGCAAGGTCGTGCTCGAGGCCGGCAAGAAGCTGACCGTGCGCGCGGCGCGCCAGTTGCAGGAAAAGGGCCTCAAGGCGCTGCGGCTGAGCGACGAGGAACTGGTCGGCAACTATCTGGCCGAGGACCTGGTCAACCCGAAGACCGGCGAAATCTACGCGGAAGCCGGTGAGGAAATCACCGAGAAGTCGCTGAAGGCGCTGAACGAGCAGGGCTACAAGGAACTGCCGCTGCTCGACATCGACCACGTCAATGTCGGTCCCTACATCCGCAACACGCTGTCGGCCGACAAGAACATGACGCGTGAAGACGCGCTGTTCGACATCTACCGGGTGATGCGCCCGGGCGAGCCGCCGACGCTCGACTCCGCGCAGAACATGTTCCAGTCGCTGTTCTTCGACGCCGAGCGCTACGACCTGTCCGCGGTCGGCCGCGTCAAGATGAACATGCGCCTCGACCTCGATGCGCCCGATACCCATCGCACGCTGCGCAAGGAGGACATCCTCGCGGTGATCAAGACCCTGGTCGGTCTGCGCGACGGCAAGGGCGAGATCGACGACATCGACCATCTCGGCAACCGCCGGGTGCGTTCGGTCGGCGAACTGATGGAGAATCAGTACCGCATCGGCCTGCTGCGCATGGAGCGCGCCATCAAGGAGCGGATGTCGTCGGTCGATATCGACACGGTGATGCCGCAGGACCTGATCAACGCCAAGCCGGCGGCCGCCGCGGTGCGCGAGTTCTTCGGTAGCTCGCAGCTCTCGCAGTTCATGGACCAGACCAATCCGCTGTCGGAGATCACCCACAAGCGTCGTCTCTCGGCGCTCGGCCCGGGCGGTCTGACCCGCGAGCGCGCCGGCTTCGAAGTCCGCGACGTGCATCCGACCCATTACGGCCGGATCTGCCCGATCGAGACGCCGGAAGGTCCGAACATCGGTCTGATCAACTCGCTCGCGACCTTCGCGCGCGTCAACAAATACGGCTTCGTCGAGACCCCGTATCGCAAGGTCAAGGAAGGCCGCGTCACCGACGAGGTGGTGTATCTGTCGGCGATGGAGGAGGGCCGCTACGCGGTGGCCCAGGCCAACATCTCGCTCGACGCCAAGGGCCGCTTCACGGACGATCTGATCGTTTGCCGCGCTGGCGGCACGCGTGACGTCGTGCTGATCCCGGCCGACCAGGTCGACTACATGGACGTGTCGCCGAAGCAGCTCGTTTCGGTGGCCGCGGCGCTGATCCCGTTCCTCGAGAACGACGACGCCAACCGCGCGCTGATGGGCTCGAACATGCAGCGCCAGGCGGTGCCGCTGGTTCGCGCCGAGGCGCCGTTCGTCGGCACCGGCATGGAAGGCGTGGTCGCCCGCGACTCGGGCGCTGCGATCGCCGCGCGCCGCACCGGCGTGATCGACCAGATCGACGCCACGCGTATCGTCATCCGCGCCACGGAAGATCTCGATCCGACCAAGTCGGGCGTCGATATCTACCGGCTGATGAAGTACCAGCGCTCCAACCAGTCGACCTGCATCAACCAGCGTCCGCTGGTGAAGGTCGGCGACCGCGTCGCCCGCGGCGATATCATCGCGGACGGTCCGTCGACCGACCTCGGCGAACTCGCGCTCGGCCGCAACGTGCTGGTCGCGTTCATGCCGTGGAATGGCTACAACTTCGAAGACTCGATCCTGCTCTCCGAGCGGATCGTCAAGGAAGACGTCTTCACCTCGATCCATATCGAGGAATTCGAAGTGATGGCCCGCGACACCAAGCTGGGTCCGGAAGAAATCACGCGTGATATTCCGAACGTCTCGGAAGAAGCGCTGAAGAACCTCGACGAAGCCGGCATCGTCTATATCGGCGCCGAAGTTCGCGCCGGCGACATCCTGGTCGGCAAGATCACGCCGAAGGGCGAAAGCCCGATGACGCCGGAAGAAAAGCTTCTGCGCGCCATCTTCGGCGAAAAGGCCTCGGACGTTCGCGACACCTCGCTCCGGGTGCCGCCGGGCGTGCAGGGCACCATCGTCGAAGTCCGCGTCTTCAACCGGCACGGCGTCGACAAGGACGAGCGTGCTCTGGCGATCGAGCGGGAAGAGATCGAACGCCTCGCCAAGGACCGCGACGACGAACAGGCGATTCTCGACCGTAACGTCTACGGCCGATTGGCGGACCTGCTCGACAACCGTCAGGGCGTCGCCGGTCCCAAGGGCTTCAAGAAGGACACCAAGATCACCCGCGCGGTGCTCGAGGAGTATCCGAAGTCGCAGTGGTGGATGTTCGCTTCGCCGAACGACAAGCTGATGGCCGAGATCGAGGCCATGCGGAAGCAGTACGACGAGTCGAAGAAGGGCCTCGAGCAGCGCTTCCTCGACAAGGTCGAGAAGCTGCAGCGCGGCGACGAATTGCCGCCCGGCGTGATGAAGATGGTCAAGGTCTTCGTCGCGGTGAAGCGCAAGATCCAGCCGGGCGACAAGATGGCCGGCCGCCACGGCAACAAGGGCGTGGTGTCGAAGATCGTGCCGATCGAGGACATGCCGTTCCTCGAAGACGGCACCCATGCCGACATCGTGCTGAATCCGCTCGGCGTGCCGAGCCGGATGAACGTCGGTCAGATCCTCGAGACCCATCTCGGCTGGGCCTGCGCCGGCATGGGCAAGAAGATCGGCCAGACCATCGACGCCTATTATCAGAGGCAGGATCTCAAGCCGCTGCGCGAGACCCTGAAGAAGATCTACGGCGACGACGAGACCATCAAGTCGCTCGACGATGGCGAACTGATCGAGCTCGGCCGCAACCTCAGCCACGGTGTCCCGATCGCCACGCCGGTGTTCGACGGCGCCAAGGAAGCGGACATCGAGGAGATGCTGAAGCTCGCGGGCTTCGACGCCTCCGGCCAGTCGACCGTCTATGACGGCCGCACCGGCGACGAGTTCGATCGCAAGGTCACGGTCGGCTACATCTACATGCTGAAGCTGCACCATCTCGTCGACGACAAGATCCACGCCCGGTCGATCGGTCCGTACTCGCTCGTCCCCCAGCAACCGCTGGGCGGCAAGGCGCAGTTCGGCGGCCAGCGCTTCGGCGAAATGGAAGTGTGGGCGCTCGAAGCCTACGGCGCCGCCTACACACTGCAGGAAATGCTGACGGTGAAGTCCGACGACGTCGCCGGCCGCACCAAGGTGTACGAGGCGATCGTGCGCGGCGACGACACGTTCGAGGCCGGTATCCCGGAATCGTTCAACGTGCTCGTGAAGGAAATGCGCTCGCTCGGCCTCAACGTCGACCTGCACAATTCCAAGCTGGGCGTGCCGCCCCCGGCCGAGGCGGCCGAGTAACGACGAGCGTCATGCCCGGCGGTTCACGCGAATTCATCTTCGCGCGAACCGGCCGGGCATCCCCGCCGCGCCGACGCATTGCGCGCGGACGGGAGCGACCAGAGAAATTCGAATTTGCTGCCGGTGACGATCGGTACGCGAGGAGAAGACGATGAACCAAGAAATCATGAATCTGTTCAATCCGACGACGCCGGCTCAGGTCTTCGACCAGATCCGGATCTCGATCGCGTCGCCGGAGAAGATTCTGTCGTGGTCCTACGGCGAGATCAAGAAGCCGGAAACCATCAACTACCGCACCTTCAAGCCCGAGCGCGACGGCCTGTTCTGCGCCCGCATCTTCGGGCCGATCAAGGACTACGAGTGCTTGTGCGGCAAGTACAAGCGGATGAAGTACAAGGGCATCATCTGCGAGAAGTGCTCGGTCGAAGTGACGCTGTCGCGCGTCAGACGCGAGCGCATGGGCCACATCGAGCTGGCCGCGCCGGTCGCCCACATCTGGTTCCTGAAGTCCTTGCCGTCGCGGATCGGGCAGTTGCTCGACATGACGCTGAAGGACCTCGAGCGGATTCTGTACTTCGAATACTACGTCGTGCTGGAGCCGGGTCTGACCGCGCTCAAGGAGCGTCAGCTCCTGTCGGAGGAAGAGTATCTCCGCGCGCAGGACGAGTACGGCCAGGACAGCTTCACCGCCATGATCGGCGCCGAAGCGATCCGCGAATTGCTGAAGGGGCTCGAGCTCGAGAAGATCGATGCGCAACTGCGCGTCGAGATGGCCGAGACCGATTCCGACATCAAGCACAAGAAGCTCGCCAAGCGGCTGAAGATCGTCGAGGCGTTCCGCTTCTCCGGCAACAAGCCGGAATGGATGATCCTGACCGTGGTGCCGGTGATCCCGCCGGACCTGCGGCCGCTGGTGCCGCTCGACGGCGGCCGGTTCGCGACGTCGGATCTGAACGACCTGTACCGCCGCGTCATCAACCGTAACAACCGCTTGAAGCGGCTGATGGAGCTGCGCGCGCCGGACATCATCATCCGCAACGAAAAGCGGATGCTGCAGGAGGCCGTCGACGCATTGTTCGACAACGGCCGCCGCGGCCGCGTCATCACCGGCGCCAACAAGCGTCCGTTGAAGTCGCTCGCCGACATGCTGAAGGGCAAGCAGGGCCGGTTCCGTCAGAACCTGCTCGGCAAGCGCGTCGACTATTCGGGCCGTTCGGTCATCGTCGTCGGTCCGGAACTCAAGCTGCACCAGTGCGGCCTGCCGAAGAAGATGGCGCTCGAACTGTTCAAGCCGTTCATCTATTCGCGGCTCGACGCCAAGGGTCTGTCGACCACCGTGAAGCAGGCGAAGAAGCTGGTCGAGAAGGAGCGTCCCGAGGTCTGGGACATCCTCGACGAGGTGATCCGCGAGCATCCGGTGCTGCTGAACCGCGCCCCGACGCTGCATCGTCTGGGCATCCAGGCGTTCGAGCCGGTGCTGATCGAGGGCAAGGCGATCCAGCTTCACCCGCTGGTCTGCGCCGCGTTCAACGCCGACTTCGATGGCGACCAGATGGCCGTGCACGTCCCGCTGTCGCTCGAAGCGCAGCTCGAAGCGCGCGTGCTGATGATGTCGACCAACAACATCCTGCATCCCGCGAACGGCCAGCCGATCATCGTGCCGTCGCAGGACATCGTGCTCGGCCTGTACTATCTGTCGATCCTGCGGGAAGGGCTGCCGGGCGAAGGCAAGGTGTTCGGCGACCTCGCGGAGCTGGAGCACGCGATCTACTCCAAGGTCATCCACCTGCACACCAAGATCAAATATCGCTGGGACTCGCTCGACGACGAGGGCAAGCCGTACCAGCGGCTGATCGAAACCACCGCCGGCCGCATCCTGCTCGGCCAGGTTCTGCCGAAATCGGTGAAGCTGCCGTTCGAGGTCATCAACAAGCTGATGACCAAGCGCGAGATCTCCAGCGTGATCGATCAGGTCTATCGCCACTGCGGTCAGAAGGAGACGGTGATCTTCTGCGACCGGATCATGGCGCTGGGCTTCTTCAACGCGTTCAAGGCGGGCATTTCCTTCGGCAAGGACGACATGGTCGTGCCGGCCTCGAAGTGGAAGATCGTCGACACCACGCGCACGCTGGCGAAGGATTTCGAGCAGCAGTACAACGACGGTCTGATCACCCACGGCGAGAAGTACAACAAGGTGGTCGACGCCTGGTCGAAGGCCACCGAGGAAATCGCCAAGGAGATGATGAAGGAGATCTCCGCGGTCCGGAAGGACGCCTCCGGCGCGGAGACCCAGGTCAACTCGATCTACATGATGGCCCATTCCGGCGCGCGTGGTTCGCCCGCCCAGATGCGTCAGCTCGCCGGTATGCGCGGCCTGATGGCCAAGCCGTCGGGCGAGATCATCGAGACGCCGATCATCTCGAACTTCAAGGAAGGTCTCTCGGTTCTCGAATACTTCAACTCGACCCACGGCGCCCGTAAGGGCCTCGCGGACACCGCGTTGAAGACCGCGAACTCGGGTTATCTGACCCGCCGTCTGGTCGACGTGGCGCAGGACTGCATCATCACCCAGGATGATTGCGGCACTTCGCTCGGCATCAAGATGCGGGCGATCATCGACGCCGGCACCGTGGTGGCGTCGCTCGGCTCGCGCATCCTCGGCCGCACCGCGGGCGAAGACGTGCGCGATCCGCAGACCAACGAGGTGATCGTCAAGAAGGGCGCACTGATGGAGGAGCGCGACATCGAAGCGATCCACCAGGCCGGCGTCCAGGAAGTGAAGATCCGCTCGGCGTTGACCTGCGAACTGGTCAACGGCATCTGCGGTAGCTGCTACGGGCGCGATCTCGCCCGCGGCACGCCGGTCAACCACGGCGAGGCGGTCGGCGTCATCGCCGCGCAGTCGATCGGCGAACCCGGCACGCAGCTCACGATGCGTACCTTCCACATCGGCGGTGCGGCGCAGATCAACGAGCAGTCGGTGATCGAGTCGAACTTCGAGGGCAAGGTCGTCATCAAGAACAAGGCGATCGCCCGCAACGGCGAGAACCACAGCGTCGCGATGGTCCGCAACATGGTGATTGCGATCGTCGATCCGGACGGCACCGAACGGGCCACCCACCGCATCCAGTACGGCGCGCGCATGCACGTCGACGAGGGCGACATGGTGAAGCGCGGCCAGCGCATCGCCGAATGGGATCCGTACAGCCGCCCGGTGCTGACCGAGGTCGAAGGCACGATCGATTTCGAGGATCTGATCGAGGATCAGTCGATCTCGGAAACGCTCGACGAATCCACCGGCATCGCCAAGCGTATCGTGATCGACTGGCGCTCGACCCGCGGCGGCGCGGATCTGCGTCCGGCGATCGTGGTCAAGGGCAAGGACGGCAAGGTGCTGAAGCTGGCGCGCGGCGGCGACGCCCGCTACATGCTGTCGGTCGACGCCATTCTGTCGGTCGACGTCGGCGCCAAGGTGAAGCCGGGCGACATCCTGGCGCGTATCTCGACCGAGAGCGCCAAGACCCGCGACATCACCGGCGGTCTGCCGCGCGTCGCGGAACTGTTCGAGGCCCGCAAGCCGAAGGACGCCGCCATCATCGCGGAAATCGCCGGCACCATCCGGTTCGGCCGCGACTACAAGAACAAGCGTCGGATCTCGATCGAACCGATGGACAGCGAAGAAGAGGCGCGCGAGTACCTGATCCCGAAGGGCAAGCACATCCACCTTCAGGACGGCGACATCGTCGAAAAGGGCGACTTCATCGTCGAAGGCAACCCGGCGCCGCACGACATCCTGGCGATCAAGGGCATCGAGGAACTCGCGGCCTATCTGGTCAACGAAATCCAGGAGGTCTACCGGCTCCAGGGCGTGTTGATCAACGACAAGCACATCGAGGTGATCGTTCGCCAGATGCTGCAGAAGGTCGAGATCACCGACCAGGGCGAGACCGACATGATCTCGGGCGAACAGATCGACAAGATCGAGTTCGACCAGCTCAACGCCAAGGCGCGCGACGAGGGCAAGAAGATCGCCACCGGAACGCCGGTTCTGCTCGGCATCACCAAGGCGAGCCTGCAGACCCGCTCGTTCTTCTCGGCGGCGTCGTTCCAGGAGACCACCCGCGTGCTCACCGAAGCCGCCGTCAACGGCAAGGTGGATCCGCTGGAAGGCCTCAAGGAAAACGTCATCGTCGGCCGGCTGATCCCGGCGGGCACCGGCGCCTCGATGGCCAAGATCCGCGAAGTCGCGATGAAGCGGGATCGCATGATCCTCGACGAACGCGAGAAGCAGGCGACCATCGTGCCGCCCGCCGCGCCGGAAGCCGAACCGCTGGCGTTGCCGCCGGTCGAGTAAGGCGCCGCTGCTGCGATGCAATCTGAAGAAGGCCGGCGAAAGCCGGCCTTTTTTGCATCTGCCCGGCTTTTGGGGCTACGCATTACGGTCCGTTCATGTTTCCTTCAGGTGAAAGCCGCCTTGCTGTTCATGAACGATGCGATCCGTGCTCCGGGAGCGCGGATTCCGCGCCAAAATCAGCGTTAAGTCTTTGAATATAAGCTGATTTTCGCACAGAATCGGTCTGCCGTGCGCCGGCGGGGCGGATCGGGTATGGCTGCGCGCGGCCGGACGGCCTGCGCCGATGTGTTGAAAGAACCAGATGTTTGACCTTGCGATCGTTGGTGGCGGCCCGGGCGGACTGATGAGCGCCTGGTATCTGAAAAAGAAGCTCGGACCGATGTGCCGGGTGACGATCTTCGAGGCGTCCGACCGGCTCGGCGGCAAGATCGTGTCGCGCACCTTCGACACCGCGCCGGCGCTGTACGAGGCCGGCGTCGCCGAATTGTACGACTACTCGATGACCGGGCCGGACCCGCTGCGCGAACTGGTGCAGCATTTCGGGCTGCAGACGATTCCGATGGACGCCGAACAGGTCCAGCTCGACGGCGAATTGCTCGACGACGTGCCGGGGATGCGCAGGAAATACGGCGACAAGACCGCCGACGCGATCCTCGCCTTCCGCAAGACCTGCAGCGAGATGGTGACGCCGCTGGAATATTACGAAGGCGTCGGCGCGCACGACAACGAACATCCCTGGGCCTGGACCAATTGCGAGCAACTGCTCGACAAGGAGATCGACGACCCGGTCGCCAAGCGCTTCTTCAAGGTGATGGCGCGGTCCGACATCGCCACCGAGAGCCACAACACCAACGGCCTCAACGCGCTGAAGAATTTCGTGATGGATATCGACGGCTATATCGGCCTGTATTCGATCCAGAACGGCAACGAGCAACTGATCGAGGGGCTGCGCTCCGAGGTCGACGCCGAGATCCAGCTCAACCACCGCATCCTCAAGGTCGGCAAAACCGAGAGCGGCCGCTACGAGCTGAACATGATGAACGGCAAGGGGCCGGAGACGCGCGACTTCGATCTCGTGCTGATGTGCCTGCCGCACAACTGGCTCGCGACGCTGGGCTGGGGCGACGAACAGCTCCGCAAGGCGATGGTCAAGCACGTCGCCTATTTCGACCGGCCCGCGCATTATCTGCGGATCTCGCTCTTGTTCGACGGCCCGTTCTGGGGCGACAAGATCCCCGGCGCGTGGTTCATGTCGGAAGCGTTCGGCGGCTGCTGCGTCTACAACGAGGGCGCGCGCCACGACGTCGGCAAATACGGCGTGCTGAACTTCCTGGTCGCAGGCTCCGACGCGCTGGCGTTCTCGAACCTCACCGACGACGAACTGACCGACCTGGCGCTGAAGTCGCTGCCGGCGGCGTTCGGCGACGCGCGCGAGCATTTTCTCGAATCAAAGACCCATCGCTGGCTGTCGTCGGTCAACTGCATCCCCGGCGGCCTGCCGGCGCGCGACGTGATGACCAATCACCGGCCGGAGCCGAAGAACCATCCGGGCTTCGTCGTGGTCGGCGACTATCTGTTCGATTCGACGCTGAACGGCCTGCTGGATTCCTCCGACGCCGCCACCGACATCATCGTCACCGAGACGATGAAGCTGCGCCGCGCCCGCGCGCTCGCCGGCAATGCGGCGTCCGACAAGATCGACGCGTCGTATTTCGCCAATTATCGCAACCAGGGACCGTATGCCGAGGTCTGGAGCCGGTTCACCGACCCCGATTATCTGCTGGCGATGATCAGGACGGTCTGGGACGTGCCCCAGGGCGTCAAACTGCTGGTCGCGGGCGCGGCCAGCGGCGAACTGGTCGGCGCGCTGCGCGAGCGCGGCATCGACGCCTGGGGCGTCGACAACAACCGCGGCATCCTCGCCAGGACGCCGGAGGCGCTGAAGCCGTTCAACCAGTTCGGCTCGATCGTCGATCTGCCGTTCGAGGACGCTTCGTTCGACATCGTGTTCGAGACCAGCCTGTGCCACGTCCCGGACAGTCGCGTCGTCAAGGCGATCCGCGAACTGAATCGGGTGACGCGCACCGGCCTGGTGTTCGGCTCGGTGACCAGCGACATGGATCCGGGCGTGATCGACCGCTACGACCTGCTGCGCGGCGTGAAGAAGCTCGGCACCTGGTGGGAGTGGTCGGAACTGTTCTTCAGCAACGGCTTCGATCTGGCGATGCATCGCAACGACGTGAGCGACAAGCTCTGGGAAGCGACCCTGAAGGCCGGCAAGGGCCCGGGCCAGTGGTACGGCGACGCCGACAGCCTGCGCTATTCGTTCTTCGACAAGGTCGACGACGAAGACGAGGACTGAGCGCTTTGCCGGCCTCGAGATGATAGCTTAGGATACGCCTTAGGATACGCCGTGGCTCACGAGTCACGGCGCTCGTCATTGCGGTCGTGCTGGCCGTCCATCCACGGTTCGACCCCCGGTTCGATACATGGCCCGAAAGCCGCCTGCCAAGCCACCGACCGATCCGGCCGACGCGCCGACGGCTGATCAATCCGCCGTTCCCGACGCGAAACCGGGCGAGGGCGACGCCGCCGCGTCGCCGCTCGACGAGAAATTCGCGATGCCGGTCGGCAAGACCGCCGCCGTGGTTCCTGGCACCAAGCCGCCGCTGAAGCAACTCGTCCAGGACAAGACGCCGCCGGCGCCCGCGAAGGCTGCGGCGGACGACGACGATGATGATGACGACGACGAGGACGAAGCGGCGGACGACGACGATGATGACGACGAGGAACTCGTCGTCTTCACCGCTCGCGAGGCCGCCGGCGCGCTCGCCACGGTGGCGCGGTTAGTGCGGCCGATCCTGCCGAACTACCGGAAGATGGTCGCGATCGTGGTGTTCGGCGTCGTCGTCGAAACCCTGTTCAACGTCATCATGCCGCTCAGCCTGAAGTTCCTGATCGACGACGCGCTCGGCGAGGAGGACTTCCAGGAACTCTACA
This sequence comes from Rhodopseudomonas palustris, assembly GCF_034479375.1. NCBI lineage: Bacteria > Pseudomonadati > Pseudomonadota > Alphaproteobacteria > Hyphomicrobiales > Nitrobacteraceae > Rhodopseudomonas > Rhodopseudomonas palustris. The sequence continues at coordinate 1,836,004 of NZ_CP140155.1, read as the reverse complement.
AGATCCTGTCGATCCTCGCGGTCGCCGGCGTGATCACGTCGATCGTGGCGATCTGGTACGAGCGCTGGGACGCGCGGCTCGCCGCCGCGGTGATCAGCGACGTGCGCACCCGGCTGTTCGACCACGTCCAGCGCCTGCCGGCCGGCTACTTCGCCCGCACCAAGCGCGGCGAGACGCTGTCGCGGTTCTCGATCGACATGGCGGCGTTCGAGAACGTGGTCGAGATCTTCGCCAATACCGCGCTGCTGCCGCTGCTCGAGCTGATCGCCGGCATCATCCTGATGCTGTTCCTGAACTGGCAGCTCGCCGTGGTCGCGCTCCTGATCTTCCCGATCACGCTGATCGGCCCGCGCATCCTGACGCCGAAGGCGGTCAAGGCCAATTACGAGCAGAAGGTTCAGGAGGCCGGGCTGCTCGGCATGGTGCAGGAGAGCGTCGGCGCGCAGGCCGTGGTCAAGGCGTTCAGCCTGCAGCGCAAGATGTTCGGCTTCTTCACGCTGCGCAACAACACGACGCGGAACAAGATCGCCGAGGCGGTGTTCCTGCGCACGATGGTCGAGCGATCGGTCACCGTCGCGGTGCTGCTGCTGCACCTCGTGGTGCTGGCGATCGGCGCCTATCTCGCCACCAAGGGCCAGATCACGGTCGGCACCTTCGTCACTTTCGAGAGCGCGTTCTGGGAAGTGTCGTACAACATCGCGCATCTGATGCAGTTCATCCCGGTCGCGATCCAGGCCGCCGCCGCGGTTCGCCACATGGAGGAAATGCTCGACGAGCCGGTCCCGATCGCCGACCGGCCGGGCGCCGCCGAGCTGCCGCGCATCACCGACAACATCGCGTTCGAGCGGGTGACGTTCGGCTATGAGGGCGCGGAGCGGCCGGTGCTGGACAATCTCAGCCTCGAGCTGCAGGCCGGCAAGACCATCGCCATCGTCGGCCCCAGCGGCTCGGGCAAGAGCACGCTGCTCAACCTGATCCTGCGGCTGTATCAGCCCGACGAGGGCCGCGTCAGCATCGACGGCGTCGACGTCCGCAAGGTGACGCTGGATTCGTTGCGGCAGAGCATGGCCGTGGTGTTCCAGGAGAACATGCTGTTCAACATGTCGATCCGCGAGAACATCCGGCTCGGCAAGGAGGGCGCCACCGACGCCGAGGTGGTCGCGGCGGCGAAGAAGGCCGAGATCCACCGCTACATCATGAGCCTCCCGGACAAATACGACACCCAGGTCGGCGAGCGCGGCGACACGCTGTCCGGCGGCCAGCGCCAGCGCCTCGCGATCGCCCGCGCGATCGTGCGGGATCCGGCGGTGCTGCTGCTCGACGAGGCGACCTCTGCGCTCGACCAGACCACCGAAGCCGCGATCAACAAGACGCTGCTGAAGCTGGCGCGCGGCCGCACCATGATCTTCTCGACCCACCGGCTCGCCTCGGTGGTCGGGATGGACGAGATCATCGTCATTTCCAACGGCCAGGCGATCGAGCGCGGCTCGCACAAGGAACTGCTGGCCAAGGACGGCGTCTATCGCAAGCTGTGGGACGACCAGACCCACGGCCGCCACGGCAGCCGGAATGACGACGATGATGATGACGACGACGAGGAGGATTGATCTGGTACGGATCGACGGATCTCTCCCGGGTCCCAGGCTGCCGATCCTGGCGATCGGTATGCACGGCGTCGATCGCTTCGCGACTGCAAGGGCCGGGCAGGGGCCATCGCGCGCCGAGTTCCGATCTGCTCGATCGAAGTAGGTAGACGCACGAGGCTCCGAATCGGGCTTCGCCGATGCAAGGATGTGCTCCATGGGGGGGCCGTCTGCGTCAAAGCGCTCGGACCTTCGCATTCGGCATCGCACGCGAACCGAACGCAGGCTGCCGGTAACCAGTCGCAGCAGCTCCGGCGACGACGGGGCTGAGACGAGAGTATCCGGCCAATGGCGTTGCGTCGGACTGACAGCGAGCAGGACGGGACGGTCTGCGGATGCGCTCCAGCGGCCCGACCGCGACCGCGGCCCGAATTCCGGTCATCGACGCGCGATCGACGCCGTTGGTTCGCTGCGGCTCTGCTGGCGGCGATGGCTGCGCTGATGCTGCCGTCCGCGGCGGCCGCCGAGGACCTGAACGCCCGGGCCGCGGCATCGGCCAAGGCCGACGACGGCTCGCTGCGCGCGCGTCCGGTGTTGCCTCGTCAGCCGATCAGCGCGCCGCGCTGGACGGTCTCCGCCGAAGCGCTGTTTCTCGGTCGCTCCGGCGCGGGTCGTCAGCCGCTGGTGTCGCTCGTCCCCGGCGACGTGTACTGGTGGACGCCCACCGGCCCGAACACCACCAACGTCCCCGGCGTCGAAGCCCTGAACAGCGGCCAGCTCGGCCAGCGTCTCGCAGCCGGACAGAAGCTCGGCCTCGCATATCGCGATCCGTCCGGCATCGGCGCCGAGCTGTCGTATTTTGGTGTGCTCGGGCTGAAGGTCGCCAAGGCCACCGGGCCCGAGAACCCGGGGCAATGGCTGGTGATGAAGGCCCCCGGCACGTTCTGGCAGACCCAGGACTACGCCTACCAGTCGATGGTGTGGCAGAGCGACACCCGCCTGCACAGCCTCGAGGCCAATGCCCGGCTGGAGCTGTCGCCACGCGTCACATTGCTGGCGGGCGTTCGCTGGCTGCAATTGCGCGACAGGCTCGAAGGCACGCTCGATCCGGCCGATCTGGGCCAGCCGATGTGGAAGTTCACCATTCCGAGCCGGCTGTCGGATGCGGTGCCGGTCGCCGGCAGTCCGATCGTCGCCAATCCTCCGTTCTGGACGACCGAGACCACCAACGATCTCTACGGCATTCAGATCGGCGCCAATGCAGCGCTCTGGGAAGCCGGCCGCTTCTCCCTCGACGCAACGATCAAGGCCGGCGTGTACGACAATCGTGCCAGGCAGCTCACGCTGGTGAGCATGCAGAAGCAGATCTATCCGGCAGAGGCTGCCAGCAGCGCCGCGGCGTTCGTCGCCGAGGGTGGGCTGGTGGCGAAATATCGCATCACCGAGGCCGCCGCGCTCAAGCTCGGCTACGCGGCGCTGTGGTTAGACGGCGTCGCGCTTGCCCCGGGCCAGATTCAGCAGACCTCGACGACGCCGAGCAGCGTCACCGCGCAGGGCGTCAATCACCGCTCCGGCACGCTGTTCCAAGGCATGACGTTCGGCGTGGAGTATTCATTCTAGCGCGCCTCATCAATCAAACGAAGCATCTCCTCACCCCGGCCGTGCCGAGCGAGTCCGTGCCCTTCAGTTCTTCGTCAAATACAGCGGCGTCCGCAGGATGAGCTGATAGGCCGGCTTCGGCGTCCAGGCGATCTGGGCGGTGACGCCGAACAGGCGGTTGTCGTTATCGTCCATGCGGTCGAGATCGAACCGCAGGATCGGCTGGGTGAAGGCCGCGATCGGCGTCAGGGCGAGGAGCTGCGCGCCCCCGAACGACTGCACGCCGGCGCGGCCCGTCGCCTTCCAGTTGTTCTCCCATTGATAATAGCCGCCGAGCCAGCCGACCCAGTTGGGCCGGATCTCGGCGCGGTCGGCGTCGATCGCGGTCAGCGTCGATTGCACGCCGGCGAGAAATCCGCGGGTCTCGTCGGCGCGAGCGCGTAGCTCGCCTCCAGGATGGTATTCAGCGACGTGGTCGCCAGCGGCCCGGACGGCACCGCGCGGGTCAGGGTGGATTGCAGCGTCAGCGTCGGGATCGCGCCGCCGTTCTGCTGATGGATGTCGGCCTGAACGCCGACGTTCCAGCTCGTGATCGCGACCGCGGTCCAGTCGAAATCGCCGGCCTTCGAGGCGGTGGCGCTGAAGCCGCCATACAGCGAGACCTGGTCGTTGACGTCCACCGTCAGCGGCACATCGAACCCGACGCCCTGGCTGGACGGCAGCGACGGCGCGGGCAGGGCGGCCAGCGACCTCAATTGCGACAGCACCCCTGAGGGATGGCTGAAGCCGATCGACAGCGCGCCGGCCGGAACCCGCGAATAATAGCTGCGCAGATCGAGATAGACTTGCGGCGCGCTGGGCTTGGCGGGGGCATCGTCGTCGTCCGAATCCGCGGCGAAGGCGAAAGCGGGAAGCTGCAGCGCGACCAGCGTCGCCACGGCCACGCGCACCGCGATGCCCGCATGCCGCGCGCTGGCGCCGGATGCGGGCCGCCTGCTCGCCTGATCGCTCCGCCACGCTGTCACGGATCGGCCGCCCTCTCGCCGGCACGATCGGAACGCCGCCGGGCAGAATCAGTAAGCACGCCGGCCGGCCGGGTTGCAATGGCGGGAGACCGCGGCAAGTCCGGACAGCGGGGGAAATCGCCGGTCACGAATCGTTAACGCGACTCGGGCTGCCTGCAGGGCGCGGATACGACGGTTGCATGACCGATTCTGCCGAAACCGGTGCTTCCCGCGCCGGATCGCGCGCCCGGGCGCCATCGCAGCGTCCCCCGAAGCACGCTTTCTCCGCTCTCCGCGACCCCTCGAAAAGCCTTATATGGCGGGCATTTCGCGCAAACGGAGGGTGGACCGGCGCGCGGCCCCCGAACGACGGCGAATGCGCGGTTTTGCCTTGACTTGCGGGGCCTGCGCCGATAAAACCCGGCCACTTCAAGACAGGCGGTGAGCTTCGCCAACGTCGGAACGGACCACCCGGACGTCTTCACGGACTTCGGGCACCAACCTCGACCCAAGACGCTCAAACGCTGTCTCTATAAGCCAGGCAATGCCAGGACGTTCATCGTTCTCCGGAGTTTCGATCTCCTGAGGACTGTTTTGGAAGCATGACCTCGGTACGAGGCCGGTCAGCAGACGCTGTCCGGACTTTGCTGCGGTCCTCTGTTGCATGGAAGCGCTTTCCGCTCAGCAATGAGTGGCTGGCGCGATTTCGCTTTGCGCGATCGGACTTGCTCCGATCCTGCGAGGCGGCCGCTGGGGCGGGTGCCCCGAACGAATTTTGCGAGGCCCCATAAAGGTTTCGCGTGAAGCTAAGGGTGAAGGCGAAGATGCCGACGATCAACCAGCTGATCGCACGTCCGCGCGTTGTGCAGAAGTCGCGCAAGAAGGTTCCGGCGCTCCAGCAGTCGCCGCAGAAGCGCGGCGTGTGCACCCGCGTCTACACCACGACGCCGAAGAAGCCGAACTCGGCTCTCCGTAAGGTCGCCAAGGTTCGGCTGACCAACGGCTTCGAGGTGATCGGTTACATTCCGGGTGAAGGCCACAACCTTCAGGAGCACTCGGTGGTCATGATCCGCGGCGGTCGCGTCAAGGATTTGCCCGGCGTGCGCTACCACATTCTCCGCGGCGTCCTCGATACCCAGGGCGTCAAGAACCGTAAGCAGCGTCGTTCGAAGTACGGCGCGAAGCGTCCGAAGTAAGCGGGAAACTGAATCATGTCTCGTCGTCATGCGGCTGAAAAGCGCGAAGTTCTTCCGGATCCGAAGTTCGGGAACATCGTGGTCACGAAGTTCATGAATTCGGTGATGTATGCCGGCAAGAAGTCGGTCGCCGAGGGCATCGTCTATGGTGCGCTCGACCTCATCGAGGCCAAGACCAAGCAGCCGCCGCTGGGCGTGTTCGAGCAGGCGCTCGAAAACGTCATGCCGGCCATCGAGGTCCGCTCCCGCCGCGTCGGCGGCGCCACCTACCAGGTGCCGGTCGAAGTCCGCAGCACCCGGCGCCAGGCGCTGGGCATTCGCTGGCTGATCACGGCGGCCCGCGGTCGCAACGAGAAGACCATGACCGAGCGGCTGTCGGCGGAACTGCTCGACGCCTCGAACAATCGCGGCAACGCCGTCAAGAAGCGTGAAGACGTGCACAAGATGGCGGAAGCCAACCGCGCGTTCTCGCACTATCGCTGGTAACGGCGAAGCAACGGAATCAAGGAAGACGTCATGCCCCGCGTTCACGCCATCGAGGACTACCGCAACTTCGGCATCATGGCTCACATCGATGCCGGCAAGACCACGACGACCGAGCGCATCCTGTTCTACACCGGCAAGAGCCACAAGATCGGCGAAGTGCACGAAGGTGCCGCGACGATGGACTGGATGACGCAGGAGCAGGAGCGGGGCATCACGATCACCTCCGCCGCCACCACCGCGTTCTGGAACGGCAAGCGCCTCAACATCATCGACACTCCCGGCCACGTCGACTTCACCATTGAAGTCGAGCGTTCGCTGCGCGTGCTCGACGGCGCGGTATGCGTGCTCGACAGCAACCAGGGCGTCGAGCCGCAGACCGAGACGGTCTGGCGTCAGGGCGACAAGTATCGGGTTCCGCGCATCGTCTTCGCCAACAAGATGGACAAGACCGGCGCCGACTTCTTCAAGTGCCTGCAGGACATCGTCGACCGCCTCGGCGCCAAGCCGGTGGCGATCCAGCTGCCGATCGGCTCGGAGAACAACTTCAAGGGCCTGATCGATCTGGTCCGCATGAAGGCCGTGGTGTGGAACGATGAATCGCTCGGCGCCAAGTTCGAAGACACCGACATTCCGGAAGATCTGCTCGAGCAGGCCAAGGAATATCGCGAGAAGATGATCGAGGCCGCCGTCGAGCTCGACGACGACGCCATGGCCGCCTATCTCGACGGCAAAGAGCCCGACGAGGCGACGCTGAAGCGGCTGATCCGCAAGGCGGTGCTGAACGGCGCGTTCTATCCGGTGCTGTGCGGTTCGGCGTTCAAGAACAAGGGCGTGCAGCCGCTGCTCGACGCCGTGGTCGACTATCTGCCGTCGCCGGTCGACGTGCCGGCGATCAAGGGCATCGACGAGGACGGCAACGAAGTCGTGCGCAAGGCGGACGACAGCGAGCCGCTGGCGCTGCTCGCGTTCAAGATCATGGACGATCCGTTCGTCGGCACCATCACCTTCTGCCGCATCTATTCCGGCGTTCTGCAGAGCGGCACCGGCGTGGTGAACTCGACCCGCGAGAAGAAGGAGCGCATCGGCCGCATGCTGCTGATGCACGCCAACAACCGCGAAGACATCAAGGAAGCCTATGCCGGCGACATCGTCGCGCTGGCCGGCCTCAAGGAAGCGCGCACCGGCGACACGCTGTGCGATCCCGCGAAGCCCGTGATCCTCGAAAAGATGGAATTCCCGGAGCCGGTGATCGAGATCGCGATCGAGCCGAAGTCGAAGGCCGACCAGGAGAGGCTCGGCGTCGCGCTGGCGAAGCTCGCGGCTGAAGATCCGTCGTTCCGGGTGTCCACCGATCTCGAATCCGGTCAGACCATCCTCAAGGGGATGGGCGAACTGCATCTCGACATCAAGGTCGACATCCTGAAGCGCACCTACAAGGTCGATGCGAATATCGGCGCGCCGCAGGTGGCGTTCCGTGAGCGTATCACCAAGAAGGCCGAGGTCGACTACACCCACAAGAAGCAGACCGGCGGTACCGGTCAGTTCGCGGCGGTGAGCTTCATCGTCGAGCCGAACGAGCCCGGCGCCGGCTACGAGTTCATCTCCAAGGTCGTCGGCGGTTCGGTTCCGAAGGAATACATCCCCGGCGTCGAGAAGGGCATCGAGAGCGTGCTCGGCTCCGGCGTGGTCGCGGGCTTCCCGGTGGTCGACGTCAAGGTGACGCTGGTCGACGGCAAGTATCACGACGTCGACTCGTCGGCGCTGGCCTTCGAAATCGCCTCGCGGGCCGCCTTCCGCGAAGCGCTGCAGAAGGGCAAGTCGGTTCTGCTCGAGCCGATCATGAAGGTCGAATGCGTCACCCCGGAAGACTACACCGGTTCGGTGATCGGCGACCTCAACTCGCGGCGCGGCCAGATCCAGGGCCAGGACATGCGCGGCAACGCCAACGTCATCAACGCGATGGTGCCGCTCATGAACATGTTCGGTTACGTGAACAACCTGCGCTCGATGAGCCAGGGTCGCGCGACCTTCACGATGCAGTTCGACCACTACGCGGAAGCCCCGGCAAACGTGTCGGCGGAAGTCCAGAAGAAGTTTGCCTGATTGTCGCCGGCGTAAGCTGCGACTGAACGGAGAAGAACGATGGCCAAAGCAAAGTTTGAACGAAACAAGCCGCACTGCAACATTGGGACGATCGGTCACGTCGACCATGGCAAGACGTCGCTGACGGCGGCGATCACCAAGGTTCTGGCGGAGACCGGCGGCGCGACGTTCACGGCCTACGACCAGATCGACAAGGCGCCGGAAGAGAAGGCGCGTGGCATCACGATCTCGACGGCTCACGTCGAATACGAGACGCAGAACCGCCACTACGCGCATGTCGACTGCCCGGGCCACGCCGACTACGTCAAGAACATGATCACCGGTGCGGCGCAGATGGACGGCGGCATCCTGGTGGTGTCGGCAGCCGACGGCCCGATGCCGCAGACCCGCGAGCACATCCTGCTGGCGCGTCAGGTCGGCGTTCCGGCGCTGGTCGTGTTCCTGAACAAGTGCGACATGGTCGACGATCCGGAGCTGCTCGAACTGGTGGAAATGGAAGTTCGCGAACTTCTCTCCAAGTACGACTTCCCGGGCGATGACATTCCGATCATCAAGGGTTCGGCGCTGGCCGCCCTCGAGAACTCCGACCAGAAGCTCGGCCACGACGCGATCCTGGAGCTGATGAAGGCGGTCGACGCCTACATTCCGCAGCCGGAGCGCCCGATCGACCAGCCGTTCCTGATGCCGGTCGAAGACGTGTTCTCGATCTCGGGCCGCGGCACGGTGGTGACCGGTCGCGTCGAGCGCGGCATCGTCAAGGTCGGCGAGGAAATCGAGATCGTCGGCATCCGCGACACCCAGAAGACGACCTGCACCGGCGTCGAAATGTTCCGCAAGCTGCTCGATCAGGGCCAGGCCGGCGACAACATCGGCTGCCTGCTGCGCGGCACCAAGCGCGAGGACGTCGAGCGCGGCCAGGTGCTGTGCAAGCCGGGTTCGGTGAAGCCGCACACCAAGTTCAAGGCCGAGGCCTACATTCTGACGAAGGAAGAGGGCGGACGTCACACCCCGTTCTTCACCAACTATCGTCCGCAGTTCTACTTCCGCACCACCGACGTCACCGGCGTCGTGCATCTGCCGGAAGGCACCGAGATGGTGATGCCGGGCGACAACATCGCGATGGAAGTGCACCTGATCGTGCCGATCGCCATGGAAGAGAAGCTGCGCTTCGCCATCCGCGAAGGCGGCCGCACCGTCGGCGCCGGCGTGGTGGCCTCGATCATCGAGTAAGGCGAATAGGGAATAGAGAGTGGCGGGCAGGGACCTGTCCGCCGCTCACTACTCACCATTGGCTCACTGAAGAAAGATACGGCAATGAACGGCCAGAATATTCGCATTCGCCTCAAGGCGTTTGACCATCGGATTCTCGATACGTCGACGCGTGAGATCGTCAACACCGCGAAGCGAACCGGTGCGCAGGTGCGCGGGCCGATCCCGCTGCCGACCCGGATCGAGAAGTTCACCGTCAACCGTTCGCCGCACGTCGACAAGAAGAGCCGCGAGCAGTTCGAGATGCGCACTCACAAGCGCCTCCTCGACATCGTAGACCCGACCCCGCAGACCGTCGATGCGCTGATGAAGCTCGACCTGGCTGCCGGCGTCGACGTCGAAATCAAGCTCTGAGATTGGACCGTCCGGTTACTTAACGGACAGAAAGAACAGGAAGCACGCCGATGCGCTCCGGAGTGATCGCACAGAAGGTCGGGATGACGCGGGTCTTTACGGAGACCGGCGAACATATCCCTGTGACCGTGCTGAAGCTGGGCAACTGCCAGGTGCTCGCCCATCGCACCACCGAGAAGAACGGCTACGTCGCGCTGCAGCTCGGTTCGGGTGCGCGCAAGACCGTTTACATGCCGAAGGCGGAGCGCGGCCAGTTCGCCGTCGCCAAGGTCGAGCCGAAGCGCAAGGTCGCCGAGTTCCGCGTGTCCGAGGACGCGCTGATCCCGGTCGGCGCCGAGATCCAGGCCGATCACTTCGTCGTCGGCCAGTTCGTCGACGTCACCGGCACTTCGGTCGGCAAGGGTTTCGCCGGCGGCATGAAGCGCTGGAATTTCGGCGGTCTTCGCGCCACGCACGGTGTGTCGGTGTCGCATCGTTCGATCGGTTCGACCGGTGGCCGTCAGGACCCGGGCAAGACCTTCAAGAACAAGAAGATGCCCGGTCACATGGGCGTCGATCGCATCACCACGCTGAACCTGCGTGTGGTGCAGCTCGACGTCGAGCGCGGTCTGATCCTGGTCGAGGGCGCCGTTCCCGGCTCCAAGGGCGGATGGATCGCGGTGCGCGACGCCGTCAAGAAGGCGCTGCCGGCCGACGCGCCGAAGCCGGGCAAGTTCCGGCTCGCCGATGGCGGCGATGAAGCAGCGGCTCCGGCTGCCGAGCAGGAGGGTGTGTGAGATGGAATTGAAAGTCACCACTCTCGAAGGTCAGGAAGCCGGCTCGGTCCAGCTCTCCGACGCCATCTTCGGTCTCGAGCCGCGCCAGGACATCGTCCAGCGTTGCGTGATCTGGCAGCTCGCAAAGCGCCAGGCCGGAACCCACAAGGCCAAGGGTCGCGCCGAGATCTGGCGCACCGGCAAGAAGATGTACAAGCAGAAGGGCACCGGCGGTGCTCGTCACGGTTCGCAGCGCGTGCCGCAGTTCCGCGGCGGTGGCCGTGCGTTCGGTCCGGTGGTGCGTTCGCACGCCATTGATCTGCCGAAGAAGGTCCGGGCTCTGGCGCTGCGTCATGCGCTGTCGGCCAAGGCCAAGGGCGGCGGACTGATCGTGATCGACAAGGCCGAGCTCGAAGCCGCCAAGACCAAGGCTCTGGTCGGTGCGTTCTCGGGCCTCGGCCTGACCAACGCGCTGATCATCGACGGCGCCGAGGTCAATACCGGGTTCGCCACGGCGGCCCGCAACATCCCGAACATCGACGTGCTGCCCGTCCAGGGCATCAACGTCTACGATATTGTGCGCCGTCGGAAGCTGGTTCTGACGAAGGCGGCGGTCGATGCGTTGGAGGCGCGCTTCAAATGAAATCCATCGATCCGCGCCACTACGACGTGATCGTCGCTCCGGTGGTGACCGAAAAGGCGACCATGGCCTCCGAGCACAACAAGGTTGTGTTCAAGGTTCTGGGCGACGCCACCAAGCCGCAGATCAAGGAAGCCGTCGAGAAGCTGTTCGACGTCAAGGTGAAGAGCGTGAACACGCTGGTGCGTAAGGGCAAGTCGAAGTCCTTCCGCGGCACCTTCGGCACGCAGTCGGACGTCAAGCGCGCGGTCGTGACCCTGGAAGAGGGTCACCGCATCGACGTGACCACCGGACTGTAAGGCGGGACCGACCATGGCATTGAAAAAATACAATCCTACGACGCCGGGCCAGCGCCAGCTGGTGATGGTCGATCGTTCGGCGCTCTACAAGGGCAAGCCGGTCAAGACGCTCACCGAGGGCAAGCACTCGAAGGGCGGCCGCAACAACACCGGCCGGATCACCGTTCGATTCCGCGGCGGCGGCCACAAGAAGACCTATCGCGTGGTCGACTTCAAGCGCACCAAGGTCGACGTTCCGGCCAAGGTCGAGCGGCTTGAATACGATCCGAACCGCACCGCCTTCATCGCGCTGATCAAGTACGAGGACGGCGAGCAGGCCTACATCCTGGCGCCGCAGCGTCTTGCGGTCGGCGACACCGTGATCGCCGGCTCCTATGTCGACGTGAAGCCGGGCAACGTCATGCCGCTCGGCAACATGCCGATCGGCACGATCATCCACAATGTCGAGCTGAAGATCGGCAAGGGCGGGCAGATCGCGCGTTCGGCCGGCACCTACGCCCAGCTCGTCGGGCGCGACCACGACTACGTCATCGTTCGCCTCAATTCGGGCGAGCAGCGCCTGGTCCACGGCCGCTGCACCGCCACCATCGGTGCGGTGTCGAACCCGGACCACATGAACATCTCGATCGGCAAGGCCGGGCGCACGCGCTGGCTCGGCTGGCGTCCGCATAACCGCGGCGTCGTGATGAACCCGATCGACCATCCGCACGGCGGCGGCGAAGGCCGCACCTCGGGCGGCCGCCACCCGGTCACTCCGTGGGGCAAGCCGACCAAGGGCAAGAAGACCCGCTCGAACAAGTCGACCGACAAGTTCATTCTCATCAGCCGCCACAAGCGGAAGAAGAAGTAAGGAAGCCGGACATGGTTCGCTCAGTCTGGAAGGGCCCGTTCGTCGAGGGCTCGCTGCTGAAGAAGGCGGATGCCGCGCGTGCGTCGGGCCGTCACGACGTCATCAAGATCTGGAGCCGCCGCTCCACCATCCTGCCGCAGTTCGTCGGGCTGACTTTCGGCGTCTACAACGGCCAGAAGCACGTCCCGGTGGCGATCAACGAGGAAATGGTGGGTCACAAGTTCGGCGAGTTCTCGCCGACCCGCACGTTCCACGGCCATTCCGGCGACAAGAAGTCGAAGAAGGGTTGAGGACTAAGCCATGAGCAAACCCAAGCGCGAACGGGTCCTCCCCGATAACGAGGCCAAGGCCGTCGCCCGGATGCTTCGCGTCAGCCCGCAGAAGCTCAATCTGGTCGCTCAGCTGATCCGTGGCCGCAAGGCCGCGGCGGCGCTGGCCGACCTGCAGTTCTCGCGCAAGCGGATCGCGGTCGACGTCAAGAAGTGCCTGGAATCGGCGATCGCCAATGCCGAGAACAACCACGACCTCGACGTCGACGCGCTGGTCGTCTCCGAGGCCCATGTCGGCAAGGGCATCGTGATGAAGCGCTTCTCGCCGCGCGGCCGTGGTCGCTCGGGCCGTATTCTGAAACCATTCGCGCAGCTGACGATCGTCGTTCGTCAGGTCGAAGCCGAAGCAAGCGCTTAAAGCCAGGGCGCGGGAGACTTTCGATGGGTCAAAAGATCAATCCGATCGGGCTGCGGCTGGGCATCAACCGGACGTGGGATTCCCGTTGGTACGCCGGCAAGAACGAATACGGCAAGCTGCTGCACGAGGACGTCAAGATCCGCGCGATCCTGCACAAGGAATTGAAGCAGGCTGCGGTGGCGCGCATCGTGATCGAGCGCCCGCACAAGAAGTGCCGGGTGACGATCCACTCCGCGCGCCCGGGCGTCGTGATCGGCAAGAAGGGCGCCGACATCGACAAGCTGCGCAAGAAGGTCGCCGACATCACCGCGTCGGACGTCGTCATCAACATCGTCGAAATCCGCAAGCCGGAGCTCGACGCCACGCTGGTCGCCGAGTCGATCGCGCAGCAGCTCGAGCGCCGCGTCGCGTTCCGCCGCGCGATGAAGCGGGCGGTGCAGTCGGCGATGCGTCTCGGCGCCGAGGGCATCCGGATCAACTGCTCGGGCCGTCTCGGCGGCGCCGAAATCGCGCGTATGGAGTGGTATCGCGAAGGTCGCGTTCCGCTGCACACGCTGCGCGCCGACATCGATTACGGCGTCGCGACCGCGTTCACCACCTTCGGCACCTGTGGCGTCAAGGTGTGGATCTTCAAGGGCGAGATCCTCGAACACGATCCGATGGCGCAGGACAAGCGTATGGCCGAAGGCGACAATTCCCGCCCGCGCCGCGACGCTGCCTGATCTTCTGCTGAATAAGGTTTGAGGGCGTAAGCCATGATGCAACCAAAGAAGACCAAGTTCCGCAAGGCGCACAAGGGCCGCATCCACGGCGTTGCGTCGTCGGGCGCTACCTTGGCGTTCGGCCAGTTCGGGTTGAAGGCGATGGAGCCGGAGCGCGTCACCGCGCGCCAGATCGAAGCCGCCCGGCGTGCGCTGACCCGCCACATGAAGCGCGCCGGCCGCGTCTGGATCCGGATCTTCCCGGACGTTCCGGTGTCGAAGAAGCCCGCCGAAGTCCGCATGGGCTCCGGCAAGGGCGCGCCGGAATTGTGGGTCGCCCGCGTCAAGCCCGGCCGGGTGATGTTCGAGATCGACGGCGTCAACCAGCAGCTCGCCAAGGAGGCGCTGACGCTGGCCGCCGCCAAGCTGCCGATCAAGACGCGCTTCGTCGCGCGCATCGCGGAGTGACTGTAATGGCTGAGATGAAGAGCGGCGACATCCGCGCGATGAGCGAAGACCAGATGGACGACGCGATCCTCAATCTGAAGAAGGAGCGCTTCAACCTGCGCTTCCAGCGCGCCACCGGCCAGCTCGAGGACACCTCGCGGCTGCGCGAAGCCCGGCGCGACATCGCCCGGATCAAGACCATCGCCGCGCAGAAGCGCGCCGGCAAGACGAAGTAAGGACCACAGAGATGCCGAAGAGGACCCTGCAGGGCGTGGTCGTCAGCGACAAGCAAGCCAAGACCGTGGTGGTGCGCGTCGACCGTCGCTTCACCCACCCGATCTACAAGAAGACTATCCGGCGCTCGAAGAACTACCACGCGCACGATGAGAACGATCAGTTCCATCCGGGCGACATGGTGTGGATCGAGGAGAGCAAGCCGATCTCCAAGTTGAAGCGCTGGACGGTTGTCCGGGGCGAACCCAAGAAGACCGCCTAAGCGCATTCGCGCGTCAGTTGAGAGCGCGTCAGCGCATTAGAGAGAGGACGAGGTGCATCAATGATCCAGATGCAGACCAACCTCGACGTGGCCGATAATTCAGGCGCACGCCGTGTCATGTGCATCAAGGTGCTCGGGGGCTCCAAGCGCCGCTATGCCACCGTGGGCGACGTCATCGTGGTGTCGATCAAGGAAGCGATTCCGCGCGGCAAGGTGAAGAAGGGCGACGTCATGAAGGCCGTGGTGGTCCGGGTCCGCAAGGACATCCGCCGCCCCGACGGCTCCGTCATCCGCTTCGATCGCAACGCCGCCGTGCTGATCAACAATCAGTCCGAGCCGGTCGGGACCCGTATCTTCGGGCCGGTGCCGCGCGAGCTGCGTGCGAAGAACCACATGAAGATCATTTCGCTGGCACCGGAGGTGCTGTGATGGCCGCCAAGATTCGTAAGGGCGACAAGGTGATGGTGCTGAGCGGGCGCGACAAGGGTCGCACCGGCGAGGTATTCGAGGTCCGTCCGGCCGCCGGTGTGGCGCTGGTTCGCGGCATCAACATCGTCAAGCGTCACCAGAAGCAGACCCAATCCCAGGAAGGCGGCATCATCTCGAAAGAGGCGCCGATCGACCTGTCCAACATCGCGATCGTCGGCAAGGACGGCAAACCGACCCGGGTCGGTTTCAAGATCCTGGCGGACGGCAAGAAGGTTCGCATCGCCAAGAGCTCGGGAGCAGAGATCGATGGCTGAGACCGCATACGTTCCGCGCCTTCGCACGGAATACGACAACAGCATCCGCACCCAGCTGACTGAGAAGTTCGGCTACGGCAACGTCATGCAGGTTCCCAGGCTCGACAAGGTCGTGCTGAACATGGGCGTCGGCGAGGCCGTCAACGACCGCAAGAAGGCGGAGCAGGCGGCCGCCGACATGGCGCTGATCGCCGGCCAGAAGGCGGTCGTGACCTATTCGCGGGTGGCGATCTCGACCTTCAAGCTGCGCGAGAACCAGCCGATCGGCTGCAAGGTGACGCTGCGCAAGGCGAAGATGTACGAGTTCATCGACCGCCTGATCACGGTCGCGCTGCCGCGCGTCCGCGACTTCCGCGGCCTGAACCCGAAGAGCTTCGACGGCCGCGGCAACTATTCGCTCGGCATCAAGGAGCACATCATTTTCCCCGAAATCGACTTCGACAAGACCGGCGAGTCGTGGGGCATGGACATCACGGTGTGCACCACCGCGCAGACTGACGACGAAGCGCGCGCGTTGCTCACCGCATTCAATTTCCCGTTCCGGCAGTGAGACGCTGACAGCCCCGAGCTGATCTGCCTCTCAAACGCGGAAACCCAGGAGCCTGGCATGGCAAAGAAGAGTTCGATCGAGAAGAACAATCGTCGGAAGAAGATGACCAAGAACGCGGCGCCGAAGCGCGCGCGTCTGAAGGCCATCATCGCCGACAAGGACCTCCCGATGGAGGAGCGTTTCGCGGCGACCCTGAAGCTCGCCGAGATGCCGCGCAATTCGTCGGCCACCCGGATCCGCAACCGCTGCGAGATCACCGGCCGCGCGCGCTCGGTCTACCGCCTGAACAAGCTCAGCCGTATCGCGATCCGCGATCTGGGCTCGAAGGGCCTGGTTCCCGGCCTCGTCAAGTCGAGCTGGTAAGGAGGGGCGGAGATGTCTACGCACGATCCGATCAGCGATCTCATCACCCGCATCCGCAACGCGCAGATGCGTTCGAAGTCCAAGGTCTCGACTCCCGGCTCGAAGATGCGCGCCAGCGTGCTCGAAGTGCTGAAGAGCGAGGGCTACATCCGCGGCTACGCCAGCGTCGAGCATTCCTCGGGGCGCAGCGAGCTCGAGATCGAGCTGAAATATTTCGACGGCGAGCCCGTGATCCGCGAGATCGAGCGCGTGTCGCGCCCCGGTCGCCGGGTCTACGCGTCGGTCAAGAACTTGCCGCGCGTCAACAACGGCCTCGGCATCTCGGTGCTGTCGACCCCGAAGGGGATCATGGCCGATCACGACGCCCGCGACGCCAATGTCGGCGGCGAGGTTCTGTTCACGGTGTTCTGAGCGAAGCGCGATCCGCCGCACGAGGCGGTCGGGACGCGCCGAGACAACGGAAATTGGCGCATCTTCCGCGGCGTCGTTACGCCGGAGGATGTTTGGTTAGGAAGGATCGACCATGTCACGCGTTGGCAAGAAGCCCGTCACGGTCCCGTCCGGGGTGACGGCGTCCGTCGAGGGTCAGACCGTCAAGATGAAGGGGCCGAAGGGTCAGCTTCAGTTCGTCGTGCACGACGACGTCGACGTCAAGTTCGAGGACGGTTCGGTGAAGGTGGCGCCGCGGTTCGAGACGAATCGCGCTCAGGCGTTGTACGGCACTGCGCGCGCCCAGATCGCGAACCTGGTGGAAGGCGTCACCAAGGGCTTCGAGAAGAAGCTCGAGATCACCGGCGTCGGCTATCGTGCCGCACTGCAGGGCAAGAAGCTGCAGCTCGCGCTCGGCTACAGCCACGACGTGCTCTACGACATCCCGGAAGGGATCACCATCACGGTGCCGAAGCCGACCGAGATCAACGTCGTCGGCATCGACTCGCAGAAGGTCGGGCAGGTCGCGGCCGAGATCCGCGACTATCGTCCGCCGGAGCCCTACAAGGGCAAGGGCGTGCGCTATTCTGACGAGTTCATCTTCCGCAAGGAAGGCAAGAAGAAGTAACGGAGCCGGTCATGTCGAAGTTGAATGTCACGAATGCCCGGCGCAAGACTCGGGTCCGGATCGCCCTGCGGCGCACCGCCAACGGCCGCCCGCGGCTGTCGGTGTTCCGCTCGTCGAAGCACATCTACGCCCAGGTGATCGACGATCTGAAGGGCGAGACGCTCGCCTCGGCGTCGTCGCTGGAAAAGTCGCTGCGCGAGGCCGGCAACACCGGCGCGAACATCGACGCGGCGAAGGCGGTCGGCAAGCTGCTCGCGGAGCGCGCGGTGAAGCAGGGCGTCAAGGAAGTCGTGTTCGATCGCGGCGGCTATCTGTATCACGGCCGCGTCAAGGCGCTGGCGGATGCGGCCCGCGAGAGCGGCCTGAGCTTCTAAGTTTCGGTTTGAACGGATACAAGGATCGGGGCGACAGCCTCGCAGAGATTGGAAAACACCATGGCAGCTGAACGCGAACGCGGTGGACGCGAACGGAGCAGGGATCGCGAGGAGCGCGACAGCGAGTTCGTCGACAAGCTCGTCCACATCAACCGTGTGGCGAAGGTCGTGAAGGGCGGTAAGCGTTTCGGTTTCGCAGCGCTGGTCGTGATCGGCGACCAGAAGGGCCGGGTCGGTTTCGGCCACGGCAAGGCGCGCGAAGTGCCGGAAGCGATCCGCAAGGCGACCGAAGCGGCGAAGCGCAACCTGACCCGGGTGGCGCTGCGCGACGGCCGCACGCTGCATCACGACATCGCCGGCCGTCACGGCGCCGGCCGCGTCTATCTGCGCGCCGCTCCGGCCGGTACCGGCATCATCGCCGGCGGCCCGATGCGCGCGGTGTTCGAGACGCTCGGCATCCAAGACGTGGTGGCGAAGTCGATCGGCTCGTCGAACCCGTACAACATGGTTCGCGCCACCTTCGACGCGCTGAAGCACCTCGATTCGCCGCGTGCGGTCGCAGCGCGCCGCAACATCAAGGTTTCCACCCTGCAGGCCCGCCGCGTCGGCGGCGATGCGGAAGTGGTTGCCGAATAACGGCGTGATCGCGCGATCACGCTGACAGAGACAAGACGCGATCCGGAGTGAAGACGATGGCCAACGCCGCAAACATGATCAAGGTCGAGCAGATCGGCAGCCCAATCCGCCGCCATCACTCGCAGCGCGCGACGCTGGTCGGCCTCAAGCTCAACAAGATCGGCCGGGTCACCGAGCTTCAGGATACGCCTGAAGTTCGCGGCATGATCGCCAAGGTGCAACACCTCGTTCGCGTCGTCGACGAGAAGTAAGAGGGCAGGGCGATGAAGCTCAGCGAGATTTCCGACAATCCCGGCGCACGCAAGAAGCGCATGCGCATCGGCCGCGGTATCGGCTCCGGCAAAGGCAAGACCGGCGGCCGTGGCGGCAAGGGCCAGACCGCGCGCTCCGGCGTGCGCATCAAGGGCTTCGAAGGCGGCCAGATGCCGCTGCATCGGCGCCTGCCGAAGCGTGGCTTCAACAACATCTTCCGGCTGGAATTCGCCGAGATCAATCTCGACCGGCTGCAGGATGCGATCGACGCCAAGACGATCGATGCCGGCGCGGTGATCAACGCCGAATCGCTGGTCGCGGCCGGCGTGCTGCGGCGTTCGCGCGACGGCGTGCGGCTGCTCGGCCGCGGCGAGCTCAAGTCGAAGCTCACCATCGAAGTCCACGGCGCCACCAAATCGGCGATCGAGGCGGTCGAGAAGGCCGGCGGCACGGTGAAGATCCTGGCGCCGAAGAAGGACGAAGGCGAGGCTGCGTAACATTGCCGTCATCGCCCGCGAAAGCGGGCGCCGGCCTTGCCGGCGGCAGTGGAATTGACGACAGTCGCGCACCAAATTGATGCCCGGCGCTCACTCGGCGGCCCGCATCCGGCGGCACCACGGGACGAGTAGCGCGGGAGAAAGCCGGACATGGTCTCTGCAGCGGAACAACTAGCGGCAAACCTCAATTTCTCGGCGCTCGGCAAGGCCGAGGAGCTGAAGAAGCGGATCTGGTTCACGCTCGGCGCGCTGCTGGTGTATCGGCTGGGCACCTATATCCCGCTGCCCGGCATCGATCCCACCGTGTGGGAACAGGTGTTCAAGTCGCAGGCCGGCGGCATTCTCGGCATGTTCAACATGTTCGCCGGCGGCGGCATCCACCGCATGGCGATCTTCGCGCTGAACATCATGCCGTACATCTCGGCATCGATCATCGTGCAGCTCTTGACCACGGTGTCGCCGCAGCTCGAGGCGCTGAAGAAGGAAGGCGAGTCCGGCCGCAAGACGCTGAACCAGTACACCCGCTATCTCACGGTGATCCTGGCCGCGTTCCAGTCCTACGGCATCGCCGTCGGTCTGCAGGGCGCCGGCAATGTGGTGTCGGAGCCGGGCGCATTCTTCCTGCTGTCGACCGCGATCACGCTGACCGGCGGCACCATGTTCCTGATGTGGCTTGGTGAGCAGATCACCTCGCGCGGCATCGGCAACGGCATCTCGCTGATCATTCTCGCCGGCATCGTCGCCGAGCTGCCTTCGGCGCTCGCCAGCATGCTGGAACTCGGCCGTCAGGGCGCGCTGTCGACCGCCTTGATCCTGGTCGTGCTGGTGATGGCCGTCGTCGTCATCGCCTTCATCGTGTTCATGGAGCGGGCCCAGCGCCGGCTGCTGATCCAGTATCCGAAGCGCCAGGTCGGCAACAAGATGTTCGAGGGCCAGTCCTCGCATCTGCCGCTGAAGCTCAACACCTCGGGCGTGATCCCGCCGATCTTCGCGTCGTCGCTGCTGCTGCTGCCGACCACCATCGCGAGCTTCAATTCGGGCACCGGCCCGGAATGGTTCCAGTGGGTCGTCACCCAGTTCGGCCACGGCCGGCCGCTGTTCCTGGTGTTCTACATCGCGATGATCGTGTTCTTCGCGTTCTTCTACACCGCGATCGTGTTCAACCCGACCGAGACCGCGGACAATCTGAAGAAGCACGGCGGCTTCATCCCGGGCATCCGCCCCGGCGAGCGCACCGCGGAGTACATCGACTTCGTCCTGACGCGCATCACCGTGGTCGGCGCGATCTACCTGGCGATCGTCTGTCTGATTCCCGAAGTGCTGATTTCCTATGCGGCGGTGCCGTTCTATTTCGGCGGAACTTCGCTTCTGATCGTGGTCAGCGTCACGATGGATACGGTCGCCCAGGTGCAGGGTTATCTGCTGGCGCACCAGTATGAAGGCCTGATCCGGAAGTCGAAGTTGAGGGGCCGCAAGAAATGAGACTGATCCTTCTCGGGCCGCCGGGGGCGGGCAAGGGAACGCAAGCGGCTCGCCTGGTTCAGCAGTACGGCATCGTCCAGCTCTCCACCGGAGACATGCTGCGCGCCGCCGTCGCGGCCGGCACGCCGGTCGGGCTGAAGGCCAAGGACATCATGGCGAGCGGCGGCCTGGTGCCGGACGAGGTGGTGATCGGCATCATCTCCGACCGCATCGAGCAGCCCGACGCCGCCAACGGCTTCATCCTCGACGGCTTCCCGCGCACCGTGCCGCAGGCCGAGGCGCTCGATGCGCTGCTCAAGGACAAGAAGCTCGGCCTCGACGCCGTGGTCGAACTGCGCGTCAACGAGAGCGCGCTGCTGGCCCGGGTCGAGACCCGCGTCGCCGAGATGCGCGCCCGGGGCGAGGAGCCGCGCGCCGACGACAACGCCGAAGCGCTGGCGAAGCGTCTGGCCGCCTACCGCGCCCAGACCGAGCCGCTGGTCGAGTATTATTCGGAAAAGCGCAAGCTGCTGACCGTCGACGGTATGATGACCATCGACGAGGTCACCCGCGAGATCGGCCGAATCCTCGAGGCGATCGGCGAGGCCAACGCCAAGAAGGCCGCCAAGACCGCGGCTGCAAAGCGGGCGGTCAAGAAGAGCGCGAAGAAGCCGGCCAAGACCTCGAAGGCCAAGGCCGCCAAGGCCAATACCTCCAAGGCCGCCGGCAAGTCGAAAGCTCCGGGCAAGGTTTCGGCCAAGAAAGCTTCGGCCAAGAAGGCAGTTAGCGGCAAGTCTTCGAGCAAGGCGGCATCCGCCAAGAAGGCGTCGTCGGGTCTGAAGAAGCCGGCGAAAGCCACTAAAAAGGCTGGCAAAAAGGCCGCCAAGGTTGCGGGCAAGGCGCCCGCCAAGGCGACCAAGAAAGCCGACAAGTCGAAGGCCAAATCGACCGCCAAGGCGCCGAAGCGCGGCGCCAAGGTGACGAAGAAGGCGGCCAAGAGGGCAGGGACGTCCTCCGCTCAAAAGGCCAGGAAAGTCAACAAAAAGCGAGCTTGAACCTGGATTCGGTTGACGAACAGAAACGGAATCCTTTAATAAGGCCCGATATCCCGTCGGATAGGTTTCAGACGATGCCGGGCCCCAGAACGACCGAGGGGATGGCGTCGTGTTCGCGTTTGTGAACGCCAGACCGAGATAGCAAGAATCAGCCGGCCGGTTGCGGTCGGTGACAGGAGAGAAGTCTGTGGCCCGTATAGCCGGCGTGAATATCCCGACCAACAAGCGCGTGCTGATCGCGCTCCAGTACATCCATGGCATCGGCCAGAAGAACGCCGCGGATATCATCGAGAAGGTGAAGATCCCGGTCGAGCGTCGCGTCAATCAGCTCAGCGACGCCGAGGTTCTTCAGATCCGCGAAGTCATCGACCGCGACTATCTGGTCGAGGGCGACCTTCGCCGCGAGACCGGCATGAACATCAAGCGCCTGATGGACCTCGGCTGCTATCGCGGCCTGCGTCATCGCCGCGGTCTGCCGGTGCGTGGTCAGCGCACCCATACCAACGCGCGCACCCGCAAGGGTCCGGCCAAGGCGATCGCCGGCAAGAAGAAGTAATTTTGCGAACAGCGAACGGTGCGTGGCGAGTAGGGCTCTACTCGCGGCGCACTTTTCGCCATTCGCATTTTGGTGGAGCCGCTGGTGTTACGGCGGCGTTGAGATCACTCAGAAAGGTAGACCATGGCTAAGGAAGCCGGCCGCATTCGCCGCCGCGAGCGCAAGAACATCGCCTCGGGCGTTGCGCATGTGAACTCGTCGTTCAACAACACGACCATTACCATCACCGACGCGCAGGGCAATGCGATCGCCTGGTCGTCCGCCGGCACGATGGGCTTCAAGGGCTCGCGCAAGTCGACCCCTTACGCCGCGCAGGTCGCGGCCGAGGACGTCGCCAAGAAGGCGCAGGAGCACGGCATGCGCACCCTCGAGGTCGAGGTGGCCGGTCCGGGTTCGGGTCGTGAGTCGGCGCTGCGCGCGCTGCAGGCTGCCGGCTTCACGGTGACCTCGATCCGCGACGTCACCACCATTCCGCACAATGGCTGCCGGCCGCGCAAGCGCCGCCGGGTCTGATTTTTCCATCGCGGGTGGCGGCTTGCCGCCCGCGATGCTCGATATTTCGACGCGGATTGATCCGCAGTTTCCATCGCGAGTGACCGCGCCCTTATTATCGGCGGCGGACTGGCCAGGAAGGTGACACAGTGACGATCCAGAAGAATTGGCAAGAACTCATTCGACCGAACAAGCTCCAGGTGACCGCCGGCAGCGACGCCAGCCGTTTCGCCACGCTGGTCGCCGAGCCGCTCGAGCGCGGCTTCGGCCAGACGCTGGGCAACGCGCTGCGGCGCGTGCTGCTGTCGTCGCTGCAGGGCGCGGCCGTGCAGGCGGTGCATATCGACGGCGTGCTGCACGAGTTCTCCTCGATCGCCGGCGTGCGCGAGGACGTCACCGACATCGTGCTGAACATCAAGGACATCTCGCTCAAGATGCAGGGCGAAGGCCCGAAGCGGATGGTCGTCAAGAAGCAGGGCCCGGGCGTCGTCACCGCCGGTGACATCCAGACCGTCGGCGACATCGTCGTGCTGAACCCCGACCTGCAGATCTGCACCCTCGACGAGGGCGCCGAGATCCGCATGGAGTTCACCGTCAACACCGGCAAGGGCTACGTCGCCGCCGAGCGCAACCGTCCGGAAGACGCGCCGATCGGCCTGATCCCGGTCGACAGCCTGTACTCGCCGGTGCGCAAGGTGTCGTACAAGGTCGAGAACACCCGCGAGGGCCAGATCCTCGACTACGACAAGCTGACCATGACGGTCGAGACCAACGGCGCGCTGACCCCGGACGACGCGGTCGCCTTCGCCGCCCGCATCCTGCAGGACCAGCTCAACGTCTTCGTCAACTTCGAAGAGCCGCGCAAGGAAGTCACCCAGGAGATCATTCCGGATCTCGCCTTCAACCCGGCCTTCCTCAAGAAGGTGGACGAGTTGGAGCTGTCGGTGCGTTCGGCGAACTGCCTGAAGAACGACAACATCGTCTATATCGGCGATCTGGTGCAGAAGTCGGAAGCCGAAATGCTGCGCACCCCGAACTTCGGCCGCAAGTCGCTGAACGAGATCAAGGAAGTGCTGGCGCAGATGGGCCTGCATCTCGGCATGGAAGTGCCGGGCTGGCCGCCCGAGAACATCGACGAACTCGCCAAGCGCTTCGAGGATCATTACTAAGCAAATCGGCCTCATGGTTCGAGACGCGCTTTCAGCGCTCCTCACCATGAGGCCTCTCTCCTCATCCTGAGGAGCGGCGTAGCCGCGTCTCGAAGGATGAGGCACCACCGGGCGAACGCAGGCAGCCCACCTGCAACTCCGACGAACCGTCGGGACATTGAATTAGAGGACTACCACAATGCGTCACGGCAAGGTTCATCGGAAGCTCAACCGCACCGCCGAGCATCGCAAGGCGATGTTCGCCAACATGTGCGCCGCGCTGATCAAGCACGAGCAGATCGTCACCACGCTGCCGAAGGCGAAGGAACTGCGGCCGATCGTCGAGAAGCTGATCACGCTCGGCAAGAAGGGCGGCCTCGACAAGCGCCGCCAGGCGATCAGCGAGATGCGCGACCTCGACCAGGTCAAGAAGCTGTTCAGCGTGCTGGCGCCGCGCTACGCCGACCGTCAGGGCGGCTACACCCGCATCATCAAGGCCGGCTTCCGCTACGGCGACAACGCCCCGATGGCGGTGATCGAATTCGTCGACCGCGACGAAGACGCCAAGGGCAAGGACTCCGGCCCGACCCAGGACAGCGCCGAAGCGGCGTAAGCCAGCTTCCACGACACCCGAGTTTTCAGAAGGCGGCGCCGCAAGCGCCGCCTTTTTCATTTCGCATCAGCATCGCGTGTCCCACGATTGCAGGGCAGGGCGACGCACCCGATATCTCCCCACATGCAAGACGGGAGATAGCTCATGAAGATCGATCTGAGTGGCAAGACCGCGCTCGTCACCGGCTCGACCGCCGGCATCGGCCATGCCATCGCCAAGGGGCTCGCCGCGGCCGGCGCCGAGGTCGTGGTCAACGGCCGCAGTCAGGCCAAGGTCGATGCCGCGCTCGGCGCGCTGGATAAGGCAGTGCCGGGCGCCAAGCTGTGCGGCGTCGCCGCCGATGTCTCCACCGCGGAGGGCTGCGCCGCGCTGGTGATGGAGATTCCCCGCGTCGACATCCTGATCAACAATGCCGGCATCTTCGAGCCGAAGGGTTTCTTCGACATTCCCGACGCCGACTGGCAGCGCTTCTTCGACGTCAATGTGATGAGCGGGGTGCGGCTATCGCGCGCCTACATGCCGGCGATGCTGGAGCGCAATTGGGGCCGCATCGTCTTCATCGCCTCGGAATCCGCGCTGATGATCCCGAAGGAGATGATTCATTACGGCATGACCAAGACCGCGCAGCTCTCGGTGTCGCGCGGCCTCGCCGAAATGACCCGCGGCACCGCGGTGACGGTCAACGCGGTGATGCCGGGCCCGACGATGAGCGAGGGCGTGCAGACCTTCGTCGCCGATCTGGCCAAGCAGAACGGCCAGTCGGAGAGCGAAGCGGCGGCGAACTTCATCAAGCAGCATCGCCCCGGCTCGCTGATCCAGCGCTTCGCCACCGTCGAGGAGATCGCCAACATGGTGGTCTATGTCAGTTCCAAGGAAGCCTCCGCCACCAACGGCGCCGCGCTGCGCGCCGAGGGCGGGCTCTTGCAGACGATCGCGTAGGTCGTCGAGCTCACTGCCCGCGGCAGCGCGGGCACGACAGCGACAATTTCGTCATTCCGGGGCGCGCCGCAGGCGCGAACCCGGAATCCCGAGCTGTTCTGCATCCCCCGAGTCGTGCTCAGAGCGAGATTCCGGGTTCGCCCGCAGCTTCGCTGCGCGCGCCCCGGAATGACTCGCGGAGGGCGCGCGCTGCTACCACCCCTCCAGCACGATCTTGCCCACCGATGTGCCGCTCTCCAGCAGCGCATGGGCGCGCTTGAGATTCGCCGCGTTGATGGCGCCGAAGCTGTTCTCCAGCGTGGTGCGCAGCACGCCGGCGTCGATCAGGTCGGCGACCTCGTTCAGAAGATCGTGCTGCGCGATCATGTCGGGCGTGGTGTAGCTCGACCGCGCGAACATCGCCTCCCAGTGCAGCGACGCCGATTTCGGCTTCAGCAGCATCGGGTTCAGCGTCGCCGGGTCGTCGATCAGCGCCACCTTGCCTTGCGGCGCGAGGATCTCGACCAGCGCCGGGAAGTGCTGCTCGGTGCCGGTGAGGCTGGCGATCAGCGCCACCGGCGGCAGCTTCAAGGCCTCGATCTGCGGCTTCATCGCCCGGCTGTGATCGATCACCGCATCGGCGCCGAGATCGCGGCACCAGGACTGCGTCTGCGGCCGCGACGCGGTCGCGACCACGGTCAGCGCGGTGAGGCGGCGCGCGAGCTGGATCAGGACCGAGCCGACGCCGCCGGCGCCGCCGATGATCAGCAGCGTGCGCGGGTCGTGCGCCTTGCCGGGCCGCACGCCGAGCCGGTCGAACAGCAGTTCCCACGCGGTGATCGAGGTCAGCGGCAGCGCCGCGGCCTGCGCGAAGGACAGCGTTTTCGGCTTGCGGCCGACGATGCGTTCGTCGACCAGATGCAATTCGGCGTTGGTGCCGGAACGCCCGATCGAGCCGGCGTAGAACACCTCGTCGCCGGGCCGGAACAGCGTCACGTCGCTGCCCACGGACTCGACCACGCCGGCGGCGTCGTAGCCGAGGATCTTGATCTCGCCCGCCGGCGGCGCGGCGCGGTTGCGGACCTTGAAGTCGACCGGGTTGACCGAGATCGCCTTCACGGCGACGCGCAGATCGCGCGGGCCGGGCTCCGGCTTCGCCACGTCGACATCGATCAGCGCGTCGGCATCGTCGATCGGAAGGGATTTGCTGTAGCCCACGGCCTTCATCGAATGGTGCTCCTGTGCTCTCGGTGTTTCCTTGCGTCTAGGTGCCATTCCGGCGGTCAATTGCAAGCGTCCCGGCCGCCGGGCTATGCTGGGCACACGCATGATTGACCTGCCGGCGGTGCGCCGGAAGGCTACAATCCGCCGTTTTTGACCGCTTCGATTCGCGCGGCTCGTGGACTCACGCTGCCCCGTCAACCCTGGAACATTGCCTCATGTCTGCTGTCCGCATTTTCACGGCAATCGTGCTTTCGCTCGCGACTGCGCTGCCCGCGCTGGCGCAGGAGCGGCGGCTGCCGGCCTCGCAGGCCGAGATCAAGCTCAGCTACGCGCCGATCGTGCAGCACGCGCAGCCGGCGGTGGTGAACGTCTACGCCGCCAAGGTGGTGCAGAACCGCAATCCGCTCTTGGAAGATCCGATCTTCCGCCGCTTCTTCGGCGGCGGCCCGCAGCCGGAGCAGATCCAGCGCTCGCTCGGCTCGGGCGTGATGGTCGATGCCTCGGGCCTGGTCGTCACCAACAACCACGTCATCGAGGGCGCCGATCAGGTCAAGGTGGCGCTTGCCGACAAGCGTGAATTCGAGGCCGAGATCGTGCTGAAGGACAGCCGCACCGACCTCGCGGTGCTGCGCCTCAAGGACACCAAGGAGAAGTTCGCCACGCTCGATTTCGCCAATTCCGACGAACTGCTGGTCGGCGACCTGGTGCTGGCAATCGGCAATCCGTTCGGCGTCGGCCAGACCGTGACCCACGGCATCGTCTCGGCGCTGGCGCGCACCCAGGTCGGCATCACCGACTATCAGTTCTTCATCCAGACCGACGCGGCGATCAATCCCGGCAATTCCGGCGGCGCGCTGGTCGACATGACCGGCAAGCTGGTCGGCATCAACACCGCCATTTTCTCGCGCTCGGGCGGCTCGCAGGGCATCGGCTTCGCGATCCCGGCCAATATGGTGCGCGTGGTGGTGGCCTCGGCCAAGAGCGGCGGCAAGGCGGTGAAGCGGCCGTGGCTCGGCGCGCGGTTGCAGGCGGTGACGCCGGAGATCGCCGAGACGCTCGGCCTGAAGCGGCCGAGCGGCGCGCTGGTCGCGAGCGTCAGCAAGGGTAGTCCGTCGGAGAAGGCCGGGCTGAAACTGTCCGACCTGATCGTCGCGGTCGACGGCTTTGCGATCGACGATCCCAACGCGTTCGACTATCGCTTCGCGACGCGCCCGCTCGGCGGCACCGCGCAGATCGACGTGCAGCGCGGCGGCAAGCCGGTGAAGCTGACGATCACGCTTGAGACCGCGCCCGACACCGGCCGCGACGAGATCGTGCTGACCGCGCGTTCGCCGTTCCAGGGCGCCAGGATCGCCAACATCTCGCCGGCGATCGCCGACGAATTGCGGCTCGACCCCAGCGTCGAAGGCGTGGTCGTCACCGAACTCGCCGACGGCGCCACCGCGGCGAGCGTCGGCTTCCAGAAGGGCGACATCATCGTCGCGGTCAACAACAAGCGCATCGCCAAGACCAGCGACCTCGAGCGCATCACCAACGAGTCGTTCCGCCTGTGGCGCATCACCGTCGTCCGCGGCGGCCAGCAGATCAACGTCACGCTCGGCGGATGAGTATGCGTCACGCGCGCCTCTTCACCTCTCCCGGCGCGCGGGGAGAGGTCGGTCAGCGAACGCAGTTCGATGACCGGGTGAGGGGGCGTTTCGACACGGCCGAGCCTCTGCGTGAGGTCGAAGTCGTGCCGCTGCGACAAGTGGCTGCCCCTCACCCCACCCCTCTCCCCGCGAAGAGTGGGGCGAGGGAGCAGGCAGCGGCTGGGAGAACGCGCCCCTTCTCCAACGAACAGGCTGGCGCATGAGTCCCAAGCGCCCGACGCCATCGTCCAACCTGTTCGCCGCCGCGGGGCTCGAGCGCGAGGCGCCGCGGCCGTTGCCGGACCGGCTGCGGCCGCGCGCGCTCGGTGACGTCGTCGGCCAGGACCACATCCTCGGCCCCGACGGCGCGCTGACGCGGATGCTGGCGACGCGGACGCTCGGCTCGCTGGTGTTCTGGGGCCCGCCCGGCACCGGCAAGACCACCGTCGCGCGGCTTTTGGCCGACGCCACCGAGCTGCATTTCGAGCAGATCTCCGCGGTGTTCTCCGGCGTCGCCGATCTGAAGAAAGTGTTCGACGCCGCGCGCGCGCGCCGCGAGATGGGCCGCGGCACGCTATTGTTCGTCGACGAGGTGCACCGCTTCAACAAGGCGCAGCAGGACTCGTTTCTGCCGGTGATGGAAGACGGCACCGTGGTGCTGGTCGGCGCCACCACCGAAAATCCGTCGTTCGAACTCAACGCGGCGCTTCTCTCACGCGCGCGCGTGCTGGTGTTCCAGTCGCTCGATGCCGACGCCATCGAGCAACTGTTCGTCCATGCGGAAGCGGCCGAAGGTCGGACGCTGCCGCTCGACGCCGAGGCGCGGGCGGTGCTGGTGCGGATGGCCGACGGCGACGGCCGCGCCTCGCTGACACTGGCCGAAGAAGTCTGGCGCTCGGCGCGCGAGGGCGAGGTGTTCAACGCCGCGCAGCTCCAGGAGATCCTGCAGCGCCGCGCGCCGATCTACGACAAGGGCGCCGACGGCCACTACAATCTGATCTCGGCGCTGCATAAATCCGTGCGCGGCTCCGATCCGGACGCGGCGCTGTACTATCTATGCCGGATGTTCGACGCCGGCGAGGATCCGTTGTTTCTGGCGCGGCGCGTGGTGCGGATGGCGGTCGAGGACATCGGTCTCGCCGATCCGCAGGCGCTGGTGATCTGCAACGCCGCGAAGGACGCCTACGACTTCCTCGGCTCGCCGGAGGGCGAACTGGCGATCGCCCAGGCGGTGATCTATCTCGCCACCGCGCCGAAATCCAACGCCGCCTACACCGCCTACAAGGCCGCGATGCGCGCGGCGAAGCAGGGCGGCAGCTTGCTTCCGCCCAAGCACATCCTGAATGCGCCGACCGGGCTGATGAAATCCGAAGGCTATGGCGGCGGCTATCAATACGACCACGACACGCCGGAGGGCTTCTCCGGCCAGGAGTACTTCCCGGACGCGCTCGGACATCAGACGTTTTACGACCCGCCCGACCGCGGCTTCGAACGCGAGATCAGGAAGCGGCTGGACTATTGGGCGAAGCTGCGCGCGGCGAAGTCGTAATCTCGTAGGGTGGCGCTGAGCGAAGCGAAGCCCACGCGAACCTCCGCACGGTGCATCGTCTTCGTCGCGCGTGGGCACGGCGCTATGCGCCTCTTGCCCACCCCACGGACTGCCATTCCATACACCGTCATTCCGGGGCGCGCGAAGCGCGAACCCGGAATCCCGAGATTCCAGGTTCGGCGACCCCGCACCTGCGGTGCGCGCTCGCCGCCCCGGAATGACCGCGAGGGAGCAGGGCCTATCAGCAGTCGTCCCCGCCTGTGCGGGGACGACTCGTTGCCGATGCGGCGGTTGAACGCTCGACCGATATGCGCGGCTGCTACGCGCGCAGCGGACAGACTAGCCCGCCTGCCGTTTCGCGGCCGGCTCTTCGTCGAACCCGACGAACACCGCGGCCTCGTCGACCGACTTGCGTTCCGACACCACCGCATTCGCCGGGAAATCGTCGTCCGGCCAGCCGAGCGCGATCGCTTTCATGATGATCTGATCGTCGGCGATGCCGGCGTGTTCGCGCACCACCGGCGACTGCATGATGCCCTGGCTGTTGATGACGCAGCCGAGCCCGCGCGACCACGCGGCATTGACCAAAGCCGTGGTAACCGCGCCGCAATCGAACGGGGTGTCGTCGCTGCCGTCGAGCACGCGGTCGTAGGTGATGATGATGCAGACCGGCGCGTCGAACTGGCGGAAGCCGCGCAGCACCCAGTCGTTGCGCATCTCCTTGTCGTCGCGCGCGATACCCATCGCGGCGAACAATTGCTTGGCGACGCCGACCTGGCGGTCGCGATGGGTGCCCGCGAACGGCTGCCCAATGCGGAATTCGCGGCTGTGCGGCACGCCGGCCAGATTGCGCTCGGTGTTGCCGGCGCGGATCCGGTTCAGCGGCTCGCCGGTGATGACGGTGAAATTCCACGGCTGGGTGTTCATCGACGACGGCGCGCGCATCGCCAGCGTCAGAATCTCCTCGATCAGCGCGCGCGGCACCGGATCGGGCTTGTATCCGCGAATACTTCGGCGGCCGCGGATCACGTCATCGAACTGCATCTGTCTGGTTTCCCCCGTTGTTGCTTGGCCCGGATCATCGCGGTTTCCCGATCACGGCGCAAGGCGGCCCGGTGGCTGCTGCTATTCCGCGCGGCGGGATCGCCGCGGCGGAAGCCGCGTTGTGCTATGCTCGCAGGCAGCGAAACGGCTGGGACATTGACGATGCGACGTTGTTCGACGACACCGATTCACCCACGCACCGCGCGCGCCCGCAAGCGGCTCGCGCTCGTCGCGCTGACATTGCTGCTGGCCGCGTCGCCGGCGCGCGCCGACAGCGTCGAGGTCGCGCCCGGCGTGCAGGTCACGCGCAAGAGTTACAGCGGCCCCGCCAATCAGCAGCCGTTCTTCGGCTTCGCCGCCAAGACGCCTGAGCAGCGCGCCGCCGACGAGAAATTCGTGAACGATATGGTCGCGGCGACCGGCTCGCGGCAGAAGGCGTTCGACGAGGCCAGCCTGCGCGGCTGGCGCGCGATCAGCAAGGGCAACGCCTCGGAAGCGGCATTGCGCTTCAACCAGGCCTATCTGCTGGCTCCGCAAGAGAGCGCAGTCTATCATGGCTTCGCCATCGTCGCGATGATGCGATTCAACGACATCGACTATGCAGACGAATTGTTCAAGCGCGCCAGGATGCAGCCGCATCCGCTGAAGCCGCTGGCGTCCGATCACGGCCGCGCGCTGCTGATCGGCAAGCGCCCGCAGGACGCGCGCGCGGTGCTGGAGCAGGCGGTCACCGAGGCGCCGGATCTCGCCGACGCGTGGTCCAATCTCGGCTTTGCCCGGCTGCAGACCGGCGACGCCGCCGGCGCCTGCGCAGCCGCCAATGAGGCCGCCACGCGAAAACCGTCCAGCACCGTCTCCAGCGATCTGGCGTTGCTGCGTACCACGGCGGAGTGCAAGTAGTCGTGCGGACGGAGCATCGCCGCAGCAGCGGCGCGGATGCGCCGCGAGCCTAGCGGCCGATCTGATGTTTCAACGAGGTGAGGCCGAACAGCGCCTTCTGCGCGTCGTCGAGATGGCGGCCTTTGAAGAACGCCGCATCGATCACCGCGCCGAGCGCGAACAGAAGGGCAAAGACTACAAGGCCGCGCATCGCTCGATCCAACCTCGCCATCGCCCGGCGCGCCGCAGGTCGGCGCGAAGCGGACGGCGATAGTCTACATCGTCGCGGGCGCGCCGCAAAGCCGCGACCTTCGGCTGAGAACGTCCAGCCCCGCCCGCCGCGACGGCTTGCAGCGGATGTCGCGCCGCGCTGTTTCGCGGTAGACCAGTCGCTCATCCGAGAGGTTCACCCATGAAATCATACCGCAAGGAACTGTGGTTCGAGACGCCGGGCCGCCGCGCCTTCGTCAACATCACCCGCGAGGTCGAGGCCGCGTTGCGAGACAGCGGCGTGCGCGAGGGGCTGGTGCTGGTCAACGCCATGCACATCACCGCCTCGGTGTTCATCAACGACGACGAGAGCGGCCTGCACGCCGACTACGAACTCTGGCTGGAAAAGCTGGCGCCACACGCGCCGGTGGCGTCCTATCGTCACAACCGCACCGGCGAGGACAATGCCGACGCCCACATGAAGCGCCAGATCATGGGCCGCGAAGTCGTCGTCGCCATCACCGACGGCAAACTCGATTTCGGCCCGTGGGAGCAGATCTTCTACGGCGAGTTCGACGGCGGCCGGAAGAAGCGCGTGCTGGTCAAGGTGATCGGGGAGTAGCAGCGTCGTCACGCCGTCGCGTGAGCTTCGCGCCGCCACCAGCGCCGTCATTCCGGGGCGCGTGCCGGTCAGCGCGCGCCATGTAA
Organism: Rhodopseudomonas palustris; assembly: GCF_034479375.1. Taxonomy (NCBI): domain Bacteria; kingdom Pseudomonadati; phylum Pseudomonadota; class Alphaproteobacteria; order Hyphomicrobiales; family Nitrobacteraceae; genus Rhodopseudomonas; species Rhodopseudomonas palustris. Next base: position 1,803,578 of record NZ_CP140155.1, on the reverse strand, counting down.
ACCCGGAATCGCGAGATTCGGGGCTCGCCCCCGCGTCCGGAATTGCGCCTGCGGCAATCATCCCCGAGGAATGGCATAGCGACATAGCGCAGCCGCCTCGCCGTTCGAGCTACGTCAATTGTTAAATAATCAAAGGTAGCATGCGCCATTCTCGTGGTTATACCGGGGGTGGCCGTGATCAGATCCTATTTCGAAGCCCATTGGGTCGCGGCGGCGCTGTGCATGGGCGTGGCGCTGTTGCTGCTGCTGCCGCTCGGCGTGCCCGGCGGCGATCGCGCGCTGCTGCTGGTCTATCTGGCCTCGCCGATCTACATGCTGCACCAGGTCGAGGAGCATCTCGGCGACCGCTTTCGCACTTACGTCAACAGCAAAGTGTTCGGCGGCGTCGAGGCGCTGACGCCCGGCGACGTGCTGCTGATTAATCTGCCCGGGGTGTGGGGCATCAATCTCGCCGCGCTCTACGCCGCGTATTTCGTCGCCCCCGGCTGGGGCCTCGCCGCGGCCTGGCTGATCCTGGTCAACGGCCTCACCCATGTCGGCATGGCGGCGCATCTGCGCGGCACCAACCCCGGCCTCGCCAGCGCCGCGCTGGTGTTCATCCCGTTCGGCCTGTTCGCGGTGATCGAAATCCCCGGCACGGCATTGCAACACGCGGTGGCGGTTGCGATCGCCATCGCCATCCACGCCGCCATCGCGCTGCACGCGCGGCAGCGGGCGATGGCGGGGCGGGGGGCGATGGCGCGGGCGTGAATCCGCCAAGGCCCGTAGTGTGGCGCCGAGCGCCTCGTCCGCCATAGCTCGAAGAGCGGCGGCGGAAGCAAAGCCCACGCGAAACGCGGTGTGCAACAGCGCGTGGTCACGGCGCTTGAGCGCCTTTGCCCACCCTACGCTTGCTTACGCTTGATGCGTCTCAGTCATTTGTGGTCCAGGGATCGATCACGGTCAGGCCGGCGGCGTCGAACGCGCTCGCGTCTCGCGACGCCACGGCGAACCCGTGTGCGGCGGCGATCGCGGTGATGTAGCCGTCGGGCGTGGGGAAGCCCTTTCCGGCCGCGCGCGCCTTGACGGCGAGATCGGCATAGCGCTGCGCAGCCGGAGTATCGAACGGCAGGATGCGGGTGGCAAACACGTCCAACACATCGTCGAGCGCAGCGCCCAAGGCGTTCTTACGCTTTCCGGCCGGCAAGGCGCCAACGCCGAACAGAAGTTCGGCGACGGTGATGCTGGACAGGAACAACGTCTCGGCAGACTGAGCATTGAGCCATTCGCGCACCCGCGGATCCGGATCGCGCGTCATCGCTTCGGAGACGACGTTGGTGTCCAGCAGGATCATTCGAGGCACCAATTCGAAAGCGTCAGGTCATTCAAACTTCATCGGCTCGGCCGGACGCGTGTCGCGGACCTGTTCGAGCGCTTCGATATCGGCATTGGTGATGTCGTGTTTCCGCCCGATCTCCTGCAAGGCGGTGCCGAGCCGCACGCGGCCCTCAGGACGGACAGCGGCCTCCAGAATGGCGCGCATCTCCGCTTCCGCGCTGCGATTATGCTGCGCCGCGCGGACCTTCAGGGCGCGATGCGCCTCGTCGGAGAGGTTGCGAATGGTGACTGCGACCATGCTGGCGTCCTCCGCGGGATAAAACCGATGCTATCAAACTAGGAAAAATGATAGCATCTTTCAAGGGTTGCCGGCGCTCAGGAACCGCCAGGACCTCCCGGGCGGAAGCGGGCAGGTTTGATCACGCCGAATGAATCCGCAGGCGGATCAGCCGAAGGCGTCATCCGCCTGACGCGACGAGCGAGCGCGGCCCGTAGGGTGGCGCTGAGCGGCTTGTCCGCCATAGCTCGAAGAGCGACGGCGGAAAGCGAAGCCCACGCGGCGCAGCGGCTCAGCATCGCGGAGCGACCTACACGTGGGCACGGCACTGACGCGCCTTTGCCCACCCTACGCCTGCTGAAATTCGCAGTTCAGGTCGATTCGGTCGGCGTGGAGATCGTAGGGCGGGTTAGCCGAAGGCGTAACCCGCCATTGCGAGGTTTCGGCCGAATTGCGGTGGACGAGTCGGCGGATTACGCGCCGCTAGTCCTCCCTGCGGGCTAACGACGGCGGACTTTCTGCTGGAGATACACGAACGCCATCGCGCCGTTCACAACTAATACCCCGAAGAACACGACAGCCGCGATCTGCGCAGGCGCCTCAACGATCATCAGAACGACGAGCAGCCCGATCGCCCAGGCGACGTTGATCATGATACGCTTGAACAACACGCCATGCGTCGGAATATCTGCGAGCCATTCGCTGAGAAAGAACCAAAGACCCATTCTGAAACTCCGAGCGACCAATTGCGCAGATAGTAGGCGGGTTAGCCGGAGGGGTAACCCGGCATTGCGAAGTTTCGGCGAATTGCGGTGGGCAGGGTGGCGGATTACGCTCCGCGAATCCGCCCTACGGGCTACGCCAATCCGCTACGACAAAATCAACGGAAGGTAAGTGTGGTATGGCGACGGAGATGGGGGAGTACCTCGTAGGTGCTTATTTGAAAATGGTGCTCAAGTGCGGTTTTGTCGACTACAATGCGCGGCCTCCGGGCGGAGGTCTCTCAGGGCTTGGAGAACTAGACGTTATCGGCTTCGATTTTGTACGGCAGAAGGCATATTTCTGTGAGGTGACGACGCATCTCGACGGATTGTTGATTGGCAAAGGTAAACAGAGCACGATCGATAAGCTAAAACGAAAGCATGTGCGGCAGAGAGAATATGCTGAGCGTCACCTCCATCTTCCCGATTACAAGATTCGTTACATGTTCTGGTCTCCGGTGGTCCGAAGGGGATTGATCAAAGAGCTTGAGGCCACCGGATTTGAGTTGTTCATCAATCAGAGTTATTTTGAAGCGATTGAGGAGCTCAAGAGAATGGCAAGGGCGTCGACTGCTGACGCGACTAATCCCGCCTTTCGCGTCCTGCAAATTCTAGAACACCTCCGCCAAACTCCTCGGGCAAAGGGGCGAGCCTAATTGGTAGGGCCGTAGGGTGGCGCTGAGCGAAGCGAAGCCCACGCGAAACGCGGTTTGCAAACGCGCGTGGGCACGGCGCTCCGCGCCTCTTGCCCACCCTACGCTTGCTAGTCCGCCCCTATGCGCTCTTCACTATGCTGGCAAATCATCAATTCTTCGCTCTCCAGAATGTAACAACCAAACTCGCAAGCGCCACGATCCATCCTGCTCTCAGAATTGTGGGCGACTTTCCAGCAACTTCAATCGTTCGAAGATACAAGAACCCTCCTATTAAGATGCCATAGTTGCTTCTAAATTCGGCAAGGCGCGATGCAACCTCAACGAGATCGGAGCTCTTTCTAGCTTCAATATCATTCTTCGGTTCAAAGCACTCGATGCCTGTAGCCTTTGAGCACTCAGAATCGCGCGTTTTTGGCAACAGAAGATCGTTCACCGGCTTCGGTGTCTTCTTAAGTTTGCTCATCTTAGAACCGTGCGGGAAACGCCCGCCCCCTGTTGGCTTGCTTATAGCAAAGCCGTCCCTAAGTGCTGTCTAGTGCTTCGCCATCGGCTTCGTCTACGAATCCTGGGCGTGCGAGAGATGCTGCAACCTGGCGAAAAGCATCACACCTACCCAGTGTTATTTCAACTCCTCTACAGTTCCTAAAGTTTCACTCGGTTCGGGAGTGAGAGCGTCGGCCGGCCTCAATCCAATGGCCCGAGGAAAATCATGAGCGATTGCAACAATTTGAAAGATTGTCGAATTTTCATTGTTATGGCCTATTCGTGTAGTTGTTGGTGTAGTAAGCTCCTGAGGTTGTTCTCCACATTTAGAACTTCGCACGAGCACCCAATTTTATGTCTGTCGAGTTCACCAGTTTCCACATATCTCCAGAAAACTAACATCGTGCCTCCGCCTCCAGAAAATAGATCGAGAACCAATTGTTCAGAATGCTCGCTCTTGACAAAATTCCCATAGGATCATATACCCACTCTCGTCCCGTCCACGAGGGGCGCTTCTAGAGGCGTCTTGGAGTGGGGCGGGGTGTGGCGCCTGCGGGCGGGGGCAGACGTGTTCTCCGCACTCGGGACGCTTCGGGTCGCCGTCCGGGCCCATTACGAGGCTCTGCCACTTGTTAGTTGGCTGGACGCGGCACAGGCGAAGGCGGGAGAAATCCCGCCGGATAAACAGGGTTTCATTACCCGGACCTGCGCCCGGAAGCACGGCCCTGAAGCGACAAGTCGCCACGGTGGAGCGCCGGAAGGCGTTTCCGCGGCCTCTGATTGCCGGCGATCCGGTGATCACGCTGCGGCAACCACGACCAAGGTGCGCCTTTCGGCGCTCCGCCGCCCCTCATCGTGCAAGGGGCGGAACGTCCGCAAAGCTCGGGCGCGGTTGCGCCGCGAGAACGCGGACGTTCGGCCGGGGCTGCCGTTGAGGCGGTTGTTCCGGTCCGCAGTCCAGCCGGCGTAAGCCGCGCCGGGCTGCGCGCTCCGAGCCGCGGCTCCGCGCCGCGCGGCGGTCCCGGATGTCGCTGCGCTCATCCGGGCTACCGGGCAGGCCACGCGCCGAGCGCACCGCATTCCGGCCGTGACCCGATGGCGCTTTTGCGCTAGGCACAGCCTCAACCCCGGAGCTTTCATCCTATGAGCCGTCGTACCAAGAAACCCCTCGCCAAGCGCGGCCCCGGCGGCGATCGCCCCAAAGCCGGCCGGCCGGCCGCGAAGCGGGGGCCGGCTGCCGGCGGGCCGGTGCGCGGCAATCGCGGCGAGGACGGCCGTCCGATCTCGGCGCGGCCGCAGCGCGAGCCGCGTGGCGAGCGCGCCGAGCGTCCCGCCGCCAAGCGTCCCGCCGCCGAGCGGCCGGCCGCTGAACGTCCCGCGTCCGATCGCCCGCAAGGCGCGCGTCCCGGCCGTCCGCCGGCCCGGTTCGGCGCGTCATCCGCCACGCGGCCGCCGCGTGCGCAGCGTCCCGAGGCCGCAGTCGAGCCCGAGAAGATCGTTCCCGAGGCGGCGCCGCTGCCGACCAAGGTCGAGACCGTGGTCGTCACCGCCGACGAGAACGGCATGCGGGTCGACCGCTTCCTCGAGGGGCGGTTTCCGGGTCTGTCGTTCTCCCATATCCAGCGCATCGTCCGCAAAGGCGAGCTGCGGGTGAACGGCAAGCGCGCCGATTCGAAGGACCGGCTGGAGGAGGGCCAGAGCGTGCGGATTCCGCCGCTCAAGCTCGACACGCCGAAGGCGCCCGGGCATCTGTCCGAAGCCGAGCAGAAGACGCTGGCGGCGCTGAAGGCGATGACGCTGTACGAGGACGCCGACGTGCTGGTGCTGAACAAGCCCGCCGGTCTCGCGGTGCAGGGCGGCAGCGGCACCACCCGGCACATCGACCTGATGCTCGAGGTGATGCGCGACAGCAAGGGCCAGAAGCCGCGCCTGGTGCATCGCATCGACAAGGAGACCGCGGGCTGCCTGCTGGTCGCCAAGACCCGCTTTGCCGCCACCGCGCTGACCGGTTCGTTCCGCCACCGTTCGGCGCGAAAAGTCTACTGGGCGCTGGTCGCCGGGGTGCCGAAGCCGAAGCAGGGCCGGATCTCGACCTATCTGGCCAAGGAGGAGAGCGAGGACGACAGCATCATGCGGATCGCCGAACACGGCGACGAGGGCGCCAGCCACGCGGTGACCTACTACGCGGTGGTCGAGACCTCGGCGCAGAAGCTCGCCTGGGTGTCGCTGAAACCGGTGACGGGGCGCACCCATCAGCTCCGCGCCCACATGGCGCATATCGGCCACGCCATCGTCGGCGATCCGAAGTACTTCAACATCGAGAACTGGCAATTGCCGGGCGGCCTGCAGAAGCGGCTGCATCTGTTGGCGCGGCGCATCGTGATTCCGCATCCGCGCGGCGGCGTGATCGACGTCTCGGCGCCGCTACCGCCGCATATGCTGCAGTCGTGGAACCTGCTCGGGCTGGAGCACGACCGGTTCGATCCGATCGAGCATGCGCCGGAAGAATGAGCGCGCAACGCGCCGGCGCGGCTTGCGGTTTTGCGGCGCGATGCCGACATGATGGCGATGAAACGGATCGCGCCCTTGCTGCTCGCCGCAGCGCTTCTTGTTCCGCCCGGCGGCGCCGCGTCGGCGCAGGTGATGATCGGGACGCAGCCCTCGCTGCTGCCACCGCCCCCGGCGCCGCCGCCGCCGCCGCGGGTGTATGTTCCGGAGGTGCCGAAGCTCGACGCCCCGGCCCCCACCCCCCGGGCGCAACTGCCGAACCAGCGCCGCTCGTTCGGCGACCGCATCACCGATTGCCTCACCGACGGCAACGCGGCGCGGCTGTCGCCGAACGACCGCGCGGCGTATTCGCGTGGCTGCGCCAATCAGTAGACACTGATCCGGAGTTTGAGCGATGATGATCGGCATCTCTCCGTCATGGCCGGGCTTGTCCCGGCCATCCACGTGTTCGAACCGCTGCGGCGCTGATGGCGTGGATGCCCGCGACAAGCGCGGGCATGACGTGTGGAGAGCGTCGTATCAATCGCAGCTCGCATCGAATGGACAACATCATGCGTGAACTGTTCGACGAGGTCGCGGGCAAGTCGATGCTCGATCCCGAGGAAGCGGTGCGGCGCACGACGCGTACTTCGCTGCCGAAGCGGTTCTACACCACGGCCGCGATCAGCGAGACGCCGGACGGCTTTGCGATCACGCTCGATGGCCGCAATGTGAAGACGCCGACGCGCAACGCGCTCGCGGCGCCGACGCGCGACCTCGCCGAGGCGATCGCCGCCGAATGGCAGGCGCAGCAGGAGCTGATCGATCCGACCACGATGCCGCTGACGCGGCTCGCCAACAGCGTGATCGACGGCGTCGTCGGCCGCATCGACGCGGTCACCGACGACGTCGCCAAGTACTTCGGCTCGGATCTGTTGTTCTATCGCGCCGGCCATCCGGACGAACTGATCGCGCGCGAAGCGCAGCATTGGGACCCGGTGCTGTTCTGGGCCGCGGAGGAATTCGGCGCGCATTTCATCCTCGCCGAGGGCATCATCCATGTCGACCAGCCCGAGCCCGCGATCGAAGCGGCGCGCGCCGCGCTGCCGCAGCATCCGTGGTCGATCGGCGCGCTGCATGTGGTGACCACGATCACCGGCTCGGCGCTGCTGGCGCTGGCGCTGGCGCACGGCCGGCTCGATCCGGATCAGGTCTGGGCCGCCGCGCATGTCGACGAGGACTGGAACATCGCCCGCTGGGGCCTGGACGACGAGGTCGCGGCGCGGCGGGCTGCGCGGCAAGTCGAGTTCCAGGCGGCAGCGCAGGTGGTGGCCGCGCTGTCGCCGCGCGGAAGTTAACGAGGGGTTTACGGGGCTGCGCTAGCCTGATCGGAATTCTCGCGCAGCGACGTGGTCCTCATGGCGATTTCGGTCAATCCGAACCTTCCGGTCATCGCCCTGCAGGGCGTGACCGCCGACGTCGCGCTGCAGCCCGGCACGGTGGTTCAGGCCAAAGTGCTGTCGGTGCTCGACAACAATCAGGTCCGGATCGCGATCGGCGGCCAGACCGTCGACGCCACCACGCAAATTCCGCTGCAGGCCGGACAGAGCCTGCAGGTCGCGGTGTCGCAGACCGAACAGGGCATCCGCCTCGCGGTGGTGAACCAGCCGGCGACGGCGTCGGTCACGACCGCAAATCTCGCCGCGTCCAGCGCCGCGCTCGACACCGTTACGCTCGCACCCCAGGCGATCACGCTGACGTCGCAAGCCGCGCCCAGCATCGTGCCGTCGGCGAACGCGCTGACGCCGCAGCAACTCACGGCGCTGACGAATGCGGCGCAAGTCGCAGCGACGCAGCAGACCGGGCTGTCGGCGCTGTTCGCCAATCTCGCCGCGGCGACCGATCTCGCCAGCCTGCCGCAGGCGGTGCGCGCGGCGGTCGAACAGGTGCTGGCGCAGCGCTCCAATCTCACGCCAGCTCTGACCGGCGCCGACATCCAGCGCGCGTTCCAGCGTTCGGGGATCTTTCTCGAAGCGTCGCTGGCGAGTGCGCAGCCGGCGACCGCCGGCACAGATCTCAAGGCCGCGCTGATCGTGCTGCGCCAGGTGCTGAGCACCGCGCTCGGGAGCAATGCGACCGCCGCGCAGCCGGCCTCGTCCGCAACGACGATGCAGCTCCTTCAGGCCGGGCAGGGCACCCAATTGCTGGCGCAGACCGCGCTGCTCGCCGCGCAGACCGGCCTTCTGAACGCGACCGATCCAACGACCGCGCAGGCGACGCCGTTCGCGGCCGCCGGCCTCGCGACAGCGACGCTCGCGACTTCGACCGCCGCGCCGGCGAGCGTTGCGAGCGACGCGGCCGAGCAGGCGCTGATCCGGAACGTGATCAATCAGCTCACCAACGTCAACGCATCCCCGTCCGCTTCGAACCCGACGGCGTCGACCCAGACCACGGCCGCGACGCTGAGCGCATTGCAGGCGGCGATCCAGGCCAATCCGCAGGCGGCGGCGCTGCTCGCCAAGACCGGCTTCGCCAACAACGCGCTGCTGCTGTCGCTGCTGCCGGCGGTGGCCGGCGGCGCGCGCGCGGGCAAGGTCGACGACAACGCCGTCGCGCGTACCAACACGCCGCCGCCGCCGATCGGCGGCGCGCTGCCGGCAGCGCAGCCGGTGATGCCGGCGAACCTCGATCCGCACGCGCCGCTCGACACCGCGCTGCGCCGGATACTCACCGAGACCGAAGGTTCGCTGGCGCGGCAGACGTTGCTGCAGGTCGCCTCGCTGCCGGACCGCGCCGATCTCGCACAGGCTAAGCTCGACGCGCCGCAGCCGCGCTGGAGCTTCGAGATTCCGTTCACCACGCCGCACGGCACCGCGGTGGCGCAATTCGAAATCTCCCGCGACGGCGACGACGGCCAGACCGGCGCGGCCACGCACCGGGTGTGGCGGGCGCGGTTCTCGCTCGACGTCGAGCCCGCCGGTCCGGTCCATGCGCTGATCTCGCTGCAGGGCGAGAAGACCTCGGTGCGGATGTGGGCGGAGCGGCCGTCCACCGCGGCGCAATTGCGCGCCGGCGCGTCGCAGCTCAGCGCCGCGCTCAGCCGCGCCGAACTGACGCCCGGCGATATCGTCATTCGCGACGGCGCGCCGACCGCGCCGCCGCCGGCTGCGGCCGGCCATTTCCTGGATCGCGCGCTGTGACCGTCAGCATCAAGAACCCGATCGCCGTCGCGCTGCACTACGATCACGACGGCGCGCCGCGCGTGGTCGCCAAGGGCAGGGGGACGATCGGCGCCAGGATCATCGAGGTCGCCAAAGAGCACGACGTTCCGATCGAGGAGAACGAAGTGCTGGCCGGCGCGCTGTCGCATGTCGAGCTCGGCGACGAGATTCCCGAGGAGCTCTACAAGGCGGTCGCCGAAGTGCTGGCGTTCGTGCTGAAGCTGTCGGGCCGGGCGCCGCGCTAAGCTTCTCGCCGTCATTGCGAGCGTAGCGAAGCAATCCAGCGCCGTGCATTGAGCCGCTGGATTGCTTCGTCGCTGCGCTCCTCGCAATGACGGTGAGGTTGATAGCTCGACGGCCATCGTTTCACCACGAGCCTCGCGCATCCTCCGCGCTTTATCCATCCTCGAGGACCATCCGTTGCTCACCCGTCGTTCCGCTCTCGCCCTCGGCGCCGCCGCCCTGCTACCCACCCCCCGGGCCTTTGCGGAAGTGGCGCCGCCGCGCAGCGAAATCCGCACCAGCCTCGCCAAGCGCTTCACCGATGAAGGCACGGCAGGTACTTTCGTCGGCTACAGGACCGACGATTACTTGATCATCGCCAGCGACGCGCAGCGCTCGGGCGAAGCTTTCCTGCCGGCGTCGACTTTCAAGGTGCCGAATTCGCTGATCGCGCTCGAGACCGGCGTGGTCGGTGATCCGGACAAGGATTTGTTCAAATGGGACGGCGTCACCCGCAGCATCGAGGCGTGGAATCGCGACCACACGTTGCGCAGCGCGATCGCGGTGTCGGCGGTACCGGTGTATCAGGAGATCGCCCGCCGGATCGGTCCGGAGCGGATGCAGAAATGCTTGGACCTGTTCGAGTATGGTAACCGCAACATCGGCGGCGGCATCGATCAGTTCTGGCTGACCGGCGATCTGCGGATCGACTGCATCCAGCAGATCGACTTCCTCGACCGGCTGCGCCGCCGCGCGCTGCCGGTCGCCAAACGCAGCCAGGATATGGTCGTCGACATCCTGCCGGTGACGAAAGTCGGCGACGCCGTGATCCGCGCCAAGACCGGGCTGCTCGGCGCCGAGAAGGGCCAGCCGTCGCTCGGCTGGCTGGTCGGCTGGGCCGAGAAGGGCGACCGGCAGACGGTGTTCGCACTCAATCTCGACGCCCGCGAACCGCGTCACGCCGCGGCGCGGATGACGCTGGCGCAGCAGTGCCTGACGGATATCGGCGCGATCTGAGCGCTTAGTTCACTTCGGAGGTGACCGCTGCGGCCGGCTTGCGCTTGCCGATCCGGCCGAGATGGGTGTCGTGGAAGCTCGATCCGTATTTCAGGCCGTAGCCGAGCATGCGGTCGAATCCGATATGGGCGAACCAGATCAGCGCCAGCGTGCCGGCCATCGGCCACAGCACGAGGATGCCGCCGATCGCCAGCGCCAGCGGCGCGACCGTGGTGTGCAGCGCGTTGTAGACGATCGCGCCGATCCGCGGCCCGGCGAGATAGCCGAGGAAGCCGAGATCGGGCGCGAAGAACAGGATCGCGTACAGCTCCCAGGGCGCATCCGCGATCAGATAGAACAGCGACGCGCCGACGAACAGCGCCGCGCCTTCGGCGCGGACCAGCGACGCAACGCCGCCGCTCACCGCGCCGGGATTGCTCGTTTCATGGGTGGGCTCGATCATGTGGGTGCTCCAGCGCGGGACACGCGATATAGGGCGGTTTGCGCTGCAGCGCCATCGCGCTTTCGCATCTGGCCGATGCAGTTTTGGCGGCAGTGGCGGGCTGCCGGCCGCTTTGCGTCCCGCAAAGCCGCGGCGCGGCCGGCCGGAACGCGCCGAAAGGGCTATTCCGGGCCGCCCCGAGGTGGTTTCCCCCTGCGAAAGCCCCGTGCTAGAAGGCCTTGATTATCGGGGCGATCCGGGGGCACAAACCCGGCACGCCTTGCGGCAGGACAACGACATCAAGAAGCGCGGCTCAACCTCATGAAACACATCCTAGAAGCACTCGACGAACGCCGGGCGGCGGCCAAACTCGGCGGCGGCGAGAAGCGCATCGACGCGCAGCACGCGCGCGGACGGCTCACCGCGCGCGAGCGCATCGACCTTTTGCTCGACAAGCATTCGTTCGAGGAGATGGACATGTTCGTCCAGCACCGCTCGACCGAATTCGGGATGGAGAAGACGAAAATTCCGGGTGACGGTGTGGTCACCGGCTGGGGCACCGTCAACGGCCGCAAGACCTTCGTGTTCGCCAAGGACTTCACCGTGTTCGGCGGCTCGTTGTCGGAGACCCACGCCGCCAAGATCACCAAGATCCAGGACATGGCGCTGAAGGCGCGGGCCCCGATCATCGGCCTGTACGACGCCGGCGGCGCGCGCATCCAGGAAGGCGTCGCGGCGCTCGCCGGCTATTCCTACGTGTTCCGCCGGGTGGTGCAGGCCTCCGGCGTGATCCCGCAGATCAGCGTCATCATGGGCCCCTGCGCCGGCGGCGACGTCTACGCCCCGGCGATGACCGACTTCATCTTCATGGTGAAGAACACCAGCTACATGTTCGTCACCGGCCCCGACGTGGTGAAGACGGTGACCAACGAGGTCGTCACGCCCGAAGAGCTCGGCGGCGCCTCCGTCCACGCCACCCGCTCCTCGATCGCAGACGGCGCGTTCGAGAACGACGTCGAGACGCTGCTGCAGATGCGCCGGCTGCTCGACTTCCTGCCGGCCAATTCGTCGGACGGCGTGCCGGAATGGCCGAGCTTCGACGACATCGAGCGCGAGGATTTTTCGCTCGACACGCTGATCCCGGACAATCCGAACAAGCCCTACGACATGAAGGAACTGATCCTGAAGGTCGTCGACGAGGGCGACTTCTTCGAATTGTCGGACGCCTTCGCCAAGAACATCATCACCGGCTTCGGCCGCATCGCCGGCCGCACCGTGGGCTTCGTCGCCAACCAGCCGATGGTGCTGGCGGGAGTGCTCGACTCTGACGCCTCGCGCAAGGCGGCGCGGTTCGTGCGGTTCTGCGACAGCTTCAACATCCCGATCGTCACCTTCGTCGACGTGCCGGGCTTCCTGCCGGGCACCGCGCAGGAATATGGCGGGCTGATCAAGCACGGCGCGAAGCTGTTGTTCGCGTTCTCGCAATGCACCGTGCCGCTGGTGACGCTGATCACCCGCAAGGCCTATGGCGGCGCGTTCGACGTGATGGCCTCCAAGGAAATCGGCGCCGACATCAACTACGCCTGGCCGACCGCGCAGATCGCGGTGATGGGCGCCAAGGGCGCGGTCGAGATCATCTTCCGTCAGGACATGAACGATCCCGACAAGATCGCGGCCCGCACCAAGGAATACGAGGACCGCTTCCTGTCGCCCTTCATCGCCGCCGAACGCGGCTACATCGACGACGTCATCATGCCGCACGCGACGCGGCGCCGGATCGCACGCGCGCTGGCGATGCTGCGCGACAAGCACGTCGATCTGCCGCCGAAAAAGCACGACAATATGCCGTTGTAGGGAGATAGAGACGACAATTCGATCTCTAGAAGATATTGCCCAGTGCTCCACGGAGGCGAGCGCTCGTTAACGAGACAAGGACGGCTAGTTCGTCATCAAGGTACTTGAACGGTGCTCATATGAGGGCAAAGGGGCACGCTGGAACTGAGTAGAAACGCTGTCAAAGGGGCGCGGCACAGCAATTCCGTTAGACCCTGATTGGTAGATCAGACATGTGGACCTCCTTGTCCGCCATATTATGCTGATAAAGGATGTCATGTATCGTCTGTCGTTGAATTTCGGGATGCGCGCACGGTCCTATAGTGACGCTCTTAATGGGTAGTCGGTCAGGCATATTTTGATCGTCAGGCCGCGCCTTCAAGTATGGAACTATCCCGATAGGCGATGCTCGGTAATTCTGGCCACGAAGGTACCTCGGCCCCGGCGGCCATCGGACCGCTAATCGCCATTCTTTCTCAACTTCAAACTGAGGGTGCTTCATTGTTGAGCAGCAATCTATGCATAGCGAGGCGAATTTCTGACTGAAGTCGACCTGCGACTGATGGTTTGCTAATATGTACTTTCGGTGATGCCTGAAGTATTCGAGGCCGCCTTCAATAACGTTGTTTACTATCTCTGTTTGTTTAGATGCATGGTAAACCATCGGTACGAGGTCGAAGTCGTTGGGTGACCAATTTACAAACATGAACCCACGCGTGGCGAATTCTATTGAGATGGGTACGGTATCTTTGCCATAGACGCGCCACTGATTTAGCAGGTTGTTCTCCTCGCACATACAAAACACGAAGATGTCGGTAGCGGATTTCGCTTGCTCGATCTCCTGCAATGTAACAAGTAAAATGTGTGATTCGTCCGAGTCTGTAAGGGTGCTGCTTTGATCCTCGATAATTTGGCGAAAGAGCTTCGCCCCGTATGTCAACTCTGATAGGTCGTTCATGTACCTGAAGTCAGAGAACCAAAGCTCGCCACTCTGAATGATATTAAGAAACGCTGCGCTAGACGTATAGTGAAAGAGCGACTCAGGGTATTCGTCGGGGTTGCTCCAGCCTGAATGACGAATGACGCTTTCTTCCAGCTCGCTGAATTGCAGCCCAGTTTGTGTTCTTTGACTCATTTGCTCCTCGCACCAATCAACGCTGTTAGGGGGCGTGCAAATGTCGCCTTTCTCGGCCTGATCCGCTTCAGCTCTTCAGCGCTATTATCCTCCGCGACCTCGAGATCGAACTGCGCCTGCAGGTTCATCCAGAAATTCGGCGTCGTGCCGAAATACTTGGCCAGTCGAAGCGCGGTGTCGGCCGTCACTGGGGTTTCCTGGCGCGCCAGCCGTTCGATCCGGGTGCGCGGCACGCCGCAGGCCGCGGCGACCGCATAGGGCGACACGTTCATCGGCAGAAGAAATTCCTCGCGGAGAATCTCGCCGGGATGAACAGGGGGAAGCTTCTTCGTCATCGTGGCCTCGCGCTAATGATAGTCGACGATCTCGACATCTTCCGGGGCGGTGTCTCTCCAGCGGAACACGATCCGCCATTGATCGTTGATCCGGACCGAATGATACCCCTTGAGGTCCCCGCGGAGCGCTTCCAGCCGATTGCCGGGAGGGAGCGCGAGGTCGTCGAGCGATCCGGCCGCGTTGAGCTGAACCAGCTTACGTCGTGTCACCGCGAGCAGGTCCGCGGGAAATCCCTTCGGCGCCCGCCGGTCGACCAGAATCGTTCGAGCAAACTTGCCACGAAAGCTGCGGATCATGCTGATCCCCAAATCGTGAGGAAGCGTATCACGGTGCGATACGTTCAGTCAACCCAAGGCTTCGTCGTGTTTGTCTGGTTCGCGAAGATCTCGAGACAGCAAGCAAGGCCAGTATAGGCGAAGCGTGAGCCGGCTCGTGGCTCCCCGACGCGTGGTATTTCGGGCCTCTTGTCCGCCGTTAGTTGTAGCGCCGCCTCCGCAACTTCGCTGGAATTGCGCCGCGAACAGGGACAAGATCGCCGCCTGAGCGCAACGCCTCCGCGGCATTTGTCGTCGCGGCCGATGGCGTAGGCGGCTCCGATTTCGAGACGAAACTGATTGCTCGATCCGGGAGGGCCGAACCATGCGTGCCCTGTTTCTCATCCTGCTGATCGCCGCAGCGGCCTTGGCCGGGTGGCTTTACTATCACGGCTCGTTCGACAGCTATCGGCAGAAGACCGGCGAGGCCTTCATTCGGGTCGGCGATTTTCGTGCGGCGCATCTGCCGTCTGCGAACTATGCCGGGCACTATCTGCCTTATGCGCTGTTCGCGCTGCAGGCCTATGATCCGGCCGGACCGGGCGGTTCGCCGAAGCTGAACGGACTGCTGGAGCGCCCGGCGCCGGACGATCCTTCGCGGAGCAGGATCACCGCCGAACTGCGCGATGGCTGGCTCGACGACTGGACCCTGATCGAGCAGGGTGAGGGGCCGTTGCCGTGTCCGGAGGGCGACGGGCAGTGCGGCGGCCGGGCACTCGGCGGGCTCGGTTACAAGGTGTTCGGTTCGCAAGCGCGCAACGAGATCGTCGTCGCGTTCCGCGGCACCGACTTCAAGGAGGCGCACGACTGGATCGCCAATCTGCGCTGGGTGACGCGGTTCCTTCCGTACTACGATCAGTACGCGCAGGTGCAGCGCCATATCGGGCCGATCCTCGACCGCGCCCTGGCCGCGCACGGACAGGCCGATCCGACGATCGTCGCCACCGGGCATTCGCTCGGCGGCGGGCTGGCGCAGCAGGCGGCCTACAAGGACGGGCGGATTCGCTTCGTCTACGCATTCGATCCCTCGACCGTCACCGGCTATTACGACCCCGATGTGCCGGGCAGGGAGAATTCGGTCGGGCTGCTGATCGACCGGGTGTATCAGCGCGGCGAGGTGCTGGCCTATCTGCGGTTCCTGATGACGCAGCTCTATCCGGTGGCGGCGTTCAATCCGCAGATCCGCACCGTGCGGTTCAGCTTCGGCGCCGAGGGCGGCGTCGTGGCCAGGCACAACATGGCGGATCTCGCCGCCGGCCTGCTCGAAACCGCGGGAGCGCCGGAGGCGTGGGCCGCGCGCGCGAGCCCGCTGCCGAATGCGCCCGGCAGCGATCCCGGCGACAACTGGATCTATCGCCTGGTCGACTGGATCAACCGGAAGTAATTGAACCGGCCGACGGCCGGTGACGACCAAGGCGATCGCTCCGCTCCGGTGCAGGCTGCGGCTGCCGGGCCGGTGCGCGATATTGTAAACGGCCGCGGTCTCGGGCACAGTTCGCCGTCCTTCCCCAGGTTCGCCCTCATGCATCGCCGCTTTATCGCCGTCCTCGCCTTCGCCGCCGTGCTGGCGCCTCTCGTGCCGGCGCAGGCCCTGGAGCAGATGCTGCTGAAGCCGCCGAAGGGCTTCAAGGTCGTGGCCGAGTCCAAGACCGACACGACGAGCACGGCGGTGATGGTTCCGGACGGCCAGAGCGCGGCGAACTGGACCGAGAAGCTGACGACGCAGATTCTGTTCAAGCAGGCCGAGCAGTCGCCCGCCGACTATCGGGCGCACTCCGAAAAGGCGGCGGCGGCCGAATGCCCGGGCGCGACCTTCGAGACGATCAAGGACGGCACCGAGAACCTCTATCCGATGGTCACATGGACCGAGACCTGTCCGAAGGCGAAGGACGGCGGCAAGTCCGAAGTTATCTGGTCGAAGGCCGTGCGCGGCCGCGAGAATTTCTATCTGTTGCAGAAGGCGCACCGCTTCGAGCCCAATGCCAAGCAGCGCAAGGCGCTCGCCCGGCTGTTCGATGCGTCGCGAGTGTGTGATACCCGCGTGCCCGGCCATCGCTGCAAACAGAAGTGAGCCGCGGCGCGATCGCTCGCGAGGCGGCGCGCGTGACGATGGAGCGGGCGGACCTCGCCACTCGCATCGACCCGTTTTCCACGTGGCGCCATGTCGGCCGCCGGCCTAATATGCCGGCGGACGGCGATTGCATCACGCGGCCAGTCGAGGCGAGTCGATATGACAGTTCCGTGGCATCTTGTCGGGCTTGCGTTCCTGATCTGCCTGGCCGTCTCGGCGCCGGGCTTCCGGCGGGTGTATTACTTCGTCAGCCTTTGCTATGCCGGCGCCATTGCGGCGCAGAGCCTGGTGTTCTGGCTGGTGTTTCACGACACGGTCGAGGGATGGACGCTGCTGCAGCTCGGCCTGCTGTTCGTCTACGGCGTCCGGCTCGGTGCCTTTCTTGCGATCCGCGAGCGCAACCCGGTCTATGCCAGAGAACTCGCCGGTGCGGAGCGGCGCACCGCCGGAGTGAAGCTGTGGCAGAAGGTGGCGATCTGGCTCGGCGTCAGCCTGCTGTTCACGCTGCTGTTCCTTCCGGCGCTGCTGACGCTGTCGTTGCAGGCGCAGGGCGCTTGGCCGGCCTCGACGCCGCTCGGCGTCATGGTGATGGTCGCCGGTCTCGTCATCGAGAGCGTCGCGGACTGGCAGAAATATCGCTACAAGCTGGCCAACCCGGCGCATTATTGCGACGTCGGGCTGTACCGCATGGTGCGCTGCCCGAATTATTTCGGCGAGATGCTGTTCTGGTTCGGCGTCTGGCTGTCCGGCCTGTCGGCCTATACGACGATCGCGGCGTGGCTGCTGGCGACGCTCGGGATGTTGTACATCGAAGCGCTGATGACGGCGGCGGCGGCCGGCCTCGAACGCAAGCAGGACGAACGCTACGGCACCGAGCCGGACTATCAGGACTACGTCCGGACCGTGCCGATCCTGTTCCCGGCCACCGCGATCTATTCGCTGCGCAAGCTGCGGCTCGCGTTCCGCTGACCGGGCGTGCCCGGCGAACGACGCTCGTCGTCGCAAACGAAAAAGCCCCGCGCGAACGGGGCTTTCGTCGATGCGGCGTCGATCCGGATCAGTAGCGGCGGAGGCAGCGGCCGGCACGCCAGAAATAGCCCGGCGGGCAGACGCGCGGTGCGACGACGCGCGGTGGGACGACGACCACCGGCGGACGGCGATACATCGGACGGCAGCGGCCCATCGGACCGCGGGCCCAACCTGGGCCGCAGCCCTGTGCGACCTGAATGACGTCGGCCGGTGCGGACGAGCCGAGCGGCGCCAGCGGAATCGCGCTGGCTGCACCAGCGCCGACAAGCGTGGCTGCGAATACGGTCGCTGCGAAGATGGCTTTCATGTTGTTTTCCTCTGTTGCCGCGGCGCGGCGCAACACGCGTCCGTGCCCCGGGCCGACCTAGTCGAGTCGCCGTGAATAGGCCATGAACGCCTTCGTTTCGACGAGAGCCGCCGTGCGGCCAGGATCGATGCGCAGCGCATGGAAATGCAGCGGATGCATCGCTGCATCCGCTGCTCAGGTCGATCCGCCGATCAAACTGTGTGCTACTTCGTTCCTTGGGACCCGGCCGGGCCGGTCGGCGATGTCGTGCCATCCGCCGTCGGCGGCACTGGCGGCGCCGCATTGTCGCGCGATGGAGCGGCTCCGGTGGTCGTCCCCGGCTGCCGATTGATGCCCGGCGTCGCGGCCGGCGCAGCCGGATCGGTGGCGGGCGCGGTCTGCGCAGTCTGGCCTGCGGATGTTTCCGGCGGATTCGGAATCACGATCGCCTCGTCCTTCGGATCGAGCGACGACGTATTCAGGCCGTAGAACACCGCCGCGAACACCACCACGATGGCGACGGCAAACGCCGCAATCCGGCCTGCGGTGGCCGGGCCTTGCTTCGATTCGGGATCGGCCTGAAGTTCGTGATCGAACTGCGACGGAGCCCGCCGATCGTCGGCCTGCATGCCGGGCCGAACAGGATCGTTGGGATTGCGTGGCGCCATGAAGTCCTCCTTTCGTCATCGCGGAATCAATCCATCGCGTCCTGATCCGTTCCCGGCCGATTTCGATCGGCATGGCCTTGGTCGCTTCGCCTGTTGCAGCGCGTCGGACACGATCGTTCGCGGAGAAGCGGTTCCGCGACGTTATCTTTAAGTCCACGGCGCGCAGAAGAGAACGAAACTGCGAAGTTCGGCGTGCAGTGCATCCGCCGTATTTTGTGATGCGCCAGCCACATGAACCGGCATAGACTGATTCCAAAGACCGCAGGAGCGGCCGGATGGTTGCGCGGTCCAACGTGTCATGAGGGCCGTATGGGAATCGACCAGGGACCGATCAGTCTCGACCAGAAATACACCCAGCATTCGGGACACATCTTCCTCACCGGCATTCAGGCGCTGGTGCGGCTGCCGATGGCGCAGGTCCGGCGCGATCGCGCCGCCGGGTTGAAGACCGCGGGATTCGTCACCGGCTATCGCGGCTCGCCGCTCGGCGGCTACGACCAGCAGCTCGTCGCGGCGCGCCGGCATCTCGAGCAATACAACGTCAAGTTTCAGCCCGGCGTGAACGAGGATCTCGCCGCCACCGCGATCTGGGGCACCCAGCAGCTCAATTTGTCGCCCGGCGCGCAATATGACGGCGTGACGGGCATCTGGTACGGCAAGGGCCCGGGCGTCGATCGCTGCGGCGACGTGTTCCGCCACGGCAACGCCGCGGGCTCGGCCAAGAATGGCGGCGTGCTGTGCCTCGCCGGCGACGATCACGGCGCCAAATCCTCGACCGTGCCGCATCAGTCCGACCACGCCTTCATCGCGGCCTTGATGCCGTATCTGTATCCGTCGTCGATCCACGAGATCATCGAGATGGGCCTGCTCGGCATCGCGATGTCGCGCTATTCCGGCTGCTGGGTCGGCATGAAGGTGATCACCGAGACGGTGGAGACCACCGCCGAGATCAATCTCGCCGACGAGATGACGCCGTTCGTGATCCCGAACGATTTCGAGATGCCGCCGGGCGGCCTCAATCTGCGCTGGCCGGACGACCGCTACGAACAGGACCGCCGGCTGCAGGACTACAAGGGCTTCGCCGCGATCGCCTTCGCGCGCGCCAACAAGGTCAACCGCATCACCATGGATTCGCCGAACGCGCGGTTCGGCATCATGGCGTCGGGCAAGAGCTACGAGGATGTCCGCCAGGCGCTGCGCGAACTCGGCATCGACGAGCAGGTGGCCGCGCGCATCGGGCTGCGGCTGTACAAGATAGGCATGCCGTGGCCGCTGGAGCCGGAAGGCGTGCGCGACTTCGCCCACGGCCTCGAGGAGATCTTCGTCGTCGAGGAGCGCCGCGAGATCGTCGAGAACCAGCTCAAGCAGCAGCTGTTCAGCACCCGCGACCGGCCGCGCGTGATCGGCAAGATGGACGAGCACGAGCATCGCTTCCTGCCGTTCGCGCAGGAGCTCAGCGTCGCCAAGGTCGCGACCTCGCTGGTCGACCGCCTGCTGGCGATGGAGATCGATCCGACCATCGCCGAAATGCTGCGGGCCAAGGCCGACTGGTTTCACGGCCGCGACGCCTCGCAGGTGCAGAACGTGGTGCCGATCGCGCGGACGCCGTATTTCTGCTCGGGCTGTCCGCACAATACGTCCACCAAGGTGCCTGAGGGCAGCCGTGCGCTGGCCGGCATCGGCTGTCACTTCATGTCGCTGTGGATGGACCGCAACACCGAGACCTTCACCCATATGGGCGGCGAGGGCGTGCCGTGGGTCGGCATCGCGCCGTTCACCGACGAGAAGCACATCTTCGCCAATCTCGGCGATGGTACCTATTTTCATTCCGGCTCGCTGGCGATCCGGCAGTCGGTCGCCTCGAAGGCCAATATCACCTACAAGATCCTCTACAACGACGCGGTGGCGATGACCGGCGGCCAGCGCCACGACGGCGATCTGTCGCCGCAGCAGATCACCTATCAGCTCCACGCCGAAGGCGTCCGCGCGATCTATCTGGTCTCGGAAACGCCCGACGCCTATCCGGCGGGCAGCATCGCGCCGGGCACCATCACGCGGCATCGCGACGAACTCGACGCGGTGATGAAGGAATGCCGCGAGATCGAGGGCGCGTCTGCGATCGTGTTCGTGCAGACCTGCGCCGCCGAGAAGCGCCGCCGCCGCAAGCGCGGCACGCTGGAGGATCCGCCGCGCCGTGTGATGATCAACGCCGCGGTGTGCGAAGGCTGCGGCGACTGCTCGGTGCAGTCGAACTGCATCTCGGTCGAGCCGCTGGAGACCGAGCTCGGCCGCAAGCGCACGATCAACCAGTCGACCTGCAACAAGGACTATTCCTGCCTCAAGGGCTTCTGCCCGTCCTTCGTCACCATCGACGGCGGGGCCTTGCGCAAGCGCGCGCCGGTCGATCTCGGCGGCCTCAGTGATCTGCCGGAGCCTTCGAGCCGGCCCGGCCTCGACAAGCCGTACAACATCGCGGTCGGCGGCGTCGGCGGCACCGGCGTGCTGACGATCGGCGCGCTGCTCGGCATGGCGGCGCATATCGAGGGCAAGGCCTCGATGATCCTCGACATGTCGGGGCTGGCGCAGAAGGGCGGCGCGGTGCTGAGCCACGTGCGCTTGTCGGACAAGCCCGAATACGTCACCTGTTCGCGGATCGTCACCGGCACCGCCGACGTGCTGATCGTCGCCGACGAGGTGATGGCGATCTCCAAGGAGACGATCTCGCTGTGCGAGCAGGCCCGCACCCACGGCATCGTCAACACGCATCTGATCCCGATCGCCGATTTCATCCGCAACCGCGATTTCGATTTCCAGACCCGCAGGGTCAACAGCGTGCTCGAAGGCGCGCTGCGCAAGGACTCCGCGTTCCTGGATTTCACCAAGGCGGCGGAAACGCTGCTCGGGGATTCGATCGCCACCAACATGATGATGATGGGCTACGCCTATCAGCAGGGCCTGCTGCCGCTGCAGGCGGCATCGATCGAGCAGGCGATCGAACTCAACGGCGTGTCGATCAAGATGAACACCCAGGCGTTCAATCTCGGCCGGCTCGCCGCCGCCGATCCGGCGCGGCTGGCATCGCTGCTTCAGGGCGCCGACGACACGGCACCGCGCAAGACCCAGGGCGAGATGTCGCTCGACGAGATCATCGCGCATCGCAGCGCGATGCTCACGGCATATCAGGGCAAGCGGCTCGCCATGCGCTACAATGATCTGGTGGCGAAGGTCCGCGCCGCGGCGGACGCCGGCGGCTATGGCGAGGAGCTGCCGCGCGCGGTGGCGATCAACTATGCCAAGCTGCTGGCCTACAAGGACGAGTACGAGGTGGCGCGGCTGCTGACCCAGCCCGCGTTCGAACAGCAGATCCGCGATCAGTTCGAGGGCGACTACAAGATCAGCTTCAACCTCGCGCCACCGATCCTGCCGGGCGTCGACGTCACCGGCCGCCCGAAGAAGCGGCAGTTCGGCGAGGGCATGCGCCCGGTGTTCCGGTTGATGGCGAAGCTCAGCTTCCTGCGCGGCACACCGCTCGATCCGTTCGGCTATCACCCGGAGCGCAAACTCGAGCGCGACCTGATCGCCGGCTATGAGAAGGACGTCGGCACGGTGCTGCAGCAACTCTCGCCGCGCAGCATCGACATCGCGGTCGAGCTGCTGTCGATGCCCGACCGGATTCGCGGCTACGGCCCGATCAAGGAAAAATCGGTGCAGGACGCCAAACTCCGCTACGCGGAATTGGTGCGCGATCTCGTCAATCCGCCCGACCTGCCGCGGCAGATGGCGGCGGAATAGCTCATCTTTTTTGTGCCCCGGACAAGGTGCATTGCGTCGCTTGCGGCGTGATGCACTGCAGATCCGGGGCCCCGGCTCGTATCGCGCGCCACAGACCGGGGTCCCGGGTCTGCGCCGCAGCGCTACGCGCTGCGTCTTGTCCGGGACACGGTCGAAGCGTTTTCCGGAACGCGGCAGGCAGCGTGCTTCAATGACAGTGCACTTGCCAATTCGTCTCCGACGCGCGAAACATCTGCGACAGCAAACGCCAGCGGAGAACTGCGTTGACAATAAGAGGCAAGGCTTTCATTGCCGGAATCTACGAACATCCCACGCGCCACGCGCCCGACAAATCCATCGCCCAGCTCCATGCCGAAGTCGCCAAGGGTGCGCTCGACGATGCTGGGCTGACCCACAAGGACGTTGACGGCTATTTCTGCGCCGGCGATGCGCCCGGCGGGCTGTGGCCGATGGTCGACTATCTCGGCATCAAACCGCGCCACGTCGATTCGACCGAAACCGGTGGCTGCTCCTACATCATCCATCTCGGCCATGCCGCGCAGGCGATCGCCGCCGGCAAATGTTCGATCGCGCTGATCACGCTGGCCGGCAAGCCACGCACCGGCGCGATGCCGCCGCGCGCGCAGGGCGCCGAGGCCGATTTCGAGACCGCCTACGGGGCGACCACCCACAATGCCTATGGCATGTGCGCCATGCGCCACATGCACGATTACGGCACCACCAGCGAACAACTCGCCTGGATCAAGGTCGCGGCGTCGCATCACGCGCAGTACAACCCGCATGCCATGCTGAAGGACGTCGTCACGGTGGAGGACGTCATCAATTCGCCGATGATCTCCGACCCGCTGCATCGGATGGATTGCTGCGTGGTCAGCGATGGCGGTGGGGCGCTGATCGTGACCACGGAGGAGATCGCCAGGAGCCTGAAGAAGCCGCTGGTGCGCCTGATCGGCCATGGCGAGGCGATGAAGGGTCCGCGCGGCGGCAAGGATCTCGATCTCACTTATTCGGCCGGCGTCTGGTCCGGCCCGCGCGCGTTCGAGGAAGCCGGCATCACCCCGAAGGATATCAAATACGCCTCGATCTACGACAGCTTCACCATCACGGTACTGATGCAGCTCGAAGACCTCGGCTTCTGCAAGAAGGGCGAGGGCGGCAAGTTCGTCGCCGACGGCAATCTGATTTCCGGCGTCGGCAAGCTGCCGTTCAACACCGATGGCGGCGGACTGTGCAGCAACCACCCGGTGAATCGCGGCGGCATGACCAAGATTCTGGAAGCCGTGCGCCAGCTCCGCGGCGAAGCGCATCCCAAGGTGCAGGTGCCGAACTGCGACCTCGCCATCGCCCACGGCACCGGCGGCATGCTCGGCATCCGCCACGCCGCATCGACCTGCATTCTGGAGCGCGTGTGATGAACAGCCCCGTGAAATATCCCGCGCCGCAAGGCAATCCGGAAACGAAGGCTTTCTGGGATGCGGCGAGCGAAGGCAAGCTGCTGATCAAGCGTTGCCAGGCCTGCGGCGAGGCGCACTACTTTCCGCGCGCGCTGTGCCCGTTCTGCTTCTCCGACCAGACGGTGTGGGAAGAGAGCAAGGGCGAGGGCGAGATCTACAGCTACAGTCATATGCGAAAATCCGCGACCGGCCCTTACGCCATCGGCTACGTCACGTTGAAGGAGGGCCCCTCGGTGCTGACCAATTTCGTCGATTGCGATTTCGCCTCGCTGAAAATCGGGCAGAAGGTCAAGGTGGTGTTCAAGCCGAGCGACGGCGGCGCGCCGCTGCCGTTCTTCACAGTGGTCTGATTACTTCCCTCTCCCTTGTGGGAGAGTGTGCCCGTGCGCAGCACAGGCGGGTGAGGGGTCGAAGCGCGCGATGCCGCTTGCCCTCACCGGACTGCAATCGGTGCGACGTCAGTGCAGCCATCTCCCACAAGGGGAGAGGGCGCAGTCGCAGGCGTAACACTAATAACAACAATGGAGAAGCCGATGTCGGCCCGCTACGATGAACTGATGGCCCTGAAGACGACGGGGCAGAACTACGCCTACACCGATCGCGACGTGATGCTGTACGCTTATGGCATCGGCCTCGGCGCCGATCCGATGGACGAGCGTGAACTCGCCTTCGTCAACGAGGCGACCTACACCGAGCGGCCGCTGAAAGTGGTGCCGACCTTCGCCTCGGTCGCGGCCTGGGGCGCGGGCCCCGGCGAGATGAATCTCAACCGCCTGCTGGTGGTCGACGGCGAGCGCGACATCACCTTTCAGCGGCCGATGCCGGTGGCGGCGAAGATCACCGCGGATTCGAGCGTGCTGGCGGTCTACGACAAGGGCAAGGACAAGGGCGTGGTGATCCGTCACCAGACCATCCTGCGCGACGAAGCCGGCGCCGAACTGGCGACGCTGCTGGCGTCGCGCTTCGCCCGCGGCGACGGCGGCTTCGGCGGCCCGGCGCTGGAGCAGCCCGAGCCGCACAAGATGCCGAGCCGTGCGCCGGATCGCTCGGTCGACATCACCACGCGGCCGGATCAGGCGCTGATCTATCGGCTGTGCGGCGACCGCAACCCGCTGCATTCCGATCCGGAGTTCGCCCAAAAGGCCGGGTTCCCGCGGCCGATCCTGCACGGCATGTGCACCTACGGCATCACCTGCCGCGGCGTGCTGCAGACCTACGCGGATTATGACGCCTCGGCGTTCCGGCAGCACGCCGTGCGGTTCTCGTCGCCCGTCTATCCCGGCGAGACCGTCACGATGGATTTGTGGAAGGACGGCAATGTGATCTCGTTCGAGGCCAGGGTGAAGGCGCGCGACGTCACCGTGATCAAGAGCGGCCGGAGCGTGTTGGGCTAAGGCCCGACGCCGCCGCAGATTCCGGATCCGGCCGCAACGCACTGGTTCCCGGATTTCGCGGACCGGCGGCGGGACACGGCCATGCGAGCGCGTGGGGGATTTTCGCCGGGGATGATGTTATCGAGTGCTCGATCGGATTAATTTCTCGACCACGACCGAACAAAGGCTGCCCCGATGAAGCTGACCCCCGACGCCGCAGGCACTTTCGCCATCGCTCCGACGCCGTTCCATCCGGACGGCAAGATCGACGAAGCCTCGATCGACCGGCTGACCGACTTCTACGCTGAGGTCGGTTGCGAAGGCGTCACGGTGCTCGGCATTCTCGGCGAAGCGCCGAAGCTCGATGCCGCCGAGGCGGAAGCCGTGGCTGTGCGGTTCGTCAAGCGCGCCACGTCGATGCAGGTGATCGTCGGCGTCTCGGCGCCGGGCTTCGCCACGATGCGCGCGCTGGCGCGGGCGTCGATGGACGCCGGCGCTGCCGGCGTGATGATCGCACCGCCGCCGTCGCTCCGCACCGACGAGCAGATCACCGGCTATTTCCGCCAGGCCGTGGAGGCGATCGGCGACGATATTCCCTGGGTGTTGCAGGACTATCCGTTGACGCTGTCGGTGGTGATGACGCCGGACGTGATCCGGCGGATCGTGATGGAGAATCCGTCCTGCGTGATGCTGAAGCACGAGGACTGGCCGGGGCTGGAGAAGATCAGCAGATTGCGCGAGTATCAGAAGGACGGTTCGCTGCGGCCGCTGTCGATCCTGACCGGCAATGGCGGGCTGTTCCTCGATTTCGAGATGGAGCGCGGCGCCGACGGCGCGATGACCGGCTATTGCTTCCCGGACATGCTGGTCGACGTCGTCAAGCTGTCGAAAGCCGGGCAGCGCGATCTCGCGCACAATCTGTTCGACGCGCATCTGCCGCTGATCCGCTACGAGCAGCAGCAGGGCGTCGGGCTCGCCGTGCGCAAATACGTGCTGAAGAAACGGGGCATCATCGCCTCGTCGGCGCAGCGCAAGCCCGGCTCGGTGCTGAGCGAGACCGCGCGGGAGGAGGTCGACTACCTGCTGTCGCGGCTCGCCCGCGTCGACAAGCGCGCCGATCTCGAATTGCGTTCGAACGCGGCGGAGTAGAGCGAATGTCCAGCGAAGCGCCGGCCGCACGTCCCGCGTCCACCATCCTGCTGCTGCGCGATCGGCCGGACGGCTTCAACGTCTTCATGATGGTGCGGCACTATCAGATCGAATTCGCCTCCGGCGCGCTGGTGTTTCCCGGCGGCAGCGTCGATCCCGGCGATCGCGAGATCATCGACCAGCCGGAGCTGTATTGCTGCGCGGAGGCCACCGGCGAACCAGCGCTGGATTTCCAGATCGCGGCGATCCGCGAGACCTTCGAGGAGAGCGGCATCCTGCTGGCGCGTCCGCGTGGCGCAGATCAGCTCGTCGCGGCCTCGCACGCCGCCGAAATCGAGGCCGCGCACCGCACCGCGCTGTGCGAGAGCAGGATCTCGTTCGCGCAGATCCTCGCCGACAACGGTCTGGTGCTGGCGCTCGATCTGCTGGTGCCCTATGCGCGCTGGATCACGCCGGAGAAGCTGCCGAAGCGGTTCGACACCTGGTTCTTCCTCGCCGAGGCGCCGCCCGAACAGCTCGGCATGCACGACGGCAAGGAGTCGACCGATTCGGTCTGGCTGTCGCCGCAGGAGGCGCTCGACGGTGGCGAAAACGGGCGCTTCACGCTGCCGTTTCCGACGACACGCAACCTGATCCGGCTCGGCAAGCAGCCGAACGTCCGGCAGGCGCTCGCCGACAGTCGCGGCAAACCCGTCGTGACGGTGATGCCGGTCATGAGCCGCGACGGCGACAAGCGAACGCTGCGGATTCCGGCGGAAGCCGGATACGACGGCGAAGTGTTCGAATTCACCGGCAGTTAGTTAGTTAGCAGGTGCGGCATCGCACTGCGGCGTGAATCGCTGCGGCGCGGCGGTCGTCACGAGCAGAAGTAGCATCCGACCTCTTCGGTTGACGCTGCTCGGAACGCGCGTCACATTTCCTGTCAGGCCCGCCAGAGGCCGACCAGGGAGCGAACGCATGACACAGCCTCTCGATCCGGTGTGGACGACGCACCGATCCCCCCGCATCACGCAACAACGACCGGTCAAGACGAATTTGAAAGTCGGTGCCGCCGCTCTCATCGCCGCGGCACTGCTGCACGGAGTCGCCTTCGCACAGACCGCGAAGGGCTCCGCCGATCACATCCGCGCTGCGACCGGCGCGATCGACGGCGCTGCGATCGTCGCCAACGCCAAGACGACGAACGACTGGCCGAGCTACGGGCTCGACTACGCGGAGACCCGTTTCAGCAAGCTCGACAAGATCAACGCCGACAACGTCAAATCGCTTGGCCTGCAGTGGAGCTACAGTCTCGGCTCGGATCGCGGCGTCGAGGCGACGCCGGTGGTGGTCGATGGCATCATGTACGTCACCGCCTCGTGGAGCGTGGTGCACGCGATCGACACCCGCACCGGGAAGAAGCTGTGGACCTACGATCCCGGCGTCGACCGCTCGAAGGGCTATCGCGGCTGTTGCGACGTCGTGAACCGCGGCGTCGCGCTGCACAAGGGCAAGGTGTTCGTCGGCGCCTATGACGGACGCCTCGTCGCGCTCGATGCCGCGACCGGCGCGAAGGTCTGGGAGAAGGACACACTGATCGATCACGAGCATTCCTACACCATCACGGGCGCGCCGCGGGTGATCAAGGGCAAGGTCGTGATCGGCAATGGCGGCGCCGAATACGGCGTGCGCGGCTACGTCACCGCCTATGATGCCGAGACCGGCAACCAGGCCTGGCGCTGGTTCACGGTGCCGGGCGATCCGTCGAAGCCGTTCGAGGATTCCTCGATGGAGGCGGCCGCCAAGACCTGGGATCCGGCCGGCAAATGGTGGGTCAATGGCGGCGGCGGCACCGCGTGGGACACCATCACTTTCGATCCCGACCTCAACATGGTCTATATCGGCACCGGCAACGGCTCGCCCTGGGCGCGGCATCTGCGCAGCCCGGCCGGCGGCGACAATCTGTATCTCGGTTCGATCGTCGCACTGAACGCCGACACCGGGAAATACATCTGGCACTATCAGGAGACGCCCGGCGACAATTGGGACTACACCTCGACCCAGCCGATGATCCTGGCCGATCTCACCATCGACGGCCAGCCGCGCAAGGTGGTGCTGCACGCGCCCAAGAACGGCTTCTTCTTCGTGATCGACCGCACCAACGGCAAGTTCATCTCGGCGAAGAATTTCGTCGATGTGAACTGGGCGACCGGCTACGACGCCAACGGCCGCCCGATCGAAAATCCGGAAGCGCGCGACCCGACCAAATCGTTCGACAGCATTCCGGGCCCGTATGGCGCTCACAACTGGCACCCGATGTCGTTCAATCCGCAGACCGGGCTGGTGTATCTGCCGGCGCAGGGCGTGCCGATCAATCTGACCGGCGAGAAGGCGCTGACCCAGAACAAGATGGAGCCGTTCAAGTTCGGCTCGACCACCGGCTGGAACGTCGGCTTCACGCTGAACGCCGTGCCACCGAAGAATCTGCCGTTCGGCCGGTTGCTGGCGTGGGATCCGGTGCAGCAGAAGGAGGTCTGGCGCGCCGAATATGTGGCGCCGTGGAACGGCGGCACGCTCACCACCGCGGGCAATCTCGTCTTCCAGGGCACCGCCGACGGGCGCTTCGTCGCCTACAACGCCAAGACCGGCGAGAAGCTCTGGGAGAGCCCGCTCGGTACCGGCGCGGTGGCGGCGCCGGCCACCTACATGGTCGACGGCGTGCAATACGTCTCGATCGCGGTCGGCTGGGGCGGCGTGTTCGGCATCAGCCAGCGCGCCACCGAAAAGGAAGCGCCGGGCACGGTCTACACCTTCGCGGTCGGCGGCAAGGCGCCGATGCCGGAATTCACCAAGTATCAGATGGGCAATCTGCTCACCGGCATCGAATACGATCCCAAGGACGTGCCGGAAGGCACCGCGATCTATGTCGCGGCCTGCGCCACCTGCCACGGCGTGCCCGGCGTCGACCGCGGCGGCAACGTCAAGAATCTCGGCTACACCTCGACCGCGAACATCGCCCATCTGAAGGACATCGTGTTCAACGGTCCGTACCGCGACAAGGGCATGCCGGACTTCACCGGCAAGCTCACCGAGGCGGATGTGGTCAAGATCCAGGCCTTCATCCAGGGCACCGCGGACGCGATCCGGCCGAAGAAATAGCGCCGCGCCGAGCACAGCGAGTTCCCGCGAAGGCTCGGCCATGATCTGCCCCCGTCCGTGAGGGCGGGGGCGACGAAAAGCGACCAGTCCGGCGGGCCGTCGCAGCAGGCCCGCCGACGGACATTGTTGTCGGCCGACGGACGCTATACCCTTCGCGGCGTATTTGTGGGACGATATACGCCCCGACGGGAGCAGCGGTTTCGCCAGCATGCCAAACGCCATTTCAGCGTTCATCCAGAGCGTGAGATCGCGCACGCTTTCGATCGGACAGATGACGTTCGGCAGCTTCCTGCTGCTGCTGACCATCATCGCCATGACCAGCATCGGCAGCGTGGTGGCGATCCGGCATATCGACGCCACCTTCGCCGAACTGCAGCGGCTGCAGAGCGTCGGGGATCTGGCCGAGGAGATCGAGCGCCGGATGAGCGATCTGCGCTTCGCGGCGCGCCAGGTGGTCAGCGAGCCCAGCGCCCAGCCGGCCGGCCGGGTGTTCGAGGCCGCCTCGACGCTGACCGCGCTGCTGAAGAAGACCCGTCTCGAACTCGATTCCGATCAGCGCGAGATGATCGACGGCGTCACCGAGCGGCTGAGCAATTATCGCGACGGCCTCGAGCGGATCACGGCTCTGATGCCGCGGCGGGCGGAGATGATCGCGACTGTTCCGCCGCTGCGCGAGGCGTTCGAGGGCGTGGTCGTCGGGCTTCAGGACCGCTCGCTCGCGGCGAGGCTGCACGGCGAGCACAGCAGGATCGCCGCTGCACTGCTGTCGCGCGATCTGGTCGGCGCGGGTGAAGCGGCGCAGCGGATGCGCGCGATCCCGATCGGCGAAGCCGCCGCCGCGACCGCAGTGCGCGACTATGCCGACGTGATCATCTCGACCACCGCGGTGGAGCAGGAGATCGCGTTGCTCGAGCGCAACGTACTGGGCACCGAAGGGCGGTTGATCGGGCGGGTCACCGAGTTGCTGCGCGATGTCGCCGGAAGGCGGGGCAGGGTGCTGTCGCGCGATCTCGCCCGGACGCTCACCGAGGACAAGTGGCAGAGCATCGTGCTCGGCTCCGCCGGCGTGCTCGTCGGCCTGATGGCGGCGGCGTTCGTGGTGCGGCGCACGGTCGGTCCGCTGACCGCGATCACCGCGGCGATCCGCCAGCTCGCCGCCGGCCGGCAATACACTGCGATTCCGGCGATCGACCTCAAGAACGAGATCGGCGACATCGCCCGCGCCGCGGAGGTGTTCCGACGGACCTTGGTGGAGGCCGACACTGCGCGCGAAGCCGCGGTGCGGGCGCTCGCCGAACAGCGCCTCGCCGAGGAAAGCTACCGCAAGCTGTTCGAGGGCTCGATCGACGGCATTTACGTCACTACGCCGGACGGCGCGCTGCTCAACGCCAATCCCGCGCTGGCGCGGATGATGGGCTACGACGACGCCGCGGAGCTGATGCGCGACACCCGCGACATCGCTCGCTCGATCTACGTCGATCCGCGCAAGCGCGAGGAGTATCGCGCGCTGATGCAGCGCGACGGCATGGTGCGCGAGTTCGAATATCAGGCCTTCAAGCGCAGCGGCGAGGTGCTTTGGCTGTCCGACAGCGCCAGCGCGGTGCGCGACGAGACCGGCGCGGTGATCCGCTACGAAGGCGCCGTCCGCGACATCACCGATCAGAAGCGCGCGGAAACCGCGGTCGCGGAAGGTCGCCGCCTGCTGCAGCAGGTGATCGACACCGTCCCTGCGGTGATCAACGTCAAGGACACCGAGCTGCGCTATCTGCTGATGAACCGCTACATGGCGACCATCTTCGGCATCGACCCGAACGACGCGATCGGCCGCACCACGACCGATCTGATGTCGCGCTACGGCTCGCACAAGACCGACGCCAACGACAAGCGCGTGCTGGAGACGGGCGAGGGGCTCGGCTTCTACGAGGAAGAATATCAGGACGCGACCGGCGCGATGCGGCAGTGGCTCGTCAACAAGATGCCGCTGAAGGACGCCGAAGGGAACATCGAGCGGATCGTCACCGTCGCGCTCGATATCGGCGAACGCAAGCGCGGCGAGCTCGAAATGCGCAAGGCCAAGGACGCGGCCGAAGCGGCGCTGCGCAATCTGCGCGAGACCCAGCAGTCGCTGATCGAGGCCGAGAAGCTCGCCGCCCTCGGTCGTCTGGTCGCCGGCGTCGCCCATGAGGTCAACAATCCGGTCGGCATCAGCCTGACGGTCGCCTCCGCGCTGGAGCGCAAGACCTCGGTGTTCGCCGCCGAGGTCGAGCGCGGCGATCTGAAGCGCTCGCGGCTCAACGAATTCCTCGCCACCAGTCGCGATGCGTCGTCTCAGCTCGTCGCCAATCTCAATCGCGCGGCCGAACTGATCCAGTCGTTCAAGCAGGTCGCGGCCGACCGCAACTACTCGGATCAGCGGCCGTTCGACCTCGGCGACCTGACCGAGCAGGTGGTGATGAGTCTGCGGCCGGGGTTGCGCAAGCACAATCTGACGCTGGACGTCGACTGCCAGCCCGGGCTGACGATGAACTCCTATCCGGGCCCGTATGGGCAGGTGCTGACCAATCTGTTCCTGAATTCGGTGGCGCATGCGTTCCCGAACGGCCGCGCCGGCACGGTCGAAATCAAGGTCCGCGCTTCCGGCAAGGACAATGTCGAGATCCTCTACGCCGACGACGGTTGCGGCATGAGTCTCGATGTGCGCCGGCGGGCGTTCGATCCTTTCTTCACCACCCGGCGGGATCAGGGCGGCACCGGGCTCGGCCTGCACATCGTCTACAGCATTGTCACCAACCGGCTCGGCGGCCGTCTCGATCTCGACTCGTCTCCGGGCAACGGCACGCGGATCCAGATGATCCTGCCGCGGGTCGCGCCGCGCGACGTCGTGGACGAGCCGATGACCGCGCAGGCCTGAGGGGGACGGCGTGTCGGCATGTCACGGCTGGCCTGAGCCACGCTGCTGCGTCTGAGCCGGCAGCGCGGCTGTGCAAGCCATAAGCATTGGAGCATTGGCAGGTTTCTTGCTTGCATGCGGTTGGCACGTTCAGGAAGCCCGGAGCGACGCATGCAGGCCGCTTTCTCGCCCCAACCTCATCGGACGGTGGATTCGTTTCAGACCGGTGTGCGCCAGGTCTGCGGCGGCTACGCCGTTCGCGCGGCGTCTTTCGGCGATTTCCCATTCACCGCCTGGACGGGTTTGCTCCGGACCGAGCCCGGGATCGAACTGGCCTATGTCCGCCTGTCGGGTGTGCAGGTCGAGCGAACGCCGGCGCATATCCGCTCGGATTCGGTCGACCATTTCGTGCTGACGATGCAATTCTCCGGTGAGGCGGAAATGATGCAGGGCACCGGCACTGCTGTGTTGCGGCCGGACGATATCTTCGTCAGCGACGCCACGCGCCCCAGCCGCTTCAGCTTCGCCAGCGGGGAGGTCGAGCAGGTCTCGTTTCATATCCCGCGCACTGTCGGACTTGGCCGGTTCGGCAAATTGCTGGATGGCCCGAGCCTGATCCGGGGCGACAGCGGCTTTGCAATCGCCCTGAAAGTGCTGCTGCAGCGGTTGACCTCGCAGATCGCTCACACCAGCCATACGACAGCAGGCGCAGCCGATGCCGCTCCTGCCGATCCGGAGCCGGAGGGCCGCGGCAATGAGACCTCCGAACGGCTCGAGGAAGCGTTCTTCTCGGTGCTGGCCAGCGCGCTGATGGACTCGAAGGCTTCGGGCCTTGTGCCGAGAGAGACGCATGATCGCCTGTACGAGCAGGCGCTCTGCATCATCCAGCGGCAGGCCCATGACCCGGGCTTCGGCGCTGGCCAGATATGTCGTGAACTCGCGATCAGTCCGCGCCAGCTGCAGCGGAGCTTTGCCCGCCACGGTGACAGCGCGCGAGAACAGATTCTCTCGACCCGGCTCGAACGGGCTCGCCGCCGGATTCTGAGCGAATCGCAGTTGACGGTGGGCGAGATCGCCTACGCGTCGGGTTTCAACGATCTGTCGTTCTTCTACCGTGCCTATCGCCGTCATTTCGGCGCCGCTCCCGGCGAACGCCGCTGACGTTCGCTTGCCCGCAAGTCTTCGGCTCGTCGCAGCAGCCCTCTCTCCGGTCTCCGGTCGCTTTAGTCCCAAACGTCGGTCGCTTCGGTCGATGTTTGCCGGCGCGACGTGGTCCTAACCTCTCCTGCGTTCCGAACCGGAGGAGGGGAATCCATGAACCAGCGTATCCTGCAAACCGCGGGCAACGAGCCGCTGTTTCCGATGTTGATCGGCGGAGAGGCGGTCGTGGCAAGCGGCAGCTTCGCCGTGTCGAATCCTGCGACCGGCGAGATCGTCGGCTACGCGCCGGATGCCGGAGCCGAGGAGCTCGACGCCGCTGTCGCCGCTGCAGCGCAGGCCTTCGCCGGCTGGTCGACGACGGACGACGCGACCCGCGCTGCCGCATGCCACGCCATTGCCGACACGATCGAAGCGCATGCCGAGGAGCTTGCGCACCTCATCACGCTCGAACAGGGCAAGCCGCTCGCCGGCATCGGGTCCAGGTTCGAAGTGCAGGGCGCCGTCGGCTGGAGCCGCTACACCGCCGGCCTCTCGCTCGTCACCGAGGTGCTGGCCTCGGGCGAAGGCGGGACGGTCGAGAAAGTCCGCAAGCCGCTCGGCGTGGTCGGATCGATCACCCCGTGGAATTGGCCGTTGCTGATCGCCGTCTGGCATATCCTGCCGGCCATTCGATCCGGCTGCACCGTGGTCTCCAAACCCTCGCCGTTCACACCGCTGTCGACGCTGCGCCTCGTCGCTTTGATGAACGAGGTTCTCCCGCCCGGCGTCGTCAATATCGTGACGGGCGACGACAGCGCCACCAGGCTCGGCGCGCTGATGTCGGCCCATTCCGGCATCCGCAAGATCGTGTTCACCGGCTCGACGCCGACCGGCCAGAGCATCATGCGCTCGGCCGCCGATACGTTGAAACGTCTCACGCTCGAACTCGGCGGCAACGATGCCGGCATCGTGTTGCCCGACGTCGATCCGGCCGCGATCGCCGAAGGCTTGTTCTGGGGCGCGTTCATCAACGCCGGCCAGACCTGCGCGGCCCTGAAGCGCCTCTATGTTCACGCGGACGTCTACGACGCGGTGTGCGAGGCCCTGACCGCTTATGTCGCCAAGGTGAGCATCGGCAACGGGCTCGACGACGGTGTCATGCTGGGGCCGATCTCCAACAAGATGCAGTTCGACAAGGTCGTGGCGTTGGTCGAGAGCACCAAGGCCAAAGGCCGCGTTCTGATCGGCGGAGAGCCGGGCGAGGGGCTGTTCTACCCGCCGACCCTGATCGCCGATCTCGCGAATGGAGATCCGCTGGTCGATCAGGAGCAGTTCGGCCCGGTGCTGCCGATCATCAAGTACACCGATATCGACGCGGTGATCGCCGCGGCCAATGCCAATCCGGCAGGTCTCGGCGGATCGGTGTGGTCCGGTGATCCGCAGAAGGCGCGCGCCATCGCCTCGCGTCTCGAATGCGGCACCGTCTGGATCAATCAGCACGGCATGATCCGCCCGGATGCTCCGTTCGGCGGCACCAAGATGTCCGGCCTCGGCGTCGAGTTCGCCCAGGACGGCCTGCACGAATACACCGACCTCCAGATCGTCATTTCCTGAAGGGCATCGCCATGACCAGCAAGATGAACCGCCGTCAATTCATCGGCCGCACCGCCGTCGCGGCCGGCGTTCTCACCGCGACCGGCGGGCTGCCGGGCGCCTCCATCAACACCGCCGACGCGCTGGATGCGAGCTACGACTACATCATCTGCGGCGCCGGCAGCGCCGGTTGCGTGCTGGCCAATCGCCTCACCGAAAACGGTGCGCGCGTGCTGCTGATCGAGGCGGGCGGGCCGGACGACAGCGAGAAGATCTCGACGCCGATCCGCGTCATCGAGCTGTGGAATTCGCCTTACGACTGGGCGTATTGGACCACGCCGCAGAAGCACGCCAACAACCGCCGGCTGTTCTGGCCACGCGGCAAGACGCTCGGCGGCTCGTCGTCGCTGAACGGCATGATCTATGTGCGCGGCGCGCCGACGGACTACGACCGCTGGGCGAGCTGGGGCAATGCGGGCTGGGACTGGAAGAGCGTGCTGCCGTACTTCCTCAAGTCGGAGGATTACGACGGCGAGCCGTCCGAGTATCACGCCACGGGCGGACCGTTGCACGTGACCTCCGAAGTCCGTCCGCATCCGGTCAATCTGGCGATGATGGAAGCGGCGGTGCAGGCTGGTCATCCCTACAATCCCGACTGCAACGGCGCGACCCAGATGGGCGTCGGCTTCTGCGATCTCAACACCCGCGGCGGGCTGCGGCAATCGACGGCGGTGGCTTTCCTGCGGCCGGCGCTGGAGCGTCCGAACCTGACGGTTATCACCAACGCGCGGGTGCACAAGGTCGAGATCGAAGGCGGCCGCGCGACCGGCGTGACCTACATGCAGCAGGGGAGCCTGCATACGGTCACCGCGACGCGTGAGGTCGTCGTGTCCGGCGGCGCGATCGAGAGCCCGCGGGTGCTGATGCTCTCCGGCATCGGGCCGCGCGCGCAGCTCGAGAAGCTCGGCATCGCCGTCAAGCGCGATCTGCCCGGGGTGGGACAGAACCTGCACGACCACACGCTGTTGCCGGTGACGTGGGAAGCGTCCAAGCCGGTGCCGCCGCCGAACAACATGGGCGTCACCCCGCTTCACGTCCATCTGTTCGCCAAGACGTCGCCGGACCGTCCCGAGCCCGATATGCAGCCGCTCGGTCTGTTCGCGCCTTACTACGCGCCCGAACAGGACGCCTCCGTGGCCAACGCCTTCACCTTCAACGCCGGCGGCGTGAAGCCGACGTCGCGTGGCGAGATCCGGCTGACATCGGCGGATCCCGCCGCCGACATCGAGCTCGATATCAATGTTCTGGCCACGGAGTACGACGTCGAGACGCTGGTGACCTGTATCAAAATGCTGCGCAAGATCGCCGATCAGCCGGCGCTCAAGACCTGGATCAAGCGCGAGATCTATCCCGGCCCGGCGGCGCAGAGCGACGCGCAACTCGCGGCCTACGCGCGCTCGGCGGTGATGTCGTATCACCACCAGTGCGGGACCTGCAAAATGGGCACGGACAAGATGGCGGTGGTCGATCCGCAATTGCGCGTCCGCGGCGTCGCCGGTCTGCGCGTCGTCGACGCTTCGATCATGCCGGAGGTGACGACCGGAAACACCAATGCGCCGGTGATCATGATCGCCGAGAAGGCGGCCGATATGATCAAGGCCGAACGGGCCTAGAGCTTTTCCGATTCTGATAGTATCAGAACCGGAGCTCTAGACTCTTGTTTTGACGCGTTTTCTTCACGCGAGCCGGCGTCCACTTCGCTCGAAAACGCTATAGAGCCTCATCGCGTGAAGTGATCCTGCTCGCGTCGCTTGCCAGGCGCCCGCGAGCCGGTCGGCGCGTAGGCGCTCGAAGCGGGCGCTTGCGCGGGCTCAGTCGGCCTCCGCCAGCCAGCGCAGCGTCGCCCTGAATAGCTGGCTGGATTTGCCGACCAGCGCCGTGCCCTGCATCACCGCCGACGTCTCGGTGAAGGAGCCGGAGACGCCGATGCCGACCGGCTCTTTCTGGCCGCCGAACAGTGGATTTGCATCGGGGCTAGGCGTGTGCTGGCTGACCGTGACCTCGCCCTTGAAGGTGTCACCGGTCGTGACGTAGCTGCCGGTGTAGAACAGATACGCGTCGCCGCCGTGGATCTTGCCGTTTCGGAACAACGCGACGCCGCTGCCCTTGCCGGAGCGGCCGTCCAGCAGATCGGCGTGGATCGAATACAGACCGTTCCTCATCACGTCCCCCCGCGCCAGTCGGTCGATCGCTGAGAGGCGCTGCTCACTTATGCCAAAGCCGGCCGATCGGCGTCAACGCGACAGGATCACCCGAAGTCGCTGCTGGGCGTTTCAAAGCTGTTCGAGCAGGGGAACACGAAGAGGCCGCGGGTCAGTGCCGGATGGCGACACGACTCCACGGCCCAATCGTCGAGATCTCGATGTGGCAGGTCGAAAGCCCGGCCCCACGCGGAGCCGGGCTCCGTCGTCGTTACGCGGCGCGGACGGTATGCAGGAACTTACCGACCTCGTGCTTGAGCCGATTGCTGTCGCTGGACAAGGTCTGGGCCGCGGACAGAACCTGCGAGGACGCCGAGCCGGTTTCGGTGGCGCCGCGCTGAACGTCGGTGATGTTGGACGACACCTGCTGCGTGCCTTGCGAGGCCTGCTGCACGTTGCGCGATATCTCCTGGGTCGCGGCGCCCTGTTCTTCGACCGCCGACGCGATGGTGGAGGCGATCTCGGACAACTTCTCGATGGTGCCGCTGATGCCTCGGATCGCGCCCACCGATTCGTTGGTGGCACTCTGGATGCTGGAGATCTGCTGGCTGATGTCGCCGGTCGCCTTGGCGGTCTGCTCGGCGAGGGCTTTCACTTCGGACGCCACGACCGCGAAGCCGCGACCGGCTTCGCCGGCGCGCGCCGCCTCGATGGTGGCGTTGAGCGCCAGCAGGTTGGTCTGGCCGGCGATGGTGTTGATCAGTTCCACGACGTCGCCGATCCGGGCCGCCGCCGCCGCCAGTTCGCCCACACGATCGTTGGTGGTGCGCGCCTGGTTGACCGCATCATTGGCCATCCGCGCCGATTCCTGCACCTGCCGGCTGATCTCGTTGACGGAGGACGACAGTTCCTCGGTGGCCGAAGCCACCGACTGGACGTTGGTTGAGGCTTCCTCGGACGCCGCCGCCACCATGGTGGCGAGTTCCTGCGAGCGTTCGGCGGTCGAGGTCAGCGTCGAGGCCGAGGCTTCGAGTTCGGTCGAGGCCGACGACACGGTGTTGACGATCTCGCCGATCGCAGTTTCGAAGCTGTCGGCGAGCTGGATCATGTCGGCCTTGCGGCGCTGCGCGGCGATCTGCTCCTGCTTGGCCTGGGCCTCGGCTTCGTCGCGGGCCTTCTGCTCGGCGTTCTTGCTGATCACCACCACGGTCTTGGCGATGTCGCCGACCTCGTCGCCGCGATTTGCACCCGGAATATCGGCGTTGACCTCGCCGGCCGCGATCCTGCCGAGCGCGTTGTTCAGCATGGTGAGCGGACGGGCGACGCCGATGAAAGTGAAGATCACCGAGCCGATCAGCGCCAGCATCACGGCGACGGCCGCCATGAAGCTGATCCGGTTGGCCGAAGCGAGCTCCGCATCGGCGGTCTCCTTGGCAGCGCGGAAGTTCTTGCTGGAGGCGTCCACCGCAGCGCGCATCAACTCGGCCGACTGGTTGGCGATCGCCAGCGTGGTGGCTGTCTGCTCCGTTCGGGCGGCTTCCAGCTTCAGCACGTCGTTCGTCATGCCGCCAAACGTCTTGGCGATCGCCGAAAGCTGATCGGTTGCGGCGGTCACCGACTTCTCGGTCGAAAGACTGCGCAGCCGGGCCAAAGCCTCGGTCATTTGGCCGGCGTGCAGTTCGACGGTCCTTTTCTGAGCTTCGTCTGCGGTCGCGGCGAAGCGCCAGGTCGCGGCGCGCATCGCGTTGAAGTGCGAATCTGCCTCGTACAGCGTCTTTTCCACGTCCAGCCGATTGGTCATCGCGAGCGCGGGCGAAGCCCGCAGGGCGTCGAAGGTTTTGCGCCAGTCGGACGATGCTTCGTTGCGCCGGGCGGTGACGTCGAAGATCTGCTTGATGGTCTTGCCCTGGGCCAACGACTGGGCCTCGTAGTCCTTTGCGAGCGTGGCGATCTTTTCGAGGCGCGCCTTGTTCTCCGGCATCACGGCGCGCTGGGCCGCCCCTTCGAGCTCCTTGTTGGTGCGCGCGCTCAATTCCGACAGCGCAAAGAGGGCTTTATCAAGTTCGACCGGGCTCTTCGCCAGCCGGCTGTCACGTACGGCGAGTTGCATCCGCCGCAAGGCGATATTGGCTTCCAGCGTGTGTTCGTTGATGTACTGCTGACGCTCGGCGAGCGTGTTGGCGGCCGTGATCTTCTGCTCGGCCATCATCTGGTTGACCAGCATGCCGCCGCTCAAAACAACACCCAGTAAGCCGGCAAGCCCAAGCTTGTTGCCGATCCGATCGAACTTCATCATCTAGCGCGAGCCCCTAAAGAGAAGAAAGTAGCTACCATCCTGGTAGCTACATAGGTATCATTATGGGGCGATCGCATTAGCGGAACATTAATGCTGATGACTAGTAGAAGTACTAGTGATGCGGCAAGGGTGTGTTGCCAAGGCAACAATTAGCGAGGCGGAGGCGCTGGCGAAGGCCGGAGGGCAGTCATCCATCGAAGCTGTTGTCCGAGGCGGGCCGTTTTCGTCGTCGCGCCCGGACTCGGGCATCCCGGGATGGAGCGAACCGATCGGCAAGGCTCGCAGATGGGGTAGGACAGAACGAGCCCGGCTTCTCGCGAAGCCGGGCTCTGTCGCATTATGCTGCGCGGACCGTGCTGAGGAATTTGCCTACTTCCGCCTTGAGCCGGTTGCTGTCGCTGGACAGGGTCTGGGCCGCCGACAAAACCTGTGAGGACGCCGAGCCGGTTTCGGTGGCGCCGCGCTGAACGTCGGTGATGTTGGACGACACCTGCTGCGTGCCTTGCGAGGCCTGCTGCACGTTGCGCGAGATCTCCTGGGTCGCGGCGCCCTGTTCTTCGACCGCCGACGCGATGGTGGAGGCGATCTCGGACAACTTCTCGATGGTGCCGCTGATATCCCGGATCGCGCCCACCGAGTCCTGGGTCGCGGTCTGGATGCTGGAGATCTGCTGGCTGATGTCGCCGGTCGCCTTGGCGGTCTGCTCGGCGAGAGCTTTCACTTCGGAGGCCACGACCGCGAAGCCGCGACCGGCTTCGCCGGCGCGCGCCGCCTCGATGGTGGCGTTGAGCGCCAGCAGGTTGGTCTGGCCGGCGATGGTGTTGATCAGTTCGACGACGTCGCCGATCCGGGCCGCCGCGGTGGCGAGCTGGCCGACGCGGTCGTTGGTCATGCGGGCCTGGTTGACCGCCTCATTGGCCATCCGCGCCGATTCCTGCACCTGCCGGCTGATCTCGTTGACGGAGGACGACAGTTCTTCGGTTGCGGAGGCTACCGACTGCACGTTGGTGGAAGCCTCCTCGGACGCCGCCGCCACCATGGTGGTGAGCTCCTGCGAGCGTTCGGCGGTCGAGGTCAGCGTCGAGGCGGATGCCTCGAGTTCGGTCGAGGCCGACGACACGGTGTTGACGATCTCGCCGATCGCAGCCTCGAAGCTGTCGGCGAGCTGGATCATGTCGGCCTTGCGGCGCTGCGAGGCGATCTGCTCCTGCTTGGCCTGGGCTTCGGCTTCGTCGCGGGCCTTCTGCTCGGCGTTCTTGCTGATCACCACCACGGTCTTGGCGATGTCGCCGACCTCGTCCCCGCGGGTCGCGCCTGGAATATCGGCGTTGAGTTCGCCAGCGGCGATCCGGCCGAGCGCGTTGTTCAGCATGGTGAGCGGGCGGGCGACGCCGATGAAGGTGAAAATCACCGAGCCGATCAGCGCCAGCATCACGGCGACGGCCGCCATGAAGCTGATCCGGTTGGCCGAAGCGAGCTCCGCATCGGCGGTCTCCTTGGCGGCACGGAAGTTCTTGCTGGAGGTGTCGACGGCTTCCCGCATCAATGGGCCCATCTGGCCGGCGGCCGTCAGCATCGCGGCCGACTGCTCGTTCCTGTTGCCGTCCAGCTTCACCGCCTCATTGGTCATACCGACAAAGATCTTGGCGTCGGCCGAGAGCTGGTCGGCGGCTGTAATGAGCGCCTTGTCGCTGGAGATCGTGCGCAGCCGGGCCAGAGTATCGTTCAAGGCGGCGGCGCGGAGTTCGATGACTTTCCTCTGGTTCTCGTCTCCGCTTGCCGTGTATCGCCAGTTCGCTGCGCGGATCGCGTTGAAGTGCGAATCGGCTTCGTACATCGCCCGCTCGATCTCAAGACGGTTCGCGGCCGTCGCCGGAGAGGCCTTCAGCGCTTCGAAGGACTTGCCCCAGTCGCTCGACACCCGGCCCCGCTTGGCTGCCAGCTCGAACGCTTGCTGGATGGTCTTGATCTGGGCCGATGCCTGGGTCTCGTAGTCCTTGGCGAGGGCGTCGACCTTCTCGAGCCGTTGCCTGTTCTCCGGCCTCACGGTGCGCGAAACGGCCGATTCGAGCTCCTTGCGGGTGCGCGCCGCCATCTCGGCGAGCGAAGCGATAGGCTTCTCCATTTCGGCGGGGGTCTTCGCGAGCCGGATGTCGCGCACGGCGAGCTGCATCCGCCGCAAGGCGATGTTGGCTTCCAGCGTGTGCTCGTTGATGTATTGCTGACGCTCGGCGAGCGTGTTGGCCGCCTCGATCCTCTGCTCGGCCATCATCTGGTTGACCAGCATGCCGCCGGCCAGCGCCACGCCCAGCATGCCTGCCAGCCCGAGCTTGTTACCAATTCGATCGAATTTCATCATCGCGCAGAATCCCAGGGTTGAGTAACCGTTTCATGGTAACGGAATAATCACGTGGTAGTTATGATTAGATTTTGCTTAGGAGTGATGAAATTCGGGACGCGTAAGAGTACCAGTGAACTTTCTGATATTACGGCGGGGGGATTAGTAAGCTGATGAAACTAATTCGCATCCCGTGCCGCAATTTCGATCCGAGCGAGATATCGCGGTTTGGTGCAGGCGGCGATCCAGTCGTCGATTGATCGATCGGCGAGGCGTCGTCGTGTCGTGTGGCGATGACCTCCCGACGGTTATCGTCGGACACCTCGGTGATCGGCATTAGCCGAAGACATCCGGCTGATCGCATGCCGGCGTCGCAGTCGTCCGGACCGCCGGACTTCCCGGGCGATCGCGATGCGGTCATCGGCGACAATGCCGCGACCCTGGAACTGACGTCGGCGGGGCGCCTGCGCGGGCACTGGGCGCCTGCCGAAAAGGCGGAGAAAACGAATTTGGCGCGCTCGGAAGGATTCGAACCTCCGGCCCTCGGAATCGAAATCCGATGCTCTATCCAGCTGAGCTACGAGCGCCTGACCAAGTCGACCGGCCGCTGGAAGCAGCCGGACATGTGCCGATTACCGCATTTTTGCCGGGATTTACAAGGGGGTGCGCAGAATTGCCCATGTTTTCGCCGGAATGCGGTGTTTAAGGATTTCCCAACCATGTGACGCCACATTGGGGAGCCTGGCGCACCTTGCCAGCCGTTTCCTCCTGACATTCCGGTTGTCGACCGATCCATGCGAAGATTGCTTGCAGCGCTGCTGTTGCCTCTGGTGCTGATGGTGTCGCCGGCCCATGCCGATCTGCGCATCACCCGCGATCACGGCGGCTACGTCACCGAGTACAAGGCCAAATACGAGCGCATCCGCGATCGCCGCGAGCGGGTGATCATCGACGGCATCTGCAATTCGGCCTGCACCATGGTGTTCGGCATCGTGCCGCTGAACAAGATCTGCGTCACCCCCCGCGCCAGCCTCGGCTTTCATCTGGCCTATTACGACAAGTCCTTCACCTTCGGCATCAAGGTCACCAGCCTGGAGGGCACCTCCGAGCTGATGGGCTATTATCCGCAGCCGGTGAAGGACTGGATCCGGCGCAACGGCGGTCTCACCAACGAGATGAAGAAGATCAAGAACGGCGTCGAGCTGTGGAAGATCGTCGATCCGTGCCCCGAGGACTTCTGATCGCATCGCCTCGCTGAACGCATGCGCGCGTTGCGCTGCCGATTTCGCGATTGCCGCCCGACCGCCGATCGGGCACTCATGCCGCGATGACAAAACCCACCGACCATCTCGCCGCACGCGCGGCGCCGGCGATCTTCGTGGTGCTGTGGAGCACCGGCTTCGTCGGCACCAAATACGCGCTGAGCGGCGCCGAGCCGCTGACCTATCTGGCGATCCGGATGGTGCTGGTGGTGGCGCTGATGGCGGTGATCGCCGCGATC
This sequence comes from Rhodopseudomonas palustris, assembly GCF_034479375.1. Taxonomy (NCBI): domain Bacteria; kingdom Pseudomonadati; phylum Pseudomonadota; class Alphaproteobacteria; order Hyphomicrobiales; family Nitrobacteraceae; genus Rhodopseudomonas; species Rhodopseudomonas palustris. The sequence continues at coordinate 1,760,179 of NZ_CP140155.1, read as the reverse complement.
GGCCGGCCGCGCTGGCCGAACCTCGCCGGCATCGGCCACAGCATCGTCGCCGGCCTGCTGGTCCACGGCGTCTATCTCGCCGGCACCGCGATCGCGATCGCGCATTCCGTGCCGGCGGGACTGTCGGCGCTGATCCCGGGGCTGCAGCCGATCCTGACCTCGACGCTGGCGAACCGCTGGCTCGGCGAGCGCGTCACCCCGCAGCAATGGGCGGGGCTGGCGCTCGGTCTCGGCGGGGCGCTGATGATCATGCACAACCGCACCATCAGCGGCGACGCCGGCTGGGGATGGTTCGCCTCGGGATGCTCGCTGGTCAGCATCACCGTCGGCACGCTGTATCAGAAGCGGTTCTGCGGCGGCATCGACTGGCGCGCCGGCAACATCGTGCAGTATCTCGCGGCGCTGGCGTTTTTCGCCGCGGGCGCATTCCTGTTCGAAACCCGCAAGGTCGAGTGGACCGCGGAGTTCGTGCTGGCGGTGAGCTGGCTCGCGGTTGTGCTGTCGATCGGCTCGATCGGGCTGCTGTACTGGCTGATCAGGCGCTCGGCCGCGACCTCGGTGGCGAGCCTGTTCTATCTGGTGCCGGCGGTGACGGCGCTGATGGCCTTCGTGCTGTTCGACGAACGGCTGGACGCGGTGGCGATCGCCGGCATGGCGACCTGCGCCGCGGCGGTGTTCCTGGTCAACCGCGCGCGGGTGTAGCAGCACGTCGTGCCGCTCGCCCGGATCCGCGCGGCGTGATGAATGCGGCGCCAAATCTCCCGGCCGTCACCCTCCGCGAACGCGGAGGGTCCAGTATTCCAGAGCGTTGGCGGGAGCGCACTGCAGAGCAACGAGCGCAATTGAATACTGGATCGTCCGGTCGAGCCGGACGATGACGTCAGGAGGTGGTGCGAGCCACTGAAGGATGGCGGCGAGCCCGTGCTGCTCATGGCTCGAGACGCCTGGCTTCGCTGCTCCGCGGACTCCTCACCATGACGGCACTGCTGACGATCCAGGAGGTCGGACCGGGTGCCCCGCACAGCAAAAAGCCTCCGGCGATGATCCGGAGGCTTTCGCTTTGCCGAGGCCGAAAGGCTCAGCGCTTCGACTTCTTGGCCTTCTTGCCGGCCTTCTTCGGGGCCTTCTTGGCGGTCTTCTTGCTGGCCTTGGCGACCTTCTTGCCGGCCTTCTTCACCGCCTTCGCCGCCTTCTTGGTGGTCTTCTTCGCCTTCTTGGCTACGCTCTTGGTGGCCTTCTTGGCGGATTTCTTGGTGGTCTTCTTGGCGGGGGCCTTGGCGGCTTTCTTCGCCTTCTTGGCGGTGGCCTTCTTGCCGGTCACCTTCTTCGCGACCTTCTTGGCCGCTTTGGTGGCGGCCTTGCGGGCCTTCTTCACCACCTTCTTGGCTTCGTCGGCCGCGGTGTTGATGGCGTCGGTCATCTGATCGAGCATCGGCTTGTCGTCGTCCATGTCATTCCCCGAGGGTTCACTAGATGGTTTACAGATGGAATCGACGATAGCCGATTCGCGTCAGTTAGTAGCGGTGCTAACCGAAGTTGTTCAACTCTGACGCAGTTCGGCGTAAGCGGCAAGCGCGCGCGCGCGTCCGACCTTGTGATCCACGATCGGCGCGGGGTAATTGCCGCCGAGTGCAACGCCCGCCGCGGCGCGTTCGAGCGGGGTCGCGGTCCACGGCTGGTGGATGAATTTGTCGGGCAGGGCGGCGATCTCCGGCACCCAGCGGCGCACATAGTCGCCGGCGGGATCGAATTTCTCTCCCTGCAGGATCGGGTTGAAGACGCGGAAATACGGCGCGGCGTCGGCGCCGCAGCCCGCGACCCACTGCCAATTGCCGGGATTACTGCCGGGGTCGGCGTCGACCAGCGTGTCCCAGAACCATTCTTCGCCGAGCCGCCAGTCGATCAGCAGATGCTTCACCAGGAACGACGCCACCACCATCCGGACGCGATTGTGCATCACGCCGGAGTGCCAGAGTTCGCGCATCCCGGCGTCGACGATCGGATAGCCGGTGCGGCCGCGCTGCCAGGCGTGCAGCCGTTCGGCGTCGGTGGTCCATGGAAAGGCGTCGAACGACGCCTGCAGATTGCGGTCGGCGAGATCGGGGTGGTCGTGCAGCAGATGCCGGCAGAACTCGCGCCAGCCGACCTCGCTCAGGAACTTGTCTACATCGCCGGCGATCGCCGGCCGCTTTGCGACGGCAAAGCGTGCGGCGTACCAGACCTGACGCGGACTGATTTCGCCGAACCGCAGATGCGGCGACAGCCGCGACGTGGCGTCGCGATCGGGTCGGTCGCGGTCCTCGGCGTAGCCGGGCAGGCGATCGAGAAAGGCCTTAAGCTTGTCCTGCGCGGCGCGCTCGCCGGCCGTCCAGTTCGCGCGCAGGCCGCCGGCCCAATCCGGGGCGGTCGGCTCCAACTGCCACATCGCCACATCGTCGCTAACGAGATCGGCGGCAGCGCGCAGCGTCTGCGGCGCCGGCAACGGCTTCGGCGGGTCGCCGAGGCTGAGGACGCGGCGCCAGAACGGCGTGAACACGCGCAGGCCGCGGCCGTCCTTGGTTCGGATGTCGGACGGTGCCACCAGCAGGTCGCCGGGATGGCGGTGGTGATCGATCCCGGACATGCTCAGCGTTTCGGCGAGGTCGTCGGCGATCGCGCGATGCGGTGCGATCTCGATCTCGTTCCAGTGCACCGCGCCGGCGTCGACCTGCCGCGCAAGTTCGCCAACGACCGCGGCGGCGGGGCCGCGGCGCAGGATCAGTCGCCCGCCGCGTCGTTCGAGCTCGGCAGCGAGCGCGCGCAGCGACTGCGCCAGCCACCAGCGCGAGGCGCCGCCGAGCGGCCGCGCCTGTGGCGGACGGAGCTGCGGGCTTTGCTCATCGAGGACGTAGATGCAGATCAGCGGGCCGCCGGAGGCCGCCGCTGCGTGCAGAGCCGGATGGTCGGAGAGCCGCAGGTCGTCGCGAAACCAGACGAGGACGGGGCGGGGGGCGTCGGTGCTCATCGGAAGATGCAATCCGGCAGGAGGGATTTTGATCCGTGGCGAGGGCTACAGGCTTGAAACCGGACAGGAAGTGAAGCGTATTGAGGACGACGGCTGATTGCAGGAGGTTGATTTGAAACGGTATGGCGTTCTCTACCTGGCGACGTTCATCATTCTGATCCCGCTGGATTTCCTGTTTCTGGGATTCATTGCGAAGGATTTCTTCGCCAGCCAGGTCGGCGAGATGCTCGGCCCGGTCCGGATGCTGCCCGCGGTTCTGTTCTATTCGCTCTACGTCGTCGGCATCATGGTGTTCGTCAATGGCGCGGCGACCGCCACATGGAAATCCGCGCTGGGGCTCGGCGCGCTGTTCGGCTTCTTCTGCTACGCGACCTTCGAGCTGACCGCGCTGGCGGTGCTGAAGCACTGGACCTGGCCGATGGTCGCCGTCGACATCTCCTGGGGGACTTTCGTCACCGCGGTGTCGGGCGCGCTCGGCCTCGTGATCGCCGACAGGTTGTCGCAGCGCTGATCTCCGCCACGGCTAGGCTGAACCGGACATGTCTACGGCGGCACTCGCGGGCGGCCGGCTGCTCGGTGCCCACGCACCGATAAGTGATGGCGCGACACTCTGAGCGCCGGCCTGCCTCGATAAAGCCTTTGCTGCGCCGCAACGCCGCCGGAGCGGCCTGCGATCTGACTGTCCGTGACCCTGGTCACTGCGACAGACCCGCAATCCTCTTAACGATGATCGTGCGTGGATGCAGGAACCTCGCAAGCCGGAATGAAGACTTAACCAAGCGTTTACGCCGGCATGGAAGTGCTGGTCGGCAACCAACATGAAGAGCAAGGAACCATGACTGCCGCTGCCCTGGCCGACGAGATCGGCATCGAACCCACCCGTATTTCGGACCGCTACACCGCCGCTCTGGCGCTCGGTGTCGTGCGCGATGGTGTGATCACCGGAGAGGGCCCGACGACCCGCGGCAGAGTCCATTTCTCGCGGACGCTCGACGAAGCAGACGCCGCCTGGTGTGCTCGCATCCTCACCGCCGCCGCGGTCGAGGACCAGCCGATCAGCCGCGCCGAAGCCGAGGCGCTGTTCGAGATCAACGCTGCCGCAGCCGAGCGCAAGGACGATGGTCGGTTCGACGATCTGTTCGCCAAGGCGGTCGTCCACCATGCCGCGGCCGCGTCGGGCCTGCCGGTGCCGTCGCGCAGCGTGGCGCTGGCGCCGGGTACCGACATCGAGTCCTGGGCGCCCACCAAGGCTGTGGGCGTCGACACCGAGGTTCTGGAGTGGATCTCGCGTCAGATGCGCGGCAGCGCGCGCCCGAACAATCACACCTTGATGCGGATGGTCGCGACCCTGGTCGGCGTCGCCACCCTGCCGCTGATCCAGTTGCCGCAGGTCTTCGACCTCGGCATGTAAGCGAGCTCTCTCAGGCTGAGCCTCGGGGCGGCGGGATCATCTCCCGCCGCTTTTTTATTGGACGGACGCTGCGGCCGGCCGGGTGTGGGCGCTCGGCCGACTTCATCCAAGATATCGCACGATTGCGCGAGGTCATTGTCTGTGATGCGGAATTTCGGCATCGGCAGCAACGGGATCCTGCCGCTCCGGGCGGTCGGGCCCGGTGAAATCAGGTTGCGGGTTCGTCCATTCTGGGCGACATCGGGCGGCCGACGGAGGACGGACCCGCGCAAGCGGAGCGAGGGAGGAACGCGCGCGCACCCGGCGACGGGCGGCGAGGCACCCCTTCGCAATAACTAGTTTTCCTCGGCGTCAGAATTGTTACAAGCACACGCACGCCGATTGCCGTCCCCGCCGGGAGGGCAGAACCACTCCCAAGGTCGCAAGCAACAAGAACATGTTCAAACGTATTCTGATCGCCAATCGCGGCGAGATCGCCTGCCGGGTCATCAAGACCGCCCGCCTGATGGGAATCGAGACGGTCGCCGTCTATTCCGAGGCGGACCGCGACGCGCTGCACGTCGAGATGGCCGATGAAGCGGTCCTGATCGGCCCGGCGGCGGCGTCCGAGAGCTATCTGGTGATCGAAAAGATCGTCGAGGCCTGCCGCAAGACCGGCGCCGAGGCGGTGCATCCCGGCTATGGCTTCCTGTCGGAACGCGAAGCTTTCCCGCGCATCCTGGCCGACGCCGGCATCGTCTTCATCGGTCCGAACCCCGGCGCGATCGCCGCGATGGGCGACAAGATCGAATCCAAGAAGGCGGCGGCCAAGGCCAATGTCTCGACCGTGCCGGGCTATCTCGGCGTGATCGAGGACGCCACCCACGCGGTGAAGATCGCCGACGAGATCGGCTATCCGGTGATGATCAAGGCCTCGGCCGGCGGCGGCGGCAAGGGCATGCGCATCGCGCATTCGACCAGCGAGGTCGCCGAAGGCTTCAACCTCGCCAAGGCCGAGGCGAAAGCCTCGTTCGGCGACGATCGCGTCTTCATCGAGAAGTTCATCGTCGATCCGCGCCACATCGAAATCCAGGTGCTCGGCGACAAGCACGGCAACGTCATCTATCTCGGCGAGCGCGAATGCTCGATCCAGCGCCGCAACCAGAAAGTGATCGAGGAAGCCCCGAGCCCGCTGCTCGACGAGGTCACCCGGCGCAAGATGGGCGAGCAGGCGGTCGCGCTGGCGAAGGCGGTGCAGTACGATTCCGCCGGCACCGTGGAGTTCGTCGCCGGACAGGACAAGAGCTTCTACTTCCTCGAGATGAACACCCGCCTGCAGGTCGAACATCCGGTCACCGAGATGATCACCGGCATCGACTTGGTCGAGCAGATGATCCGTGTCGCCGCCGGCGAGAAGCTGGCGCTGGCGCAGAAGGACGTCAAGCTCAAGGGCTGGGCGGTGGAGTCCCGCGTTTATGCGGAAGATCCGTTCCGCAGCTTCCTGCCGTCGATCGGCCGTCTGGTGAAGTACCGCCCGCCGACCGAGAGTTCGGCCGACGGCATCACCGTGCGCAACGACACCGGCGTGCAGGAAGGCGGCGAGATCTCGATCTTCTACGATCCGATGATCGCCAAGCTGGTGACGCATGCGCCGTCGCGCGCGGCGGCGATCGAGGCGCAGGCGCACGCGCTGGATGCGTTCTATGTCGACGGCATCCGCCACAACATCCCGTTCCTGTCGGCGCTGATGACGCATCCGCGCTGGCGCGAGGGCAATCTGTCGACCGGCTTCATCGCCGAGGAATTCCCGCAGGGCTTCGCCGCGCGTCTGCCGGCGGGCGACGTCGCCCGCCGCATCGCCGCGGTGGGCGCCGCGATCGACCGCGTCATCGGTGAGCGCAGGCGCAAGATTTCCGGGCAGATGATCGGCCGCGCGGTGATCCGCGAACGCCGCCGTTGCGTCTGGCTCGAACGCACCGAGATCGCGCTCGATGTGATCCGCGAGGGCGAGGGCTTCGTGGTGCGCTTCGTCGAGGCCGACGGATCGCTGGGGCAGTCGCATCAATTGCTGTCGTCGTGGATCCCCGGCGACCCGGTGTGGCAGGGGACCATCAACGGCAAGCCGGTCGCGGTGCAGGTCCGCTCGATCCCGAACGGCGTCCGGCTCGCGCATCACGGCTACGAAGTCGCGGTCAACGTCTTCACCGAGCGCGAGGCGTCGTCGGCACGCTGGATGCTGGAAGGCAACAAGGCCGACACCGGCAAGAAGGTGCTGTGCCCGATGCCGGGCCTCGTGATCTCGATCGCGGTGACCGAGGGCCAGGAGATCAAGGCCGGGGAGACGCTGGCGGTGGTCGAGGCGATGAAGATGCAGAACGTGCTGCGCGCCGAGCGCGACGGCACGGTGAAGAAGATCCACGCCGCGCCCGGCGCCACGCTGGCGGTCGACGCGCTGATCCTGGAATTCGCGTAAGGCCATGGCCTGGCGCGGCCGCCGCGGCGCGCTGCGGGCGATCCTCGAAGGATCGGCCTGCGTGCGGCCGGCGTCGGTCTATGACGCGATCTCGATCCGGATCGCCGACGATCTCCAGTTCCCGCTCGGGATGTTCGGCGGTTCGGTCGCGTCGCTGGCGATCCTCGGCGATCCCGATAGCGCGCTGATCACGCTCACCGAACTCGCCGAGCAGATGCGGCGGATGGCGCGCGCCGCGGCGCTGCCGGTGCTGGTCGACGCCGACCACGGCTACGGCAACGCGCTCAACGTCCGCCGCACCGTGCAGGAGCTGGAAGCCGCAGGGTGTGCCGGCCTCACCATCGAGGACACGCTGCTGCCGCAGGCCTATGGCGAGGCCGCGCCGCAACTGGTCTCGCGCGAAGAGGGGCTCGGCAAGATCAACGCCGCGCTCGACGCGCGGCTCGATCCGTCGCTGGTGATCATCGGCCGCACCGGCGCGTGTTCGATCAGTTCGCTCGACGATGCGATTGAACGGGCGGCGGCCTATGAGGCGGCCGGCGTCGATGCGTTGTTCTTCACCGGCGTGAAGGCGCGCGAGCAGCTCGAAGCGATCAGCGCCGCGACGCGGCTGCCGATCGTGCTCGGTAGTCCGCCGGCGGAACTGGCCGATTGGGAGTACCTCGCTGCGCAACGGGTGCGGATCGCGGTGCAGGGCCACGCGCCGATCGCCGCCGCGACCGAGGCGGTGTTCAAGACGCTGTCGGCGATCCGCGATGGCGCTGCGCCGAAGCAGCTCAGAGGTCTGGCGACGCCCGAGCTGATGGACCGCGTCACCCGCGCATCGCTGGTCGAGGAGCGCGGCGGCCGGTTTCTTGGGCTCGCACGCGAATGAGCAGGGCGATCCGGCAGGTGATCGTTCGCGGCCGTGTGCAGGGGGTCGGCTATCGCGCCTGGGTCGCGACGACGGCGCAGGCGCAGGGCCTCGAAGGGTGGGTCCGCAACCGCCGCAACGGCAGCGTCGAGGCATTGCTCGCCGGCGTGAGCGCGACCGTGACCGAGGTGATCGCGGCTTGTCACCACGGCCCATCTGCGGCGCGGGTCGATGCGGTGTTCGCGGAAGATGCAGATTCGGACGCACTCGATCAGCGGCATCCTGGCGAGCGGTTTTCGATCCTGCCGACGGTGTGACGTGAGTTGGCGCTGCAGCGCCGCGTGATGCTCTATCCGCGCGGTCCCCACAGGATGATCGCCGCGCCGGCGAGACAGACGCAGGCGCCGCTGACGTCCCAGCGGTCGGGGCGCACATGCTCGACGCTCCACAGCCAGATCAGCGAGGCGACGATGTAGATGCCGCCATAGGCCGCATAGGCGCGGCCGGCGGCTGTGCTCTCCACCAGCGTCAGCAGATAGGCGAACAGCGCGAGGGAGAGCAACCCGGGCGCTAGCCACCACACCGGCTTGCCCAGCCGCAGCCAGCCCCAGAACGCGAAGCAGCCGGCGATCTCGGCGATCGCCGCGCCGATGTAGACGAGGACGGTCTTCACGCCGGCGACCTCTCGCCTGCATTCTTCGCCGGCTCGGCGCGCTGTGCATCGACGGTCTGACCGAATATCTCGCCGAACGCCGTCCGCAGCGCGATGTCGGCGTCCGTCATCGTCACCGGCAGGCCGAGGTCGACCAGGCTGGTGACGCCATAGCGCGGATCGCTGATGCCGCAGGGCACGATCGCGGTGAAGTGGCTCAGATCGGGCTCGACGTTGATGGCGATGCCGTGCAGCGACACCCAGCGCTTCAGCCGGACGCCGATCGCGGCGATCTTGTCCTCGTGGTCCGCGCCCTTGTCGGGCCGCGCCACCCAGACGCCGACGCGGTCCTCGCGCCGTTCGCCGCGCACATTGAAAGCGTCGAGCGTCGCGATGATCCACTGTTCCAGCGCGGCCACATAGGCGCGGACGTCGGGGCGGCGGCGCTTGAGGTCGAGCATCACATAGGCCACCCGCTGGCCTGGGCCGTGATAGGTGAGCTGCCCGCCGCGCCCGGTGGTGTAGAGCGGAAACCGCGGGTCGAGCAGGTCGTCGGCCTGGCCGCTGGTTCCGGAGGTGTAGAGCGGCGGATGTTCGAGCAGCCAGACCAACTCGGCTGCGTCGCCGGCGGCGATCGCCGCCGCGCGTGATTCCATCGCCGCGACCGCGTCGGAGTAGGGCACCGGCTGCTCCGAGATCAGCCATTCGGCCGGCCGGGCGTCGGCAATGGGCAGGAAACCGGCGATATCGAGCGTCTGACGGGCATGAAGCGGCGCGTTAATCATTGGATAACCATAACGTGGTCAAGTTCGCACACTTTCATTCACAGCCTGCCGGTCCGGGTCCCAGTGCCAACACTCGATAACGTTTCGGTCGATCTCATGGTGGTGCTCGGCACCACCTCGATGCCCATTCACCAGGTGCTGCGGCTCTCCCGCGGCGCCATCATCGAACTGGACGCCACCGAGGCCGACGAGGTCAAGATCCTCGCCAATAACATGCCGGTGGCCAGCGGCGTGGTGCTGGTCGATCGCAATCGCATCGCGGTCGAGGTCAAACAGATGTTGACGCGATCACCAGATCGACGATGACGGCCTTGTACCCCCTTCATTGATTTGTTAAATGGGCGCCGTCGATCCGGTCGGGCGCCCAGCCCGAACCGGTCCCAAGCGCTCGTGGCGGAATTGGTAGACGCGCTGCCTTGAGGTGGCAGTGAGTAAAATCGTGGGGGTTCGAGTCCCTCCGAGCGCACCAAGCAATGCCTAATTGACTGAAATTAGGCCTTCTCTTCGAACATGCACGGTGCGGAGCTCCCGCGAATCAGCGGGAAAGCGACCCAGCCGGCGCGTGTCGTCACACCCATCCCCACCGAGTCGACGCCGACCTATCGCGCGAAGGTCACCGTCGCGCGCAGCCCGCCTTCGGGGCGATTGGTCAAGGCGATGCTGGCGCCGTGCGCCTGCAGAATGGCGCGGGCGATCGGTAGCCCGAGACCGGTGCCGCCGGTTTCCCGCGAGCGTGAGGTCTCCAGCCTGACGAACGGTTCGAACACGCGCGTGAGGTCGTTGTCCGGCAGACCGGGGCCATGATCCTCGATCACCACCCGGGCGTCGGTGCCGTCGTGCTCGATCCGGACCTCGGCGCCGCCGCCATAGCGCTGGGCGTTTTCCAAGATGTTGCGGAGCGCGCGGCGCAGCGGCACCCGCCGCAGCGGCAGCACGATCGGCTTCGCCGAACTGATGCGGATCGGTGGTCCGATCGCGCTCAGCTCGGCGGCCAGCTCCGACAATAGCGCGGCGAGGTCGACCGGTTCGGTCGGCTGGTCGGTGGAGACGCCGCGGGCGAAGGCCAGTGTGGCCTCCACCATCTGCTGCATCTCGTCCAGCGTCGCGATCATTCTTTCCTTGTTCTCGGCGTCGTCCACCATCTCGGCGCGGACGCGCAGCGCGGTGATCGGCGAGCGCAGGTCGTGGCCGAGCGCCGCCAGCATCCGGGTGCGCTCTCCCAGCATCCGCGACAGCCGCTCGTGCATCCGCGCCAGCGCATCCGACAGCGCACGGACTTCGCGCGGTCCGCCGGTCGGCATCCGGGGAGGCGGGGTGTCGAGGCCGAACCCGTCGGCGACCGAGGCGAGCTGGTCGAGCGGTCTGGTGATGCGCCGCAGCGCGAACCACAGCGCCGCCAGCACCAGTGCCAGCGAGACCAGCGTGGTGCCCATCACCTGCGGCGGCAGTTGAATGGCCGGCCGCTCGAAACGCGAGGTGACGTTGAGCCACTGCGCGTCGCGTAGCGGCAGCGACAGCTTGAACGCGACCGGGGCCAGACTGGATTTCATGAGCCGATCGCGAAACCGGGGTGGCGGATCGCTGAACCGGCCGCCATCGTGCCGCGAGACGAAGTCTTCCTGCATCCGCAATCCCGGCGGCAAGCCGAGATCGGCGCAATCGCGCTGGCCGCAATCGGCCCCGAGCAGGTCGACGGGATCATCGACAATCGGTGCCGTGGCCAGGTCGAACCGGGTCGAGCGTGAACTGGCCGCTTCGAGCAGGTCGTCCCGCGCTGTCGCCGGGGTCTTGTTCAGCAACGCGGCGACGGCGGTGACGCGTTCGACTACCTCGATGCGCTGCGCGACGCGGATCCGCTTGGCACGGTCGACCGTGAATAGCCAGAAGCTGACGAATTGGGCGACGAGGAGCGCTGCGAAGCTGAGCAGCGCCACCTGAGTGAGAAGGCTGCGCGGCCTGCGGCGGCTCATGACAGGTCCCGGACGTCGGCGGCGAGGCTGTAGCCGCCGGAACGGACCGTGGTGATGATCTTCGGATGCGCCGGGTCGTCCTCGATCTTGCGGCGCAGCCGGCTCACCTGGTTGTCGATGGTGCGGTCGAACACGTCGGCGCTGCGGCCGCTGGTGATGTCGAGCAATTGCTCCCGCGTCAGCACGAAGCGCGGCCGTTCCAGAAACGCCACCAGCAGTTTGAACTCGGCCGTCGTCAGCGCGATTTTCTCTGCGCCTTCGGCCACGCGGATCAGGTCGCGGGTATCAGTGTCGAGCACCCAGCCGGCGAAGCCGAGCTTGCGGCCGCCGAGACCGCCGGCCAGTGGCTCGCGCCGTTCGCTGCGGCGCAGGATCGCCTTGATCCGCGCCAGCAGTTCGCGCGGGCTGAACGGCTTGGCGAGATAATCATCAGCGCCGATCTCCAGCCCGACCACCCGATCGGTCTCGTCCGACAGCGCGCTCAGCATCAGCACCGGCGGCCCGCCGCCGGCACTGAGCCGCCGCGCCGCCGACAGCCCATCCTCGCCGGGCATCATCACGTCGAGGATGATCAGGTCGAAGCGCCCGGCCTTGAGCTGGGTGTCCATCTCGATCGCGTTGCTGGCGGCGCTGGCGCGCATGCCGTTGCGTTCGAGGTATTTCGTCACAGCCTCGCGAATCTCGCGGTGATCGTCGACGACCAGGATGTGCGGCAGTTGCGGTTGATCGGCCATGTCGTTGATCTAGCCCGACTTGCCCCGCGCCGGAAAAGACTTCTGTCGCAAATGATCGCAGGCCGGGGGTTTGCGACAGAGCGATACAAAATCCCTGCTGACCGACAAGCTGCTGCGACAGGGCGCGCCGATCTTCGCTGCATCCATTCTGGAGCAAGAGGAGATCACGACATGAAACGCACCACAATTCTGGCGCTCGGCGCCGTCGCCGCGGTGGTTGCCATCGCGGTCGTGGCGATCCCGGCGATCGCGGGACCGTTCGGCAATTGCGGCCCGCACGGCTTTGGCCCGATGGGCAATTGGGGCCCGGGCATGATGCAGTTCGCGCAAGGCGGCTGGGGCGGCCGCGGCGGCTTCGCCAACAATCCGCTGATCAAGACCCTCGATGCCAATGGCGACGGCGTCGTCTCGCCTGAGGAAGCCAAGGCCGGCACCGCGGCGCTGCTGAAGAAGCACGATGCCGACGGCAACGGCACGCTGTCCAAGAAGGAATTCGGCGACATGGTCGCCGAGATGTCGCGCGGATTCGCCGAGCGTCCCTTCGCGATGCTCGATGCCGACAATGACGGCCAGGTCAGCATCGTCGAGATCAACGCCCCGGCGCAGATGATGGCGCGGATGCACGCCTGGCGCCACGGCGCGTCGAAGCCGGACGCGGCGCCGCAGAAGCCGTGATCGAAATTGCGACGGCGCCCGGACAAGGCGCCGTCGTTCGATTCCAACATCACGAGGACACGTCGATGAACTCTCCCGCAGGCTATTCGCGCGTTCAGATCGCGCTGCACTGGATCGTGGTGGCGCTGGTCGCCGCGCAATACATCTTCAAGGATTCCATCGCCAACGCCTGGATGGCGTGGCAGCAGGAACTGCCGTTCGCGTTCGACCCGCGCATCCTCGCGCATATCGTCGTGGGGATGCTCATTCTGGTGCTGATCGGCTGGCGTCTGGTGCTGCGCGCCAAAGTTGGAGCGCCGTCCCCGCCGGAAGACGAGCCGGCTCCGATGCGCGCGATCGCCAGCTTCTCGCACGCCAGCTTCTACGTGGTGCTCGCCGCAATGTCGGTGAGCGGCGCCATCGCATGGTTCGGCGACCTGGTCCCGGCGGCGCTGATCCACAATCTGCTCAGGCTGGTTCTGCTGGGGCTGATCGCGCTGCATGTGTTCGCCGCGCTGCTCCATCACGTCGTTCTGAAGACCGACGTGATGCGGCGCATGGTCCGGCCGCAAGCCTGAGCGATCGCACGCTCTCATCCAGGCTCGGCTCGGCCGTCGGCCGCCCGTCAGTGATTCAGCGGCCGCGGCCTTGCGGTGACGTTGATCGGGCCGCGCTGCAGGGCGGCGGGGGCGATCGCGGCGCTGCCGGAGATCGGGCGGGCGGCGGCGCCGATCTCGGTCGAGCGCTGCTCCGTCTGTGCCGTCCGCGCGCCGGCGTCGCGCGACGCGCGGTGTGCCGGGATGCGAACCATCGCGCGGATCTCCGGCTGGGTCTTCTCGGGGATGCTGAACAGCGCTTCTGCCGGAACCGGGAAGGCGATCAGGTTGGTCGGGGTCCCGGCCGGTTTCTGCCGCGGCCAGGGCGCAGGCTTCGGCAGCGGCAGCTGCCCGCGCGCCAGGCGCCGGACGCCGTCGAACGACTCCGGCACGCGGCCGATGTCGAGGCCGAGATCGGCGATCGCCGGCCCCGGCAGCATTTCCGCGCTGGCGTAGCTGAAGCTCGGCACTTTCGGCCAATGCGAGATCGCGACCTGTTCGGTGACAGGGTGCAGCCGCCATTGCGACGGAACGGTCGGCGTCTTGGGGCGGTCCGGCGTCGCCGGCACGACGTGAACGATGCGGAAGCCGCGGGCCTTCAACTCGTGCAGGATCTGCGGCAGCGCCGCCACGGTGCGCGGCTGGATGTCGTGCAGCAGCAGCACGCCACGGCCCTTGGCCTGCAGCCGGCTCATCGCCAGGCTGTAGACGGCTTCCGGCGAAATGTGCCGCCAGTCGTCGGCGGGGAAGTCGGCGCTCCAGGTCTGGATCCCCTGCGAGCCCAGATAGCCTTCCACCGCCTCGGCGCGCAGCAGGCCGGGGATGCGAAAGAACGGCGCGATCGCCGCCCGGGTGCCGAGCGCGGCCGCGACCGCATCGATGCCCTCGTCGACTTCCTGCTTGGCCTGCTCGGCGGTCATCCGGTTGAAGCTCAGCGGATGGTTCTGGCTGTGGGTGCCGATGGTGTGGCCGCCGTCGCGCATCCTGCGCACGCCTTCCGGATAGGCATTCGCCATCCGCCCGACCACGAAGAACGTCGCCTTGACGCACTCCTTGGCCAGGATATCGAGCACGGCGTTGCTGTGGCGCGGCAGCGGGCCATCGTCGAAGGTCAGCACCACTTCGTGGTCCTGCAGCGGCAGTGTCTCTGCATATTGCATGGTGCCGATCCGCGGGTGCTCGCGCGGATCGACGACCAGCGTGCGGGAGGTGCCGAGCGCGCCGGGATTGCCGGGGCAGTCCGCGGCCATCGAGGGGGCGGCGGGAAGGGCGAGCGCTGCGGTCACGCAGGCGATGCCGAGCAGGGACCGGGTCCGCGCCCGTCGTCGAAACAGTTCACTTGCCATTACGTGACCACGCACCCCGGACCGTCAGATCAGTCGCTTCGCAGCATAGGATAGCGGTCTGAACGGCTGCTTAACCGTGGCATTGATCACGGTTTCACGCCCCGCGCCAGCGTGCCGATCAGCGCGTCGCATGAGACCCGGCGGCGACCGCCGGCTGCTCGTCCGGCGGCGGCACCGCGTGCACGACGCGATAATGATTGTCGCGCAGCCAGCGCAGGAAAGCCGGTATCATTTCAGCGGTTTGCGTGCGGGGGTCGTGAAACAGGATGATGCCCTTGCCGGCGGCCTTGAGCCGATCGGTGATCAGTTTGAGCTGGGCCTCCGGCGTCATGACGTTCCAGTCGCTGGCCCAGAGATCGGCACCCCACACGACGATGCCGCGCGACTGCAGCGTGTCGAGCAGCGCGGGCGTCGATTCGAAAAACGGAAACCGGAAGAACTTCGTCGGTGACACGGCGATGCCGTTGCGGCGGAGGATCGCCTCGTCGGCGGCGATGCCGCGGTCGATTTCCGCCAGCGCGTCGGCATAGCTCAGACTGGACAGATGTTTGTGCGTCCAGGTGTGATGCGCGACGGTGTGGCCCTCGACCGCGATCCGCCTCACCAGGCCGGGCGTCTCGGCGGCCGGCTTGCCGACCAGAAAGAACGTCGCCTTGACGCATTCGTCGGCGAGCGCCTTCAGCACCTTCGGCGTCGTCGCCGCAGGGCCGTCGTCGAACGTCAGCACGACCTCGTGGTCGTCCAATGGCAATGTCTGCGGAAAGCTCTTCGTCCCGATGCGGGGATATTTCGCCGCGTCGACCACCATGGTGCGCGCGGTGCCGAGCGCCCCGGGGCGGGCGCACTCGGCGGCCTGCGCGGCGGAGCCGAGAACCCCGAGAGCTACGATCGCGGCCAATGCTGTCGATGCGTTCATGACACCCCTTCCGGCTGATGATTGATCGCGGGTGCCACGAAATTCATTGCGCCGTGCATCACCGATTGAGTATTGCCAAAGTCATTCGATCCGCCGACCGACAGCGCATCTTGCCCGACGGCGCACGATATCTGCAACCGATAAAACCCGCGGGGTGCGCCATGGCCGACGAACTCGATACGGTCGTGCGAGCCGGGCCGTCCGTGCTCGATCAGCTCTCGATGCGGGACGAGGACGGCGAAATCAGGGTTGATTTCGTCGCAGCGATCGCTCGCGCCATCGAGCAGGAAAACGCGCCGTTTCTGCGCGAAATCGTCTCCGACCTGCACGAGGCCGACGTCGGCGACCTGATCGAGGCTCTCCAATCCGACGAGCGCGTCCGGCTGGTGGAACTCACCGGCGCCGATTTCCATTTTTCGGCGCTGAACGAGGTCGACGAGACCGTCCGCGAGGAAATCCTCGAGGAACTTGAGCCCGCGGCCGTCGCCGAAGGCGTTCGCGAACTGGATTCCGATGACGCGGTCGAGCTGCTGCAGGTGCTCGACGAGGACGATCAGGACGAGATTCTCGGCAAGCTGCCGCAATCCGAGCGCGACGCGCTGGAGCGCAGCCTCGACTATCCGGAAAACTCCGCCGGCCGGCGGATGCAGACCGAGTTCATCGTGGTGCCGCGCGACTGGAATGTCGGGCAGGCGATCGACTTCATGCGCGAGACGCCGGATCTGCCGGACCGGTTCTACGAGATCTACGTCGTCGACGGGATCAACCGTTGGCAGGGCGCGATCGCGCTCGACGCGCTGCTGCGGTCACATCGCAACATTCCGCTGGCCGATCTGATCGACGAGGACCGCCGCAAGGTCTCGGTGCTCGACGATCAGGAAGAAGTGGCGCGGATGTTCGGCAAGTACAATCTGGTCGCGGCGCCGGTGGTCGATCCCGACAACCGGCTGGTCGGTGTGATCACCATCGACGACGTCGTCGACGTCATCGAGGAAGAGGCCGACGAAGACCTCAAGGCGCTGGGCGGCGTCACCAGCGACGAAGAACTGTCCGACCGGGTCTGGACCACCGCCCGCGGCCGCTTCAACTGGCTCCTGGTCAATCTCGCCACCGCGTTCCTGGCGTCGTCGGTGCTGGGCATGTTCGAGGACCAGTTGCAGCAGATGGTCGCGCTGGCGGTGCTGGCGCCGATCGTCGCCAGCCAGGGCGGCAACGCCGCGACCCAGACCATGACCGTGGCGGTGCGGGCGCTGGCGACCCGCGAACTCGGCTCCAGCAATGCCTATCGCGTGGTGATGCGCGAATTGCTGGTCGGTCTCGTCAACGGCATAGGCTTCGCGATCATCACCGGCGTGGCCGCCTATGCCTGGTTCCGGGTCCCCGGCCTCGGTGTGGTGATCGGGCTGGCGATGATCACCAACCTGGTCGCCGGCGCGCTCGGCGGCATTTTGATCCCGATCGCGCTCGACAGGGTCCGGGCCGATCCCGCGGTGGCGTCCGGGACGTTCGTCACCACGGTGACCGACGTGGTCGGCTTCTTCGCCTTCCTCGGCATCGCCACGCTGTGGTTCGGGCTGAAGTAACCGCGCCTTCATCGGCTGTTAACACTGCTGACGGACCATCTCCCGATGGTCAATCAGTTGCAACGGCTGCGCCTGAAGGCGGATGGACGAATCGTCGAACTGCGCGACGGGCGGGAGTTTCCTCTGGCGCCGGCGGTTCCGGAGCCGGCGACGCCAGTCGTGCGCGATCTGCGTCGGCGCGCCCGGCTGAGTCAGACCGAGTTCGCGGTGCGGCTCGGCGTGCCGGTCGAGACCATCCGGAATTGGGAGCAGGGCAAGCGCGTGCCGCGTGGACCGGCGCGGGCGCTGCTGTCGGTGATCGCGCATGCGCCCGACACCGTGTTCGAAGCGCTTGCCGGAACCGCCCCTGCAAATCCGGCGGCCTCGTAGCCGCAGCCGATTGGCACGGCCGTGATCAAGGGACATAATGCGCAGAAGGGTCTGCGTGGCCGACTGCGAGACGACCGACATGCAGTTCGTTGAAGCCCATGGCGCGAAGATACCCCTGATCGGCCTCGGTACATGGGAGCTGAGCGGTCACGCCTGCGCCCGTATCGTCGAGCAGGCGCTGCGGCTCGGCTATCGCCATATCGATACCGCGCAGATCTACAACAACGAACGCGACGTCGGCGAGGGCATCCGCAATTCGCATATCCGGCGCAGCGAGATGTTCGTCGCCACCAAGGTCTGGACCACGCATTTCGCGCCCAACGATCTGATCCGCTCGACCAAGGAGAGCCTGCACAAGATGCGGCTGTCGGAAGTCGATCTGCTGCTGCTGCACTGGCCGAACGCGCAGGTGCCGCTGAGCGAGACGCTGGGTGCACTCGCTCACGCCAGAGAACTCGGCATGACCCGCCATATCGGCGTGTCGAATTTCACCGTGGCGCTGCTGAAGCAGGCGGTCGCGGTGAGCCCGGCGCCGCTAGTGTGCAATCAGGTCGAGTATCATCCGTTTCTCGGCCAGGCCAACGTACTCGCCGCCTGCGCCGAATTAGGCGTCGCGATGGTCGCCTACAGCCCGATCGCCAAGGGCACTGCCCGGCAGAGCGAGGCGCTTACGCGGATCGGCGCCGCGCACGGCAAATCCGCTGCTCAGGTTTGCCTGCGCTGGCTGGTGCAGCAGAACGTCCCGGCGATCCCGCGCACATCGCGGGTGGAGCGGCTGTCGCAGAACATCGACGTGTTCGATTTCGCGCTCAGCGACGACGAGATGCGCGAGATCTTCGCGCTGGGCAGCCCCGAGGGGCGGCTGGTGCATACCGCGACGGAGCCGGACTGGGACTGAGCGACATCGCGGCCGATTGACCCGAGCGCTGAAATCAAGCACCTCGCTGGCACCGCATTGCTGCCCAGGTGACCGATGTTCTTCGTGCTCTCCAAGATCCTCGGCTTCTTCATCCATCCGTCCAACACCATCGCGGTGATCTGCGTTGTGGGCTTGGTGCTGTTGCTGACGCGTTGGCGGCGGGCAGGGGCGGGGGTGCTGAGCGTGGGCGTCGTGGCGCTGCTGATCGTCGGCTATTCGCCGCTCGGCAGCGTGCTGCTGCTGACGCTGTCGGAGCGCTTCCCACCTTGGCAATACAGCGGCCGCGCCCCGGACGGGATCATCGTGCTCGGCGGCGCCATCGACTCCGAGGTCAGTGCCGCGCGCAACTCGCTCGAACTCGATTCTTCGGCTGAGCGCGTCATGGCCGCGCTCGAACTGGCGCGGGACTATCCGCAGGCGCGGATCGTCTACAGCGGCGGCAGCGGCAACCTGATGCAGAATTCGGTCGCCGAGGCGCCAATCGCCGCCGACCTGTTCGCGCGGTTCGGCGTCGCAGCGGACCGCTTCGTGGTCGAGAGCCGATCGCGCACGACGGCGGAGAATGCCAGTTTCACGCGTGAACTGGTATCGCCGAAACCGGGCGAGTTGTGGCTGCTGGTGACGTCGGCGTTCCACATGCCGCGCTCGATCACCGCGTTCCGCGCCGCCGGTTTCGACGTGACGGCCTATCCGGTGGATTGGCGGACGCGCGGCTGGCGCGACGCGGCGCTGCCGTTCAACCGGCTCAGTAGCGGGCTGGCGCGCACGGACGTCGCGGCCCATGAATGGGCCGGGCTGCTGGCGTATCGGTTGAGCGGCCGGACCACGAGCCTGCTGCCGTCGCCGTAGCGTTCAGTCGCTTCGGCCTTCAGTCGTGCCGCGGCAGGCCGAGCCGGTAGACGCCGCGGAAGTCGGTCGGGTCGGCCGGCTTGCCCTTGCGATAGATCACCAGCCGGCCGGCCATCGCGAGCTCGACGGCGGTGCGGCGGATCGGCATCAGCAGGCCGTGCCAGTCGCCCGCTGGAGAGATCGCATGCGCGATCTCCGGGGCGCTCAGTGTGCCGGGGCTGGCATTGGCCAGGATGGAGAGGAGCGCATCTTCGAGAGACGCGGGCGCGGCGGTGGTCGAATCCTGGATGTTCATCCGTCACACCTGCAGCATCGCGCCGTCGTTCGCAACCGCCACTCGCGCGGCTCTGATGTCGACGCGTTCTCTCGGTGGCAACTCCGCTCGAAAACGCTCCGATTGACAGCCGGCCCGGCGTCGCGATGATTGTGCCGCAGGCCCTGTGGAATCGGCTGCTTCTGGAGTTCATCGATGGCGCGCACGCTGGTGATCGGCAACAAGAACTACTCGTCCTGGTCGATGCGGCCGTGGCTGGCGCTGAAGGCCACCAACATCGCCTTCGACGAAGTGCTGATCCCGCTCTACACCGGCGACGCGGACAAGCGGCGCATTCTCGCTTTCACCGATTCCGGCAAGGTGCCGGTGCTGGTCGACGGCGACGTGACGATCTGGGAGTCGCTCGCGATCATCGAATACGCCGCCGAGCGATTTCTCAAGGCGCAGCTTTGGCCCGATGACGTCGCCGCCCGCGCGCATGCGCGCGCAGTGTCGGCGGAGATGCACTCCGGCTTCGCGGCGCTGCGCAACGAATGCGGCATGAACATTCACCGGCCGGTCGGTCCGAAGACGCTGTCCGAGGCGGCGCAGGCCGACATCGCCCGGATCAAACAGATCTGGACCGACTGCCGCGAGCGTTACGGCAGGTTCGGTCCCTATCTGTTCGGCGGCTTCAGCGGGGCGGATGCGATGTTCGCCCCCGTGGTGCACCGGTTCCGATCCTATGCGATCGAGCTGGATCCGATTTCGCAGGGCTATGTCGAGGTGATGCGGGCTCTGCCGGCGTTTCGCGAATGGACGGAGGCGGCGCTCGCCGAGACCCTGATCATCCCGAAATTCGAGGAGGATTGACCGGGTTCCCTGATCGCGCCTGGGAGACTGCCGAAAACACTGCGACGATCTGGCCTACCTCGCTGAAAAAGCTGCAAATTCGATGCGGAGCCATGCCCTCTGCTCACTGGTCATCGGACCCCCTCGCATGCTATAAAGCATCAGGGTTTTGGCCGGCTTTCGCAGGGGATCAGCGGCAGCCGGCGTTCTCTTGGCGCATGGAGTAGAGCGTTGAAGCACAAGTTCGTGGTTGGTGAAAACGTGTATTTTACCGCCAGCAACGTTGCCCGCCCGGCAGCGAGCGGTATTTACGAGGTCATCCGGTTGCTCCCGACCGATGGCCACGACTGTCAGTATCGCATCAAAAGCTCGTCCGAAACCTTCGAGCGCGTCGCCAAGGAAAGCCAGCTCACGGTTACCTGATCCGGCCGTTGGCTGACCGGCGTCGCAACGCCGGCAGCCCGCCGACCGATGGCGCGGCGGAGCTTTGGTTGCACGACTCGCCCGCAATGCTCGCGCGTATTTTGGTCGCAAATCCCGTGTTGATTTGATCCGGGTAGGCGCAAGGGGACAACGCGCATGGAGTGGGCGTCTTGGTCGGCGGCAGCCGATCGCATTCTGCATTCGCCGAATTTGCCGATCTGGGCCGCGATCGCCGCATCGGCGATCTTCGTCCTGATTCTCGTCATCGCGCTGTTGCGAGCCGACAGATCGGTGGCCAATGCCGTGCTCGGATTCATCACGCTGCTCGCCGTCGGCATCGCCGGCTTCGCGTCGTGGCGGCTGTTCGTCGACGGGGCGGGGCCGTCGCTGCACAGCGCGGAGGCGGAGCGCGCCATCAACACCACGCCGGCGCTGGCTTGTGTCGACGATCTCGCCGGCGACGCCGTGCAGGCCGCATGCGAACGCGCGTTGTTCTCTTCGCCGGAGACGGTGGCGGCGGCGGTGTCCTACGCCTCGGCGCGGCTGGCGCAACTGACGTCGCAGGGCGACGTCGCCTCGGCCGACAAGCGGATGACCCCCGAACTCGACCGGCTGCGGCGCTCGATCGAGCGCGACCGCTACGGCCTGATCGCCTATGTGCTGACCGCGCAGGATCGTTGCGTGCCGGATCAGTGCCCAGCCTTCCAGTCGCTGACCGATCACAGCCGGATCGCCGCCAATATGAACGAGCACGTCTACGAGACGACCGTGACCCGGGCCGCCCCATCGTGGGGCGCTGCAAATGGACCGCTCGCGGCGGCCGCGCCGGTACCGGGAGGCGTGCTCGGCGTCGCCGAGGCGCCGAGCGGCAAGCCGGTCAATATAGATTTCGCGACCTCGTCCTCGATCCCCCCGATCTCGATCATGACCGAGCCGGCGCCGGCCGCGCCGAAGCCGGCCGGTGCGAACGCGGCTGCCGGCCACGCATCGCCACCCGCCGCCAAGCGGCAGCCGGCGGCAGCCAACCCCCATTCTCCATCCAATGGCCTGGCTACAACGAATGGGCAGGCCCCGGCGAATGCTCAGGCCGCGGTCAGGCGCCCGCCGCCGCCGCCGAAACCGAAGCCGCCATTGGCTGCGCCGGTCCAGCTTGCGCCGGCGGGGGCAAATCCGGATAACTGATCGCGACCCCTCCCGCATCAGGATCGATCCGAACCATGGCGCTTCATCTGATCAAGCTGGCGGTCGGCTGCGACTCGGTGAAGGATCTGACCGACCGCGTCGCCGATCGCGCCAAACTGGCGCGCCAGCAGGGGCTGCCGCGCCAGCATATCCACATCACCCGGATGGTGCCGAAGCGCGATGCCGAGCTGCTCGACGGCGGCTCGATCTATTGGGTGATCCGCGGCGAGGTCGCCGCGCGTGAGAAGCTGATCGGCATCGAGCCGTTTCGGGACGGCGACGGCATCGGCCGCTGCCGTCTGATCATGGAGCCGAAGGTGCATCCGGTGAGCCCGCGGCCGATGCGGCCGTTTCAGGGCTGGCGCTATCTCACCGCCGCCGACGCGCCGCCCGACCTCGGCAAGGCCGCCGAGAGTATCGCGGCGATGCCTGAGCCGATGCGCCGCGAATTGCGAGAGCTCGGGCTACTGTAACTACACCGCGACGTTGTCGATCAACCTTGTATTGCCGAGCTTGGCGGCGACCAGAAGACGGATCGGACCGTCCTTGATCGACCGGACCGGCGCCAGCGTGTCGGCGTGGCGGGCTTCGAGATAGTCGAGCGCGAAGCCGGCTTCGGTGATCAACTTGGCCCCGACCGCCAACGCCGCTTCGGCGCTCTTGCCGGCCTTCAACAATTTCGCGGTCTCCTTCATCGCGCGGTACAGCGTCGGCGCCACCGCCCGCTGCTCGGGCGTGAGGTAGACATTGCGCGACGACATCGCGAGGCCATCGCGTTCGCGGATCGTCGGCGCGCCGATCACCTTGACGCCGGTGTCGAGGTCTGCCGCCATCCGCGTGACGACACGGAGCTGCTGGAAATCCTTCGAGCCGAACACGGCGACATCCGGCCGGACCTGCAGGAACAGCTTGCCGACCACGGTGGCGACACCGCCGAAGAAATGCGGACGGAAGCGATCCTCCAGTCCGGCGACGGCGGGGCCTTCGACGCCGATTCGGGTCGCGAAGCCCTCCGGGTACATCGTCTTAACGTCGGGATTCCAGATCAGGTCGACATTCTCTGTTGCGAGCTTCGCCATGTCGGCCTTCCAGGTCCGCGGGTAGGAGCCGAAATCCTCGTGCGGCGCGAATTGCGTCGGGTTCACGAACACCGACACCACGACCCTGGTGGCGCGCCGCTTCGCCAGCCGCACCAGCGACAGATGGCCGTCGTGCAGCGCGCCCATGGTCGGGACCAGCGCCACGGTGGCGTTGCGGCGCCGCAGATCGTCGAGCGCGCGGCGAAGCGCAGGGAGGGTGCGGGCGACGACAGGAGGACGGGGCATGGGGGCTCGCAAGCATGAAGCGCTGCCGGACGGCGGCGTCGAGGACTTCGATCTTATCAAAGCTCGCCTTCAGCCGCCAATACCAACGCGTTTTCCGGCGCCCGGAACGGCTGCCGTCGCGGTTACGATTCATGATGAAGCGGGAACGCCATTGATCCGGCAGTGCGTTCACGCAATTTTCTTGACCGCGGAGGTCGCCGCTTTGAAGATATCCACAAGGGGAGATCGATGCTGGTTCAGGCTCCGCAGGCACAGTCCGGCTCGGCGCGCGTCGTTGTCCTCGGCAACGAGAAGGGCGGCTCGGGCAAGTCGACGCTGGCATTGCACATCGTGGTGGCCCTGCTGAAAGCCGGCCAGCGCGTCGCGACGATCGATCTCGACTGCCGCCAGCAGAGCTTCACCCGCTCGATCGACAACCGCCGGACATGGGCGCGGCATACCGGGCTCGACCTCGAATTGCCGGAGCATCGTTGTATCAAGCTCGGCGAGACGATGCAGGTCGCCGACAACGAGGCGAGCGAGTTCGCGCAATTCGCCGACGCGGTGGCCGCAGTCGAACTCACGCACGACTTCATCGTGATCGATACGCCCGGCGCCGACAGCTATCTGATGCGGCTGGCGCATTCGATGGCCGATACGCTGGTCACGCCGATCAACGACAGCTTTCTGGATTTCGACGTGCTGGGCCGGGTCGACCCCGCCGGCTTTTCGGTCACCGGCCCCAGCCACTATGCGTCGATGGTGCTCGATGCCCGCCGCAGGCGGCGTCAGCTCGACGGCGTCGATACCGACTGGATCGTCGTGCGCAACCGTCTGTCGACGATGGGATCGCGCAACAATCAGCTCGTCGCCGGCAGTCTGAAGGAATTGGCGATGCAGATCGGCTTTCGTCCGCTCGACGGCTTCGCCGAACGCGTGGTGTATCGCGAGTTCTTTCCGCGCGGACTGACGGCGCTCGACGATCTCACCGAGGCGACCCTCGGGACCCGGCCGAGCATGGGTCACGTCACCGCGCGCGAGGAAGTCACGAGCCTGCTGCGGCAATTGAAGCTGCCGCTCGACGAACGCGGGCGTCGCCGCGCCGCCAACCGCGCCGAATGGTTCGCCCAGGTCGACAAGCCGCTCGAACTACACGACATCGTCGGCGCGTAGCAGGCGGGCGGTCGCCTCGTGCTTTGGTCGCAGCTTGCTGCGATGGCAGGGAATCGTCTGCTTCCGAAGCCTGCCGTGACCTTCATTCAATCCCGCAAGATGCTGCCGAGACAGCAAAAACAGCCTTCGATGTCTTCGCATTGTGCAGTTGCACAAGCGGCGAGCGGGAATCTCCTAATGTTTGATCTTCCCGTCATTTGGCGGTGATTTATAGTTGCGGTATCGGCGTACGAAGCCTCGGGCCTTGGTATTGCGCCGTTACAGGATGGACCATGACGCGCGGAATTGCCGTTCTGCTCACGCTGTGCCTCGTGACGGCCGCAGCGTATTTCACCGCTTCGAAGTGGGCGATCCGTCACGAGACGCTCACGTTCTTCGATGCCGCACGCAACCGGCCGGTCGCGGTCGACATCGCAGTGCGGCGCGACAAGGAGCTTCAGGCAGACGCCGGTCTGCTGGAACTGCCGGTCGCGGTCCTCAATCACGGAAACACCGTCCGCTTCACCGAATACTCGTTCCTCGCCAATCTGTTCGCCGCGCGCGGCTACATGGCGGTGAGCATCCAGCACGATCTCGACAGCGATGCGCCGCTGATGACGAAAGTCGGCGAGCCTTATGTCGGACGTCTGCCGGTGTATCAGCGCGGCATCGCCAACATCGAATTCGCGGTGAAGAAACTCGCCGAGTTGCAGCCCAATGCCGACTACGATCACCTGACGATGGTCGGTCATTCCAACGGCGGGGACATTTCGATGTACTACGCCAAGCTGCACCCCGACCGGATCAAGAAAGTGGTGACGCTGGACAATCTGCGGGTGCCGTTCATGATCGACGGCAAGTTCAGAATTCTGTCGTTCCGTTCCAAGGACCCGGTGTTCAAGCCCGATCCCGGCGTCGTGCCGGATCAGGAGATCTGCGACAAGGCCGGCATTACCGTGGTCAACACCGGCTTTCAGCACGTCGAAATGAGTGACCGCGGCCCCGAGTCCGTCAAGGCGTCGATCACCAGCGCGCTCGATCAGTTCCTCGACACCGAGGGAGCCAAGCCCGGACGCGTCAAGGCGCGGCAGGCACCGGGCTCAGGCCCTATGGCGCAGGTGAGGTGAGCCGCAGACTTCTGCCGTCGCGGCGCTCCCGGCATTGACCGTCGCCGGGGCAGACGCCACATAAGCCGCGTAATCACGCGCGAGCTTTGATGCCTCACGATCCGACCAAACCGTCCGAACGACCGCTGGCGGACACTGTCGATCGATCAGTGCGGACCAGCAATTCGTCGGACGAGATCGCGGCCTTCGTCGCCAGGGCGCGGGCGATGACGCCGGGGGCGGCCGGCGCACGCGGCCGGCTGGTGTTTGCGCTCGATGCGACGATGAGCCGGCAGCCGACCTGGGACATGGCCTGCGCGCTGCAGGCCGACATGTTCCGCGAAGCGGCGGCGATCGGCAGCCTCGACATCAGATTGGTGTATTACCGCGGCTTGAGTGAATGCCGCGCCAGCGGCTGGATCTCGTCCAGCGACGAACTGGCGCGGCTGATGGGCAGGATCGACTGCCGCGGCGGCCATACGCAGATCGGGCGCGTGCTGTCGGACACGCGCCGCGAGGCTGTCGCCTCCGGCGTGCGCGCGGTGGTGTTCGTCGGCGACGCCATGGAAGAATCGGTCGACGATCTCTGCGCGAAAGCCGGCGAACTGGGCATGCTGAAGGTGCCGGTGTTCATCTTTCAGGAAGGCTACGACCCCGTTGCCGAACAGGCGTTCCGGGAGATCGCGCGGCTGACGGGCGGGGCGTGGTGCCGGTTCGATCCGGGGGCGGCGGCGCAATTGCGCGAACTGCTGCGGGCGGCTGCGGCCTATGCGGCCGGCGGCCGCGATGCGTTGCTGCGGCTCGCCCGGGGAGGCGGGGGTGCGGCACTGCTGCTCGGGCAGATGAAATAGCCCCGGCGATGCTTTTTGACGGCGGCCGTCCTATATTGAGTCCATGACTCTGATCGTCGGCATCGTCGCCGTTTTCGTTCTCTACATGCTGCTGCAGATGGTCCGGTCGGCCAACCCGGCCGTGCTGGCGCGCGCGATCAAGGTCGCCGGCGGCATCGTGACGCTTGCGGCGGCCCTGTTCACCGGCGTCAAGGGCCAGTTGGCGGTGGCGATCCCGCTCGGCCTGTTCGGCGCCGGCCTGCTCGGCTGGGCGCCGATGGGCAATACCGGCTTCGGCAGGCTCGGCGGAGTGTTCGGGTCGGCCGGCCGGCGCTCGCCCGGCCAGACCTCGCAGGTCCGCACGTCCGCGCTGGAAATGACGCTCGACCACGAGAGCGGTGCGGTCAACGGCCGCATCCTGACCGGAGCCCATGCCGGCCGCTCGCTGGACGAGTTCGATCTTTCGGAACTCGCCGCGATGATGGCCGGCTTCGACGCCGAGAGCTGTGCGCTACTTGAAAGCTATCTGGACCGCCGGTTTCCCGCCTGGCGTCAGAACGCGCAGGGAGACGCGGCAGGGGGGCGTGGAAGCCAGGCGTCGAGCGGCAAAATGACGGCCGAGGAGGCCTATGAGGTCCTTGGCCTGAAGCCGGGCGCGGGGCCGGACGACATCAGCCGCGCTCACCGCGCCCTGATGAAGAAATTGCATCCCGACCAAGGGGGGTCGACGTACCTTGCCGCCCGTGTAAACGCGGCCAAGGATACTTTGCTTCGCACGCATCGCAGTTGACTCCGGCAACGCAACTCTACGCTACAGACTGCGAGGGCTCTGGTTCTCTGCTGACACCTCATGCCCGCCGATTCCGGCGTGGCTGTTGTCCGAGTTTTATCGCGCAATGATTGACGAGTGGTTTCCCGCGGCGACGGCGCACGGGATCTCGTCTCGCCGATGTTAGCCGTGACCGCGCAAACGCCAACGCGGCCGGGCGAGGGCCCGACCGCGTTGCGAGACGATCAAAAGCGGCGACTTAGTTCTTGATGGTGAAACAGGAGATGTCGGAGCGCTTCAGCTTTCGGCACACCGCTTCGGCCTCTTCGCGACCAAGTCCGGCGAAGCGGGCGCGATACAGCTTGCGGTCGCCCTTGGACACGACAGTCTCGGTGAACGGATCGGCCTTGCCGAGCATGCCGCGGGCCTGATCGCGCGCAGCTTCGAGCCGTGCCAGCGCCTGGGTCTCGCTCTCGAGCGCGCCGACCTGGATGATCCAGCCGGTATGGGTCACCGACTTGATCGCGCCGTTCTGTTGAACCGTGCTGGGCGACGGTGCGGGCGCCGGCTCGACCGAGGCCATCGCCTGGGCGTTCGACGGGGTCACTCGCGAGGCGGGCAACACGCCGAGTATGCCGTTGCCGGTGCCGTGATTGGCCGGCTGCTGGACCAAGTCGGCCTTGGCGATTGCGGCGGCGGAGGTTTCGGCGATCTCGCGGCGTGGCACCAGAATAGCGTTGGTGACGGGCGGTGCGGCGACGGCGGACGCGAGCTTGATCGGTGCCGATTTGACCTGAACGGTCTTCACCCGGACCGGCTTCATCGGCTCCAACGAGCCGGGGATAAGCGACAGCGGCTTGGTCTCGATCGTGCCGCTGTTGAAGGGGCCGGGCTCCGGCTTCTCGGGCCTGGCTGCGATGGCGCGGGTGACGGGAGCGGGCGGGACGGGGCGGGCCACCGTTTCGATCGGCTCCGGCGCGGCGGATGCGACCTGGACGGCACCCTTGACCTGGACGGTCGGCGACGGGCGAGTATCCGGCGTATCGTCTGCTTCTGCGACCTGTGTCTGCGACGGCGCCCGTTCGACGATCGCGGCGACCATGCGCCGGGTCGCGCCCTTATCGAGATTTTCGGCGAGAAGCCTGCGCATGATGGCGTCACGCGAACCGCCGCTGCGGCCGCCCAGCACCACGCCGACGAGGAATCGGTTGCCGCGGCGCATCGAGGTGACGAGGTTGAATCCTGAAGCGCGGGTGTAGCCCGTCTTGATGCCGTCGACGCCTTCGACATTGCCGAGCAGGCGATTGTGATTGCGGATCGACGCACCACGATAGTTGAACGACGCCGTGGCGAAGTAGCGGTAATAGCGCGGGAAGCGATCCTGGATCGCGCGGCCGAGGATCGACTGATCGCGCGCGGTGGTCACCTGATCGTCGTTCGGAAGGCCCGAGGCGTTGCGGTACACGGTGCGGGCCATGCCCAGTGCGCGCGCCTTGCGCGTCATCATCCGGGCGAAGTCCGTCTCGCTGCCGCCGACGGTTTCGGCGATCACCACGGCGGCGTCGTTGGCGGAACGGGTGACGAGGGCCTTGATCGCATCTTCGACGCGCAGCCTCTGGCCGGGGCGCAGGCCGAGCTTGGTCGGAGCCTGCGACGACGCATGCGCAGACACTTCCATCTCGCTGTCGAGCGACAGCTTGCCCGCCTCCAGCCGCTCGAACAGCATGTAGAGCGTCATGATCTTGGTCAGCGACGCCGGATGGCGCAGCGCGTCGGGATTGGTCGCGCTCAGCGTGGCGCCGGTGTTGGCGTCGACGATGATCGAGGCGAAGGCCGGATTGTAGCTGTTGCGTTCGACGTGATGCCGGGAGGAGCGGTGTTTTCGCCGGGCGTCCGCCGTGTCGGTGGTTGCGATGACGGCAGCGGCGATGGTGGCCAAGCCGAGTACGCAAACTCGCAAGACCCGCGAGCTGACATAGGTGTTGCGGTGCATGAACGTCCCCGTCCGATCTTTCATCAATCACCGGACCGTGAGGCAGAATTATGCCCGTCACGGCGGCAACGCTTCCCGGTTCGGCCTCGAGTTCAGCCGCGGAAGCCCGCCCCATCGAGTCGAGGACGAACGGTCGAGATTAAGCGGCTGTGTTAACGCAGCTTTTTCTCAAGAGCGCGAACAATCAGAGGTAGAGGTTAGGGGAGGCGCGTTTCCAAAAGGTTAAGCATCCGTTGCGGCAAACCCGAGGATTTCGTTCAAATCGGCCGGGCACCCGGCGCGAGTCCCGACCAGAATGGTGCAATGCAAAGAACAGCGACCGCCGATTCGGCGCGACGTGGTCAGCCTAGCCGGCAAATAATACCGCTCTTATGAGCTCTGAGCGGTCCGGTCTTCGGACGTTGCTTTAACGCGGGAGCGAACCCGGCCGTCTTGGCGGGCCGGGCTCACTTGGCGATGCGCAGCTTGGACAGCGAGTTGCCGATCTGGGCGAAGGCGGTGCTGATGCCGGAGGCGGTGGTGGTGGCGAAGAAACTGCCGCTGTCGGCACAGTATTTCAGAATCTCGGATTCCGGGTCGCCGTCGGTGTTGACCTGAATCGTGTAGATCACGGTCTTCGTCTCACTCGCAGCGGAGGCGGTGCGGATGTTGTCGCAGAGCAGCTTCTGACGGGCGTCGACATCCTTCGACCAACTCGAGCCGTTGCCGTACCAGCGGTCGATCGTGTTCATGCCGTCCGACAGCAAAATGATCGCGTCGGTGTATTTGTAATCCGAGTCCTTGGCCGGAGTGTTGAGGGGATCGCCGTTCTGCAGCGACATCCATGCCCAGTGCAGGCCGATCGGCTGATTGGTGCCGCCATTGCCCTGCAGCGCATCGATCTTGTCCTTTATGGTCTGAGCGCCACTCGCCGAATAGGCGGAGGTCATCGGCAGAATTTGCGCCGGGCAGGCATCGTAGTCGGCCGCCGGAAACTTCGTGGCCGTCGTGGTCGGTGCGTCCTTGGTGGTGTCCGCCGGCTGATCGCGATCGGTGACGCAGCCGCCCCATGTGCTGGTACTGGACACCGCCCAGGTGCCGCCGTTCTTCTGGCAGGTCGATTTGCTGGTGTAGCGCGACTTGCTGCAGCTAAAAGCCGTGCTATTCCAATAGTCCCATTTGATCCAGGACGCGTTCTTGTTGGCGCTGCCGACATTGACCATCTGCGCGAACGGCACGATCGAGACATAGACGTCCTCGGCGTCCTTCGCGTTGGCGCGCAAGTTGTCGACCAAGGTCTTTGCGGCCTTCTGCATTTCGGCGAGTTTGGTCGACCCGTATTGAACCATCGACCCGGTGACATCGAGCGCCATCGCGACGCGCAGCCGAGTGCCGCCCCAGGTTGCGGTGGCGGAGCTGCCGATCCCGAGCGTCGGGAAGCCGAACAGTCTCATGAATTCGGTGCTGATATCGCCGGAGCCTGTGAGCAGGACGGTCGAAGAGCCGGTGCTGTCCTTCGCCGTGTAGGTCGCGGTGACGGTGATGCCGGGAGCTTCGGTGTTGTTGTAGAGGCTGGCGAAATAGCTGTTCGCCTTCGCCGACACCTGGCCGGAGGTGATGACGCCGGACGACAGATCCTTCGACACCATCAGGGCGGCCGAATCGAGCGCCGCCTGCATCGAGGTGCGCGCCTTGTTGGCGCGGGAATAGTCGATCGCCGCGCCGATGAAGCCGATCATCGGCAACAGCGCGATCGCGAAGATGATCGCGACGTTGCCTCCCTCCGCCTTGACGAAGCGGCTCGAAACGTCCCTCGACCAAGGGGCTATGGACGTCAGCGACATCTGCAAATTCCCGACTGTAAGAAGATCGCCGGGATGTTCCATTCTACCGCTGAACGGCGAGTAAAGCCGATCTGCGAAAGTCGCTAAATTGCATGACAAATGCTGTCGGACCCGCGCCCAAGGTGAATCGCCCGCAAACGGCTCCACCGCGATTGCGGGCGAATCGGCAGGGATGCGTTAACCCTCACGGTTTCGGTGGGCGGAACGCTGTTTGGACAGCCTCCGGAATTTCCGCGCTTGCGGCGCACCGCGTGTGGACCCATATTTGCGGTACCCGGTCCTGTCGGATCGGCCCGCCGGGGTGGCGGACAGCCGGAGCTGAATCGTCGATCACATTTTGTGCGCGTTGCGGTTCCGGTGACGATGAGTTCCCTGGGGATTCGAATACCTGAGCCATGCTGCAACGAATTTCATATTCCGACTCCGTCCCCGCATCCGCCGGGCCATCGAACTGCCTGACCCGTATGGCGGGCGAAGGCGGGCGCTCAAGCGGCGGCAGCCCGACGACCTCGGTCATCACCAAGGTCAAGCCGAAGACCAAGCGGCCGAACCTGTATCGCGTTCTGATCCTGAACGACGACTACACGCCGATGGAGTTCGTCGTTCACGTGCTGGAGAAGTTCTTCCAGATGGATATCGAGGCGGCGACCAAGGTGATGCTGCACGTTCATCATCACGGCATCGGGGAGTGCGGCGTCTTCACTTACGAGATCGCCGAGACCAAAGTGACGCAGGTGATGGACTTCGCGCGAAAGCACCAGCATCCTCTGCAGTGCGTGATGGAAAAGAAATAGGTGGGGTGAGGTCGCTGAACTCGGAACGGCTCTTGCATCGGTTCTGTTAGCGGGTTTTCCCGGACTTGCTGGGTGCGCTGCCCGACACGGAAAGGAACGGGGCTTTCGTCGGCGGGTTGCGACACTATATGTCGAAAGGTTGTTGTTGCGCGACGTTGCGGCGGCGATCATGATGAGCGGGGGCCACAGAGGACGAGATGCCAACATTTTCGCAAAGCCTTGAGCAATCCCTCCACCGCGCGCTCGCGATCGCCAACGAGCGACATCACCAATACGCCACGCTCGAGCATCTGCTGCTCTCTCTGGTCGACGACTCCGATGCCGCCGCGGTGATGCGCGCCTGCAGCGTCGATCTCGACAAGCTGCGCGCGAGCCTGGTGAACTACCTCGAAACCGAATTCGAGAATCTCGTCACCGACGGTTCCGAAGACGCCAAGCCGACCGCCGGCTTCCAGCGCGTGATCCAGCGTGCGGTGATCCATGTGCAGTCGTCGGGCCGCGAAGAGGTGACCGGCGCCAATGTGCTGATCGCGATCTTCGCCGAGCGCGAAAGCCACGCCGCGTATTTCCTGCAGGAGCAGGACATGACGCGCTACGACGCGGTCAACTACATCAGCCACGGCATCGCCAAGCGTCCCGGCGTCTCCGAGGCGCGGCCGGTGCGCGGCGTCGACGAGGAGACCGAGACCAAGAGCGGCGAGGACTCCAAGAAGAAGGGCGACGCGCTCGAGACCTATTGCGTCAACCTCAACAAGAAGGCCCGCGACGGCAAGATCGATCCGGTGATCGGACGCAATTCCGAAATCAACCGCGCGATCCAGGTGCTGTGCCGCCGGCAGAAGAACAACCCGCTGTTCGTCGGCGAAGCCGGCGTCGGCAAGACCGCGATCGCCGAAGGCCTCGCCAAGCGTATCGTCGATTCGGAAGTGCCCGAAGTGCTCGCTGCGGCCACGGTGTTCTCGCTCGACATGGGCACGCTGCTGGCCGGCACGCGCTATCGCGGCGATTTCGAGGAGCGCCTGAAGCAGGTGCTCAAGGAACTCGAAGCGCACCCGAACGCGATCCTGTTCATCGACGAGATCCACACCGTGATCGGCGCCGGCGCCACGTCCGGCGGCGCGATGGATGCCTCGAATCTGCTCAAGCCTGCCTTGGCATCAGGCACGATCCGCTGCATGGGCTCGACGACGTATAAGGAATACCGCCAGCACTTCGAGAAGGACCGCGCGCTGGTGCGCCGGTTCCAGAAAATCGACGTCAACGAGCCGACCGTCGAGGATGCGATCGCGATCCTCAAGGGCCTCAAGCCTTATTTCGAGGACTATCACAAGCTGAAGTACACCAACGAGGCGATCGAGTCGGCGGTGGAACTGTCGTCGCGCTACATCCATGACCGGAAGTTGCCGGACAAGGCGATCGACGTGATCGACGAATCCGGCGCGGCGCAGATGCTGGTGGCGGAGAACAAGCGCAAGAAGACGATCGGCATCAAGGAAATCGAGGCCACCGTCGCGACGATGGCGCGGATTCCGCCGAAGAGCGTGTCGAAGGACGACGCCGAGGTGCTGAAGCATCTCGAAACGACCTTGAAGCGCGTGGTGTTCGGTCAGGACAAGGCGATCGAGTCGCTGTCGGCCTCGATCAAGCTGGCGCGCGCCGGCCTGCGCGAACCGGAGAAGCCGATCGGCTGCTATTTGTTCTCCGGCCCGACCGGCGTCGGCAAGACCGAAGTCGCCAAGCAGCTCGCTTCGTCGCTCGGCGTCGAGCTGCTGCGCTTCGACATGTCGGAATATATGGAGCGCCACACCGTCTCGCGGCTGATCGGCGCGCCGCCCGGCTATGTCGGCTTCGATCAGGGCGGCCTGCTGACCGACGGCGTCGATCAGCACCCGCATTGCGTGGTGCTGCTCGACGAAATCGAGAAGGCGCATCCCGATCTGTACAACGTGCTGCTGCAGATCATGGATCACGGAAGGCTGACCGATCACAACGGCAAGCAGGTCAACTTCCGCAACGTCATCCTGATCATGACGACGAATGCCGGCGCCGCCGATCTGGCGCGGCAGGCATTCGGCTTCACCCGCAACAAGCGCGAAGGCGACGACCACGAGGCGATCAACCGGCAGTTCGCGCCGGAATTCCGCAACCGTCTCGATGCGATCGTGTCGTTCGCGCATCTCAATGCCGACGTCATCGGCATGGTGGTGGAGAAGTTCGTGCTGCAGCTCGAGGCGCAGCTCGCCGATCGCGACGTCACCATCGAGCTGACCGACGAGGCCAAGGCCTGGCTGGTGCAGCACGGCTATGACGAGCAGATGGGCGCGCGGCCGATGTCGCGCGTGATCCAGGAGCACATCAAGAAGCCGTTGGCCGACGAGGTGTTGTTCGGCCAGCTCAAGGGCGGCGGCCACGTCAAGGTGGTGCTGGTCAAGGACGAGGCGGTCGCCGGCGTCGAGCTGGAGAAGATCGCCTTCGAATTCCTCGACGGCCCGGTGACGCCGAAGCCCGAGAATCTGCCGGGCGCCAAGAAGCGCGGCGCGTCCCGCAAGGCCAAGCCCCGCGCCAAGGATCAGGTCGAGAAGGCCTGATCAGGCCGCGAGCAAGTGACGAGTCAAGAAGGCCGGCGAGCAATCGCCGGCCTTCTTCGTTTGGGGTGAGTCGTCATCCTGAGGTGCGAGCACTGCGAGCCTCGAAGGATGCGGCGGCGAGGACGGCATTTGCGGCCCATCCTTCGAGGCCCGTCGAGCCGCGCTGTGGCGCGGCTCGACGGGCACCTCAGGATGACGTTGAGGCTCGTGGCGAGGGGCCGATGAAGCATTCGATTACTTGGCAGCAGGCGGCGCCGGCGCCTGCAGCGTTTCGCCATCCGGCGCGATCATCGCCCAGCCATAGGCTTTCAGCTTGCCGCGGCCGAGCGGCAGCACCATCGTGCCGAACACCGGCGTGCCGCTGCCGAGCGCGCCGCGATAGGGCGCCGGGATTTCATCGGTGCGCGCGAATTCATCGGTCGACCACACCACCAGCGTGCCCGACTGCTTCAGTCGCTGCGGCGTGATCCACGGGCTCTTGCCGAAGTCGGCGTCGATGAACACAGACGGCCGCGGCGAGGCGTCGAATGCGACGAAGCCGGCCTGACGGGCGCTGCCGGTGACGATGTCGAGCGGTCGGGTGGTGCGGCTCTTCCACACCGCCTGCATCGCATGCGACAGCGCGCGAGCCGGATACAGTTCGGTCGGCGGCGGGCCGTCGCCATAGGCCTTGGCATAGATCGACGCCGTGGTGGCGAACGGAACGCCGACCAGCACCAGCAGCCACGCCACCACCGCGAGTCGCGGGGCGCGCAGCACCAGCCGCCGCGGCAGCAGCAGGAGCAGCGCCAGCCCCGATAACGGCACCAGCGCACTGCCGGTGTAGGCACCGATCGTGAACCAGTCCGGCACGCTGCCGACCGCAACCAGCAGCGAGGGCACGAAAGCGGCGGCGAGGATCAGCGAGCGATCGAACCTGCTCGGCGTGTCGAGCTCGATCGTCGCCGGCGCGCCCTGCAGCGGCAGTCGCGGCAGCATCGCCAGCACCGCGATCAGGATCAGCCCGCCGTGCAGCCCGACCTGGCCGAATACGAAGGCGAAGGCCGCGCCGATCCGCGGCAGCAGATCGGCCGCCGCGCCCGCTGCGGCGGGCGCCGATGCATTCGCCTGACCGAGCCAGATCAGATGCGGCAGCAACACGACAAAGCACACCACCGCAGCGATCGGCGGGCCCAGCGTCCCCAATTGCCGGCGACCCTCGCGCGTGAGCAGGAGGTGGCCGAGCAACACCAGGATCAGGGCGAAGCCGGCGTGATTGGCATTGCCGAGCAGCGCGCAGACGACGCCGAGCCCGATCCAGCTCGACCGCGCTTGCCCGAGCACCGCCTGCCGATACAGCAGCACCGCCGCGACCGTGAGCGGCAGGCTGGCGATCGCGGGATCATAGCCGGTGACCTGCGGGCCGAAGCAGCCGATCAGAATCGTCAGCGCGACCGCCAGCGTCGCACCGGTGTTGCCGACGATGCCAGCGCCGAGCCGCCACAGCAGCACCAGCGTCGCCAGCGCCGAGCCGATCGAGAGCAGGAGCTGCGACCCGCTCCACCCACCGGTCAGCAGCGAGGCGATCTCGGTCAGCCAGGGCGCCAGCGGCGGATACTTCCAGGTGCCCGCCTGCAGTTCCTTGCCGAACAGCGCCATCTCGTAGCTGACAGCCTGCAGGCTCGGGAAGCTGAAGGCCGTGACGAACCACAGCCCGCCATAGATGCCGAGAATCCACAGCAACAGCCGTCGCGGCTCGCCGCGCAGGATCTGCAGCACCACGTCGCAGGCGCGCAGCAGCAGCCCGGGGGCCGCACCCGCGGGCGTTGTGACTGGCATGGCGTCAGGTGATGGTGGCGCAGTCGGCTGACCGGGCGATGTCTTCGAACTGGATGGCTTTGGCGGCGCAGCGGGGCGCTTTGAAACGTTGGGAGCCGGGCGGGGCGGCGCGCCCTTCGCCTCGACGGAGGGCGCCGGGGCCGCGACCGGCGCGGGCGCAGCGACCGGGGTCGCCGCGGTCTCGGCAGCGACATCGGAGCCTGCAGAGGTCGCGGCCGGGCGCGCGCCGCTCTTGCCGCCCTGATGTTTTTTGTTCGGCCGACGGTTTTTCGACGTGTTCCTGGGCTGCTTGCGCTTGATGGTGCGTCGTCCTCTGCAGATCGGCGACGCTGCCATCGAAGGCCGGGCCGATCATGAAGTCAGGACCGACGTTGTAGTCCATCCGGCCGCCGAGGCAATTGCCGGAAAGGCGACTTGCGGAGAACGGAATACTGCGGCGGCGGGGCGGACCGATCAGGCCTCGCCGAGCAGGACCTTGATCTTGCGCTGCAGCTCGCGCTTCTTCTTTTCGCTTTTGCGCAGGCGCTCGTTGAGATCGGCGGCGCCGGCATCGTCGCTGAATGCCAGTCCGACGGTGTTGCCACGACGCCAGACGATCGTCGACGGATAGGTCCGCGCCTTCTTCGTGACGGTCAGTGCGATCTGGTCGGCGACGCCGGCCGCGCTGCCGAATTCGATCGTGGCGCCGTCGTCCGAGATGTTCCGGACCACGCAGTCCCGGGTCGAGCCACGCGCATTGATCGCGGCGACGCCGCCATACACAACCTTGTCCCGCCGGGATTTTCGCCGATCGTCCATCGAGCCCTCCACGCGTGCGCGGCCCGATTGTAGGCGGCTTCGGCAGATGCGGAAGCGCATCGGCGAAGCGATCGTGGATTAACCTGAATCGATCGTGTGTCCGATCGGCGGAACTAGCCGTCGCGCACCGCGCGGGCGCGGTCCTTCTGGGCATCGAAGTCGCGGCGGCGGCGCGCCAGCTCTTCGGCACTCATGGTCGCGACGTTGTTGTAGTCGCGCTTCCAGGAGGGATCGTCGCTCCAGCGCAGCGGCGATTGCACCGTGGTCTGCGGCCCCGGCGCGCGCTCCAGCACGCGCAGTGCCAGCTCCAGCGTCAACGCCTGGGACGCTTCGTCGTGCGGCTTGCCGGCGGAATTGCCGAGCGGAAAATCGCTGAACAGGAATCGTGGCACCGCAGCGTGCTCGACGATGTCCTTGGCGCAGCCCATCACCACCGTCGAAATCCCGCCCGCTTCGAGCTGCCGCGCCATCAGCGACACCGTCTGGTGACACACCGGGCAGTTCGGCACCAGCACGGCGGCGTCGACGTTGTCCGCCTTGCAGCTCGCCAGAATCTCCGGTGCGTCGGTGTCGAGCGTGACGCGGTGGCTGCGGTTGGTCGGCGCGCCGAAGAAGCGTGGCGCGAGCTCGCCGATCCGGCCTGCGCGCGCCAGCCGCCGCAATTGCGGTAGTGGAAACCAGCTGCCGCTGTCGGTCGCGGTGGTGTGGGTGCGGTCGTAGGCGATATGCGAGATCCGCAGATCGTGATCCTGTGCCGTATCGCCGTCATAGACCTGATAGAATTTGGCGGCGCCATTATACGCAGCGCCCGGTCCCTGATCGCCCTTGTCCGGATCGAACGGCGCGGCGGTGGTGATCAGCGCGATGCGCGCCTGCGCCAGCGGCTTGGTCAGCGGCTGGAACGGCGCGCCGACGTGATGCGCCCAGCGATAGGGAACCTCATAGCCGATCGCTTGATAATAGGCGCGGGTCCGCGCCATGTAGGCGATCGGGACGTCGTCCTCGGGCGCGAAGGCGGTGGGTGCGCGGGTCTCGGCCATGTTGTGGTCCCGGATTGAACGGAGGATATCGATTGCTAGCTCGTCGGCACAGCGTGTCAACGATGCCGAGACCGGCGGTCAGGACCTTCGCGTGAGAATTCGGATGCTCATCAGCACGCTGCACCGCATCGTCGTCGTTCTGCTGATCGCGCTGACCGCGCAGGGCTCGGTGCGCGCAGAGGACGGCCCGTCGGCGAAGCAAAGCGAAACACAGAGCCAGCCCGAGCCGCCGGCGAAGCCGGACGAGGCGCCCGCGAAACCGGAAGCGCCCGCGCCGGCGGAGCCTGCAGCGAAAGCCGCCGAGCCCTCCGGGGAGGAACCCGCCGATCGCGACACCCGCGAGTCGATCTGCCTGATGATCGAATCGGCGGCGAAGGCGCACGATCTGCCGCTCGAATTCTTCGCCCGCGTGATCTGGCAGGAGAGCCGGTTTCAGCCGGACGCCATCGGGCCGGTGACGCGCAACGGCCAGCGCGCCCAGGGCATCGCCCAGTTCATGCCGGGCACGGCGACCGAGCGCAGCCTGCTCGATCCGTTCGACCCGGTGCAGGCGCTGCCGAAATCCGCCGAATTTCTCAGCGAGCTACGTAGGCAGTTCGGCAATCTCGGTCTCGCGGCGGCGGCTTACAACGCAGGCCCGCGCCGGGTGCAGGAATGGATCGCCGGCACCGGCCCGATGCCGCAGCAGACCCGCAACTACGTCTTTGCGATCACCGGGACGTCGGTGGACGACTGGGCCGGGGCGGGCAGCAACGCCAAGCCGAAGGATCGGGAGACCGGCGGGAATTGCCGCGAACTGATGACGCTGCTGCGGCGGGCACCCAACCCGTTCGTGACGCAGCTCGAAGCGCGGGTGAAGCTCGGCGCCGACAAGCCGTGGGGCGTGCAGCTCGCGGCCGGCTTCAATCGCGACCGGGCGTTGTCGATGTATGCGCGCGCGATGTCGCGACTGAGCGCGGTGATCGGCGACCACGATCCGAGCCTGTCGAGCGCGGTGTTCCGCAGCCGCGGTACGCGGCCGTTCTATCGGGTCCGGATCGGCGCCGAGACGCGGCCCGAGGCCAACGAGCTATGTAATCGCATTCGCCGCGCCGGCAGCGCCTGCCTAGTGCTGCGCAATCGCGGCTGAGTGGGCGCGGATCAGAATTCGGACCGCAGTTGCGCCAGCCTGGCGCGCAGTTGCACGTTGACGCGCTCGGTGGCGCGGATGCGCAGAGCGAGGTCGAGCGGCAGTTCGGATGGTTGCCGCCGCGGCGCGTCCAGCCGAAGACCGGCGCGGTTCTGACGCCGCCAGACGATCCGGCCGAGATAAGCGATGCTCTGGCGCGCGATCACGAGCTCCATGCGGTCCGGTACAGCCGCCGGATTGTCGAACTCGATCTGGGCGCCCTCCGCCGACAGATTGCGGACGACACAGTCGATCGTCGCGGTGCGGGCCTGGAAGGCCAGCCGTCCGCCGTAATAGACCCGTCTTCGTAAACTGCTGCGCCGTTCGAACATCGTCAGCCCCTCGCGATGGTTGTGGAGTGCTATCAGAGGTAGTGGCGAGGCGGGAATTCGACTGACGGTCAACCGATTGTTAAGGTAAACGGGCTGCGCGACCGCGCGGGATTCGCCGCGCGTCCGGCCAATAAGGTTTTCTCATTCGCAATGGCGCTTCCTCCCCATGAATCCTCGCGCTGGCAGAGCCCGATGCGCGCCTTTCTGCTGGGGCTGCGGGCGGTCGCGACCTCGGTCCTGTCGATGGTGCTGTTCGCCACCTTCATCGGCATCGGCGCGCTGGCGCATGACAGCGGCTTCAGCCTCGGCTGGGTGCTGCTCGGCACGCTGCTGGTGTGGGCCGGCCCAGCGCAGATCATCCTGATCTCGACGCTCGGGTCCGGCGCCACGGTGCTGCAGGCGGCGGTGGCGGTGACCGTCAGTGCGATCCGGCTGTTTCCGATGGTGGTGTCTGTGCTGCCGATGCTGCGGACGCCGACCACAAAGCTGCGTCACCTCGTGATGCCGGCGCATTTCGTCGCGGTGACGATGTGGGTCGAGTGCTTCCGCCTGCTGCCGCAGGTGCCGCGCGAGCGACGGATCGCCTTCGCCAACGGACTCGGCACCGGGCTGATATCAGTGTGCCTGATCGCCAATGTGATCGGCTATCTGTTGGCTGCCAACCTGCCGCAATTGTTCGGCGCCGCGATCCTGCTGCTGACGCCGCTGGCGTTTCTGCTGTCGACCGCGCGCAACTGCCGCGAACTCGCGGACATCGTCGCGCTCGGCCTGGGGCTCGCGCTGTTTCCGTTGGTCGCCTGGTTCAACACCGGCGTCGACGTGCTGATCAGCGGCATCGCGGCCGGTACCATCGCTTACGGTGTGCATCGCTTTCGGCGGAGGCCGGCATGAGCGGCTTCATCGGCGATTGGCAGGCGCTTGTGGTGCTGGTGCTCGCGGGGTTCCTGCCCAACGAGATCTGGCGGATGCTCGGGCTCTGGCTCGGCGGCGGAATCGACGAAGGCTCCGAACTGCTGATCTGGGTGCGCGCGGTGGCGACCGCGATCCTCGCCGGCGTCATCGCGCAGATTTTGGTGCTGCCGCCGGGCGCGCTGGCGGGCGTGCCATGGCCGCTGCGCATCGGCTCGGTCGCAATCGGGCTGCTGGTTTTCCTGATGACCCGACGATCGATCCTGATCGGTGTCGTTGCGGGCGAAGCGGTGCTGATCGCCGGGCAGTGGTGGCTGGGCTGAGTCCAACTTTTGCGGTGGTTGCCAGACGGCTGCATCCGATTAGGCTGGGATCGATTTCGGCATAGACTCCGGGAAATCTCCATGATTGCCACCGATGACATCCGCGAAGGTGAAGTCACCGTCACGCCGCCACCGCCGACCGACGCCGGCCTGGTGTTCATCGGCCGGATTCGCACGCCGTGGAGGTCGCGCGGCGAGACGCCGCGGCAGGGCAGTCCCGATGGCCCGGTGTGCCGGCTGGAGATTTTCGAGCCGTGGACCGAGGCGCTCACCGGCCTCGACAAGTTCACGCAGGTTCAGGTGGTCTACTGGCTGCACCAGGCGCGGCGCGATCTGGTGATCCAGCGCGGCCACGGCATCGACGGCCCGCGCGGCACCTTCGCGCTGCGCTCGCCGCTGCGGCCGAACCCGATCGGGATTTCGGCGGCCGCGCTGGTCGGGATCGAAGGCACGGTTGTGCTGGTGCGCGGTCTCGACTGCCTCGACGGCACGCCGCTGATCGACCTCAAGCCGGATCGTTGCAGTCATTCAATGGCGAAGTAGCAAGACAACGGCGCAATGTCGGGCGATCGACGAACGTCCCGACGATCGCTTCGTAGGTGACGATCCCGGTCAGGGCGATTTGTGTCTGGCATGCCACTCGCGCCAGGTGATCACCACGAAGGTCAACGCGCACAGCGGAAGCACAATGGTCCCGAGGACAAAGCCATAGGTCGACAGGCCGTCATGGTCCTGGGCTGCCATCACCAGATAGACGGTGTAGCCGACATAGAGCACCAGAAACAGCGCGCCCTCCCAACGGGCGATCAGGTTGCCGGTGAAGAAAATCGGCAGGCAGGCAATCGCCACCGCGACCATCACGGGGATATCGAACGCCATCATGGCCGGAGCGATGGAGAGCCCGTCCGGCACCACCCCGGCGGACAGGCCGAGCACGCCGAGAATGTTGAAGGTGTTGCTGCCCACCACGTTGCCGACGGCGATGTCGCGCTGACCGCGGATCGCGGCCATCACCGAGGTCGCGACCTCGGGCAGGGAAGTGCCCGCCGCCACAATCGTCAAGCCGATCACCATCTCGCTGATGCCGAGCAAGCGTGCGAAGGTGACGGCGGCATCGACCAGCCACGTCGCGCCGAACACCAGCATGGTCAAGCCGACGACCATCAGCGCAATCTGCACCGGCAGCCGCGAATCCCACCCTGATGCAGGGGCGGCGGTCGCCGGCTCCGCCTCGTCCGAGGCCGCTTCCTGTCGACGGCTCTGCACGATCAGAAACGCGGTATAGGCCGCCAGGAGGCAGACCAGGATCAGTCCGTCGATGCGCGACAAACTGCCGTCCCATGCCAGGGCGGTCAGCAGCAGGGATGCGCCGACCATGATCGGAACTTCCTGGCGGATCAATTGTCGATTGATGATCAAGGGCGTGATCAGCGCCGACACACCGAGGATGAAGAGCACATTGAAAATGTTGCTGCCGACGACGTTGCCGACCGTGATGTCGACCTGGTTCGACATCGCCGCCTGAATCGCGACCGCCAGTTCCGGAGAGCCGGTCCCGAAAGCCACCACCGTCAGCCCCACCACGAGCGGCGATATGCCGAACGAGAGCGCCAGTTTCGAGGCCCCCCGGACCAGAAGCTCCGCGCCGACAATGAGCGCAACAAGTCCCACCAGAAAACTGAGGATCGCCATCACTCTCGTGCCTCGTCAGCGGATGGCGCCGAGATGGCGACCTGGTTCCGGAAGTAAGCCTGCAATGTGCATTAAAGTCGCCGACCGGCGATTAGTGCCTCGAGCAGGATGACAAACGTCGAACCGCCATCCTGCTCCAGATTTGTTTGAGCACGAAGTTTTCCGAAAACCGGTATCCAATCTTCGGGATCGTGCTCTAAGCCTGCGCCAGCGCCGCCTTCAGCTTTTCGGCATGGCCTTCCAGCACAGCCGGGTCTTCTTTTTTGGTTGCCGGCGGCAGCAGCGGCGCGCCCTCGTGGCGCGGCATCACGTGCATGTGCAGATGATAGACCACCTGACCGGCGGCCGGTTCGCTGAACTGCTGCACCACGATGCCATCGGCCTTGAACGCCTTCATCGCGGCATGGGCGATCTTGTGCGCGCCGCGGGCGACATGGGCGAAGTCCTCGGCCGTGATATCGAGGATGTTGCGCGCGGGCGCCTTCGGGATCACCAGCGTGTGCCCGGGCGAGCGCGGCATGATATCGAGGAAGGCGAAGACGTGGTCGTCCTCGTAGATCTTGTGGCAGGGGAATTCGCCGCGCAGGATCTTGGCGAAAATGTTCTCGGGATCGTAGGCGGTCATGTCGGCTCCGGCGTTTTTCCGCGGCCATCTTTCGCCGCCGTCGGTGAGCGGGTCAAGCCGGATCGGCGGCGTCGCTCTTGCGGAACGGCCCGGCCTCGGTCAGTTCGCGTCCCATTTCGTCGACCACCATTCGCTCGCGCCTGAGATAATCCGCGATGGCGCGGCGCAGGGCGGGGTCGGCTATGTAATGCGCCGAGTAGGTGGTCTGCGGCAGGTAGCCGCGGGCGATCTTGTGCTCGCCCTGCGCGCCGGCCTCGACGGTGGCGAGGCCGCGGGCGATGGCGAAGTCGATCGCCTGATAGTAGCAGACTTCGAAATGCAGGAACGGGTGATGCTCGATCGCGCCCCAGTGCCGGCCGAACAGCGTGTCGCCGCCGATGAAGTTGATCGCGCCGGCGATCCAGCGGCCG
Organism: Rhodopseudomonas palustris; assembly: GCF_034479375.1. NCBI lineage: Bacteria > Pseudomonadati > Pseudomonadota > Alphaproteobacteria > Hyphomicrobiales > Nitrobacteraceae > Rhodopseudomonas > Rhodopseudomonas palustris. Next base: position 1,716,902 of record NZ_CP140155.1, on the reverse strand, counting down.
TTACGTTTGGCCATGACCAGCAGCACGTCCTGCGCCATGCTCTCGCCGATCAGCGAATAGAACGCGCGGGTGAGATACGGCCGGCCCCATTTGCGCGAGCCGGTCTCGATGTAGAATTCGAAGAATGCGTCCCAGGCGTCCTCGGTGATGTCGCTGCCGGTCAGGCAGTGGAGGCTGATGCCGTTGGCCAGCGCGTCGCGGCGCTCGCGTTTGATCGCCTTGCGATGCCGCGAGGCGAGGGTGGCGAGGAAATCGTCGAAGGTCTTGTAGCCGGCATTGTGCCAGTGAAATTGCTGGTCGGTGCGTTGCAGAAAGCCCTGCGCGGCGAGGAAGCGCCATTCGCTTTCGCGGGCGAAGGTGACGTGGGCCGACGACGCCTTGGAGAGCCCGCACAGCGCCACCAGCCCGCCGGCGAGCGCGGTGGCGACCTGCTCGGTGTCGCCGCCGTCGCGGATCAGCAACCGCGGCCCGGTCGCCGGGGTGAAGGGGACCGAGACCTGCAGCTTCGGATAATAGCTGCCGCCGGCGCGCTCATAGGCGTCGGCCCAGCCGCGGTCGAACACATATTCTCCCTGCGAATGCGATTTCAGGTAGCACGGCACGATTCCGACAATCCGGCCGTTCTGCTTGGCGACGAGATGCCTGGGGCCCCAACCGGTTCGCGCGCAGGCTGAATTCGATTTCTCGAGTGCGGCGAAAAACGCGTGCGAGAGGAAGGGATTGTAAGCCGTTCTCGAAGTGGTGCAGGAGCTGCCTGAGAGGCCGGTCGAGGATGCGTCGGGCGCCACCGCGGCACGCGCGCAGGCATCCCAGTCGGCGGCGGCGATGGCGTCGACCGAGGGGACGGCTTCGAGCACGATGTCGGATGGATTCGTCAATCAGCAGACCGGTCGCTGGGGCGATCTAGGCATGTGAGCGTCATTCCCAGAGATTGGGCGTTTCCGGCTCGGCCCGCAAGGGTCGCACCCCTCACGGTTCCGGAACGAAGCCTTCGAAGATCATCTGGTCGGCATGGTCCGCGGCGCGGCGGCGCTGATCCGGGGTGCGGACTGTCCAGGCTAACAGCGCGCAGCGGAAGACTTTTTGCGCGATCCAGGGCGCCGGCGCAGGCAGATCGTCGACGCGGTAAGCCACGAAATGCGGCCGGGTGCGCAGGCCGTGGCGCAGCGCGACCATCGGGGTGCGCTGGGCCTTTGGCAGCTTCTCCCAATAGGCGTCGTCGTAGCGCCGCTCGGCGGTGATGCCGCGCGTCAGTTCGGGCGCGAGCTGGCGCAGCGCCAGCACCTGGTCGGGGTCGAACGACATCGCCGCGACCGGGCCGCGATAGGCCGCGAGCGCTTGCGTCAAACGTGTGGCAAGCTTGCGATCGCCGTCGAAATGGCTCTTCAGCTCGATCAGGAGCGGCACCCGGCCGCCCACCAGGTCGAGCAGGTCGCCCAGCGCCATCATCCGCTCGGCGGTGTCGTGGAAGCGGACCTGCTTCAGCGCGGCGGCGGTCAGGTCGAGCAGGGCGGCGCTGCCGTCGTTGAGTCGGCCGAGGGTGTCGTCGTGGTGCACCATCGCCTCGCCGTCGACGGTGAGCTGGATGTCGACCTCGATGGCGAAATTGCCGGCGACCGCGGCGCTGATCGCCGCCGGCATGTTCTCGACCACGCCGCGGGCGCGGTCGTGCAGTCCGCGATGCGCGATTGGACGAGCCGTCAGCCAGTCGGGAGCGCGCATCGCATCGGGTTCCGGATCAGGCGACTTCGAACAGTCCCTCGACCTCGACCGCGGCGTCCGCCGGCAGCGAGGCGACGCCGATCGTGGTGCGGGCATGGCGGCCCTTGTCGCCGAACGCGGCGACCATCAGGTCGGAGGCGCCGTTCATCACCTTCGGGCCGTCGGTGAAATCCGGCGTCGAATTGATGAAGCCGCCGAGCCGCACCACGCGCACCACCTTGTCGAGATCGCCGAGCGCGGCCTTGAGCTGCGCCAAGAGATTGATCGCGCAGCCGCGCGCGGCGGCGTTGCCGTCTTCGATGCTGACGCCGGCGCCGAGCTTGCCCTTGGCGATCAGCTTGCCGTCGCCGTCGAAGCAGAGCTGGCCGGACACCACCAGCAGATTGCCGGTGCGGACGAAGCCGACGTAATTCGCGACCGGGCTCGCGGGTTCGGGCAGGACGATGCCCTGCGCGGTCAGTTTCTGTTCGATAACTCCGCTCATAGCGGTCCCCATTTCTTTCTGGTCACATGGTCTGGTCGTCGCGTCCCCGCCCGGCCATGCGTCCGGGCGGGGACCTGTTTGGCCGATTGCGCCGGGTCTGGCAAGCAAGCCGGGCGCAGGGGTGTGAACAGCGCAGCGGGCGCAACGATCGGCCGCCGGTGCCGCGGCCTTCATGCAAGTTTGATCGAATTGCTCGTGAATTCACCGCAATCGGGTGTTCCATCGGACGGTGGCGTTGCGGCGCGACCGGCCGCTTACTATCCTCGATTGAATGTCTTCAAGGAGATCCACCCGCATGTCACGATCGACGAGCCTTCGCCTGAGCGTGCTGGCGACGACGATGTTCGGCGCCGCGGCGCTGTCCGGCGCGCCCGCCATCGCCGCTCCGAACGTTTCGTTCCTGCCGCATCAGGCGCTGTACGATCTCAGCCTGCTGAAGACGCGCAACAACGCCTCGGTCAGCACTGTGCGCGGCCGCATCCTGTACAATTTCTCCGGCAATTCCTGCGAGGGCTACACCTCGGACTTTCGTCAAGTTTCCGAGATCGAGAGCGGCGAGGGCAAGAACACGCTGAGCGACCTGCGCTCGTCGAGCTGGGAAGACGCCGCCGGCAAAAGCTATCGATTCAAGATCGACACCAAGATGAACGATGCCGATCCGACCGACGTCGACGGCATCGCGGAGCGGACCGGCGACACCATCACGGTGAAGCTGAAGCAGCCGGTGCAGAAGACCTTCACGCTCGACGGCAAGACGGTGTTTCCGACCGAGCAGATCGAACGCATCATCGCGGCCGCCCGCGAAGGCAAGACGCTGCTGGAACTGCAGGTCTATGACGGCTCCGACAATGGCGAGAAGGTCTACAACACGCTGACCGTGATCGGGCAGCCGATCCAAGGCGACCGCGCGGCGTCCGCACCCGATCCGTCGACCTCCGACGACGCGATGAAGTCGCTGAAGCGCTGGCCGGTGACGGTGAGCTACTACGATCACGCGGCGAAATCCAATTCCGGCGAGCAGACCCCGGTCTATGCGATGTCGTTCGAATTGTATGAAAACGGCGTGTCGCGGTCGCTGGTGCTCGACTACAACGATTTCGTGCTCGCCGGCGCGATGGGCAAGTTCGACGTCAAGACCAACAAGCCGTGCAAGTAGCCGGCTGGCGTCGCACACGCGCACGCCCGACCGGAAACCTCAATTAGTTCGTCATGGCCGGGCTTGTCCCGGCCATCCACGTCTTGGGCCTGTCCACGTAACAAACACGTGGATGCCCGGGACGAGCCCGGGCATGACGGTGTTTGTTGATGTCTCGGCGCTAGAGCCGTTCTGCTCGAGGTGGAATAAGGATTGATGATGCGTAGCCACAAGTACCTCCTCATGGTGAGGAGGCGCGCAGCGCCGTCTCGAACCATGCGCCACCGGCACTGCGTTGCCCCATCCTTCGAGACGCCCGGCTTCGCCGGGCTCCTCAGGATGAGGACTCAGTGCCTCTGGAAAGGCCGGATTGCTTCAATCAATCGATGAAGCGCTCTGAAGACGAAAGTGAGTCATCCCCGCGGCTTGTCCGGCCCGTCGTAAGCCAGCCCTTTGATCACCGCGGCGTTGCCGAATTTCTTGCGGAGATCGTCGATGGCGCGCTCTGCATGGGCGGAGCGGCGATCGATCATGTCGGTGTCGCCGGCTGTGGAGCCCGGCGCCAGCGCGCTGACGCCGGTGCCGATCAGGCGGAACGCGGTGCCGTCGATTTCCTTCGTGAGCATGTCGCGTGAAATTGCAAAGATGCGGCCCGCGAGCTGGGTCGGCGCATGAATCGTCTGCGAGCGGGTGCGCTGGCGGAAGTCGCCGGTTTTCAGCTTCAGCGTGATCGTCGAGCCGGCCAGCGCCGCGCCCTTCAGGCGCGACGACACCTTCTCGGACAATCGCCACAGAATGCGTTCCAGCGTTTCGAAATCGCGGATGTCGGTCTCGAAGGTGGTCTCGTTGGAGATCGACTTGGCGCCGCGATCCGGCACCACGCGGCGATCGTCGATGCCGCGCGCCAGCCGCCACAACCGCCGGCCTTCGTCGCCGAACTGCCGCATCAGCTCGATCTCGTCAGCCTTCTGCAGATCGCCGATGGTGCGAAAGCCGCGCTGCGCGACCCGCGCCGCGGTCGCCGGACCGACGCCGAAGATGAAGCCGACCGGCCGTGGCGCCAGCATCTCCCGGGCGTCGTCCTGATCGAGCGTCGCAAAGCCGCGCGGCTTGTCGAGATCGGAGGCGATCTTGGCGAGGAACTTGTTGCACGACAGCCCGACCGAGACGGTGATGCCGATGTCGCGCTCGATGTCGCGAGCGAATCGCGCCAGCACCTTGGCGGCGATCGTGCCGTGCATCCGCTCGGTGCCGGACAGATCGAGGAACGCCTCGTCGATCGACAGCGGCTCGACCAGCGGCGTGAGTTGCAGCATCGCCTGGCGGACCTCGCGGCCGACGCGGACGTATTTCGCCATGTCCGGCCGCACCACGGCCGCCGAGGGGCACAGCGCCAGCGCCTTGAACATCGGCATCGCCGAGCGCACGCCGAAGGTCCGCGCGATGTAGCAGGCGGCCGAGACCACGCCGCGCCTGCCGCCGCCGATGATCACCGGGCGGTCGGCGAGCTCCGGATTGTCGCGCTTCTCGACGGTCGCGTAGAACGCATCGCAGTCGATATGGGCGAGGGTGAGCGCCGGCAGCGCACGATGCCGGGCCAGCCGCGGGGAACCGCACGCGCCGCAGCGCCGCGCGCCCGCCTCGTTGTCGGCGAGGCAGTCGCGGCAGAAGCACAGCGGGCCGGGCGGCGAGGCCGAAGTCACGGCGTATCGCTCTCCCAGGGCTTGTCTTCCAGCACCTGCAGCGCGGCCGCGACATTGGTCGGATCGAGGTCGACCGAAGCCGCGAACGCCTTCACGGTCGCATCGTCGCGCATGATGAAATTCAGCACGCTGATCAGGAACTGCGGGTCGGCGGCCGACTGCCGCAGCGTTTCGGGGCCGATCCCGGTCTCGGCGAGGAACAGGCCCAGCCGCTCGGGGTCGGAGGCGATGAAGGACAGCGCCTGAATCGCCACGATTTCAGAAACTTGTCTCACATTGTGAACACGCTTTGGCATCGGTGATGTTTGCCTTTCCGTAACTTCTCGTCTCTATTTTATTCAATCATGCCCGAGTCTTGCATGGTCGAGTCGCGTGTCTTGCGACTTTTCGAACGGCGCCGCTCGCCGCAGGCGCGGGCATTCTCGAATCAGGATTGGAGGGCGGGATGGCCAAAACCGTCCTGATCGTCGAGGACAACGAGCTCAATATGAAGCTCTTTCGCGATCTACTGGAAGCCCATGGTTACCAGACGTCGGGAACGAGCAACGGCCATGAAGCGCTCGCCCTCGTTCGCAAGCTGCACCCCGATCTGATCCTGATGGACATCCAGCTTCCACAGGTGTCTGGTCTCGACGTTACCCGCTGGATCAAGGACGATCCTGAACTGCGGCACATTCCGGTGGTCGCGGTCACGGCGTTCGCGATGAAGGGCGACGAGGAACGCATCCGCGAGGGCGGCTGCGAGGCCTATCTGTCGAAGCCGATTTCGGTGGGCAAGTTCATCGAAACCGTGCGCCGTTTCATCGGATAGGAGAACGCGATGTCCGCACGCATCCTGGTCGTCGACGACATTCCGACCAACGTCAAGCTGCTCGAAGCGCGGCTGTCGGCCGAGTATTTCGACGTCGTGACCGCCGCCAACGGCGTGCAGGCGCTGGAGATCTGCGAGCGCGCCGAATGCGACATCGTGCTGCTCGACGTGATGATGCCGGACATGGACGGATTCGAGGTCTGCCGCCGGCTCAAGGCCAATCCGAAGACGCATTTCATTCCGGTCGTGATGGTGACGGCGCTCGACAGCCCGGCCGACCGGGTGCGCGGGCTCGAGGCCGGCGCCGACGACTTCCTCACCAAGCCGGTGTCGGACGTGGTGCTGATCGCGCGGGTGCGCTCGCTGACGCGCCTGAAGATGATGACCGACGAATTGCGGATGCGCGCGATCACCTCGCTCGAGATCGGCGTGCAGGCGCCGGAGCGCGAGGCGGTCAACGATCTCGGCAAAGGCGGCCGCATCCTGCTGGTCGACGACCGGCCGTCGTCCTACGAGCGGCTGGCGCCGCTGCTCGCTGCCGAACACGACATCGACGTCGAGCCCAATCCGTCCGAGGCGCTGTTCCATGCGGCCGAGGGCAATTACGACCTGCTGATCGTGTCGCTCGGCCTGGAGAATTTCGACGGGCTGCGGCTGTGCAGCCAGGCGCGCTCGCTGGAGCGGACGCGCCACGTGCCGATCCTCGCCATCGCCGACGCCGACAACAACGCGCGGCTGCTGCGCGGCCTCGAGATCGGCGTCAACGACTACCTGCTGCGCCCGGTCGACAAGAACGAATTGCTGGCGCGCGCGCGCACGCAGATCCGCCGCCGGCGCTACACCGATCATCTGCGCGACAACGTGCAGCATTCGATCGAAATGGCGATCACCGACGGGCTGACCGGGCTGCACAATCGCCGCTACATGGAAAGCCATCTCGCGACGCTGGCCGAACAGGCGGGGTCGCGCGGCAAGCCGCTGGCGCTGATGATCCTCGACATCGACTTCTTCAAATCGATCAACGACGGCTACGGCCACGACGCCGGCGACGACGTGCTGCGCGAGTTCGCGGTGCGGATCAAGAAGTCGATCCGCGGTATCGATCTGGCGTGCCGCTACGGCGGCGAGGAATTCGTGATCGTGATGCCCGAGACCGACCTGCACGTCGCCCAGATGGTGGCGGAGCGGCTGCGCCGCGCCATCGCCGGCGAGCCGTTCGCGATCGAGAAGGGAACGAAGCGGATCGAGGTCACGATCTCGATCGGCCTGTCGACGCTGGAGCGCAAAGGCGAGGCAGTGCGCGATCTCCTCAAGCGCGCCGACACGGCGCTGTACCGCGCCAAGCACGACGGGCGGAATCGGGTGGTCGCGGCGGCGGCGTGAGCCGAGGCGCCCTCTGCATCGAAACACGCGCCGCCGTCATCCTTCGAGGCGCGCCGTCCTTCACGGCGCGCCTCGAAGGATGACGTGGTTTGTGTGGTGACGCCCCGCAAAAGCAAACGGGGCCCGAAGGCCCCGCGAAACTCGATCAGCAAGCGCGGCGCTTACTTGATCTTTGTTACTTGATCTTGGCTTCCTTGAACTCGACGTGCTTGCGCGCGACCGGGTCGTACTTCTTCTTGGTCATCTTGTCGGTCATGGTGCGCGAATTCTTCTTCGCCACGTAATAGAAGCCGGTGTCGGCCGTGGAGACGAGCTTGATCTTGATGGTGACCGCTTTGGCCATGTCGGAACCTCGGATGTCGGGAATCAATCAGCGAGGTCGAACGTCAGGACCCGCGTTTGGCGGGCAAACTAGCCGCGAATGATCGAAAGTCAAGGTTTTCGCTCCAATCGGCGTCGCCACCGGGAGCCGGGGGCGGTTTCGGGCCGTTTCAGGCCGGACGACGCCGAAATATGGGCGATTTCGACAAGACGGCTGGCATCTGCATCGCAGATCCTCGCTGAACCGCTCTCGACACCGGGCCGGCGTGCCCCATGTTCGAAGCCGACCCGAATCCATACGAAAGTCGAGCAATGACCGCGATCGAGCCGAGCCTGAGGGTGGTGGACGACCAACGACCCGAGCCGCCGCCGCGCAAGGCCGGCCGGGAGGAGGGCGCGCCCTCGGGCCCGGCGATGGGCTTCGGCCTGACGCTGGCGATGGCAGCCGCCTCGGGAATCGCGGTGGCCAACATCTATTACAATCAGCCGATGCTCGGCGTGATCGAGCGCGACCTCGGCACGCCGTCGCTGACCGGCATGATCCCGACCGCGACCCAGCTCGGCTACGCCGTCGGTCTTTTCCTACTGGTGCCGCTCGGTGATCTGACCGACCGGCGCCGGCTGATCGCGTGGCAATTCGTGCTGCTCGCGGGCGCGCTGGTGCTGGTGGCGCTGGTGCCGTCGGCCGGGCTGATGATCGTCGCCTCGCTGGCGCTCGGCGCCTGTGCCACGGTGGCGCAGCAGGTGGTGCCGTTCGCCGCGGCGCTGGCCGAGCCGGCGCGGCGCGGCAAGGTGATCGGCACGGTGATGGCGGGGCTGCTGTGCGGCATCCTGCTGAGCCGCACGGCGGCGGGATTCGTCGCCGGCCATGCCGGCTGGCGCGAGATGTTCTGGCTGGCGGCGCCGCTGGCGCTGGTCGCCGCCGCGCTGATGGCGTGGCTACTGCCGCGCCACCATCCGCATCTGACGATCGGCTACGGCGCCGCGCTGAAATCGCTGCTGGCGCTGTGGCGCGAGCAGCCGAGCCTGCGCCGCGCCACGCTCGTGCAGGCCGCGCTGTTCGGGTCGTTCAGCGTGTTCTGGACCGCGCTGGCGCTGCATCTGCAGGAACCGCGCTTCGGGCTCGGCCCCGACGCGGCCGGCTTGTTCGGGCTGGTCGGCGTGGTCGGCATCCTTGCCGCGCCGATCGCCGGACGCATCGCCGACCGCAGCGGGCCCGGTCCGGTGATCACAATCGGCGCGTTGCTGACGGTGGTGTCGTGGGGGCTGTTCGGCCTGTGGGGCAGCCTGGCAGGGCTGGTGCTGGGGGTGATCGTGCTGGATTTCGGGCTGCAGAGCGCGCTGATCTCGAACCAGCACATCATCTACGCGCTGGTGCCGGACGCGCGCAGCCGGCTGAACACCGTGTTCATGACGGGCACCTTCATCGGCGGCGCGATCGGATCGGCCGGCGCGGCGTTGGCGTGGGGGCAGGGCGGCTGGCCGGCGGTGTGCCTCTTCGGCGCCGCGCTGGCGGCGGTCGCCCTGGTGCTGGAGCTGATGGCCCGCCGGGCGGCCCGGTAGGGCGCAGGCAATGCCGGGGCGCTCAGGCGCCCGGCAGCATGTCCTTCTGCATCTTGCCGCCATAGAAATGGAAGAACGGCACCGGCGCGTCGTGGCGCAGCGGGCCGGTGGCGAGCCGGCGGTGCAGCTCGCCGAGCACGTTCTTGGTCATCGCATGCAGATCGGCGAGCGGGCTGGAACCGAGCTCGACCCAGACCAGTTCGACCAGTTCGGCATCGGCGTGGACCACGCCCTCGACCCGGTGGGCGATCGCCGAGGCATCGGCGGTGAAGAAGCGGGTGTCGAAGCGCCGGACCCGGCCGGGCGGGGTGATGGCGCGGGCGATCAGGTACAGGCCGGACGGGTCGGGCAACAGCCCGGCCTCGGCGAAGGGCTGCCATGGGCCGTCGAGATTCGTCTTCGCGCTATCCGCCCTGCAGCCGAGGCACAGGCCGGTTTCCTCGCAGGCCTCGCGGATCGCCGCGATCGCCAGCGCGCGGGCGCGGGCGCGGGTGATCCTCGGGCTTCCCTTGAGCAGATTGGCTTCCAGCTCCGGCGGGATCTGCGCTGCGACCGGCACGCGGTTGTCGAACTTGTCGACCCGGCCGCCGGGGAACACGAACTTGCCGGGCATGAACACCACATTGTCGTGGCGGCGGCCGACCAGAACCTTCGGGATGCTGCCGCTGCGATCGACCAGGATCAGCGTCGCGGCGTCCTTGGGACGGAAATACGGATGGTGATCGGCTTCCTTCTCACCCTGTTCGACCGTGTGCGCAGCCTGCGTGACCGTCTCGCTCATCTCGCTTCCCCCACTTCCGTTTCTTTTTGCAGCCTGTCGGCTGTTAGAGTTTCTCTTTGAGCATGATCAGTTCCGAAGACCGGGCCCCGCCTTCGGGATCATACGCTATTTCTCCGGATTGTTCTCGTCGAAGCCGTGCATCCGGAACGCCCATTGCAGGCCGACCACCGCGCCCTTGACGGGCTGCAGCAGCGCCAGCGATGCGAACAGCGTGATAGGCAGATAAATCGCGAGCTGCAACATCACCGGCGGCGAGAAATTGGTCTCGATCGACAGCGCGATCGGCACCACGATGTGGCCGACGATGACGATCACCAGATAGGCCGGCAGATCGTCGGCGCGGTGGCCGGTGAAGTCCTGTCCGCAATGCGAGCAGTTATCGGCGGTCTTCAGGAAACCGCGGAACATCTTGCCTTCGCCGCATTGCGGGCAGCGGCCGCGGAAGCCGCGCCACATCGCCTGCCAGACATTGCGATCCTCGGTGGGAGCGTTGTCCGACGGCCAGACGATCGGCGCACGATTCACAACGGTCTTCATCGCTTTCCCTTTCCGGGCTTGTTCGGCTTTCGCTTCGATGCCTTGGCATCTTTCGTCTTGCCGGCCTTGCTGCGCCCGATGGCATTGCCTTTTGGCGGTTTCGACCCTTTGCCCTTGTGCGGAACTTTGCCTGGGCCGCGCGCGACGCTACGCGATTCACTTAAGAGCTCGAACCGCAATGCGCCAGCCACTGGTGCAGCTTCTACCAGACGAACATCGACGACGTCCCCCAGCCGATGCATGGCACCGCTGCGCGAGCCGATCAGCGCGTGGCGGGTTTCGTCGTAGTTGTAATATTCGTCGCCGAGTGTGCGGATCGGAATCAGTCCGTCGGCGCCGGTGTCGCTCAGCTTGACGAACAGGCCGGCCTTGGTGACGCCCGAAATCCGGCCCTGGAAGGTCGCGCCGATGCGGTCGGCGAGGTAATGCGCGATCAGCCGGTCGACGGTTTCGCGCTCGGCCTTCATCGCACGGCGTTCGGTCAGTGAAATCTGCGCGGCGACTTCAGCCAGCGTTTCCACGGTTTCGGTCTGCGGCAGCGCGCCGTCGCCGAGATCGAGCGCGCGGATCAGCGCGCGATGCACCACGAGATCGGCGTAGCGGCGGATCGGCGAAGTGAAATGCGCGTAGCGGCGCAAATTGAGCCCGAAATGGCCGTAGTTCTCCGAGGCGTATTCGGCCTGCGCCTGCGAGCGCAGCACCACTTCGTTGACGAGCGGCTCGGCGTCTTCGCCCTTGACCATCGCCAGGATGCGGTTGAACTGCGCCGGCTTCAGCGCGCCGCCCTTGGCGAAGGACAGGTCGAGCGTCTTGAGGAACTCGACGAGATTGTGGACCTTCTCCACGCTCGGCTCGTCATGCACCCGGTAGATCAGCGGCAGCGCCTTCTTCTCCAGCATCTCTGCGGCGGCGACGTTGGCGAGGATCATGAACTCCTCGATCAATTTATGCGCGTCGAGCCGTTCCGGAACGATGACGCGGTCGACGGTGCCGTCGGGCTTCAGCAGGATTTTGCGCTCAGGCAGATCGAGATCGAGCGGATCGCGGTCGTCGCGGCCGCGCTTGACGATCGCATAGGCGTCGTAGAGCGGCTTCAGGATGGTGTCGAGCAGTGGGCCGGTGGTGTCGTCCGGATGGCCGTCGATCGCGGCCTGAGCCTGCGCGTAGTTCAGCTTCGCCGCCGAGCGCATCAGCACGCGATGAAACGAATGCGAGCGCTTGCGGCCATCGGCACCGATCACCATGCGGACCGCGAGCGCGCCGCGCGGCTCGCCGGGCTTCAGCGAGCACAGATCGTTGGAAATCCGCTCCGGCAGCATCGGCACGACGCGGTCGGGGAAGTACACCGAATTGCCGCGCCGCAGCGCGTCGCGATCGAGCGCGGAGTCCGGCCGCACGTAGTAAGCGACATCGGCGATCGCGACGTGCAGGATCACGCCGCCTTTGTTGTTCGGATCGGGATCCGGTTCGGCATGGACCGCGTCGTCGTGGTCCTTGGCGTCGGGCGGATCGATCGTCACCAGCGGCAGCTCGCGCCAGTCCTCGCGGCCTTTCAGCGTCGCGGGCTCGGCGGCTTCGGATTCGCGCAATGCGGCCGACGAAAATTCCTGCGGGATGTCGTGGGAGTGGATCGCGATCAGGCTGACGGCCTTTTCGGTCGCGAGCGAGCCGAGCCGTTCCTTGACGCGGCCGGACGACAGTCCGTAACCGCGGCTGCGGATCAGGTCGACGCTGACGAGATCGCCGTCTTCCGCGCCGCCGGCATCGTGCGGCGCGATGTTGAGTTCGCGTCCGGCCTGTTTCTTGTCGACCGGCACCAGCCGGCCGCCGCCCTGCGGCGATGCGCGAAAGATACCGAGAATGCGCGGCTTGCCGCGATCGAGCACGCGGATGATTCGGCCGACATAAGCGGGACCTTGCTCGGGCGCCTCGGCCGGCTCGACATGCAGCAGCGCGCGGTCGCCGAGGCCCGCGGCGGTGCCGGGCTTGGGACGGCGCGGGATGTGGATGCGGATCTTCGGCGGATCGCCGTCCTGCTCGTCCCATTCCGAGGGCGTCGCGATCAGTTCGCCGTCGCTGTCGCGCGCAACGACGTCCGCGAGCAGCGTCGGGGGCAGGGCGGCCGGCTCGGCGACCTTGCGGCGGCCGGTTTTGCGGATCGTGCCGTCGTCGGACAGTTCCTTGAGACGGCGCTTCAGTTCGGCACGGTCGGCATTCTTCAGGCCGAACTCGCGCGCGATCTCGCGGGTGCCGACCTTGCCTGGATGCGCGCGGATGAAGGCGAGGAGGGTGGCCTTGTCCGGGAACTTGTCGTCGCGCGTCTTGCTCACATCTATCCGTTCTTGGCCGCGCTCTTTTTGGCGGGAGATTTGGGCTTGGCGGCTGCGGCTTTCGCCGTCTTGGTTGGCGAAGTCTTGGCCTTCACCGGCGCGCGCGCCGGGCTGGCGGCGGCGCCCTCGGCTTTCGGCTTGGCCTTCTTGGCCGCGGCTTTCTTCGCCGGCTTGGCGTCGCTCTTGGCTGCGGCTTTCTTGGCCGGCGCCTTCTTCTTGGCCTTAGCCCCGCCGCCCTTGGCGGCGCGCTCGTCGATCAGCGCGATCGCTTCCGGCAGCGTGATGGTGTCCTGGGTCTTGTCGTTCGGGATCGTGGCGTTGACGCCGCCCGCAGTGACATAGGCGCCGTAGCGGCCGGCCTTCACCGCCACCGGGCCGAGCGACGGATGATCGCCGAGCGGCTTGCCGGGATCAGAACCGAAGCGGCGCTTGCTCGGGCCCTTGGCGATCTTCTCGGCGATCAGCGTCACCGCGCGGTTGAGCCCGATATTGTGGACATCGTCGCCGGCCTCGAGGCTGGCGTAGGTCTTCTCGTGCTGCACATAGGGCCCGAACCGGCCGATCCCGGCCTTGATCGGCTCGCCGGTCTCCGGATGCTTACCGACTTCACGCGGCAGCGCGAGCAGGCGCAGCGCGACGTCGAGTTCGACGTCGGAGGGCGAGGTGCCCTTCGGGATGCCGGCGCGCTTCGGCTTCTCGCCTTCCGCATAGTCCTTGGCGTCGCCGAGCTGGATATAGGGGCCGAACCGGCCGGATTTGACCGCGACTTCGAAGCCGGTGTCCGGATCGAGGCCGAGCACGCGGTCGGCATCGCCGCCGCCGCCGTCTGCAGCAAGGGGGCGGGTGTGGCGGCATTCCGGATAGTTCGAGCAGCCGACGAAGGCGCCGAACTTGCCGGCCTTCAGATTCAGCCGGCCGGTGCCGCAGCTCGGGCACTGCCGCGGATCGCCGCCGTCTTCGCGCGGCGCATAGATGTGCGGGCCGAGCAGTTCGTCGAGTACGTCCAGCACCTGCGCGACACGCAATTCCTTGATGTCGTCGACGGCGCCGATGAAGTCGGTCCAGAAATCGCGCAGCACCTGCTGCCAGGAGATTTCATTGTTGGAGATGCGGTCGAGCTTCTCTTCCAGCGCCGCGGTGAAGTCGTATTCGACGTAGCGGGCGAAGAAGCTCTCCAGGAACGCGATCACGACGCGGCCCTTGTCCTCGCCGTGCAGCCGCTTCTTCTCGAGTTTCACATAGCCGCGATCCTTCAGCACCTGCAGGATCGAGGCGTAGGTCGAGGGCCGGCCGATGCCGAGCTCTTCCATCCGCTTCACCAAGGAGGCTTCCGAGAAGCGCGGCGGCGGTTCGGTGAAATGCTGCGTGACGGCGAGCGCCTCGCGCTTCAGCGCGTCGTTCTCGCTCATCGCCGGCAGCCGGCGCGAATCCTCGTCCTCGGAATCGTCGTCGCGGCCTTCCTGATAGGCGGCGAGGAAGCCGTCGAACTTGACCACCTGGCCAGTGGCGCGCAGCTCCAGCACCCGGGAGCCTGCTTTCGCCTCGATGTCGACGGTGGTGCGCTCCATCTCGGCCGATTCCATCTGGCTGGCGACGGTGCGGACCCAGATCAGCTCGTAGAGCCGGGCCTGATCGGAATCGAGCCGCTTGGTGACCTCGGACGGGCGGCGCGACATGTCGGTCGGGCGGATGGCTTCGTGGGCCTCCTGCGCGTTCTTCGCCTTGGCCTGATATTGCCGCGGCGCGTCCGGCACATAGGCGCTGCCGTAATCCTCGGCGATCACCTTGCGCGCCTGGGTGATGGCGGACGGGTCGATCTGGACGCCGTCGGTTCGCATATAAGTAATGAGGCCGGTGGTTTCGCCGCCGATGTCGATGCCTTCATATAGCCGCTGCGCGATCCGCATGGTGTGCGCCGGCGCGAAGCCGAGCTTGCGGCTGGCTTCCTGCTGCAGCGTCGAGGTGGTGAACGGCGCCTGCGGGTTGCGGCGGGCAGGCTTGGCCTCGACGCTGGACACCTTGAAATTGGCGGTCTCGATCGCCTGCTTGAAGTCGTCGGCCTCGGCGCCGGTGCCGATGTCGAGCCGCTGGATCTTCTTGCCGTCGGCGCCGACCAGGCGGGCCTCGAAGGCTTCGCCGCGCGGCGTCGTCAGGGTCGCGATCAGCGACCAGTATTCGCGCGGAACGAACTTCTCGATCTCCATCTCGCGGTCGCACACCAGCCGCAGCGCGACCGACTGCACGCGCCCGGCGGAGCGGGCGCCCGGCAGCTTGCGCCACAGCACCGGGGAGAGGGTGAAGCCGACCAGATAATCGAGCGCGCGGCGCGCCATATAGGCGTCGACCAGCGCGCCGTCGATCTCGCGCGGATGCTGCATCGCCTCTGTGACGGACTGCTTGGTGATGGCGTTGAACACCACGCGCTCGACCTTTTGGTCCTTCAGCGCACGCTTCTGTTTCAACACCTCCAGCACGTGCCAGGAGATCGCCTCGCCCTCGCGATCAGGGTCGGTGGCGAGGATCAGCTTGTCGGCGCCCTTGAGCGCCTTGGCGATGTCGTTGAGCCGCCCGGCGGCTTTCGGATCGATCTCCCAGATCATCTGGAAGTTGGCGTCGGGATCGACCGAGCCATTCTTGGCCGGAAGGTCGCGCACATGCCCGAACGAGGCCAGGACCTCGTAGGACGAGCCCAGATATTTGTTGATCGTCTTGGCCTTCGCAGGCGACTCGACAATGACGAGATTCATCGGATTCCAATGACTTAGCTGAGAGAAATGCGCCGTTTTCGCGAGACTCGCGCCAGCCGCATTGCCCGGAACATGGGTTCTGGTGCGGTCGCTGTCAAATCGGTCCGGTCATGCCGCCGGCCCATAGCGACAGAAAAGCGCGTGACCAGACACGAAACTTAAACCTAGAGTTGCACAACCTAGAGTAGTAATACGTACGCCAGACTCACCGATAGGGGCCTTCGATACCCCTGAAAGGAACCCGGCCCATGGTGTCACGACGTGGCAGCGGCTCACGCGATCGCAATGGCGGCCCGGTCGAAGCGGCCGGCTACCTCGTCGAGGCGATCTCAGAGCTGATCCAGATCGCCGACGTCCACCGACTGGATATGCTGTGTTATCTGCTCGACATGGCGCGGCTGGAGGCCAACGAGATCGTCCGCCACCGCAACGGTTGCCGTTCGGAGAGCAAGTGAAGAGGCTCGCGCCACGGATCAGATGATCGAGCTAACCTCGCGGGCTGCTTCGGCTTTCAGCGTTCATACGCGGCTTGAACCCCGGTCAGCGCGGCTGCCGCGCGGCGGGTGGAACCAAGGCTGGCGTTTACGTCTTATTAACCGAACTGGTTCACGATTCGAATAAGCAGGAGGCGGGCCGGATGTACGTCCGCCTCCAAGATGGCTCGAAGTGTCACCACTTCGGGCCGTTGCTTTTTGGGGGGCGGGCCGGCTGCTTGCGCCCTCAGGCCGCTCGCAGGCCGGCCGCGGCGGACAGCGCCGAGGCGAGCGCCTTCTCGCGATGCTCCGGGCCGAGCTGGATGCCGTCCGCAGAGATGATTTCGGGGGCGGCGATGCCGATGAAGCCGAACACGAAGCGCAGATAGCTTTCCAGATGCTCGCCGACCGCCATCGGCGTATCGGCGCCATAGAAGCCGCCGCGCGACGCCGCAATGATCACCCGCTTGCCGGCGGCCAACCCTTCGACGCCGGTGGGACCGTATTTGAAGGTCTTGCCGGCGACGAGGATGCGGTCGATCCAGGCCTTGAGCTGGCTCGGAATGGTAAAATTATACATCGGTGCGCCGATCACCACGACGTCAGCGGCGAGGAATTCGTCCAGCACCGTCTGACCCGCGGCCAGGTCGGATTGCAGCGACGGCTCGGGGGCGGCGCCCTGGGCGGCGGCGAGATGCGGACCCGACAGGTGCCGCAGCGGCTCGGCGGTGAGGTCGCGATAGGTGACGGTCAGTCCCGAATTGGCCTGACGGAGCCGGTCGACGATCGCGGCGGAGACCTGGCGGCTGACCGAGTGGGGGCCGAGCACGCTGGAGTCGATGTGAAGCAGTTTCATTGGCGTCTTCCTTGGTATAGATTTGTAACTGACGCACTATGAGTGACTGCGAAAACCGCACAAGAAGGCACTATTTTGAAACTCGAGCACAGCGATCTGCCTGCGCACAGCGATGTTCCCGGGCACAATGATGTGCCTCTCGGGCCGGGCGCCCACGCGCGCAGCGATTGCCAGGGCGTCAATTCGGTGCTTTCGCGGGTCGGCGACAAATGGACCGTGCTGGTGATCATGCTGCTGCGCGATGGGCCGCGGCGCTTCAACGAGCTGAAGCGGATGATCGGCGGGATTTCGCAGCGGATGCTGACCCTGACGCTGCGCGGGCTCGAGCGCGACGGGCTGGTGACGCGGACCGTGTTTCCGACGGTGCCGCCGCGCGTCGACTACGAACTGACGCCGCTCGGGCACGGCCTGAGCCAGCCGGTGCAGGCGCTCGGCACCTGGGCGCGCGAGCATCTGCCGGAAATCGAGACCGCGCGGCGCGCCTTCGATGGTCGCGGCTCGTCGAACTGACGCGTCAATTCAGCGACACCAGCCCGCCGCCATGGCGCTCCAGCCGGCCGGCAAGCTCCAGCTCCAGCAGCACAGTGCGCACCACCGCCGGAGAGATGCCGGAGAGCCGGATCAGATCGTCGATCCCGACCGGGCTCGGCCCGAGCAGGTTGACGATGCGGCTGCGGTCGCTGGGATCGGGATCGCTCGCCGGCGGCGGGTGGTCGGGTTCGCGGCCCGGCAGCTCGATCGGCCGCTCGAGGATCGGCGACACCGCCTGGATGATGTCGGCGGCGCAAGTGATCAGCGTCGCGCCCTGTTTGATCAGGTCGTTGGTGCCGGCGGCGCGCGGATCGAGCGGCGAGCCCGGGACCGCGAACACTTCGCGGCCCTGATCGGCGGCGCGCCGCGCTGTGATCAGCGAACCGGAGCGATACGCCGCCTCGATCACCGCGACGCCGACCGACGCGCCGGAGATCAGCCGGTTGCGGCGGGGAAAATCCTTGCCGCGCGGGACGTGGCCGAGCGGCATTTCCGAGATCGCCGCGCCGCGCGCTTCGACGATGTCGAGCAGCAGATCCTCGTGCTCGGCCGGATAGATCTTGTCGTGGCCGCCGGCCAGCACCGCGACGGTGCCGCTGCCGAGGCTGGCGCGATGCGCCGCCTGGTCGATGCCGCGCGCCAGCCCGGAGATCACCACGAAGCCGCTGGCGCCGAGGTCGCCGGCGAGAAGCTGAGCGAATTTCAGCCCGGCGCCGGAGGCATTGCGCGAGCCGACGATCGCGATCATCGGCCGCTGCATCATGGCGAGCGCGTCCGGCAATGCGTGGACGCCGAGCAGCGGCGGCGCGTCGTCGATCAGCGCGAGGCGAGGGGGATAGCCCGGCTCGCCCGGCGCGACCAGCTCGACGCCGAGCCGGCGACCACCTTCGATCTCGCGCCGCGCCTCGTCTTCGCTCGGGATGCGTCCGGCGCGCGCCGCGCCGCCGCGCCGCGCCAGCTCCGGCAACCGCTCCAGCGCCGCGCGCGCCGAGCCGAAATGATTGATCAGCGAGCGGAAGGTGCGAGCGCCGACATTGTCGGCGCGGATCAGCCGCAGCCAGTCGATCCGCTGCGCCTCGGTGAGAAGACTCGTTCCCTGGTCGCTGGTACTTTCGGCCACGCACCACCCCCGCCGGGAGTGTTGCGCAACTTATGCGAGTGGACAAGTTCGACGAAGGCGGAAGCTGATGAGGTATCGGGCGCCGTCACCCTGAGGTGGCCGCGTAGCGGCCCTCGAAGGGCGACGGCATGGTAAGAAGGGGACGAGCGCCACGCTGTGTGGCACATCCTTCGAGGCTCGCTGCGCTCGCGCCTCAGGATGACGGCGCGTGAGAAGCAAGCTGCGTAGCGGTCGCTACTTCTTCTCGCCGATCCTGCTCTCGGTGCCGGCCTGCAGCCGCTTGATGTTTTCGCGGTGCATGTAGAACAGCAGCAGCGTCAGCACGGCGAACAGCGAGGCGAGTGCGGGGTGGCCGAACCACCACAGGAAGATCGGGGTGATGAAGGCGGCGACCAGCGCGGACAGCGACGAGTAGCGCGCGGTGAAGGCGGTGGCGAGCCAGAGCAGGCAGAACACGATCGCCGCCGGCCAGAACAGGCCGATCAGCACGCCTATATAGACGGCGACGCCCTTGCCGCCCTTGAACTTCAGCCAGACCGGAAACAGGTGGCCGAGAAACGCGCCGAGTGCGGCCAGCATCGCGGCTTCGGCGCCGCCGAAACTCGACGCGATGATCACCGCGGCGGTGCCCTTGAGCGCGTCGAGCAGCAGCGTGGCGGCGGCGAGGCCCTTGCGGCCGGTGCGTAGCACGTTGGTCGCGCCGATATTGCCGGAGCCGATCGAGCGCAGATCCTGCGTTCCGGCGAACCTGGTCAGGATCAGGCCGAACGGAATCGAGCCGAACAGATAGCCGAGCAGCAGTGCTGCGATGTAGATCCCGATCATCACAATTCTCCAAACAACTCTAGCGCGTCGGCAACAAAGTCAGGCTTTCCCGTCATTGCGAGGAGCGAAGCGACGAAGCAATCCAGCGTGGTGCACGGCGCTTCTGGATTGCTTCGCTTCGCTCGCAATGACGAGAACGGAAGCCCTTATCGTCCGGACTGACGCAGCCCTTCAAATCCACTTACACATGCTCGTACACCGTGCGGCCGCCGACGATGGTGCGGACCACCCGTCCGGAGAACCGCGCTTCGTCGAACGGGGTGTTCTTGCACTTTGATTTCAGTTCGTTCGGATCGACGATCCACGGCGTGTCGAGGTCGATCACGATCAGATCGGCAGGACTGCCGGCGCGCAGCGTGCCGCTGGGCAGGCCGAGCAGTTCGGCCGGGCGGGTCGACATCGCGCGGATCAGGCTCACCAGATCGAGCTCACCGGCGTGGAGCAGCCGCAAGCCGGCCGGCAGCATCGTCTCCAGCCCGATCGCACCGGCGGCGGCCTCGGCGAAGGGCAGCCGCTTGACCTCGACGTCCTGCGGATTGTGATCCGACATGATGACGTCGATCAGCCCGGAGGAGACGGCGGCGATCAGCGCCTTGCGGTCGTCCTCGGTGCGCAGCGGCGGCGACAGCTTGAGGAAGGTGCGGTACGGGCCGATGTCGTTCTCGTTGAGCGTGACGTGATTGATCGACACCGACGCCGAGACGTTGATCCCGGAATCGCGCGCGCGCTGCAGGATCTCCAGCGACTCGATGCAGGTCAGCGATGCGGCGTGGTAGCGGCCGCCGGTCAGCGCGGCGAGGCGGACGTCGCGCTCCAGCACCACGGCCTCGGCGGCGTTCGGCACGCCCGACAGCCCGAGCCGGGTGGCGAATTCGCTCTCGTTCATCACGCCTTCGGCGACCAGATCGGGGTCTTCGGTGTGGTGCACGATCAGCGCGTCGAAATCGCGAGCGTAGGTCAGCGCGCTGCGCATCACCCGCGCGTTCATCACGCTGCGGTCGCCGTCGCTGAACGCCACGGCGCCGGCGGCCTTCAGGAGGCCGATCTCGGTCATCTCGGTGCCGTTCAGCCCCTTGGTCAGCGCCGCCATCGGATGGATGTTGACGATCGCGGTGTCGCGGGCACGGCGCATCACGAAGTCGACCGTCGCCGAATTGTCGATCACCGGCGAGGTGTTGGGCTGGCAGACGATGGTGGTGATGCCGCCTGCGGCCGCGGCCTGGCTGGCCGACGCGAAGGTCTCGCGGTGGCTGGCGCCGGGCTCGCCGACGAAGGCGCGCATGTCGACCAGGCCGGGGGCCACCACCATGCCGGCGCAATTGACGATGTCGGTGCCTTCCGGCACGCCGGCGGCGCCGATGCCGCGGCGGGCGTCGCGGATCACGCCGTCGGCGATCAGCACGTCGCCGATGCCGTCGAAATCGCGCGCCGGATCGATCAGGCGGGCATTGGCGAGCAGGATCGGGCGGCGGTCGATCAGCATCTCAGTTCCGTTCCAGCTTCACGCGTTGGGCAGGTTGCGGGCCAGCGCTTCGAGCACCGCCATCCGCACCGCCACGCCCATTTCGACCTGTTCGCGGATCACCGATTGCGCGCCGTCGGCGACGATCGAGTCGATCTCGACGCCACGATTCATCGGCCCCGGATGCATCACCAGCGCGTCGGGCTTGGCGTAGGCGAGCTTCTTCTGGTCGAGCCCGAAATAGTTGAAATATTCGCCGCTCGACGGCACGAAGGAGCCGTTCATCCGCTCGCGCTGCAGCCGCAGCATCATGACGATATCCGCGCCGTCGAGCCCCTCGCGCATGTCGCGTGCGACCTCGACGCCCATCCGCTCGATTCCGCGGGGCAACAGCGTGGAGGGCGCGACCACGCGGACGCGCGCGCCCATGGTGTTGAGCAGCAGGATGTTGGAGCGCGCCACCCGCGAATGCATGACGTCGCCGCAGATCGCGATCACCAGACCTTCGAGCCGGCCCTTGTTGCGGCGGATGGTCAGCGCGTCGAGCAGCGCCTGGGTCGGATGCTCGTGCGCGCCGTCGCCGGCATTGATCACCGAGCCGTCGACCTTTCGAGCCAGCAATTCGACAGCGCCGGAGGCGTGATGGCGGACCACGAGGATATCCGGGTGCATCGCGTTGAGCGTCACCGCGGTGTCCATCAGCGTCTCGCCCTTGCGCATCGAAGACGACGACACGCTCATGTTCATCACGTCGGCGCCGAGACGCTTGCCGGCGATCTCGAAAGAGGACTGCGTCCTCGTCGAGGCCTCGAAGAACAGATTGACCTGGGTGCGGCCGCGCAACGAGGCGCGCTTCTTGTCGACCTGCCGGTTGAGCTCGACATATTCCTCGGAAAGGTCGAGCAGGCCGGTGATGTCGGCGGCGGAAAGCCCTTCGATCCCCAGCAGATGCCGGTGAGCGAGGACAAAGGTCGATTTCAATGCGGGGGTCATTAAAGCAAGAGCTATAGGGAGACTTGCCGGAGCGGGCAAGCGCGATCCGCACGCCTGCGCAGAATATCCCCTGCGGTCGGAAAGATGGCCACGCCGATACGACGACGGAGCAGAGGGAACCTGCCCCCGGTCGGGAGGCCTCTTTCGCATCGAGGGGTGCAGACGCAAACGGTGACCAGCGAATTGCAACGAGACCGAAATCGGTCAATTTGGACCGATAGGCTTATCCTCCCTCTCGCGGGCAATCCTGCAATGTATCGGATCGCCGATCGGTTGCGGAGTGTCTCGCAGAATTAGGAACTTGACCGAATGTGCGCCCGCCAACCCGGCGGGAAACCTGATCTTGCGGTGTATGAGAAATGTGCCGTCCGGCTCTTGGGTAAGCGCACCGCTCCGCATCAATTGGAGCAATCCTGCTTCCTCCGGCAATACGTCGTAGCTTGCGACAGCCGCAGAGCTTATGACCTTCGCGGGGTCAATCTCGATGACGCCGCCTGGGCTGAAACGCAACAATTGTTGCTCCAGGCTCGCAATTGCATGCATTTGCGCATCCACATTCGACGTGTCGCCGGTAGTCGACGAGGCCGGCCCGTACCTCGGCGTCAGGATTGTATTGGGCTTCTGATTGCCCCGAAGTTGCACAGCGCCGGATGGTAATCCGAAACTGGTGAGTTCAGAGCGACCGAAGACTAGGTCGGGCGCCCGCCCGATGTCGCGCTCCACCGCGATTGCGGTGTCGGCAGCGTCGACATCCACGTTGGAAGAGTGCGGTAGGCAGACCTTCGCAGGCAGACTCGTCACTCGCTCAGCGGGCAAGCCGGTGGCGCCGCTGGCGTATTTGCTGGCCAGCACCACGCGTTCGATACGATCCACGGCGCCAGTGAATTGCCAGATGGTCGCAACGAAATTCGTGATCACTAGATAGAGTGGCTCGGATCCGGGCTCGACGATGATCGTGCCGGCACGTGTGACATCGTCCATCGATCCGAGCGCGACGTTCGACAGCGCATTAGTCTGGTGGGTCCCAAGCACAACGACCTTTGCGGACGATGACGCCTTCGGCATGGCGCACTTGGCATGGACTTTTGCTTCGAACCGACGAATGGACTCTTCAGCCCCAGGGGTCGAGTCGTAGGCACGCGCGTGATAGGCGGCGTACTCCTTCGAGCTGATGATGCCGTCCTGATCGGTATCGAGAGTACGAAAGAATGTCTCAAAAGCGGTTTTTAGTTCAGACCAGGTAACAGCGCCATCGCCATCGGCATCGAACGCCATCAGCGTTTCCAGTACATCTGTCGCAGAATTTGTTCCCGGAGCGTCCATCGTGGGTATCGTCTGCGTGGCGATTTGAGCTTCTGCGAAGCTGACTAGGCCGTCACCGTCAGCATCCCAACTCATCATCTTCGCGACAGAGGCCTCCACTCGGTCAATCGTCTGGACGGCCAACCGGCCAATTTGCCTCTCGAACCTCAATAATGTTCGCAGTTCCTCAGCGGTGACGGCACCATCTTGATCCAGGTCAGCGCGTGTCAATTGGGCGAGAGTGCTAGATCGAAATTGGGCAGTTCGCATTGAGGCGATAATATCAGTGTCCGCAATGGTGAGGGCGCCGTCGATATTGGCGTCCGTCGCTACGAATGTTTCTCGTGCCCTCTCCGTGAAGCGACTAGCCGTAGTGTTGGCCGGCAAGCGGAACTGCAAATACCAAGTTGCCGCCAGCCGCCTGCTTGTCGTGAGGTCCATCGCCTGCAAGGCATTCGGGGCGAAGACAAAGCAAAAAAGTGCAAATACCGCCGCTGGACGCATAGTTGTTCCTTGATGCAGATTCAACCAAAAGTGATAGCACGGTTGGCGTCGCTGGCGAATGGTCGGGGTGCAGTCGGTTAATGAAGTCGAAATTTTCTGCTTCGAGACGGGTTCGGCTCCAATTTCCCGGATAAGGACTTCCTGTATGATGGAGCCATTGCGAGCCGTACCGCCATGGCTGCAGCGGTGGTGGGGATTCCGCGCTACGTTGGTGGGGAGCGAAGTCTCTGGTAAAGCGGTGCGGACTGTTTCGCGCGACGCAAAGGAGCCCCCATGCCGACGCTTGCGACCGCTTTGCTCGACGCTCTCAAGGATCACGGCGCCAGGGAGATCTTCGGCATCCCCGGGGATTTCGTGCTGCCGTTCTTCAAGGTGATCGAGGAGAGCGGAAGCCTGCCTTATTTCACGCTGAGCCACGAGCCGGCGGTCGGCTTCGCGGCGGATGCGGCGTCGCGCTACCGCGGCGGCATCGGCGTCGCGGTGGTGACCTACGGCGCCGGCGCGTTCAACCTGGTCAATTCGATCGCCGGCGCCTATGCGGAGCGCTCCCCGGTCGTGGTGATCGCCGGCGCGCCGGGCGCTCGCGAACGCACCAGCGGCTATCTGCTGCATCATCAGGTCCGCACCGTCGACACGCAACTCGCGGTGTTCCGGGAAGTCACCTGCGCGCAGGCGGTGCTGGACGATCCGGCGACAGCATCAGCCGAGATCGCCCGGGTGCTGCGCAGCGCGCTGGAACTGTCGCTGCCGGTCTATATCGAATTCCCGCGCGACATGGTCGACGCCAAGGTCGAGCCGGTCGAGAAGCTGCCGCAGCGGGCGGCCGACCCCGGCGCGTGCGCCGAATGTTCCGAGGAGATTCTCGACCGGATCGCCAAGGCCAAGTCGCCGGTGGTCGTGGTCGACGTCGAAATCCGCCGCTACGGCGTCGAGAAAGAGGTCGCAGCTCTCGCCCGCAAGCTCGGGCTGCCGGTGGTCACCACGTTCATGGGCCGCGGCCTGCTCGAAGGCGACGACGACGTCGTTGCCGGCACCTATATGGGCGCGGCCGGCGATCCTGGTCTGTCGGCGCTGGTGGAAGAGTCCGACCTTGTGCTGATGTTCGGCGTGATCCTGTCGGATACGAACTTCGCACTGTCGACCAACATGACCGATCCGCGCCGCACCGTTCTGGCGACCGGGCGCGAAGTGCAGATCGGCCATCACGTCTATCGCGATCTGCCGCTGGCGGATCTGATCGCCGGGCTCGACGCCCACGCCACGCAGCATCCGCCGCGGCCGCGCAACGCCGGGCAGGGCATGGTCTACCCGCGCAAGCTCGTCGCGGATTCAGGCGCGATCGCGCCGTCCGATATCGCCACCGCGATCAACGATCTGTTCGACAAGCACGGCAAGATGCCGATGACGGCCGACATCGGCGATTGCCTGTTCACCGCGATGGAGATCGACAACACCGCGCTGGCGGCGCCGGGTTACTACGCCGGCATGGGTTTCGGCGTGCCGGCCGGCGTCGGCGTCGCGGCGACCGGGTTGCGGCCGCTGATCCTGGTCGGCGACGGCGCGTTCCAGATGACCGGCTGGGAGCTCGGCAATTGCAAGCGCTACGGCCTCGATCCGATCGTGGTGCTGTTCAACAATTGTAGTTGGGAGATGCTGCGGGTGTTCCAGCCGGAGTCGAAGTTCAACGATCTCGACGATTGGCACTTCGCCGACATCGCGCCGTCGATCGGCGGCCATGGCGTGCGCGTCAGAACGCGGGCCGAACTGGCCGCCGCGCTCGATGCCGCGGTCGCGCGGCGCGGGCAGTTCTCGCTGATCGAAGTGATGCTGCCGCGCGGCGCCACCTCGCACACGCTGGCGCGTTTCGTCAAAGGCTTCAAGGCCGCGCGCGAACGGATGAAGTGAGCGCGTGCGCGTGATACGCCGCCTTTCGCTGGCTTTCTTCAGTATTATGCTGACGACGCCAGTGGTTGCGCAACCGCTACCCGGCGACTTTGTCTATCTGCGCGACCTCGATCCGAGCATCCAGCAGGACATCCGCTATGCCGGCGTCAACAATTTCGTCGGCCGCAGGCTGCCCGGCTATGAGGCGAACGAGTGTATCGTCAAGCGTTCGGTCGGGCTGGCCTTGCAGAAGGTGCAGCGCGAACTCGCGCCGCAGAACGTCTCGCTGAAGATGCTCGATTGCTACCGACCGGCGCGGGCGTCGCGCGAGATGGTGGCGTGGGCGCAGGACGGCCACGAGACCGCGGCGCAGCGGCGCTACAATCCGGGCTTCAGCAAGAGCGAGCTGTTCCGGCTCGGCTACATCGCAGAATATTCCGGCCACTCGACCGGCGCCGCGGTCGACGTCACGCTGGTCGATCTCACCGCGCCGCAGGGGCCTTCGTTCGATCCGGACCGGGCCTATGCCGATTGTATCGCGCCGGAAACGCGGCGCGCGCCGGAGGAGAGCGTCGACATGGGCACCGGCTACGACTGCTCCGACGCCAGGGCGCATACCGCGGCCAAATCGATCACGGCGGCGCAGCGCCGCTGGCGCAAGCTGCTGGTGTCGGCGATGGCGCGGCAGGGCTTCGTCAATTTCAGCAAGGAATGGTGGCACTTCTCGCTGCCAGGCGGCGGTCGCCGGGCCTACGATTTTCCGATCGTACGCCGGCTGCGGTAATCGCGGGCGGCGAGGGGGCCGGTCGTAGTCGGACGAGGTGCCACGATCCGCGAACCGGCGTGATCTTGCGCGCGTTTGTGCGTAACATGCCGGCGAATCTCTTTCCCTGCCTGGAACAATCATGACCGACAGCGCTTTCGCGACCCACGACGTCTTCAACCAGTCGCCGCCGTTCGAGGAGGTCGATCTGTTCGGCGCCGACCGGCCGCTGGTCGAGGCGGTGACCTTCAACAATGGCGGTCATGCGCATGTCGAACTGGAGGCGTTCGGGCGGATCTGGGGCTCGGCGCATATGGCCGAGCGCGGCCGGCTCGCCAACGAGCACACGCCGAAACTCAAGACCTTCGACGCCAAGGGCCTGCGCCGCGATCAGGTCGAGTTTCATCCCGCTTATCACGAACTGATGCAGGAGAGCTTCCACGCCGGCATCCACAATTCGACCTGGGACCATCACGGCAAGGCCGCCGGCGGCTCGGCGGAGGTGGTGCGCGCGGCGAAATTCTACATGGCCGCGCAGGTCGAAACCGGGCACCTGTGCCCGGTGACGATGACGCGCGCCTCGGTCGCGGCGCTCGCCGGACAGCCCGATCTGCTGGCGCAGGTGATGCCGGTGCTCGGCACCAAGCGCTACGATCCCGCTTTCGCGCCGTGGGCCGAGAAGCGCGGCATGAGCATCGGCATGGGCATGACCGAGAAGCAGGGCGGCACCGACGTCCGCTCCAATGCGACGCGCGCGATCCGCGACGGCGACGGCTACCGCATCATCGGCCACAAATGGTTCATGTCGGCGCCGATGTGCGACGCCTTCCTGGTGCTGGCGCAGGCCGACGAGGGGCTGAGCTGCTTCTTCATGCCGCGCTTCAAGCCGGACGGCTCGGTCAACGACATCCAGTTTCAGCGGCTGAAGGACAAGCTCGGCAACCGTTCCAATGCGTCGTCGGAAGTCGAATTCACCGGCGCCTATGCGGTGCCGGTCGGCGAGCCGGGGCGGGGCATCCGCACCATCATCCAGATGGTGCAACTGACGCGGCAGGATTGCGCGATCGCCTCCGCCGGATTGATGCGTTCGGGTTTGGCGCATGCGCTGCATCACGCCCGCCATCGCAGCGTGTTCCAGAAGCATCTGATCGATCATTCGCTGATGCAGTCGGTGCTCGCCGACATGGCGCTGCAGGTCGAGGCTTCGGTGGCGCTGGTGATGCGGCTGTGCCGGGCATTCGACCAGGCGCCGTTCGATCATCTCGAGGCCGCCTATATGCGGCTGATGACGCCGGCGGTGAAATACTGGGTGTGCAAATCGGCGCCGCCGTTCGTCTACGAGGCGATGGAGTGTATGGGCGGCAATGGCTATGTCGAGGACGGCATTTTGGCGCGTCACTACCGTGAAGCGCCGGTGAATGCGATCTGGGAAGGCTCCGGCAACGTGATGTGCCTCGACGTGCTGCGCGCGATGTCGCGCGAGAGCGACGCCGGCACCGAGGTGCTGCAGAGCCTGATCCAGGACACCGCCGGTCTGACCGGCGCTCCCGCCGCCGCGAGTCTCGTCGCACGCGCCTTCCTGCAAGCCGACAACGAACGCACCGCGCGGCTCGCGGTGGAGACGCTGGCGAAACTCGCCGCCGCCGCCGCGCTCAACGAAATCCATCCGCCGCACGCCGAACTGTTCGCGCGCACCCGGCTGACGCCGGAGCCGGCGACCATGTACGGCGCTGCGGACCTGTCGGCCGAGCAGGCGCGCAGCCTGCTGGCGCGGGCGCTGCCGGAGATGTGAGTTCAGTCCGCCGTCATATACCCTCGTCATGCCCGCGCTTGTCGCGGGCATTCACGTATTCGGCGGTACGTCGTCCAAAGACGTGGATGGCCGGGACGAGCCCGGCCATGACGGGTGGGTAGGTCCATCTGAATCTTTGAAGCACGCGTCGAGCAAGCGCGTTTAGCCGACCGTAACGCCCTCTGAGAAATACCAGCGGCCTTTGTGCTTGCGGAATTGCGAGCGTTCGTGGTGGGTCTGCTCGGCCGCGCCGCCGCGGCTGAAGCGGGCGACGAATTCGACGGTGCCGCGGCTACCCTTCTCGTGGCGATCGAGCACCAGCAGATCGACGAAAGTCGATTGCTCCATCCAGGTGCGGTTGGCGTCGTGGTCGAACAGCTCGCGCGTGTCGGGATCGGTGGTCTCGACGATGTAGTCGAAATCCTTCAGCGCATAGGCCGCGTAGCGCGAGCGCATCAGCGCTTCCGGCGTCGCGGCGGGGCGGGCGCGGGCGAGCAGGGGTCCGCAGCACTCGTCGTAGGGCTTGCCTGATCCGCAGACGCAGTTCATCGCACCAGGTCCGTCACGATTGAAGATCGATCAGCCGGCGCGGTTCAGCGCCGTCAGCCGGTCGAGCGCACCCTGCAGAATGTAGATCGCGGCGTGTTCGTCAATGATCTTGGCCCGCTTGGCGCGGCTGACGTCGTTGGCGATCAGCTCGCGCTCGACCGCTGCGGTCGACAGTCGCTCGTCCCATAGCCCGATCGGCAGCTCGGTGAGCCTGGCGAAATTGCGCGCGAAGGCGCGGGTGGATTGCACGCGCGGCCCCTCGCTGCCGTCCATGTTCAGCGGCAGCCCGAGCACGAAGCCGCAGCCGTTGCGTTCGGCCGCCAGCGCCAGCAGGCGCTTTGCGTCGGCCGTGAAGGCTGTTCGCGCGACGGTCTCGATCCCGGTGGCGAGCCTGCGGTCGGGATCGGACACGGCGACGCCGATCGTCTTGGTGCCGAGGTCGAGACCGAGCAGGGAGCCGCGCGCCGGCCACAGGGCGGCGGCCTCGATCAGCGGAAGGATGGGAGCAGGCATGGCGTCGCATAGCAGCCCATGGCCAAGGGCGCAAAGCCGATCCCACGCAATCCGGGACGCTCGGTTCTGGCCCGTGAGGAGCCGCCGCGCCGAGAGGAGTAGTTTGGTCTTGGCTGCGAGAATGGTGCTTAAATACCGAAGATCGTGGAGGTTTTCCGACCTGCTGCCCTGATTTGAGCAATATCATCTGTCACTCAAATATCAGTTGATATCTGAAGCAAGTTCGATCGCGTCTCCCGATGCGATCGACGGAAGGGACGACCATGACCGAACCAGTCCGCACTCCGATCCACCCGACTCCCGGCAAGCCCCTGATCGAAGCCAATGTGGGGGCAGGGTTCTGGCGCAAAGGGCCGGCCGATACGCTGCCGCCGCCCGACATGATGGGCCCGTATATGCGTAACCGTCCGGTTCCGGCCGAACAGGTTGAAGGGCGCAAGGCATGGATCATCGGCAGCGGCATCGCCGGGCTGGCGGCCGCCTTCTACATGATCCGGGACGGCGGGATGAAGGGCGAGGACATCACCATCCTCGATACGATGCAGATCGCCGGCGGATCGCTCGACGGCGCAGGCAATGCCGACGATGGCTACATCATCCGCGGCGGCCGCGAGATGAACTTCAACTACGACAATTTCTGGGACCTGTTTCAGGACGTGCCGGCGCTGGAACTGCCCGAGGGCTACAGCGTGCTCGACGAATATCGGCTGGTCAACGACAACGATCCGAACTGGTCGAAGGCGCGGCTGATGCACAGACAGGGCGAGATCCGCGATTTTTCGACGCTCGGCCTGAGCAAGCTGCACCAATGGGAGATCCTCAAGCTGCTGCTCAAGCGCAAGGAAGATCTCGACGACATCACCATCGAGCAATATTTCAGCGCGAGCTTCCTCGAAACCAACTTCTGGTATCTGTGGCGCTCGATGTTCGCCTTCGAGAACTGGCAGAGCCTGCTGGAAATGAAGCTCTACATGCATCGCTTCCTCGATGCGATCGACGGGCTGACCGACATGTCGGCTCTGGTGTTTCCGAAGTACAATCAGTACGACAGCTTCGTCGTGCCGCTGACCCGGATGCTCGAGGGGAAGGGCGTGAAGGTGCAGTTCGGCACAAGGGCCTATGATCTCGACATGGTCGAAGAAGCCGGCCGCCGCACCGTGACCGCGATCCGCTGCAAGAAGGACGGCAAGGACGACAGCATCGCCGTCGGTCCGAACGACGTGGTGTTCGCGCTGACGGGATCGATGACCGAGGGCACGGCTTACGGCGACATGGACACCGCCCCTGTGCTGGCGCGCGGCAATGCCGAACCGGGCGACGACAGCGACTGGATGCTGTGGAAGAACCTGGCGAAGAAGTCGCCCGTGTTCGGCAAGCCTGAAAAATTCTACGGCAATGTCGCGGGCTCGATGTGGGAATCGGCGACGCTGACCTGCAAACCTTCACCGCTAGTCGACAAGCTGAAGGAATTGTCGGTCAACGATCCGTATTCCGGCAAGACCGCCACCGGCGGAATCATCACCTTCACCGATTCCAACTGGGTGCTGAGCTTCACCTGCAACCGCCAGCCGCATTTCCCGACCCAGCCCGACGACGTGCTGGTGCTGTGGGTCTACGCGCTGCTGATGGACAAGGACGGCAATCACGTCAAGAAGCCGATGCCGGCCTGCACCGGCCGGGAAATTGTGGCGGAGCTGTGCTATCATCTGGGGATCGTCGATCAGCTCGACGCGGTCGTGGCCAACACCAAGGCTCGTCTGGCGCTGATGCCCTATATCACCGCGCAATTCATGCCGCGGGCGGCGGGCGATCGCCCGCGCGTCGTGCCCGAGGGCTGCACCAACCTCGCCCTGATGGGTCAATTTGTCGAGACCAGCAACGACATCATCTTCACGATGGAAGCCTCGGTGCGCACGGCGCGGATCGGCGTCTATACGCTGCTGGGCCTGCCCAAGCAGGTCGCCGACATCAGCCCGACGCAATACGACATCCGCAACCTGCTGAAGGGGGCGCGCGCGATGAACAACAACGAGCCGTTCCCGGGCGAGCGGCTGTTGCATCGCCTGCTCGACAACACTTACTACGCCCATATCCTGCCGCTGCTGCCGGAGCACGACGACACCTTGCGCGAACGCGCCGAGGCCGAACTGTCCACGCTGCTGGGGAAGGGAAGCCAGGCGCTCGGCGCGGTCGTCGGCTGGCTCGACCGGATGCGGGACGGACTGCGAGACACATCGAAATAACGACGAGCGGAGGGAAGCGGGAACGCTTCCTTCCGCTCGCGTTGCAACGGACCGATCGAATGCGAAAGACACGGGAACAGAGCCGGCTGGAGACGCGGGAACGCCTGATCGCGTCGGCCCATGCCGCGATCCGGCGCGACGGCATCGGCGGCCTGTCGCTGCGCCGGCTGTGCGAGGAGGCCGGCTATTCCCAGGGCGCGTTCTACTCGAACTTCGCCAGTCGCGACGACCTGCTGCTGGTGCTGATGCAGCGACACGTGCTCGGCGAAGTGGAAACGCTGCGGCGCCTGGTCCAGGTGATGGACGGTGAGGCTCTGGGCGATGTTCCTGCAACGGTCGCCGCGCGGCTCGCCGATCTGGCGAAGCAGACCGAATGGTCGCTACTATCCATCGAACTGCAACTGCACGCCCAGCGCGATGCGCGGTTCGCCGACGCCTACAACGCGGCAAAGATCAGCTATCATGCCGAGTTCGCGCGGCTGGTCGAGGATATCCTGCAACGCCACAACCTCGCGCCGGCGCTGCCGCCGCTGCAGATCGGCATCGGCCTCTACGCGCTGTGGTCGGGCCTTGCCGTGCAGGGCACGGTTCCGGGCGCCGGGCCGCGCGATGAAATCTTTCTTGCGTTTCTGCGCGCCGTGATCGGCGGATCGCCATCGCCCGCTGACGGGAGACAGCCCTCCGCCGATCAGTCGGCATCGTGAGAAATGGCGGTCAGCGGATCGCCACCGGATTGATCATGCTCTGCACCGCGCCCTTGAACCGCGGCTGGCCGAGCACGAACATGAACTCGTAGACCTTGTCGCGGGCGAGGTCGGCGGTGTTCATGTTTTCCAGGATGTAGGTGCCGTTCATCGGCAGCAGGATCTGGTGGACCTCGAAGATGTTCTTGCTCTCGAACGGCACAACCTCGACGCCCCAGGTGTCGGCGCCGACCGCGACCACGCCCTTCGAGGTCAGATATTTCGCACCCTCGACGCCGACGCCGGGTTCGCCGGTGTTGTAGCGCTTGTCGTCCTTGCCGATCAGGCTGATCCAGCCGGTGTGAAACAGCACGACGTCGCCCTGACGGATTTCGACGCCCTGCTTCTTGGCGACTTCCTCGATCTCCTTGACGTTGAAGGCGGTGCCTTCCTTGACCACGTCGGTGCCGAAATGCGCCGCCATGTCGAGCAGCACGCCGCGCGTCACCATCGGCGGCACCTTGTCGATGCCGAGCTTCTTCAGGCCGGTCGCGTCGCCGAAATCGGCGATCTTGTTGCCGTTGTAGTAGACGTGCTCGACGCCGATATGACCGAGGCCGTCGATCTGGCTGCCGACCCCGACCCAGCCCTCGATGATGTCGTCATTGTAGGTGGTCTTGCTCGGGCCCATGCCGGGGCTGCCGGCCTGGCCGGG
Organism: Rhodopseudomonas palustris; assembly: GCF_034479375.1. Classification (NCBI taxonomy): domain Bacteria; kingdom Pseudomonadati; phylum Pseudomonadota; class Alphaproteobacteria; order Hyphomicrobiales; family Nitrobacteraceae; genus Rhodopseudomonas; species Rhodopseudomonas palustris. The sequence continues at coordinate 1,684,177 of NZ_CP140155.1, read as the reverse complement.
CTGCACGACGGTGATCTTGAAGGCGCGCGGCGGATAGGCGGGGGTCTTGGTATCGACCGGGATGCCGAGCGCGTAGACTTTGCCGGTCTTCACCAGTTGCGCGGCCTTCAGAGCCAGTTCGGGCGTCAGATAGTTGGCGGCGCCGATCTCGTCGTCGGGCCCCCATTTCGATTTGGTCCAGTCCTGTGCAGGGGCTTGGGCCTGGGCAATTCCGATCGAGCCCAGCAAAGCCAGCGTGCAGCCGAGCGTCAGCATCTTCAGCATGGCAGTTTTCTCCCGATTTTTGTTTCTTGACGATTGTCGTCGGACCGCGATGCCGTTGCCGGTCGCGTGCCGCGCGCGATCTTCGGCCGGAACACGAACCCGCGCCATCGGCATCATTCGGCGCGACGACACGGCGCGGCGCTACAAATCGCCGCAGAAATCAGGACCGCTCTTGCTGTGGTGCAAAAGTGCGTCGCTGCAATCGCGAACGAGGTCGCTTGGTCCCGGATAGCCGGGGGGCCGAACTGCGTGCTAAAGCGGCAGCGGCGAGCAAAGACGCCCGCCGCCGTTCCCCTCATCGCGAGCGTTGACCATGTGGCCGGATCGCCGTCTTCTCGACCTGTTCGATATCGAGTTTCCATTCGTACTGGCGCCGATGGCTGGGGCGATGGATACGGAGCTCGCGATCGCGGTGGCGCGCGGCGGCGCGCTGGCGTCGCTGCCTTGCGCGATGCTGACCGCGGACAAAGTGCGCGAGCAGGTCGGGATCTTCCGCCAGCAGGTGTCGGCACCGATCAATCTGAATTTTTTCTGCCACACGCCCACCGCCGCCGATCCGGCGCGCGAGGCTGTGTGGAAGCAGAGGCTCGGTGCCTACTATCAGGAATTCGGCCTCGATCCGGCGGCGCCGGTGGCCGGCGCCAATCGTGCGCCGTTCGATGCGGCGATGTGCGAACTGGTCGAGGAATTGAAGCCGGCGGCTGTCAGCTTTCATTTCGGCCTGCCGGACGAGCCGTTGCTGCAGCGCGTGAAGGACGCCGGCTGCCGCGTGCTGGCGTCGGCGACGATCGTTCGCGAGGCGATCTGGCTCGAGGAGCGCGGCGCCGATCTGATCATCGCACAGGGCGCCGAGGCGGGCGGCCATCGCGGCATGTTCCTGACCGAGACCATCGCCGAGCAGCCGGGCCTGTTCGCGCTACTGCCGCAGGTGGTCGATGCGGTGCGGGTGCCGGTGATCGCCGCTGGCGGCATCGCCGATGGACGAGGCGTCGCCGCGGCGCTGGCGCTCGGGGCGTGCGGCGTGCAGATCGGCACGGCCTATCTGCGCTGTCCGGAATCGCGGATCAGCGCGCCGGCACGCGCCGCGCTGGCGCAGGCCACCGACGCGTCGACCGTCATCACCAATGTCATGACCGGCCGGCCGGCGCGCGGCGTCGCCAATCGGGTGATGCGCGAAATCGGGCCACTGTCCGCTGACGCGCCGGCATTTCCTCATGCAGCTTCGGCGCTCGCGCCGCTCAAGGCCGCGGCGGAGAAACTGGGCCGCACCGACTTCACCAACCTCTGGGCCGGGCAGGCGGTGCGCCTGGGCCGTGACATGCCGGCGGCGGAATTGACCCGTGCGCTGGCCGGCTCCGCGCTGGCGCGGCTGAGCCGGCTCGCCGGCTGATCCGGCCCAGCCGGCGAGGTTGCGGCGCCAAAGCCGGCTCTGCTATACGGCGCGGATCGATATCTCCGGAAAGGCCATATATAATGTCGGTCGATGCCGCCACCGTCCGCCGCATTGCGCATCTGGCGCGGATCGCCGTGACCGACGACGAGGTCCCGCATCTGCAGGGTGAACTGAATGCGATGCTGGCGTTCGTCGAGCAGCTTTCGGAGGTCGACGTCGACGGCGTCGAGCCGATGACCTCGGTGACGCCGATGCAGATGAAGAAGCGCGCCGACGTGGTCAATGACGGCGAGATCGCCGATCAGGTCGTGGCGAACGCGCCGGCGACGGAAGATCATTTCTTCCTGGTGCCGAAGGTGGTCGAATAGGAGCGTGCCGATGTGCCTGCTGTGCGACGACGAGAAGGCCTATCAAGCCTATATGGACTATCTCGACGCCATGGAGCGCCAGGGCAAGGTCGCCGATCCCGACAAGGCGATGGACGCGGTGCTGGACGGCCTGCAGGCCGCCGACAAGGCCAGGCGCGACGCGCCCGAGAACGACAAGACGCTGTCGCCGTTCTTCTGCAGCCCGGTCAATAAATAGAGGCTCGCTACGCCTTCTTCAGCTTGCGGACGCGGCGCAGGTCGGCGTTGATCTGCGACTGCCAGCCGGCGCCGAGCGCGCGATAGGCGTCCAGCACGTCGGCATCCAGCCGCAGCGTCACCGAGCTTTTCGGCTGCGCTCCCAGCGGCGGACGGCCGCGGCGGATGATCTTGTCGCCGTCGCGGATTTCACCGGTCCGGAAAAATTCGTCGAGCAATTCGGGGGCGTCGTCGGGATCGTCAGTCAAAGGCTCGCCGAAAGAGCGCGGCCCAGCGGACTTCTTCCTTGGCATGACAGTACCTCATCGAAATAACGTGACGGTCGCCGTTACGAGGCGTCCAGACAATGACGACCATGCGTGAACCGACATATCCGGCCGTGATGTAACGGCTCTCTCCGTAGTCGAACCGATCGTCGAGCTTCGTCACGATGCGTCCGGCAAAAGCCGTTGCAGCATCCATGGCGAAATCGAGACCGCGATGCCGCCGGGTCCAATCGCGTTTTGCCGGATCGAACGTGATCGCCATTGAATTATGTAACTACAATAATCTTGCCGTCAATGGGCCGACTGTAGCCGTGGCGCGCAGATCGGCGCAATCGCTTCAATTCCGGGGGGCGCTGTGCTAGCCAGCCGCAAGTCGCGGCGCTTCGCGCGCGATCCCGGATCTGCCAGACACGCGTGCTTTGACCCATGACCGACCTGACATCGCTGACGCTCGCCGAGGCCCGTGACGGCCTGGCGCAAAAGTCCTTCACCGCGGTCGAGCTGACCGAGGCGCATCTTGCGGCGATCGAGGCCGCGCGTGAACTCAATGCCTATGTGCTGGAGACGCCGGAGCAGGCGCGGCAGATGGCGCAGGCGGCGGATGCGCAGATTGCCAAGGGCGAGAGCGGGCCGCTCGCCGGCATCCCGCTCGGCATCAAGGACCTGTTCGCGACCAAGGACACGCGGACCACGGCCTGTTCGAAAATTCTCGGCGACTTCCGGCCGCCCTACGAGTCCACCGTCACCACGCAGCTCTGGCGCGACGGCGCGGTGCTGCTCGGCAAGCTCAACAACGACGAGTTCGCGATGGGCTCGTCGAACGAGACCTCGTGCTTCGGGCCAGTGGTCAATCCGTGGCGCCGCGCGGGCTCGGATGCCCAGCTGGTCCCCGGCGGCTCATCGGGCGGCTCGGCCGCGGCGGTCGCCGCGGGCCTCTGTCTCGGTGCCACCGCCACCGACACCGGCGGCTCGATCCGGCAGCCGGCCGCCTTCACCGGCACGGTCGGCATCAAGCCGACCTATGGCCGCTGCTCGCGCTGGGGCATCGTCGCGTTCGCGTCGTCGCTCGACCAGGCCGGGCCGATCGCCCGCACCGTGCGCGACAGCGCGATCCTGCTGCGCTCGATGGCCGGCTTTGACCCGAAGGACACCACCTCGGTCGAGCGCCCGGTGCCGAACTACGAGGCCGCGATCGGCGGCTCGGTGAAGGGCATGAAAATCGGCATTCCGAAGGAGTACCGGCTCGACGGCATGCCGGCCGAGATCGAGAAATTGTGGATGCAGGGCGCCGAGTGGCTCAAGGCCGCCGGCGCCGAACTGGTCGAGGTGTCGCTGCCGCACACCAAATACGCGTTGCCGGCCTATTACATTGTGGCACCTGCGGAAGCCTCGTCGAACCTCGCGCGCTATGACGGCGTCCGCTACGGCGCCCGCGTCAACGGCCGCAACATCGTCGAGATGTACGAGAACACTCGTGCCGCCGGCTTCGGCGCCGAGGTCAAGCGCCGCATCATGATCGGAACCTATGTGCTGTCGGCCGGCTATTACGACGCCTATTATCTGCGCGCCCAGAAGGTCCGCACCCTGATCAAGCGGGATTTCGAGCAATGCTTCGACCAGGGCGTTTCCGCGATCCTGACGCCGGCGACGCCGTCGGCGGCGTTCGGCATCGGCGAGAAGGGCGGCGCCGATCCGGTCGAAATGTATCTGAACGACATCTTCACGGTGACGGTGAACATGGCGGGCCTTCCCGGCATCGCGGTTCCCGCCGGCGCCGATGGGCAGGGGCTGCCGCTCGGGCTGCAACTGATCGGGCGGCCGTTCGACGAGGAAACTCTGTTCTCGCTCGGCGAGGTGATCGAGCAGGCGGCGGGGCGTTTCACGCCCGACAGATGGTGGGCGTAGTCCGCCCGCAACGCACCCGGTTTTGCGTTGCGTTTCCCGTTTTGTTTGGCCATGCTCGAACGAGTGGGCAGGATTGTTGAATGAGCGCCGATGATGGGGTGCCGTCCGCGCAGAGCGTCGACGGGATTTTGGGATCGTCCGAGATCGCGGTCGCGATCGAAAACGACCGCTACAAGCATCTGCTCGACAATGTTCCGGTTGCCGTCGCGGTGTCGCGGGGCAACGGCGAAGACCAGCGGATCGTCTATATCAACCACGCCTTCGAAGATCTGATGTCGCTGACCCCGGCAGATGTCGAGGGGCAGGGCTGGAGCTGCCTCGACGCGCTGGTCAATGAAGACGATGCGGCGCAATTGCTCGGCGCGGCGATCCGCGACGGCGAGGATTTCATCGGCGTATTCCGCCCCGCCGCGCCGTCCGAGCGGGTGCTGATCGTGCAGGCCTACGCCTCGGTGATCGAAAGCGACGACGGCGTCGAGAATTTCCGGATCGCGGCGCTGGTCGACGTCGGCGGCCGCGAGCGGGCGCAGATCGAGCTTTTCGAGTCGCAGATCCGCGAACGCGATACGCTGATGCGCGAGCTGCAGCATCGGGTGAAGAACAATCTGCAATTGGTCACGGCATTGGTTCGGCTCGAAGCGCGATCGGCGGCTGAAGGCGAGAACGTCGCATTGGCGCGGCTGGCGAGCCGGATCGATGCGCTGACCGCGCTGTACCGGATTCTGTCCGCGGACAATGCCGCCGGCAGCGATATCGATCTCGGCCAGTACCTCTCGGACGTCACCGAGGCGGTGATGCAGGCCCATGGCAGCGAGGCGATTTCCTACGAGCTCAGCGCCACCTATTGCCCGCTGTCGGTCAACATCGCGATGCCGGCCGGGCTGCTGGTCAACGAGATGCTGACCAACGCGCTGAAATACGCCTTCGTCGGGCGGGCTGGCGGCCGCATCAAGGTGATCTGCAGCGTCGACAACGGCCGTGTCTCGGTGATCGTGTCGGACGACGGCGCCGGCCTGCCGGAAGGCCAGGAATGGCCGTCGCCGCGCAAGCTCGGCGCGCTGATCCTGCAGACACTCAAGGAAAACGCCCGCAACGTCACGTTCCGGGCAGAGAGCATTCGCGGGCAGGGCACGCTGTTCGCCCTCGGTTTCGAAGCGCCGCCGGCTCCCGCAGCGAATTGACTGCCCGCATTGGTCACGGCCGAGGTGCATGGGCGCACCGATTGACGTTTTTCAAACAATAGTTACTGTGTAACTATTGTTGTTGTGGGAGGGGTTATGGGCAAGTATGAGCCGTTGACCGAATTCCTGAAGAAACAGTCCGACGCGGAAGTGCGGATGAGCTTCACGCAAATCGAGCGCGTGATCGGCAGCAAGCTTCCGCCGGTCGCGCAACGCCACCGCGCATGGTGGAGCAATTCGCCGACCAATAATGTGATGACGAAGGCTTGGCTCGAGGCTGGATTTCGCAGCGAGCAGGTCGATATGGAGAGCGGCAGACTGGTGTTTCGCCGCGAGCAGCCGGCTGAATCGCGACGCGTTGCGGCCGGTGCGAAGCCGGGGCGCCATCCGCTGTTTGGATGCATGAAAGGCACGGTTCACGTTCCGGAAGGTGTCGATCTAGCTGCCCCTGCGGATCCTGAGTGGGGCGAAATCGCCTATGGAAGGGACCTGCCGGAGAGGTTGCGATAACGTGCGGCCGCTCTTGCTTGATACCTGCGCGTTGATTTTCTTTGCCACGAGCGACGAGGAGTCGGGTGAGGCGCGAGCCGCCGTGCAACAGGCCCACGAGTCCGGACAAGCGATCATGGTGTCGCCGATTTCGGCTTGGGAGATCGGATTGCTCGTCTCGCGCGGCCGGCTCAATCTGCTGATGTCGCCGCTGCGCTGGTTCGATCAGGTGATGGAGCGGTCCAGTCTGTCTCTGGCGGCGCTGACGCCCGACGTGCTGGTCGCCTCGTCGTTCCTGCCGGGCTTCCCGCACCGTGACCCGGCGGACCGGATCATCGCCGCGACCGCCCGCGAATGCGGCTATCGGCTGATCACGCGCGATCGGTCGTTGTTGGCATATGCGCGGGAAGGGCATATTCAGGCGCTTGCTTGCTGACCACGCGCCGCTCGAAGGACACACCATGAACGCACCCGTCAAACCGTCCCAGCTCATCAAGGGCGCCACCGGCGATTGGGAAATGGTGATCGGGCTGGAGATCCACGCCCAGGTCTCGTCCAACGCCAAGCTGTTCTCCGGCGCGGCGACCGAATTCGGCGGCGATCCCAACAGCCACGTCTCGCTGGTCGACGCCGCGATGCCCGGCATGCTGCCGGTGATCAACGAGGAGTGCGTGAAGCAGGCGATCCGTTCAGGATTGGGACTGAACGCCCAGATCAATCTGCGCTCGGTGTTCGACCGCAAGAACTATTTCTATCCGGATCTGCCGCAGGGCTACCAGATCAGCCAGTACAAATCGCCGATCGTCGGCGAAGGCGTCGTCGTGGTCGACCTGCCGGACGGCGACAGCGTCTCGGTCGGCATCGAGCGGCTGCATCTCGAGCAGGACGCCGGCAAGTTGCTGCACGATCAGGACCCGACCTCGACCTTCGTCGATCTCAATCGCTCCGGCGTGGCGCTGATGGAGATCGTCTCCAAGCCGGATCTGCGGTCGTCCGAACAGGCCAAGGCCTACGTCTCGAAGCTGCGCACCATCCTGCGCTATCTCGGAACCTGCGACGGCGACATGGAGAAGGGCAGCCTTCGCGCCGACGTCAACGTCTCGGTGCGCAAGCCGGGTGAGCCGTACGGCACGCGGTGCGAGATCAAGAACGTCAACTCGATCCGCTTCATCGGCCAGGCGATCGAATACGAAGCGCGCCGCCAGATCGGCATCCTCGAAGACGGCGGCGCGATCGTGCAGGAGACCCGGCTGTTCGATGCGGGCAAGGGCGAGACGCGGTCGATGCGTTCCAAGGAGGAGGCGCACGACTATCGCTACTTCCCCGATCCAGACCTGCTGCCGCTGGAATTCTCCCAAGCCTATGTCGACGAGCTCAAGACCGGGCTGCCGGAACTGCCGGACGAGAAGAAGGCCCGTTTCATCGGTGCTTTCGGACTTTCGTCGGACGATGCCGGCGTGCTGGTGAGCGAGCGCGAGAGCGCCGATTTCTACGAGGCGGTGCTGGCGAAGCTGCCGGACGCTGCGCGCGACGGCAAGCTCGCGGCCAACTGGGTGATCAACGAACTGTTCGGACGCCTCAACAAGGACGGCCAGAGCATCGACGCCTCGCCGGTCTCGGCCGCGCAGCTCGCCGCGATCGTCGACCTGATCGGCGAGGGCGTCATCTCCGGCAAGATCGCGAAGGAACTGTTCGAGATCGTCTGGACCGAAGGCGGCGATCCGCGCGAACTGGTCGAAGCGCGCGGCATGAAGCAGGTCACCGATCTGTCGGCGATCGAGAAGGTGGTCGACGACATCGTCGCGAACAATCCCGACAAGGTCGCGCAGGCGATCGCCAAGCCGGCGATGCTCGGCTGGTTCGTCGGACAGGTGATGAAATCGTCCGGCGGCAAGGCGAACCCGCAGGCCGTCAACGATCTCCTGAAGCGCAAGCTCGGTCTCTGACGCGCTGCGGGCGTCGTCTTCGCCGCCGCAGCGGCGGGTGAAGGCGGCGCGCGGCGCGAACGATCGCTCTCGAATCATTCGTCTCGATTCGCGCGAAACCCGCGCTCCGGCGCACTCGTTGTGCGCCAATGCGGGGGTGTGCATGAAAATATTTTCATTGCCAAAAATTGCGACTCAGAGTCCGCGCGCAGTCCCTTCGCTCCGACTCGGCGCGGCGCGCGCGTGCGCAAAGCGTGTACTTAGCGCGACTAATCAATTCGAGAAATCCCTGCAATCCGGGCGTTTCCTGTGATCTTGACAAACGCGGACGCAGGTTTTTTGCGCCTAAACTCGATCGCGCGATGAATCGAGCGACGCACCGATTTCAAAGACGCCGTTGCCACGCGGCCAAACAGCCATCAACACTTCCTTAAGCGGGACACTGTTTTTTTCGATGTGTTGGTGTATTCGGGAAGTAGTGCATCTCGATTCCCGAGTGCACGCAGCAGCAATCGAGCCATCTCACTTTATCGGAGGGCAACATGGCCAAGAAAGCGAAGAAGGCAGTAAAGAAGACGGCGAAGGTCGCCAAGGCCAAGAAGGCCAAGAGCGCCGTCAAGAAGACTGCGAAGAAGACCAAGAAGGTCACCAAGAAGGCCGCCAAGAAGTAAGCTCGTTTCGGCGAGAGCCGGCAGGTCGATGCCGGCAGCGTCACAAGGGCCATCGGCGCGGTTCGCTCTTCGGAGCGGCCCCCGGCGAAGGTTCGGGTCGACGAAAGAGGGTGTCGGCGAGACATCAGGTCAAACGGCTGGTTTTCTGGACAGGGTTCGCCCGCGTTCAAAGAGTCCGGCAGAAGAAACGGTTTTTCTTCGAACGGTGCGGATGCTGGGTCCGCGGTTTCACGGCGGTCATCGCGTGTGAGATTTGGTCCTGACGTGTTCGCCGACGCCCTCGTTGTTTCCGTCTCCGAGTTTCGATGTCCGGCTCGTGATCAGTTCCGCCTTCGGGCGTGGCGTGGCGCGGCGTTGCTGCCGCCCCTTTTTCCTCCCATCCGTTTCGTCCTCCCATCGCTGACCCGCCGCTCCGGTTTTTCGCCGGGAGATGCCTGCCGCACTCTCGACGGTTGCCGCGATGGTTATCGGTTCGCCAAATCGGAAGGTGAATCGACCGTAAGCGATTCGAAGAAATCGCTGTGTCGCAGCGGTTTCTGCAATGCGCGCGGCGCGACGGCGCCTTCGCGTTCAGAATCCGTTCATCGCGACGCTTAAACTGCTCTTCAAATTTGACCGACATGATCACCCCATAACGCGCCGGGACACGGCGGTGGGGACGACAGATCAGAGGACAGGAGCCGCGCTCGGTTCAGCCGGCCAGGATGGAGAGTCAGATGCTGCAGGGACATTTCAATACCGAGACTGCGCTGCCGATCGAAGCCGGCGAAAGCCCGGACGTGCTGTTCGATCTCGGCCTGTTGTTCGCGTCGGGCCGCGGCGCGCCGGTCGATCTGATCGCGGCGCACAAATGGTTCAACCTCGCCGCACTGCGGGGCCGCGCGGACGCGATCGAATTGCGTCGCGAAGTTGCCGAGCAGATGTCGAAAGACGAGATCGCCGCGGCGCAGCGCGAAGCCCGCGCCTGGATCACCTCGCACTGATCTCGCCGTCGCGACGGCGGTGCGGGCCGGCATCGTCCGGCGGTCGCATCCTGGCCGTGCTGACTGCCGCCTTCGGCCGCGGCCTTTCTTTCGACTGCTCCATCGCGGAGCCGGGGAGGAGGGAAGGGATGCCGTTAGTTTCGAACCACTCTCAGCTCACCGTCGATCCGGAGGTTCACTCGATCCGGATGCCGGCTGCACGGATCACCTCGGCCCACAGCAGCTTCTCGTCGGAGAGCATCTGGCTCAACTCTTCGGGCGACGAGGCGGCCGGCACGATCATCTGGGTCTTCAGTTTCGCGATCACTGCCGGTTCGGACAGCGACTGGCGAACCGCTTGGTTGATCGCAGCGACCAGCGCTGGCGGCGTTCCGCCCGGCGCGATCAGCGCGTTCCAGGCATCGGACTGAACCTCGATGCCGCTCTCCTTCAAGGTCGGGACTTCCGGCAGGAATGGCGAACGCTCCGGCGTCGTCACCGCCAGGATCCTGATCGCGCCCGACGCCTGCTGCGGCGCCACCGCAATCGCCGGCAGGCAGGCCGCCTGAACGTCGCCGCGGATCAGTGCGGTGACGGCGTTGGGCGATCCGGCATAGGGGATGTGGACCATCCCGGCGCCGGCCTTCTGCGCGATCGCCTCCATGCACAGTTGAGACAGCGAGCCAGCGCCGATCGAGGCGTAGGCAAGACTGCCTTTACGGTCTTTCAGCCGCGCGACGAAGTCGGCAACGCTGTTGATCCCGAGGCTCGCGGGCACCGCCAGTACGCTCGGCATTCGCGTCAGCATCGTCACCGGTGCTATGTCGCGCTCCGGATCGTAAGGAAGTTTGGCGAACAGCATCCGGTTGATCACCAGCGGGCCGGGGATCGAGATGCCGAGCGTCGCTCCGTCCGGCGCAGCCTTCGCAGCGGTTGCGGTACCGATATTGCCCGAGGCGCCCGGCTTGTTCTCGACGACGAAGCTTGCGCCCGGATGGCGCGCCTGCAGGCTGTCGGCCAGCACGCGGCCCACCATGTCCGGCGTCGATCCTGCCGCGAACGGCACCACGATCCGCACCAGCTTCGGCGGCCAGGGCGGCGGCGAAGTTGCGCCGGCGGCGTTCGCCGTCACGGCGGTCGCGCCGAGCAGAACCGTCAGTCCAAGCCATGCGATCGTGCGCAGCAACGACCGTCGACCATCGGCTCCCAGCATTTGCATCCGTCCCGTAAAGAATGATACCCGGAATTCGCGCGTGTGATCGGCCGACCTGCCGTGTCGCATGCAGCGGCGCGGACCATAGTGGGATTTGACCGGCGCGGAAACCGACGCGGTGCCGGCAGGGACGGGAGTTGCGCGATGGGACTTGCGATGATGATCCTCGGCCTGGCGCTGTTCATCGGCGTCCACGTCGTGACCACGCAGCGCGACCTGCGGGCCCGCCTGATCGGGATCGGCGGCGAGGCGGTCTACAAGATCGGCTATGCCGTTCTGGCGATCCTCGGAATTGTGCTGATCGCCTACGGCTTCGGGGCGTATCGTGCGCATGGCTGGATCGACGTCTGGTATCCGCCGCGATGGACCAAGCACCTCTCCGCCCTGCTGATGCTGCCGGCGGCGATCCTGCTGGCGGCGGCCTATTCCCGTGGCCGCATCTATCGCGCGGTCAAGCACCCGATGATCACCGCGGTGAAACTGTGGGCCGTCGCGCATCTGATCGCCAATGGCGACCTCGGCTCGATCATTCTGTTCGGCTCGCTGCTGGCCTGGGCGGTCTACGATCGCATCTCGCTGAAGCGGCGCGCCGACCCGGGCGGCCCGCCGATCCCGGTCGGCGGCCCGAAAAACGACGTCATCGCCATCCTCGCGGGCGTCGTGCTGTATCTGGCGCTGGCCTTTGCTTTCCACCCCTACGTCGTCGGCGTTCCCGTGTTCGGAGCCTAAGCATGTCTATTCAATCGACCATCAAGCGGAAGACCGCTCCGGATATCCGCGCGCGCAAGGGTGGCGATCCGATCGTGATGCTGACCTCGTATCACGCCCACACCGCCTCGCTGGTGGATCGCTATTGCGACGTCATCCTGGTCGGGGATTCGCTCGGCAACGTGATGCACGGCTTCGAGACCACCATCCCGGTGACGCTCGAAATGATGATCCTGCAGGGGCACGCGGTGATGCGCGGCTCGCAGCATGCGCTGGTCGTGGTCGACATGCCGTTCGGCTCCTACGAGGCGTCGAAGGAGCAGGCGTTTCACTCCGCCGCGCGCATCCTCAAAGAGACGCATTGCGGTGCGGTGAAGCTCGAGGGCGGCGTGCGAATGGCGGAGACCATCGCGTTTCTCACCGAGCGCGGCATTCCGGTGATGGGCCATATCGGGCTGACGCCGCAATCGATCAACACGCTCGGCTCGTTCCGTGCGCAGGGCCGCGAGGAGGGGAGCTGGGAGCCGATCGAGGCCGACGCCCGGGCCGTCGCCGACGCCGGCGCGTTCTCGGTCGTGGTCGAGGCGGTGGCCGAACCGCTCGGGCGCAAGATCACCGAGACCATCGCGATTCCGACCATCGGCATCGGCGCCAGCGCCGCCTGCGACGGCCAGGTGCTGGTGCTCGAGGACATGCTCGGCCTGTCGCCCTGGGCCCCGAAATTCGTCAAGCGGTTCGGCAATCTCGGCCCTGGCATCGAGGCGGCGATCAAGGACTATGCGGCGGAGGTGCGGTCGCGCGCCTTCCCGGGGCCGGAACACGTCTACGGAATGAAGGTGAAGAGCTGAGCCTGGCGCGCCGGTTAATCGTGTCGAGGCATCCCCTTGATCCGGCTGGCTTTGCCTTGCCTCCGCCATAACGCTAGGGTATCGCCGCCGCGACGTCGGAAGACGGGCGCGCGCCGGTTTTGCAGGAACGCGGCTCGGTCGAGACAGGAAATCCTTAAGTGTCTGAATTATTTAACGAAGTCGATGAAGAAGTTCGTCGCGAGCGGCTCAAGCAGCTGTGGGACAAATATTCGCTCTTCATCATCGCCGGCGCGATCCTGATCATTGCCGGCGTCGGCGGCTGGCGCGGCTATCAATACTACGAGGGCAAGCGGGCTGCGGAAACGGGCGTGGCGTTCACCGCCGCCGCCGATCTGGCGGAGCAGAACAAGCATGCCGAGGCCGAGGCTGCGTTCAACAAGATCGCCGAGACCGCATCGGGTGGCTATCGCACGCTGGCGCGTCTGCGCGCCGCGGCCGAGGTCGCGCAGCGCGATCCGAAGGAAGCGGTCAAGGTCTACGACGCCATCGCCGCCGATCGCAGCGTTCCGGCGCAGGACCGGGATCTCGCCACGCTCCGCGCGGCGCAGTTTCTGATGGACAGCGCCAGCTATACGGAGCTTTCGCAGCGGCTCGAGCCGATCGCCGGCGCGAATGCCGCCTATCGTCACAGCGCACGTGAGATGCTGGCGCTATCTGCCTGGCGCGCCAACAATGTTGCGGCGACGCGGCAGTGGATCGAGCAGATCAATACCGATGCCGAGACACCGGCCAGCCTGCGCAACCGCGCCGAGGTGCTGCAGGCACTGCTGCCGCCTGCCGCCAAGAGCTGAGTTCGACGCCGACCGGCACCAACGCCCGTTACTGAGTACATGTGAGACATCGTCCATGCGCCGTTCGCACCGCCTGATCTCCCTCGCCGTATTGCTCGCTTTGTCGAGCGGACTGGCCGGCTGCGGCAGCCTCGGCGGATGGGATCCGACCGACATGTTCGACTTCCTCGACACCAAGAAGAAGCTGGCGGGCGAGCGCAAGCCGGTGTTTCCGGAAGGCGTTCCCGGTCTCGAACAGGGCGTCCCCAAGAGCCTCTACCGAGGCTCTGTCGAGGAGCAGCAGCGCGAGCAGGCTGCAGCGGCGGCCGGCGCCGTCGAGCCGCCGCCAGCCGAAGCCAGGCCGAAGCGAACCAGGTCCCGCGGCAATTCCGCTGCGGTCCGCCCCGCGGCTGCGCCGCAACCCGACGCCGAGCCCGCCCCCGAAGAGGAAGGCAGCACTGCGGCCGCGCCGCCCGCGCCCAAGCCGGTGAAGCAGTCGCGCCGCCGCGTCACCACGCCGCCGGCCGACGAGCCGGCGCAACCGACGCAGGCGGGTGCGGCGACCGCGCCGTCGGCGTTCCCGGCGCCGCTGCCGAGCGGTACTTTCCAGCGCTGATACCGGTCGCCGGGCGTCTCCCGGCATGCCGCGACATTGACAGGCGACCGCTTCTCGGCGCACGGATCAGCCATGTCATTCACACTCGCCATTATCGGCCGACCCAATGTCGGCAAATCGACGCTGTTCAATCGCCTGGTCGGGCAAAAGCTCGCACTGGTCGATGACACCCCGGGCGTCACGCGCGACCGTCGCGAAGGCGAGGGGCGCCTCGGCGATCTGGAATTCACCATCATCGACACCGCGGGGCTCGACGAGGGCGCCAAGGGATCGCTGACGGCGCGGATGCAGCAGCAGACCGAAACCGCGATCGAACTCGCCGACGCGCTGATGTTCGTGTTCGACGCCCGCGCCGGCCTCACCCCGAACGATCGCGCCTTCGCCGATTTTGCCCGCCGCGCCAACAAACCGGTGGTCCTCGTCGCCAACAAGAGCGAAGGCAAGGCCGGCGAACTCGGCGCGATGGAATCCTACGCGCTCGGCCTCGGCGATCCGGTGCAGATCTCCGCGGAGCACGGCGAGGGCCTGAGCGAATTGTACGACGCGCTGCGCGCGCTCATGCCGGAGCCGGATGTCGAGGCAGAGGACGACGAGGAGATCGAAGGCCTCACCGAGGAGGACTTCTCCAAGCGTCCGATCCGGGTCGCGATCGTCGGCCGCCCCAACGCCGGCAAATCGACCTTCATCAACCGCCTGCTCGGCGAGGATCGGCTGCTGACCAGCCCCGAGGCCGGCACCACGCGCGACTCGATCGCCGTCGAGGTGAACTGGAAAGGCCGCGACTTCAGGATATTCGACACCGCGGGGCTGCGGCGCCGGTCGCGGATCGAGGAGAAGCTCGAAAAGCTCTCGGTTGCCGATGCACTGCGCGCGGTGCGCTTTGCCGAAGTCGTGGTGCTGATGATGGACTCGCAGAACCGCTTCGAGGAGCAGGATCTGCGCATCGCCGACCTGATCGAGCGCGAGGGCCGCGCGCTGGTGATCGCGGTCAACAAATGGGATCTGGTCGAGCAGCAGGGCGGACAGATCGGGCAGCTCCGCACCGACGCCGATCACTGGCTGCCGCAGATCCGGGGCGTCCCGATCGTCGCCACTTCGGGGATGCTCGGTGAAGGCGTCGACCGGCTGATCGACGCGATCCAGGACGCCTATGCGGTGTGGAATACGCGGGTGTCGACCGCGGCGCTGAACCGCTGGTTCGAGCAGGCGGTGGCGCAAAATCCGCCGCCGGCGGTCGCGGGTCGGCGGCTGAAGCTGAACTACGTGACGCAGACGAAAGCGCGGCCGCCGAGCTTCGTGGTGTTCTGCTCGCGCGCCGACGCGGTGCCGGAATCCTATCTGCGCTATCTCGTCAACAGCCTGCGCGGCGTGTTCAAGCTGCCCGGCACGCCGGTCCGCATCACGCTGCGCGAAAAGGCCAATCCTTTCGCACACAAGCGCAAACGCAAATCATGACCGCGGCCGACCCCGCTTCCGGGACGAGCGCGCCGGCTCCGGGTGCGCGCCCCGCCGCGGTCGGCTTCATCTTCGTCACCATCCTGCTCGACATGCTGAGCGTCGGCATGATCCTGCCGATCCTGCCGAAGCTGATCGAGAGCTTTGCCGACAACAACACCGCGGACGCGGCCAAGATCTACGGCCTGTTCGGCACGGCCTGGGCGCTGATGCAGTTCGTCGCGTCGCCTGTGCTGGGCGCGCTGTCCGATCGTTTCGGCCGCCGCCGGGTCATCCTGCTGTCGAATCTCGGCCTCGGGCTCGACTACATCCTGATGGCGCTGGCGCCGACGCTGGCCTGGCTGTTCATCGGCCGGGTGATCTCCGGCATCACCTCGGCGAGTATCTCGACCTCGTTCGCCTACATCGCCGACGTGACCCCCGCGGAGAAGCGGGCGGCCGTGTTCGGCAAAGTGGGCGCCGCATTCGGTCTCGGCTTCATCTTCGGTCCCGCGATCGGCGGTTTGCTCGGCGGCGTCGATCCGCGGTTGCCGTTCTGGGTGGCGGCCGGCTTGAGCCTGTGCAACGCGCTGTATGGCCTGTTCGTGCTGCCGGAATCGCTGCCGCCGGAGCGGCGGTCGCCGTTCCGCTGGCGGGCCGCCAATCCGATCGGCGCGGTGCAGTTGCTGTCGTCGAATGCGATACTCGCCGGCATGGCGATCGTGGCGTTCTGCGCCGAGGTCGCCCATGTGGCGCTGTCCGCGACCTTCGTCCTCTACGCCAGCTATCGCTACGCGTGGGATCAGACCACGGTCGGTCTCGCCTTGGCCTTCGTCGGCTTCTGCACCACCGTGGTGCAGGGCTTTCTCGTCGGCCCCGCGGTCAAGCGGCTCGGTGAGCGGCGCGCCCAAGTGATCGGCTATCTCGGCGGCGCAGCGGGCTTTCTGATCTATGCGCTGGCGCCGACCGGCGCGCTGTTCTGGATCGGCATTCCGGTGATGACGCTGTGGGGCATCGCTAAGCCGGCGACCGCCGGGGTGATGACGCGCCTGGTGGCGCCGGCGCAGCAAGGACAATTGCAGGGCGCAACCACCAGCATGAACAGCATCGCGGCGCTGATCGGGCCTTTCCTGTTCACGGGCATCTTCGCCTATTTCATCGAGCCCGATGCGCCGATTTGGTTTCCCGGGGCGCCGTTCCTGCTCGCCGGCGCGCTGCTGATGGTTTCGATGCTACTCGCAGGCATCTCGACGCCGCCGCAAAGCAAATCAGGCGCCGCAAGCGGCGCCTGAAAGCTGAAACTCGTCGCGTTCGTCGTCATTGCGAGAAGCGAAGCGACGAAGCAATCCAGCACGGCACTCGGTATCTGGATTGCTTCGCTACGCTCGCAATGACGGTGTTGGGGTTACTTCTTGACCAGCGGGCACTCGCTCTGGGCCAGTGGCCGCGCGGCGTCTTCGGCGGAGATGTCGGCGACCTTCTTGTAGTAGTCCCACGGCGCCTTCGATTCGGCCGGGGTCTTCACTTCGAACAGGAACGCCGGCACCATGCGCCGGCCGTCGGCGCGGATGATCGACTTGCCGAACGGCGTGTCGTCGGCCGGGATCTCCTTCATCTTGGCCACGACCTTGGCGCCATCGTGCGGATTGCCGCCCATCGCCTCCAGCGTCTTGAGGTAGTGCAGCACGGCGGCATAGACGCCGGCCTGCGTCATCGACGGCTTGGCGTTGTTCTTGGACTGCTCCGAGAAGCGCTTGGCGAAGGCGCGGGTGTTGTCGTTGAGATCCCAATAATAGGATTCGGTGAAGGTCAGGCCCTGCGCGACCTTGAGGCCGAGCGAATGCACGTCGTTGATGAACAGCAGCAGCGCGGCGAGCTTCTGGCCGCCGGCGGTGATGCCGAATTCCGAAGCCTGCTTGATCGAGTTGGTGGTGTCGCCGCCTGCATTGGCGAGGCCGATGACCTTGGCCTTCGACGCCTGCGCCTGCAGCAGGAATGACGAGAAGTCGGCGGTGTTGAGCGGATGCTTGACGCCGCCGAGCACCTGTCCGCCATTGGCCTTCACCACAGCGGTGGTATCCCGCTCGAGCGCGGCTCCGAACGCGTAGTCCGCGGTCAGGAAGAACCAGGTGTTGCCGCCGGCCTTGGTCAGCGCCTGACCGGTGCCGTGCGCCAGCATGTAGGTGTCGTAGGTCATCGAGATGGTGTTGGCATTGCACGCCTTGCCGGTCAGGTCGGCGCTGGCGCCGCCGGAGTTCATCAGGATGGCGTTCTTTTCCTTGACGAGATTGCTGATTGCCAACGCCACGCCGGAGTTCGGCGTATCGGTGATCAGGTCGACCTTGTCGACGTCGATCCATTGGCGGGCGACGTTGACGCCGATATCCGGTTTGTTCTGATGGTCGCCGGCGACCAGTTCGATCTTCCAGCCTTTCTTTTCGAGACCGGAATCAGCGATGGCCAGCTTTGCGGCGACGACCGAGTTCGGTCCGCCGATGTCGGCGTAGAGGCTCGACATGTCGTTGAGAACGCCGATCTTGGCGGTCTTGTCCTGGGCAAACGCGGGCGATGCGAAGGCGGCGCCAGCGAGCGCAATGGCCACGGCGCGACGGCACGAGAAGATAACTCTCATTCATTTCCCCCTTGGGTGGTCGATTGTGAGCGGGTGTCGCCCCCGCTTGCCGTTAGTCAATCGCGCCACCGGGCCGAAGTCAATCGGCGGAGGGGTCTTTCAAGGTTCGGGACGCCGCGTCGAACAACTTGCCGGTCTCGGTCCAGGACGGCAGGCACAGCGGTACCAGTAGCTCTGCGATCTGATCCGGTGTCGGCAGCGTTTCCGGGTCTTCGCCGGGCATGATGGTGCCGCGCAGCTTGGTGCGGGTGGGGCCCGGATCGAACAGATTGATGCGGATCGGGGTGGTGTTCACCACTTCCTTGGCCCAGACTTGAACTAAAGTCTCAAGTGCCGCCTTTGAGGCCGCGTAGGGGCCGCGATAGGCCGGGGCCTTGCCGCCCGCCCGCGACGTCATGAACACCGCGCGTCCGGCATCCGACATCCGCAGCAGCGGCTCCATGCAGCGGATCATCTGGAAATTGGTGGTGAGGTTGATGCCGATCACGCCGGTCCAGGACTTCATCTCGATGTGTCCGAGCGGCGACGACGGGCCGGCGATGCCGGCATTGCCGACCAGCACGTCGAGCTTGCCATGGCGCTCGTGGATCGAGGCGCCGAGACGGCCGATCGCATCGAAATCGGTGAGATCCAGCGGCACCAATGTCGCGGCGTGTCCGCCGTCGGCGCGGATCGCGTCGTCGAGTTCTTCAAGTCCGCCCTGCGTCTTGGCGACGGCGATCACATGAGCACCGGCCCGGGCGAGGGCACGCGCGGTCGCGTAGCCGATGCCGCGCGAAGCGCCGGTGACGAGTGCGATGCGGGAGGCAAGGGGATGGGTCATGACATGCTCTTCCGGTGTGATGGCCGGGTTCGTCCCGGTCATCACGACTTTCTAAAGACGTGGATGCCCGGCACAAGGCCGGGCATGACGAACTTTAGTAAGAAGATCGCGTGAGCGGTCAGCTCGCTTCGGCGAGCAGCGACAACTGGCGCGGCGATGCTTCGGTCTGATTCAGGTCCGTCAGCGGGGTCGGATACTCACCGGTGAAGCAATGGTCGGTGAATTTGGGCTGGGCCGGGTCGCGGCCCGGTTCGCCCATCGCCCGGTAGACGCCGTCGACCGACAGAAACGCCAGCGAGTCGGCGCCGATCAGCTCGCGCATCTCATCGAGCGAATGTGTCGCCGCCAGCAGACCGGCGCGGTCCGGCGTGTCGATGCCGTAGTAGTCCGGGTGAGTGATCGGCGGCGAGGCGATGCGGAAATGGACCTCGGTGGCGCCGGCGTCGCGCATCATCTTGACGATCTTCTTCGAGGTCGTGCCGCGCACCAGGCTGTCGTCGATCAGCACGATCCGCTTGCCCTCGATCGCCGCGCGATTGGCGGAGTGCTTCATGCGCACGCCGAGTTCGCGAACGCTCTGCGTCGGCTGAATGAAGGTACGGCCGACATAGTGATTGCGGATGATGCCGAGTTCGAACGGCACGCCGCTTTCGCGGCTGTAGCCGATCGCCGCCGGCACGCCTGAATCCGGTACCGGTACCACGACGTCGGCCTCGACATGGCTTTCGCGCGCCAGCTCGGCGCCGAAGCCCTTGCGGACGTCGTAGACCGAACGGCCGCCGACGATCGAATCCGGCCGCGAGAAATAGATGTATTCGAAGATGCAGGGCCGCGGCGGCTGCGGCGGGAACGGCTTGTGGCTCTGCGCACCCTTTTCGTCGAACACGATGATTTCGCCGGGCTCGACGTCGCGGACGTGTTTCGCGCCGATGATGTCGAGCGCGCAGGTCTCAGACGCCAGGATCGGGCAGCCGTCGAGTTCGCCCAGCACCAGCGGGCGGATGCCGAGCGGATCGCGCGCGCCGATCAGCTTCTTGTTGGTCAGCGACACCAGTGAGTAGGCGCCCTCGATCGCGCGCAGCGCCTCGATGAAGCGGTCGATGAAGCGGCCGCGCTTGGATTGCGCGACCAGATGCAGGATCACCTCGGTGTCGGTGGTCGACTGCATGATCGCGCCGCTCTGCACCAGTTCGCGGCGCAGGGTCAGGCCGTTGGTGAGATTGCCGTTGTGGCCGACCGCGAAGCCGCCGGCGTTGAGTTCGGCGAACAGCGGCTGGACGTTGCGCAGGATGGTCTCGCCGGTGGTCGAATAGCGGACGTGGCCGACCGCGAGATTGCCCGGCAGCCGCGCGATCACGTCGGCGCGGGAGAAGGTGTCGCCGACCAGGCCGAGTCGACGCTCGGAGTGGAAGCGGCCGTTGTCGAACGAGACGATGCCGGCGGCTTCCTGGCCGCGGTGCTGCAAGGCGTGCAGCCCGAGCGCGGTGATGGCGGCGGCATCCGGATGGCCGAAGATGCCGAACACGCCGCACTCCTCGCGCAGCGTATCGCCGTCGGTGTCGAACACGTCGTTATCCAGAATATGGTTATCGAGAACTTGCGTGTCGCGGGCGTCCAGAGCGGGCGTTGCGGCGTCGTCGGAAGAGCTGTTGATCGCGTCCATCGCGCCTCTCACTGAGCACGCGTCAGCGTGCGTCGGGTTTGCCCTCTATCAGCTTTTTCAAACTGTCGCGGGCGGGTTTGCTGTAGCCGTCGCCACTGCCGGGCGTAGCCGACTCATCGGTCTGCTCGTCGTCCGACTTCTTCTTGAACCTTTTCAAGATGGTATTTTCAGGGTCGTCCGGCAAGAGCGTCATCAGCCAATCACCGCTTCCTTGCAGCACGGTGCGGGATTTTGCGTTGGTCACCCAATCGGGACGCTGCTTTTCGGGAACCAGCCAGTTGAAAAACAGATAGGCCACCACCACGATCAGCAGGCCGCGGGCGAGGCCGAACAGGAACCCCAGCGTCCGATCCAGCGCGCCGATCCGCGAATCCAGGATCATGTCCGAGATGCGCACGGTGATGATCGACACCACGATCAGGGTGCCGAGGAACACGCCGGCGATCACGACGACGGCGGCGACCGTATCGTTCGAGAAATAGGTCTTGGCGGTCGGCAGCAGCTTCTGGAAGGCATACAGCGTCACCAGGGCGGCCGCGCCCCAGGCCGCGATCGACAGCACTTCGCGCATGAAGCCGCGGACCATCGCCAGCAGGCCCGACACCAACATCACCGCGAGGACAACGAAATCGAGGATCGTGATCGGCATCGGTTCGTCGGGTCCGCTCGGTCTGCAAAACGGGGAATCGGCGTGCGCAGCGCCGCTCCAGATGACGGTGGTATGGCACGCCGCGCAAGGCGAGAAAACCGCCATCCGGGCCGTCGCCACAGCAATGTTCCGCTGGGTTAAAGGTTGGTGGCTGCTGCTGCCGCAAAGCGCGCGGGTTGTATAGCGGCGCCGTCCGTAAAGGTCACGCCGGTTCAGCCCTCCTGCCGCCGGAATCGCGCCGGTGTGGCATTTTTCTCCGACGAACTACTGTCGCGGCCCGCGGGGCGCGGCGTTCCGCGTGCCGCGATGTCGGCGACCAGGCTGGTGAGGCCGCCGACCGTCTGCAGCGCCATCCCGGCGTCGGACGGCGCATCGCCACGGGCGGTCTCGGGCAGGATGGCGCGGGCGAAGCCGAGCTTGGCGGCTTCCTTCAGCCTCGCGGCGGTCTGCGCCACCGGCCGCACGGCGCCCGACAGCGAGATTTCGCCGAAATACACCGCATCGGTCGGCAGCGGCGAATTCGCCAACGACGACACCAGCGCCGCGGCGGCGGCGAGGTCGGCGGCCGGCTCATTGATCCGCAGGCCGCCGGCGACGTTGAAATAGACGTCGTAGCCCGACAGCTTGACGCCGCAATGCGCCTCCAGAACCGCCAGCACCATCGACAGCCGGGCCGAATCCCAGCCCACCACCGCGCGCCGCGGGGTGCCCAGCGTGGTCGGCGCCACCAGCGCCTGCAACTCCACCAGCACCGGGCGGGTGCCCTCGATGCCCGCGAACACCGCGGTGCCTGGCGAGCCGAGATCGCGCTCGGACAGGAACAGTTCGGACGGGTTGGCGACTTCGCGCAGGCCGAGTCCGGTCATCTCGAACACGCCGATCTCGTCGGTCGGGCCGAACCGGTTCTTCACCGCGCGCAGGATGCGGAACTGCTGCGAGCCTTCGCCCTCGAACGACAACACCGCGTCGACCATGTGCTCGACGACGCGGGGACCGGCGATCTGGCCGTCCTTGGTGACGTGGCCGACCAGGATGATCGCGGCGCCGGACTTTTTCGCAAACCGGATCAGCGCCTGCGCCGAGGCGCGCACCTGCGTCACCGTGCCGGGCGCCGACTCTACGGTGTCGGTCCACATCGTCTGGATCGAATCGATCACGATCAGCCGCGGCGTGGCGCCTTCGGACAGCGTCGCGATGATGTCCTCGACCGAGGTCTCGGCGGCGAGTTCGACCGGCGCCGCCGCGAGGCCGAGCCGCTCGGCGCGCAGCCGCACCTGCGCCACCGCTTCTTCGCCGGAGATGTACACCGCGCGATGGCCGCTACGCGCCATCAGGCTGGTGGCCTGCGTCAGCAGCGTCGATTTGCCGATGCCCGGATCGCCGCCGACCAGCAGCACCGAGCCGCGGACGAAGCCGCCGCCGGTGACGCGGTCGAGTTCGGCCATGCCGGAGGGCAGGCGGGGTGCGTCGACGCTCTTGCCGGCGAGCGATTCCAGCTTGAACGGCCGCCCGCGTCGCTTGGCGCGAATGCTGACCGGCACGGCGCTGTCGCCGGCTTCCTCGACCAGCGTATTCCACTCGCCGCAGGACTCGCATTTGCCCTGCCAGCGATTATAGGCCGCGCCGCAGTTCTGGCAGACGAAGGAGGGCGATGCTTTGGCCATCATGGGTGCACTTGCGAGTCAAAGTGTCGATCGAGTCAGGTGACGATTGAGTCACCGCGTCGACATTTTTGTTCATATTTTGTTCTTTACGTCAACCGCGGCGGCGTCGGTGCAGACGTCGATGCCGCAGAGGGGATCGGGGCAGACCTGGATCAAGGCCTTCGGCCGGAAGGCGCGGCAGTGTGGCTTCCGATTCTGAACGCAGAGCGGAATAACCAACATGAAGATCGCTATCCCCACGGCGGACTGGGTCACTGTCAGCGGCCACGCCGGTCAGGCGCGGCAATGGCTGTTGTACGATCTGGCCGGGCATCGAGGCGACGCGCCGCTGCCGTCCCCGGCGCGGATCGAGCTGACCAAGGAGCAGCTGCCGCACTATTTCAAGGACGACGGCCCGCATCCGCTCGACGGCGTCGAACTGATCGTCGCCGGCAGCGCCGGCGACGGCTTCGTCCGCCACATGAAGAAACGCGGCGCCGACGTGCTGCTCACCGGCGAGACCGATCCGGCCACCGCGATCGACCTCCTCATCAAGGGCGAGGCGCTGCCCGATCAGCGCTTCGACATCACCACGACGCTGTGCCGGCTGCGGGATTTGTTCTCGCGGCATTGAGAGCATGAGCTCGTGGGGCATTCGATCAGCTCGGCGTTCATACGGCCGACGGATCAGGCCGAGTGTAAGAAAATAGTCATATTTTGCGTCTTGCAATGATACTGAAATGTGATACTATATGAAGCTGAGCAGGAAGCATCAGGTGATCTTGGATGCGATCTTTGCGACGCCGGTTTGCGCCGGCATTGTCTGGAACGACGTTGAAGCTCTGTTTCGGGCTTGTGGCGCAGAGATCAGCGAAGGGAGCGGGTCGCGAGTCCGGGTTGTTCTCAACGGCGTCCGGGCTGTTTTTCATCGACCGCATCCGCAGAAGGAGACCGACAAGGGCGCCGTGAAGTCCGTCCGCCGCTTTCTGATCGAATCGGGAATAGAGCCATGACGACGATGAGCTACAAGGGCTATCAGGCGGTTGTCGAATACGACGAGGACGCCGAAATCTTCCACGGCGAGGTCACCGACCTTCGCGACGTGATCACCTTCCAGGGTAAATCCGTCGCTGAACTCAAGAAAGCTCTTGCCGGCTCGATCGAGGATTACCTGGCCTTTTGCAAGGAGCGCGGCGAAGAGCCGGAAAGGCCGTTCTCCGGTCAGTTCGTCGTGCGTACCGATCCGGCCCTGCACAAGGACGTCTCTACCGCCGCAAGGCGCGCCGGCGTCAGTCTCAACAAGTTCGTGGCTTCCGCTCTGGAAAAGGCAATTCGCCGCTAGAGGCGACGTGGGCGACGCTGCCACGGCATTCCACGACATACTTGTTTGGTGGATCTGCCCCGCATGCGCCAGCACAGCGGTCGTCGCAAAGCGTGATCGGCCCCTGCTGTGCGCGCAGCGCTGACTTCGCTAAGGTCGGCGGATGCGAGACGACGAGCGCAAAGCCTACGAGCGACGCAAATGGCGGCAGGTGGCCGGGCATTTTGCCATGGGCGCTGTGTTCGGCGCGCTGTTCGCGGTTGTGCTGCTGCTGGGCAATTACTTCGGCCTCGCCAAAGTCATCGACACCAGCGAGGCGCCGATGCTGATCCGCGCGGTGCTGGTCGTCGGCATCGCCGGCTCGTTCGCGTTTCTCGCGGCGATCACCGGCTTCCTGTTTCTGGTGCACGAAGACTGAGCCGGCTGGCCGATCAGGTGAGAGGCTCCGTCATTGCGAGCGCAGCGAAGCAATCCAGAGACGCGGTGCACTGCGCCTCTGGATTGCTTCGTCGCGGAGCCTGTGCCCGGACGGCGCGAAGCGCCGATCCGGGTGCTCCTCGCAATGACGCTGAGAGTTCGTGCGTGGGACTCAGCCGGCCGTGGCGGTTCGCACGCCGTCGCCCTCAGTCGGTTTCTCGTCCGGCTTCGCGTCGCCGCCTTTGTAGACCCTCGCGTAGCGCGGGCCGAGGCTGGTCAGGACCTCGTAGCCGATGGTGCCGAAATGATGCCCGAGTTCGTCGACGGTGATGCCGTCGCCGATCAGCGTCGCCATCTGGCCGCGGCGCGCGGCGTTGGCGGGCAGGTCGGTGACGTCGACCGCGAGCAGGTCCATCGACACCCGCCCGGCGACCGGGCAGCGCTGGCCGGCGATGATCACGTCGGCGCCGCGGGTGCCGTCGTTCGAGCCGGCAGCGCGAAAGTATCCGTCGGCATAACCAGCCGACAGCACCGCGATCTTGGTCGGCCGCCGCGCGGTCCAGGTGCCGCCATAGCCGACGCTGTCGCCGCGCTCGACGCTGCGGACCTGAAGGATGCGGGCTTTGAGATCGACCACCGGCAGCATCGGATTGTCGGCCTCCGGCGTCGGGTTGATGCCGTAGAGCGCGGCGCCCGGACGCACCATGTCGAAGGCGAATTGCGGGCCCAGAAAGATGCCGGAGGAGGCCGACAGCGACGCCGGCACGCCGGCAAACAGGCCGGCGATCTCGCGAAACGCCGTGACCTGCCGGGCGTTCATCGGATGGTTGAGTGCTTCGGCGGCGGCGAGGTGACTGATCACCAGCGTGACGCCGTGATCGCCGGTGGCGATCCGTGGCACGATGCCCTGCGCTTCGGAGATCGTCAGGCCGAGCCGGTTCATGCCGGTATCGATGTGGATCGCCGCGCCGCCATTCCAGTGCGTGCGGCGGCAATAGACGTCCCACTCGGCGAGTTCGTAGAGGTCGCCGATCACCGGTCGGCAATTCAGCCTGGCGAATTCATCGCCGGTGCTCTGGAAGAAGCCGTCGAGAACATAGATCGCCGCGTCCGGCGCAATCGCGCGGGCGGCGCCGGCTTCGGCGAGCGTTGCGACGAAGAAGGTCTTGCAACCCGCCGCGGCGAGGGCCTTCGTGACCGGCGCGATGCCGCAGCCATAGGCGTCGCCCTTGACCACGGCGGCGGCTTCGGCCGGGACCGCGGTCTTCTCCAGCTTGCGCCAGTTGGCGACGATCGCGTCGAGATTGATGGTGAGGATGCCGGGCGCAGTGGCGGTCGCCGCGGCCAGCGCCGCCGCTTGGGCGGCTTCAGGTGTCAAAAGGCTGGCGACGGTCGCATTCGGATCGGGGAGGATGTTCATGCCGCACAATAATCGCTGCCCGAATTCCATTCAACGGGAGTTGCTGCAGCTCAGATCCGTTCCGGCAGATGGCCTTCGCTGACCAGATCGCTGAAGCGCGTGAACTGGCCTTCGAACTGCAGGTCCACCGTGCCGGTCGGGCCGTGGCGCTGCTTGGCGATGATGACCTCCGCCTTGCCGTGAACGAGGTCCATATCCGTCGTCCACTTCTCGTGCTCGGGCGTGCCGGGGCGCGGCTCCTTGTTCTGCAGGTAGTACTCTTCGCGGAACACGAACATCACGACGTCGGCGTCCTGTTCGATCGAGCCCGATTCACGCAGGTCGGAGAGCTGGGGCCGCTTGTCGTCGCGGGATTCGACCTGACGCGAGAGCTGCGACAGCGCGATGATCGGAACGTTGAGCTCCTTCGCCAGCGCCTTCAGGTTGGTGGTGATCTCGGTCACCTCCTGGACGCGGTTGTCGCCCTTCTTGCTCGAGCCCTGCAGTAGCTGGATGTAGTCGACCACCAGCAGGTCGAGGCCCTTCTGCCGCTTCAGCCGGCGCGCGCGCGCGGTGAGCTGAGAGATCGCCAGGCCGCCGGTTTCGTCGACGTAAAGCGGCAGCGTTTGCAGCTCGATCGAGACGTCGCGAATCCGTTCGAAATCGGTTTCCGAAATGCCGCCGCGCCGGATCTTGCTCGACGCGATCTCCGCCTGCTCGGCGAGAATACGCGTGGCGAGCTGCTCGGCCGACATTTCGCAGGAGAAGAAGCCGACGATGCCGCCATTGACTGCCTTGGTCGTGCCGTCGGCCTGGACCTCGCCGCGATAGGCCTTGGCGACGTTGTAGGCGATGTTGGTGGCGAGCGCGGTCTTGCCCATGCCGGGACGGCCGGCCAGCACGATCAAGTCGGAATGCTGCAGCCCGCCCATCCTGGTATCGAGATCGCGCAGGCCGGTGGCAATGCCGGACAGCTTGCCGTCGCGCTGGAATGCCTTTGCGGCCATGTCGACCGCGGTGGTCAGCGCCTGCGAGAACCGCTGGAAGCCGCCGTCATAGCGGCCGGACTCGGCGAGCTCGTACAGCCTGCGCTCGGCGTCCTCGATCTGGTTGCGCGGCGCGAAATCGACTGGCGCGTCGAACGCGACATTGACCATGTCGGTGCCGATCCCGATCAGGTCGCGGCGCAGCGACAATTCGTAGATGGTCCGGCCGTAATCATGGGCGTTGATGATGGTGGTGGCTTCGGCCGCCAGTCGGGCCAGATATTGCGCGACCGTGAGGCCGCCGAGATCGAGGTCGGCGGCGAGGAAGGTCTTGAGCGTGATCGGCGTCGCGACCTTGCCGGCGCGGATCAGGCTGGTGGCGGTCTCGAAAATGGTCTGGTGGATCGTTTCGAAGAAATGCTTCGCCTCGAGGAAGTCCGACACCCGGTAGAACGCGTCGTTATTGACCAGGATGGCGCCGAGCAGGGCTTGTTCCGCCTCGATATTGTGAGGCGCGGTCCGGTAGGCAGGCGCGGCGGCGTCGGGCGCGAGCTTCAGAACATTCGAATCGATTGCAGCCATAGCTCTGAATTGTTCTTTCGAATTTGTCGGATGCGGGGCGCGACTAAAGCGCCGATTCAACTGCCAGCGGAAGCGTCAATCGCGCGTTATGCACCAGCTCGAAGAAGAGTGTGGATGAACCGATGCACCCGAGGCGGCGGGCTTGACGAACCGGCGTTGCGGAAGCCGCCCGCCGGGGCGGGGCTCCATTTGTCGCAGCCGGATTGAACCGCGGGACCGCGGGGCCATACCTAAAGGATCGTGATCGGATTTTTCACAGCAGAAGCAGGCAGACCAGTCCGATCAATCCCGTCGCGGTTCCGAAAGCGAGCAGGGCATAGTCAATCGCGATGTCCTTCGGGACGGGGAGGCGTGTTTTTTGAGGCTGTTCGATCATGGAACGGATCAAGCGCCTCGCCGGAAAATTGATCTGTGATCACGATCACATCAGCGGGTGGTCATTCGAGGAACGGTTCGAGCGGCGTCGGGGTTGATCACGCAGAATAACGAAGTTGAAACACGGGAACGGCGATGGCTCAGAAACAGCGACGCGACGTATCCGACCGGCTCTGGCTGGAATCGCTGATCGAATCGTTCGAGGCGACCTCATGCGGCGACGGGCGTGCGGTTCCCTGCGATCGGGCGCTTCTGACCGCCACGCGTGAGCATCTCGAGATTCACAAGGGACCGCGCGACGGCGAGCGCAAGGTCCGGCTGGTTCACGCCGCTTGATCTGGATTGCGCTGGCGTACTTCCGGCAGGCCAAGGAGTGCTCCGCCAAAGCTGGCCGAGCCGCCCGGCGCATCCGAGCCGGTCGGACGTGACGGATCGACGGCGCGATTGCGCGGCTGGTATGCGACTATTCGTTATGACAAAACAGCGTCATCTCTTCCCTTCCAATCATTTTCCAATCGGCTAAAAGGACTGCGCCGCGGGCGCGGCCGTTCATGCATTGGAGGATCAAATGTCGAGCCGAGCGCTCATTTCAGCGGCGGTGATGCTTCTGATCGCCTCCATCACGCCCCCGGCGCAGGCGCAGAACCTCGAGGCCGGCAAGAGCCCGGCCCAGCTTTTCTCAGGGAATTGCGCCGTGTGCCACAAAAGCGCGCGCGGTCTCGTTCGCTCGATACCCCCCAATTCCCTGGCGTCGTTTCTGCGTCAGCACTACACGACCAGCGGCGACATGGCTTCGATGCTCGCGGCCTATCTGATTTCCAACGGAGCGACTGACACCCGCTACAGGCAGAACGACGTCAGGACCAATCCCGGCCAGCAGGACGGCCGCTCGGGGCGCAGGCAGCGGCCCGGCGCGGAAGAGGCTGCAAAGCCGGAGACAGCCAAACCAGAGGCGGCGCGACCCGAGGCTCCGGCGCAGGCCGAAGAAGGCACGCGCCGCGGCCGCCACAGCAAGCGTCCGCCCAAACCCGAAGCCGACAAACCCGCCGACGGCGCCGCCGCGACCGAGACGGCTGCGCCTGCCGAGCCCCCTCCGGCGAAGGATCGCCGCCAGCAGAGCCGGAAGGACAAGCCGGCGAAGGGCGCGCCTGCCAACGCGGCCAAGGGCGAAGCAGCGAAACCGGAGCCAGCCGCAAGCGAACCGGCTGCAGCGAAGCAGGACGCCGCGAAAAAGGAAACTGCCAAACCGGAAACCTCCGCATCGGAGCCGTCAAAACCGGAAGCCTCGACTTCCGACACGACCAAACCCGACACGACCAAACCCGACACGACCAAACCCGATACGCCCAAGCCCGATGCGTCGAAGACGGACATCGCAAAGCCGGAAGAGCCGAAGACGGAGGCCGTCAAGTCCGAGCCGCCGAAGTCCGACACGCCACAGTCCGTGCCAGCGGAGCGGGCCGCAACGCCTGGCGCGGTACCGCTGCGCCCCGATCCGGTTCCTGCGGTGACGCCGGCGCCGAAGCCCGCCGACACGCCGCCGGCGACTGCTCCGCTTGCGAAGCCGGACGAGCCGCCAGCGCCTGCGGCTTCGACGGCGCCTGCTGCGACGCCTGCGCCGCGGACCGGCGCGCCGGCCGCTGCGGCAGCCCCGTCCAGCGAACCGTCCGTCACCGTGACGCCGACCCCGCCGCCGGCCGAGCAAGGCAGTTCGCCCGACGTGCCGGTTTCACGATAGACCGCGTCGTCTTGATGCAAAAAAGCCCGGCATGCGAATGCCGGGCTTTTTCGTCGAGGTGTCTCGCTGAAGAGCGCTTACTGCTCGGCCGGCTGTTCTTCTTCCTGCTCCGCGTCCGGATCGAAGAACTCGCCGGCAGCGGCGATCGCCTCGGCGGCGGCGTCCTGGTCTTCCCGGCGGGTCGAGATGTCCTCGCCGCGATTGATCCGCTCGGCTTCCTCGGCGCTGCGCGCCACCGTCACCGACACGCCGACTTCGACTTCCGGATGCACCGCGACCTCGATGGTGTGCTTGCCGATGGTCTTGATCGGCGCATCGAGCAGGATCTGGCTGCGGCTGATCATGACGCCTTCTGCCTCGAAGCTGGTGACGATGTCGCGCACCGACACCGAACCGAACAACTGGCCGGTTTCGGAGGCCTGACGGATCACGATCACATTGTGACCGTCGATCTTCTCCGCGACCTTCGCGGCTTCAGCCTTGGCCGCGATGTTGCGCGCCTCGAGGTCGGCCTTCATGTGCTCGTACTTGTCGCGATTGGCAGCGGTCGCGCGCAGTGCCTTGCCGCGCGGCAGCAGGAAATTGCGGGCGTAACCGTCCTTGACGCGAACCAGCTCGCCCATCTGGCCGACCTTGGCGACGCGTTCCAGCAGAATGACTTCCATGTTGTTCTCCTCGAGTTGCTTGATAGGGGTAATAATCAGGTGGCGGTCGGGGGCGGCATCGAGCGGCGCTGGTAGTAGCGCTGACGAAAGCCGAATGCTGCGTCGCCGATGCCGAGCGCGATCAGGCCGAGTGCGGGCCAGAGAAAGATCAGCACGAGCGCGTAAGTCGAACTCAACAGAAAGCCGCGATGGCGGGCGGACATCGTCAGCGTGTGCAGCGTGGCCGCCCCGGTCAGCCCATAGGCGACCAGCATCGCTGCGCTGGCGGTCTTGCCGATCAGTGCGACCAGACCGCCGGTAAAGCTGAGGCCGATCGCGAGCGACAGCACCGCCAGCGTCATCGCCGGCAGCGCCACCGTTCGCAGATCCGGCCGCGGCCGGGTCAGCCGGCCGGAGGTGATGGTGATCCTGGCGGCGAGCCACAGATTCAGCGTCAAGGTCAGCATCGCGACCGAGGCGGCGGCCGGCGGGGCGACTGCGACCAGCGCGTCGATCAGCTTGTCGGTGTCGGCGGAGTTGCGCGAGCCCAGCGCCCGCTGCAATCCGCTGCGCAGGCCCTCGCTGATCGTCGCCCCGTCGGTGCCGAGCGTCAGCATCGCCGCCATCGTGGTCAAGGTGGCGAAGCCTGCCATCCACGCCACGATTCGGCCGACCGGATACCACTCCAGCGCGGCCGGGGTGGCGCTGTCCGCGGTCTCGACCGGTCGCGCCAGCATCGCGAGGCGGCCGAGCCAGTAGGCCGGCGCCACGACGGTGACAAGGAAGGCGATGGCATAGGAGAAACTGAAGATCGCGGCGAGCCCGGCGGCGCCGAGCAGCCCGCCGGCTGCGGCCCCGGCCGCGCCCCAGCCGAGTGCGGCCACCATCAGCGGCAGCGGCGCCAGATAGAACAGCAGCAATGAGATCAGCGCGCCCGAGATGATCGAGGCGAACATCAACGCCGAGGCACAGCCAGCGGCAATCGCGATCAGGATCTGGATCATCATCAGCTGTCCCGCTCCTTTCGAGCGGTTAGAGGCGGTTCGCCCCAACCATCGGCATCCGGGTCAGCGGAGCCTTATGACTTACGTCACGTGATTTGCGACACGTGACGACGAAGCAAAGTGAAACCCGCGGCGCGAACGCCGCGGGTGAAAACGATCAGCGAATGACGTAGGGCAGCAGACCGAGGAAACGGGCGCGCTTGATGGCGCGCGCGAGTTCACGCTGCTTCTTGGCGGAGACCGCGGTGATGCGGCTCGGCACGATCTTGCCGCGCTCGGAGACGTAACGCATCAACAGCTTGGAATCCTTGTAGTCGATCTTCGGCGCGTTCGTGCCCGTGAACGGGCAGGTCTTGCGACGGCGGAAGAACGGACGGCGTGCACCTGCTTCAGCCATGATTCTTACTCCTCGCTCGCTGCGGCAGTGTCGGCGTCTTCGCGCGGACGGCGCGGACCGCGGTCGCCCCGGAAGCCACCGCCCTCGCGGTCGCCACGGCCTTCACGGTCGCCCCGGAAGCCGCCCTCGCGGGGGCCACGGTCGTCACGCTCGCGGTCGCGGTCGGCCTTGCGCATCATCGCCGAGGGGCCTTCCTCGTGCTCTTCGACGCGCACCGTCAGGTAGCGGATGATGTCTTCGTTGATGCGCTCCTGGCGCTCGATCTCGGCGACCACCGCGGAGGGGCCGTCGATGTTGAGCAGCATGAAATGCGCTTTGCGATTCTTGTTCATGCGATAGGTGAGGGAGCGAAGTCCCCAGGCTTCGGTCTTGGTGACCTTGCCGCCGAGGCCCTCGATGACGCCCGTGATCTGGGTCGTCAGTTCCTCGACCTGCTGCGTGCTCGCGTCCTGACGCGCGAGAAAAACATGCTCGTAAAGAGGCATGACAGTCCTTTCCATGTTGGCGCAGAACCGGCGGCAAGCCCTTCGAACCCTTCGGAAAGGACTCGACTGCTCAGAAGGCGGAAGCACGGGACGACGAGCCGACTGGCTCTGCCGCATCAAATTCGCCAGAAAGGTGAAAATGCTGAGACCGTCCGTTCAGCTCCCGGCCGGGATCTGCGGATGCGCGGGTTATACGGATTTTGATCGCAATGGCAAGGGTGGGGTCAATGCTGGCCGGCAACGGAGCCGAATGACGGATTTCGGGCGGCCAGTGGTTCGGCCTCCGTCATACCGCGGACCTCGTCCGGAGTTCCCCGGTTATGTGGGCATCCGGCTCGAGCGCGGGAACCAGGCTGGGTGCATCGTCGATCGAGTCGCAGTGCACGACCACCCCTTTCCCGAGCCGTTTCGCCTCGTACATCGCGCTGTCGGCCGAGCGCAACAGGTCGTCGGCGGTCTTTCCGTCACGCGGGAAAGTGGCGCTGCCGATGCTGACACCGATGCTCAGCGGGACATCCTTGCCGAGATCGAACGGCTCGGCGATCCGCGCAATCACCCGGTTGGCGATCTCGACGCTGTCCGCCGCTTCGGTGGCGGGAAGCAAGATGACGAACTCGTCGCCGCCGACCCGGAAGATCAGGTCGTCGCCGCGCACACAACCGCGCAGCCGCTCGGCCACGACCACCAGGACGGCGTCGCCGAGCTCGTGGCCGTAGCGGTCGTTGGCCGCCTTGAACCCGTCGAGATCGAGCCAGAGCACCGTCAGCGGCTGACAGCCGTTCCCGGACGTGCCGGTCGCATCTCGGAGCAGTTCCTCGAAGCGCCGATGTTGCATGGTGCGGTTCGGCAGGCCGGTCAACTGATCGTAGTTGGCCAACCACTTGTTCTCGCGCTCCGAGAGAAACAGATTGAGCAGAACATCGTAGTTTTCGAACAGCAGAATTCCCATTCCCAGTCCCCAGGCCGGGATCAGCAGCCCGACGAGGTACATTTGCGGAATTGGGGAAAAGATCATCGCCACGGTGTAGGGCGTCGCGAGGATGCAGATCTGCACGAACCCGTAGCGCGGCATGCCGGCGTTGCGTGACACGATCGCGCTCGTGAGGCCGGCGATCACGATGGCGACGAGCACGAAGAGCGGCCATTCGTCCGACATGACGCAGAGAGCGCAGCCGATCGAATAGCTGAGAGCCCATGACAGGCCGAGATACAGGGGCAGAGCGGTGGCAGGCCGGTCCGAGGCCTGTGCTTTCAGCATCTGACGGGCGACGATGCCGCGCGCGATGCCGAATGCCACTTCGATCGCGACCCAGGCGTAGGCCCACGCCGCGCCCGTGATCACTGCCGCCATGACCGTCAGCAAGGTCGTGGACAGGGTGGCGAGGAACAGCGTGCGCGTCTTGGTCTGGCTGTGCAGCAGCAATCGGCGCAGGATTGCATCGGGCTGCGGTCGAGGGCCGTTGACCAACCATTTGATAAGACGCGGCGCGACAATCGGATGTCCGACATCGGCTGCTTCATGGGGGTGAAGCTTGGTTCGGGTCACGCGGCGCATCTTGGCGAACGGCTCCTTGTTGTCCCCGATGCTTATTCCAGCGACGGTTTATGGAGGCCTTTCGCACCTGTTTGACGTTCGGATACAGTAAACGATCCATTGCCCATCGCGACTGAGAGGTTGTCGCGATCGTCCATCGTGGAGATCCGCGGTGGCTTCGCGGCTGCAGCGAACATCTCCAAAACTCTGGACCGGCCCGCGAGTTTGCGCTGGTCAGCTTGACACAGCCGGCTCGCGGGGTGTCTTACGGCGCCACTCCAGACAGGTTCAGGAACGCAGATGACGGCAGCATTCACATTCCCCGGGCAAGGCTCTCAGGCGGTCGGCATGGGCAAGGCGCTGGCCGATGCCTTCCCGGCGGCACAGGCGGTATTCGACGAGGTCGATGCCGCGCTCGGCGAAAAGCTGAGTGCGATCATCTGGGAGGGGCCGGCTGAGACGCTTCAGCTCACCGAGAATGCCCAGCCGGCATTGATGGCGGTTTCTCTGGCCGCGCTGCGGGTGCTCGAAGGCGAGGCGGGGCTGAATATCGGTCGTGACGCGGCCTTCGTGGCGGGCCATTCGCTCGGCGAATACTCCGCGCTTGCCGCCGCTGGATCCCTCAGCGTCAGCGACACCGCCCGCCTGCTGCGCATCCGGGGCCTGGCGATGCAGAAGGCGGTTCCGGTCGGCGTCGGCGCGATGGCCGCGCTGCTCGGGCTGGATTATGACGCGGCCGTGGCAGTCGCGAGCGAGGCGGCCCAGGGTCAGGTCTGCCAGGCTGCCAACGACAATGGTGGCGGTCAGGTCGTCGTCTCGGGCCACAAGGAAGCCGTGGAGCGCGCCGTCGAGATCGCCAAGGGCAAGGGGGCCAAGCGCGCGATGCTGCTGCCGGTTTCGGCGCCTTTCCATTGCTCGCTGATGCAGCCCGCAGCCGAGGCGATGGCAGAGGCTTTGGCGGGTGTGGCGATCCGGTCGCCGGCGGTGCCGCTGGTTTGCAACGTGCTGGCCTCGCCGATCACCGACCCCGATGAGATTCGCCGTCGATTGGTCGAACAGGTCACGGGCACCGTGCGCTGGCGCGAGTCGGTGGCGTATATGGCCGGCCACGGCGTCACCCGGTTCTTCGAGGTCGGCGCCGGCAAGGTGCTGAGCGGACTGGTCAAGCGGATTACCGACGGCGCGACGGGGCTGGCCATCGGCAGTCCCAATGATCTCGCGGCCGCCAAGGATGCAATCAAGGCCGGACAATCGACGTAACCGGCGGCGAAGGAGACGACATGTTCGATTTGACGGGACGAACCGCGCTGGTCACCGGCGCAACCGGCGGCATCGGCGGCGCGATCGCGCAGGCGCTGCATGGTCAGGGCGCGACGGTGGCGATTTCCGGCACGCGGCGCGAGGCGCTGGACACGTTGGCGGCGAAGCTCGGCGAGCGCGTTCACGTGCTGCCCTGCAATCTGTCGGATTCGGCCGAGGTCGAGGCGCTGGTGCCGGCGGCGGCCGAAGCCATGGGTCAGCTCGACATTCTGGTCTGCAATGCCGGCATCACCCGCGACAATCTGTTCGTGCAGTTGCGTGACGAAGATTGGGACGAGGTGATCAAGGTCAATCTCACCGCGACGTTCCGGCTGACCCGCGCCGCGACCAAGCTGATGATGCGCAAGAAGTTCGGCCGCATCATCGCGATCACCTCGGTGGTCGGCGTCACCGGCAATCCCGGGCAGGGCAACTACACGGCGTCGAAGGCCGGGCTGATCGGCATGATCAAGACGCTCGGCGCCGAATATGCCAAGCGCAACGTCACCGCCAATTGCATCGCACCGGGCTTCATCGCGACGCCGATGACCGATGTGCTGAACGACAAGCAGCGTGAAGCGATTCTCGGCAAGGTGCCTGCAGGCCGGCTGGGCACCCCCGAGGACATCGCGGCTGCGGCAGTGTATCTCAGTTCGAACGAAGCCGCCTACGTCACCGGGCAGACCATCCACGTCAACGGCGGGATGGCCATGATCTGACCTCCGGCGGCATCTCCGCTGCAACTCCTTGGCATCGCAGGCGGCGTATCGCGTCGGCGGCCGTGTCTTGTGGTCAATGCATCGGAAGTATGATAACCGGAGCACCGGCGGATAGGCAAAGAAGGCCATTGCAGGAAGTCCAAACCCTGTATATTGCCGATGGAGACCTGCCGCTGGGGGCGGTCGGTTTTCGACCTCGGGGACGGGGCAAAATCAGTACACTTTCGCGATTGCGACGGGAACTCAGCGAGTTTGACGCACCACGAAGGCTCGTATCGTCTGTCGGTCGGGTCGGAACAGCACGGGGTTAGAGAATGAGTGAGATTGGCGAGCGGGTTAAGAAGATCGTGGTGGAGCACCTCGGTGTCGAGCCGGAGAAGGTGGTCGATAGCGCCAGCTTCATCGATGATCTCGGTGCCGACAGCCTGGACACCGTCGAACTCGTGATGGCGTTCGAAGAAGAGTTCGGCTGCGAAATTCCCGACGATGCCGCCGAGACGATTCTCACCGTCGGCGACGCCACCAAGTTCCTCGAAAAGAACGCGAAGAGCTGACGCTCTGCGCGGTGAACGATGAAGCCGGACGGACCGTGCACCAACGGTCCACCGGCTTCTTGCTTTGGACCGCGCATTCTGGCCCGGAGTACGAAAAATGAGACGTGTCGTCGTCACAGGCCTTGGCATGGTTTCGCCGCTCGGCTGTGGCGTCGATTCGTCCTGGAGCCGGATTCTCAAAGGTGAAAGCGGCGCACGCAAGATCGCCGCTTTCGACGTCTCCGACCTGACCAGCCAGATCGCCTGCGTCATCCCGCGCGGCGACGGCACCGACGGCACCTACAATGCCGACCAGTGGATGGAGCCGAAGGACCAGCGCAAGGTCGACGACTTCATCGTCTATGCGATGTGCGCCGCACGTCAGGCTCTCGACGACGCCGGCTGGCATCCGTCCACCGAAGAAGAGCGCTGCGCTTCCGGCGTGTTGATCGGCTCCGGCATCGGCGGTCTGCAGGGGATCGCCGAGACCGCGCTGATTCTGAAAGAGCGCGGACCGCGCAAGATCTCGCCGTTTTTCATTCCGGGCCGCCTGATCAATCTCGCATCGGGCTATGTGTCGATCGAGTTCGGGCTCAAGGGACCGAATCACTCCGTCGTCACGGCATGCTCGACCGGCGCGCATGCGATCGGCGACGCGTCGCGGCTGATCGCGCTCGGCGACGCCGACGTGATGGTCGCCGGCGGCACCGAATCCCCGATCAGCCGCCTTGCGATGGCCGGCTTCTGTGCCGCGCGTGCGCTGTCGACCGGTTTCAACGAAACGCCACAGAGTGCGTCGCGCCCCTACGACAAGGATCGCGACGGCTTCGTGATGGGCGAGGGCGCCGGCATCGTCGTGCTCGAGGAGTACGAACACGCCAAGGCGCGCGGCGCGCGGATCTACGCCGAAGTGACCGGCTACGGCCTGACCGGCGACGCCCATCATATCACGGCGCCGGCGACGGACGGCGACGGCGCATTCCGCTGCATGAGCGCGGCGATCAAGCGCGCGGGCATTGCGGTTTCCGATATCGACTACATCAACGCGCACGGCACTTCGACGCCGCTCGGCGACGAGATTGAACTCGGCGCCGCGCAGCGGCTGCTCGGCAACGCCGCGTCGCGCGTGTCGATGTCCTCGACGAAATCCTCGATCGGCCACCTGCTCGGCGCTGCCGGCGCGGTCGAAGCGATTTTTTGCGTGCTGGCGATTCGCGACAATGTCGCGCCGCCGACCATCAACCTCGACAATCCGTCGGTCGAAACCGCGATCGACCTCGTACCGTGGAAGCCGCGCGAACGTGAAATCAACGTCGCGCTGTCGAACTCTTTCGGCTTTGGCGGGACTAATGCATCGTTGATCCTGCAGCGTGTCGTCGATTGACGCGCTGCAAACGCTTCAACGTTTCGCCGTAATCCCTGCTAAATCCTACGACATCGGGCAATATGGGGGTATGATCGGCTGCGACCCCGATGACGTCTGGAGCAATTCCACGCCGGATCTCCACAGCAACGACGTAATCCCGAACGCCGCTAGTGCGATCTTGCACCCATCCACCAGACCACAGGAATCAGGTTGCACCGATGAGTGAAAGGCCGCCGATCTCGCCGAGAAGTCCGCGCGCGGCGCTGGAACCCGAGCAACTGCCGCCGCCGCCGAAGCGATCGGATCGCGCGCGCAATCCGCTGGTGATCATAGGCAACGCCATCATCACGCTGGTGCTGGTGCTGATGATCGGCGCGGGCGGCATCTACGTCTACGGCAAGCAGAAGATCGAGGCCGACGGCCCGTTGCAGGACGACAAGGTCGTCAACATTCCGCAGCGCGCCGGACTGGGGGATATCGCGGAGATCCTGCAGCGCGAAGGCGTGATCGAAAACAATCGCTGGGTGTTCATCGGCAGCGTGCTGGCGTTGAAGGCGCGGGCGGAT
Organism: Rhodopseudomonas palustris; assembly: GCF_034479375.1. Classification (NCBI taxonomy): domain Bacteria; kingdom Pseudomonadati; phylum Pseudomonadota; class Alphaproteobacteria; order Hyphomicrobiales; family Nitrobacteraceae; genus Rhodopseudomonas; species Rhodopseudomonas palustris. Next base: position 1,646,152 of record NZ_CP140155.1, on the reverse strand, counting down.
CTCAAGCCGGGCGAATATTCGTTTCAGAAGAACGCCAGCCTACGCGACGTGATCGGCACCATCGTCGAAGGCAAGGTAGTTCAGCACGCCGTGACGATTCCGGAGGGCCTGACCTCGGAGCAGATCGTCGCGCGTCTCACGGACAACAACATCTTCACGGGAAGCCTGCGTGAAATTCCGCGAGAAGGAACATTGCTGCCGGAGACCTACAAGTTTCCGCGCGGCACGCCGCGCGAGCAGGTGATCAACCGGATGCAGCAGGCGCAGAAACGCGTCCTGAGCGACGTCTGGGAACGCCGCAATCCGGAGATCCCGATCAAATCGCCCGAGCAACTGGTGACGCTCGCTTCGATCGTGGAGAAGGAGACCAGCAAGGCGGATGAGCGAAGCCGCGTCTCCGCCGTGTTCGTCAATCGCCTGCAGAAAAAGATGAGGCTGCAGTCCGACCCGACGATCATCTACGGCCTGGTCGGCGGCAAGGGCACGCTCGGCCGGCCGATCAAGCGCAGCGAAATTCAGCAGCCGTCCCCGTACAACACCTATGTCATCGATGGTTTGCCGCCGGGCCCGATCGCGAATCCCGGCCGGGCTTCGCTGGAAGCTGCGGCCAATCCGGCGCGAACGCGCGATCTGTACTTCGTCGCGGACGGCAGTGGCGGCCATGCCTTCAGCGACAGCTACGATCAGCATCTGAAGAACGTCGCCAAGCTGCGGGCGCTGGAGCGGCAGACACAGAACGATACGATGGAGCCCGCGGAGGATACTCCGCCGACGGCGACGGTCACTCCGGATGCGAACGCATCGGTCCCGCCTGCGCCGGCGGCGAGACCCGGGAGAAACGGCGGTGCGTCCAAGAGGCGGCCGAACGGTGCCGCTCCGGCCGCGGGCGGTCAGGATTAGTCGCGCGGCTGTTCCCATCATACGCCGTGATGGGCTAAGCTCGGCCACCCACGCTTCACGCGAATCTCAATCCTGCAATCTGCGGAGTCTGTGAGCGATGTCTTTGTCGAGCATGACGGGGTTTGCGCGCAGCCACGGCAGCAGCGGCCCCTATTCGTTCGAATGGGAACTGAAGTCCGTCAATGCGAAGGGCTTCGATTTCCGGCTGCGCATCCCGCAGGGTTGGGACGATATCGAAGCCGGGGTGCGCAAGCGCGCCGCCGAGGCGCTGTCCCGGGGCACGGTCTACGCCAACCTCACGGTGAAGCGCGCCGATGCAGCCTCGACGGTGCGCATCAACGAGGATGTGCTGACCTCGGTGCTGAAGATCGCGACCGATCTCGCAGGCAGGGTCGATGCGGTGGCGCCGAGCATCGACGGGCTGATGTCGATCAAAGGCGTGATCGAGGTGTTCGAGCCGGAGGCCGACGAGGCCGAGGAGAAAGCCGCGCGCGGTGCGGTCGAGGCCGCCTTCACGCATGCGCTCGACAGCCTGATCGAGATGCGCAAGCGCGAAGGCGCGACGCTCGCCGGTGTGCTGTCGCAGCGGCTCGACGAGATCGAAACCCTGGCCAAGAAGGCCGAGGCCGCCCCAGGACGCAAGCCGGAGGCGATCAAGGCACGGCTCGCCGAACAGGTCGCCGCGCTGCTGGAGACGTCGGAGCGGTTCGATCAGGATCGGCTGCATCAGGAAGCCATCATGATGGCGACCAAGGCCGACATTCGCGAAGAACTCGACCGCATCGCCTCCCACGTCGCGCAGGCCCGCGAGATGCTGGACACCGGCGGCGCCGTCGGCCGAAGGCTCGACTTCCTGTCGCAGGAGTTCAACCGCGAGGTGAACACCTGCTGCTCGAAGTCGATCGATATCGAACTGACCAATACGGGCCTGGCGATGAAGAACGTGGTCGAGCAGTTCCGCGAGCAGGTGCAGAATCTGGAATGAGCATGATCGACGCGGCGACGGGAAGCTTGAACGGCGTCGAGCGGCGCGGGCTGATGTTCGTGCTGTCGTCGCCATCGGGCGCCGGCAAGACCACGCTGTCGCGCATGCTGGTGAAGGAAGCGGCGTCGCTGCAGATGTCGGTCTCGGCCACGACTCGCCCGAAGCGGCCGGGTGAGGTCGACGGGCGCGACTACTTCTTCGTCGACCGTCCGAAATTCGACGCGATGGTCGCGGCCGGCGAGTTCCTGGAATGGGCCAACGTGTTCGACAATTGCTACGGCACGCCGCGCGCGCCGGTCGAAGCGGCGCTCTCCGCAGGCAAAGACGTGCTGTTCGACATCGACTGGCAGGGCACGCAGCAACTGCGCAGTCATGCGCCGAACGACGTCGTCAGCGTATTCGTCTTGCCGCCATCCGTGCAGGCGCTCGAGCATCGTCTGCATACGCGCGCCCAGGATTCCGACGAAGTCATCCACGGTCGGATGAAGAAAGCCGGCGACGAGATGAGCCACTACGACGCTTACGACTACATCGTCGTCAACGACAATGTCGGCATCGCGTTCGAGTCGGTGAAGGCCATCCTGCGCGCCGAGCAGCTCAAGCGCGAGCGGCAGGTCGGGATCGACGCGTTCGTGCGCGACATGCGGCGCGAACTCGAGAAGTAGCGGGCGGGTATCGACGCCTCTTCCGTGCAGCCTCGGTCAAGCGGCCGGACGCTTCTGCGCGCGCGCCAGCAATTCCTCGATCTCGTCGGTGCTCTTCACTTCGGTTTGGCGCTGGCGCGCGGCCTTGATCCAGGCCGGCGGCTCGGCGGGCTGCGTCGGCGGCGACGGATCGACATCCAGAGCGCTATGCTCGGCGGCGACGTCATCGGCTGCGGCCGATCTCGGCGCGTCGCGCCAGATATCCGGACGGCCGTTGGGATCGCGACGAACGACAGGCTCGCGCCTGCCGAATTTGACGATGCCGCCGACGATCAGGCCGGCGAGGGCGAGCGCGGCGAGAAGCGCCGCGATCAGCGTGGATGCGGATCCGCTCGCGGACAGCGCTGCCGCAGCGGGCGTGGCGCCCTTGGCCGCCGCCGATTGCGCAGCCGTGCGCAGCTTGCTCGACGCATCCGCCGTCGAAGCAGGGGACGCATCGATCGTGGTGGCGTCCGACCAGCGTTGGTCGATCGGCGAACCTCGGCCCGCACTGGGCTGATCGCCCGTCTGGGCCGAGTTCTGCGGAGTGGACGATGATGTGATCGCAGGAAGTGGCGCCGGGAACTGAGACGCCTGTGCCGGTTCGGCCGCTTCGCGCATCGGCGCGGGTTCTGGCTGAGACTCGAATTCGGCGCGCGCATTGGCGATCGACGGATGCAATGTCTCTGCGGTTGTTCGGACCGGTTTGGGCGAGGCTTTCGGCCCGGCAGCGGCGGTCGTCGGATCGGCTGGAGTGTTCGTGCCGCTTGCGGCCGCGTCGGTCGAGGCCGTGTCGGCCGGCTTCGCCGACTGTTCGCCCGTTGCGCGAACGTACCAGCATTTGCGCTTGTTGGTGTGGTCGGTCCGGTAGAACCAATGGCTTCCCGCCGGCGCCGGTCCCTTCGGGCCGGCGAGACATTCGCCGGCGTGTGCGGCGCTATCGGGAACGGCGGTGAGGGCGAGGCTTGCGACCAATCCGGCGCCGGCGGCGCTGAGGACCTTCGCAGTGGACTGACTCATGGCATCCCCCGATCATGATGCGGTACGGAAACTCGGCGTGCCGTGTTTTCCGCATCAAATGGGGTCGCAATAAGCCGCAAATCCGGTGGGCTTGGGACAAGAATCGGGCCTGCATTGCGGGTGGAATGGAACCCGCAATGCAGTTCCGCGGGAGCGCGATTAGTTGGTCAGCATGATGCGGCCGACGACCTTGCCGGCGCGCAACTGATCGATCCACTTCTGCACGTCGGTCATCGGCTCTTCCTTCATCGGCGTCGGCTTGATCTTGCCGGTGCGCGCCAGCGCCAGCAATTCCTTGGTCTCTTCGAGCGTGCCGACCATGAAGCCCTCGACGGTCATGCGCTTGTAGATCCACTGCACCATCGGCAGGCTGAACTGACCGCCCATCAGGCCGGACACGACGATCTTGCCGCCGCGCGCCACGGTACCGACGGCGAAGTTCATCGACTTGTCGTTGCCGGCGAAATCCACGATGCAGTCGAAGCCGCCGTCGTTTTCCTTGACGATGCGCTTGATCACATCCGGCTCGGACGGATCGTAGGCGAACGAGGCGCCGTTCTGCAGCGCCGCGTCGCGCGCGGCCGGGCTGAGATCCGCGACCGAGATCGGCTGCTTGAACATCGCCTGCGCGAGCGACAGGCCCATCATGCCGACGCCGCCGAGGCCGATCAGCAGGATGTTGCGCTGACGCGGCAGGTCCACCAGGCGCTTCAGCGCGCCATAGGCGGTGATGCCGGAGCACATCAGCGTCGCCGCGACATTGGTCGGCAGCGGGTCGTAGTCGAGCAGATACTTCGCGTCGGGCACCAGCACGTGGGTGGCGAAGCCGCCGTCGATCGCGACGCCGAGGAAGCGGTTTTTGGTGCAGAGGTTCTCGTCGCCGGCGAGGCAGTCGCGGCACTTGCCGCAGCCGATCCAGGGAAACACCGCCTTCTTCTTGCCGACCAGATCGGCCGGCGCATCGGGGCCGACTTCATCGACCACGCCGGCGATTTCGTGGCCGAGCGTGAACGGCAGCGTCATGCCACGCGTCGTGTCGAGCTTCTTGCCGCCGCCGAGATCGGCGTAGCCGTCCTGAATGTGCAGATCGGAATGGCACAGCCCGCAGCGCTCGATCCGGACCAGCACTTCGCGGCCCTGCGGCTTCGGCGTGTCGATGATGGTCTCGCACAGCGGGGCGTCGAATTTCACCAGCGATTGGCGACGCATCTGCGTCATGTCGGTCTCTCCCTTAGGGTGTGTTTTTTGTAGCTCGTATATCGGTCAATTCATTCGCCATGGCAACAAAGCCGGAGACCGGCACGGTCTCGGCGCGGCGTGTCGGATCGATCCCGGCGGCCTCGGCCAGTCGCGCCGGATCGACGCCGAGCGCCTTGAGGCTCTGCCGGAGCATCTTGCGGCGCTGTCCGAACGCGGCGGCCGCGACCTGCTCCAGTGCCGCGCGGTCGCAAGGATGGGGCGCCGCGCGGGGGACCAGGCGGACCACGGAGGAGGTCACCTTGGGCTGCGGCACGAAGGCCGAAGGCGCGATGTCGAACAGCATCCCGGTCTCGCACCGCCAGTTCGACAGCACCGCGAGCCGGCCGTAGGCGTCGTCGTCTTCGCGCGCGACGATGCGCTGCGCCACCTCGCGCTGAAACATCAGCACCATCATGTCGTACCAGGGCGGCCACGGCTCGGCGCAGAGCCAGCCGATCAGGAGCGGCGTGGCGATGTTGTAGGGCAGGTTGGCGACGATCTTTGCGCGCGCATTCCCCAGCAGCGGCCGCGGATCGAAGTCCATCGCGTCGGCGCAGACGATCTCCAGCCTGCCCGGGTAGTGCGCGGCGATTTCCTCGAGCGCGCCGAGCGCGCGCTCATCGCGCTCGATCGCTATCACGCGCCGGGCGCCGGTGGCGAGCAGCGCGCGGGTCAATCCGCCGGGGCCGGGGCCGATCTCGACCACGGTGACATCTTCGAGCGGGCCGGCGGCGCGCGCGATCCGGGCGGTGAGATTTAGGTCGAGCAGGAAATTCTGGCCGAGCGATTTCTTCGCGGCGAGGTCGTGGCGCTTGATCACGTCGCGCAGCGGCGGCAGGCCGTCGATCGCGCTCATGGCGAAGGCGCCGCAGCCATCCGGGCCGCGAGTTTCAGCGCGGCGATCAGGCTCGAAGGATCGGCGCGCCCGGTGCCGGCGATGTCGAATGCCGTGCCGTGATCGGGCGATGTGCGGATGAAGGGGAGACCGAGCGTGACGTTGACGCCTTCGTCGAAGGCGATGGTCTTGATCGGGATCAGCGCCTGGTCGTGATACATGCAGATCGCGCAGTCGTAGGTCTTGCGAGCGGCGGCATGAAACATCGTATCGGCGGGCAGCGGCCCGCGGGCGTCGATCCCGTCGCGGCGCAGGATTTCCACCGCCGGCGCGACGATGGCGCGATCCTCGCCCCCCAGCGCGCCGTCTTCGCCGGCGTGCGGGTTGAGGCCCGCGAGCACGAGCCGCGGCGCGGCGATGCCGAGGCGGCGTTGCAGATCTTGCACCACGATGCGTGCGGTCGAAACGATCAGTTCGGTCGTGAGCTGCGCGATCGCGTCGCGCAGCGAAACATGAATGGTGACCGGCACCACGGCGAGGCTCGGACACCACAGCATCATCACCGGCTGTGGCGCGGCCCCGTCGCCGCGCGCCAGTTCGGCGAGGAATTCGGTGTGGCCGGGGTGCGCGAAGCCGGCCTGATACAACACGCTCTTGGCGATCGGATTGGTGACCACTGCGGCCGCCCGACCGGCGCCGACATCGTCCACCGCCCGGCGGATCGACGCGATCGCAGCGGCGGCGCTGGTGGCGTCCGGCCTGCCGGGGTCTGCCGTCGCGGCATGTCCTGTCGCCACGACGGGCAGGGCGGTCGCAAAGGTCTCGGCGGCCTGTTCGGCACACACCTCCGCGATCGGGATGTCGACGCCCAACAGCTGCGCGCGCCGCGCCACGCAATCGCGGTCGCCGAGCAGATAGAACGGCGGTAGATCGACCGCGTCGCGGCGCATCCACGCCGCGATCGTGATATCGGGGCCGATGCCCGCGGGCTCGCCGAGCGACAAGGCTAGTGGTCTGGTCATTCCTGGTCCGTCGCCGGACGCGGCCGTGCCGCGCGAACTCGCGCGGTGCCTGTCCGCGGCCCTAGCGATACTCGATCATCGCGGCATTGCGCGACTCGCGCAAATAGTCCTTCGACTTGGCCTGAAATTTTTCCGCGTACATCTTTTCGCGGATTTCGCGCTTCATCGGCGTGTCGGCCGTGGTGGGCTTGCGCGAGCACAGCGCCACCATCTCGATCCCCTGCTTGGTCGCTTCCGGCGCCGTCATCTGGCCGACCGGGGTCTTGTCCAGGATCTCGCGCAGCGCAGGCGGGAGGTCGGCCGACGTCTTGACGACCGTGCCGCGGATCGCCGCGTTCGGCAGTGCCTTGAAGATGCGATCGGCGTCCGCGCAACTCTGCACGCGGCCGCGCAGCGACTCGGCTTCCTTGCGCCGAGCTTCCACCGCGCCCGCGCCGGAGCCGCGCGACACGATCAGCACGACCGGTCGCATCCGATACTCGAAGCTCTCGGTCGTGGCCTTTTCGTCGCCGCCCTTTGCGGCGAGCTGCGCCTGGATATCCTTCTCGCCGACCAGCAGGCTGTCCTTGAAGCGGCCGCGCACCAGGCTGGTCCAGACCATCTCGGCCTTGATCTTGGACTTCAATGTGCCCGGGCGGATGCCCTGAGCGGCGAGCATTTTCACCATCTGATCCGGCGACATCCGCATCCGCGAACTCATGCTCGCGAACGACGAATCGATGTCGGAATCGGTCGGGTTGACGCCGAACTTCTTGCCTTCCCTGATTTTGACTTTCTCGTCGATCAGTTCGTCGAGAATCTGCTGACGCGTGCGGGATTGGTTCGACAGTCTGTCGAGCTTGGAGCGCTGCTCGATGTCGAAATTGGTGATCGGCTCGCCATTGACCATGACGGCGACGGACTGCGCGCGCGTGGGTCCGATTCCGCCCCACATGGTGACGGCGCAGGCCAGCGCCAGAGCGAAAATACGAAAGGAAACCTTGGTCGTCATGGGTCGCATATGCCTCCCAGCCGATGTGATTGATCAGAAACGGGGGCTGCCCGAATGTGGTCGGCGCTACTGGCTGAAAACGCCGCTCGACGCGCCCGATACGCTCTGTTGCATCGCGCTCATGCCGATGGTCCGCAGCCCGATTTGCAGCATGACCGAATGATTCAGCGTCGGCGTTGTTCCGTAATTGGCGTACGAATAGCCGGTGACATAGTTCACCGCCATCACGAAACAGTCGTCCACATAGCCGGCACCAACAATGTACTGATTGATGCGGTTTGCCTCAAGGTCCCACCGGGCGCCGCCCGAGACGACCCAGTTCGACGCTACCTTGACGGAACCCGTGGTGAGGATCCCCTGACGTCGTGTCAGGAACCCGAGGTCCGGCTGCGCCGCGTAGCTGCCGTAGATCATGCTGACGGACCAGCGATTGAACGAAGCGCTGGCTTCGGCCTCGAAGCGGTTGACGGCGAGCGTCGCCTCGTCGAGGCGCGCACGGGTGGTGAACTTGTAGGTCGAATTCGGCGAGTACGAGACGCGGCCGACATAGTCGGAACGGGCCGTCGCGAGACCGGAATCGAGGCCGGTATTGGTGATGTCCCTCACCGCGTAGGAGTTCTGTCCGAACAACTGATAGGATTGGCCGAACAGGACGTTGATCGCGCCGCCACGATCGAATTGTGTGGTCGCCTGAATGCCGACATTGGCGCGGCCGCCGCCTTCGACGCGGTCGTATCCGGAAAACTTGTCGACGCTGAACAGATTGCTGGTGTCGAACACCATGCTCTGCGCGTCCTCGTTCGGCAGCTTGCCGGCGTAGGTTTCATTCGGGCGAACGATGACCTGCGCGATCGGCTCGATCGTCGTGGTGCCCCACGGCTGCACGTTGATGAACGGATAGCGATATTCGAGGCCGATCGTCGGCATCACCCGGAACGCCTGGGTGTCGCCGACAGGGAGATAGTTCGACACGCCCGGCTGGTTCGAGATCGACGAATCGATCGCATCCATGCGGACGGACGCGAACGGCGTCCAGATCTGACCGTAGGGGTCGGTGAACGACCGGCGCCATTGCGCCTCGGCGGTTGCCCGGGTGTAGGTGCCGGGAATGCCGCGCAGCAGGCAGCTCGACGGCAACCCCTGAAGTGTATCCGCCGACATCGCTGCAATTGCGCCATTTGCGCACAGCCCCGTCGTATTGGCGATCGTGGTGATCGGGTCGAACTGCGCGGTCTGGCGGCTCAGGCTGGTGAGGTTGGTCCTGAAGCTGACCTCGCCGCCGAAGATGTTGCGATCGAGCGTCTTCGAATAGTCGAGCACCGGGTGGATGACCGGAATCTGGCCCTGAATGTCGGCGGCCGCCCAACCGAGATAGTGGATCGCCCGCAGATCGAAATAGGAGCGGTTACCGACGCCGGTCAGATAAATCTGCGAGGTCGCTTCCGTGGTCTGATTGAGGAAGGTGCCCCAGCTGTCGCGATATTGTGCCAGCCGATAGTCGAGGAAGAACGCGCGGTCGGACAGCAGCACGCCTTCCCAGCCGAACACCCATTTGTCGTTCAGCGCAAACTCGCCTTTGGTATCGACGGCGCCGCGCAACGTGCGGTTGCCCGGATTGGTGCCGAAGGCCGCGGGATCGGTCTGGCTGATGCCGTAAGCGCGGATCTGATAAGCGCCGTCCAGCAAACGCTGGCGGAACTCGGTCTGCATCAGCACGCCCTGCTTGGTCGTGATCCGCGGCGTCAGGGTGATGTCGTAATCCGGTGCGAGCGCCCAATAGAACGGAACTTCGAAGCCCACGCCGAAATTGGTGTTGCTCGTATAGAACGGCATCAGGAAGCCGGTCTTGCGCTTCACCGTCGGATCGGGTGTCGAGAAGTACGGCAGATAGGCCAGCGGAACGCCGAAGAATTCGAGTTGGGCGTTCTCGAAATACAGCATCTTGTCGGTCTGGTCGTGGATGATCCGCGCGCCCTTGACCTGCCACAGCGGGGGCTTTTTCGGATCATCCTTGCAGGGCGCGCAGGCGGTGTAGACGCCGTTCTGAAACACGTTGTAATCGCCATCGGTGCGATCGGCGCGCGACGCCGCGATGCGGGTGTCTTCGGCGGTGTCGACGCGCAGCGAATCGACGAACCCGTCCCGGTAGTCGTCGCTCAGATCGAGCATGTTGGCGTAGGTGATCTTGCCGGTCGCGTCCGTCATGCGGACGTTGCCTTCGGCGCGCAGACGCTTGGTGTTCTGGTCGTACACCAGCCGATCGGCTTCGACGGTGGTGCCGTTGAAGAACATCTGGACGTTGCCGACGGCCGATACCCGCTGGTTGTTGTAGTCGTAATTGACCTCGGTCGCCTGGACGAGCATCTGCCCGTCCGTCCCCGTCTGGGGCGGACGCGGCCGTACCGGGCGCGGATTATAGGTGTAGCTCTGCGCCTCCGCCGACGAGATCGACGCAAGATCGACGGCGCCCGCCAGCAGCAGGGCGGCCAATGGAATCGCGCAACTGGCCATGAGGGAGCGCTTACTGCGCACGATGGTGCGCCGCGGCAAGGCAGGCAGCTCGTCTCGGAGGGCGGCGATCATGGCCACTACCCGTCCTCCTGGTACAGCAAGGCCAAAAAACCAGCGAGGCCGCCCACACACACGGGCAACCACGCCGCAGCAAGCGGATGCATCAATTCAGCCTTGCTCAAATCCTCAGTCACTTTCGACAGGATATAGAGCAGAAAGCCTGCCCCCACGCCACTCAAAACCATCTTTTGCACGCCGCCGAAACGGAAGAATCGCAAGCTGACAGAAGCAGCTAGCATCACCATCGCGGCCAGCAAAAACGGCTTTGCCAGCAGCTTGTGATACTGCAAGCGGTACCCCGCCGTCGCGAATCCGGAACTCTCCGAGGCCCTGATGTAGGCCGGAAGTTGCCAAAATGACACACTTTCGGGCGTGGCAAAGCTGTTCCGGACCTGCGCCAGCGTCAACGCCGTCGGCAGCCGGAGGCTCTCCTGCTCCTCGGGTGCGGAATCGAGGGTGAATTTTCGAACGTCTTTCAGCAGCCAGTAGCCGGGCTCGAGCACCGCCTCGCGGGCTTCGATTCGGTCCTTGAACTGGAAATCGGGCTCGAACCGGAACACGCTGATTCCGGTCAGCACCGCTCCCTGCTGCTGGCTCCGCGCCGCGTTGATGATCGACTGTCCCTCGGGGCTGACCTGATTCATCCAGAAGCCGTTGGCATCCTGCAGGCTGCCCGAGCCCTGGCCGAACAATTCGGCCTCCATCTGCTTGGCGCGTTCCTGCATGTAGGCCGACATCGGATTGAAGACCGCGCTGGCGAACACGCCCAGCGCGAGCGCGCTCCACAGCGCCGGAGCGATGAACTGCCACGCCGACATGCCGGCGGCGCGCGCGATCACCAGTTCGAGCCGGCGCGACAGGGCGAGGTAGCAGGTCATGGCGCCGATCAGGATGCAGAACGGCAGCAACCGTTCGAGCAATTGCGGCACCCGGAAAAACGACGCCTGGGCGATCACGAAGGCAGAGACGGCAAGGCCGCCGGCGCGGCGCAACAGATCGATGTAATCGACGAACACCAGCAGCACGAACAGGCCGAAAAACACGCCGAGAGCCGACGTGACGAAACGGGCGGCGAAATAGCGTCCGAGCGTGTTCAACACCATGGCGGGCACCGCATCACGCCGGCATCGGCCGCCGGACCAGCCGGCTGAGCGAAGCGGTGAGGGCGTTGAACGCGTCGACGAGCAGTGCGGGCGGTTCGATCACCACGTTGCGCCGGATCAGCCAGACGCTCACGGCGATCGCGACGGCGAGCAACAGATATTGCAGGCCGGCAATATAAGGCGTGTGGTTGGCGACCACGGACAGCGCGAATCCCGCGAGCCGGACGACGAACGCGCACAGAACCGCGCCGACCATCGAGAAATTCCGACTCTGGCGCGTGGTTCTTGGCATTCCCAGAAATGCGAATGTCACTGCCGCGAAGAAGAACGGATAAATCGGCGCCAGCAGGCGGTCGTGCATCTCCGAGCGGAACTGCGTCGGCAATTGAACCAGCAGCGGATCTTTCGGATCCGGCCAGATCAATTCCCAGAGATAATGCTCGCGGATCCCGTAGGCGACGTCGCGGGCCCGGGAGAATTTCGACATATCGAACGCATAGCGGCTGAAGGCGACCAGCGCCGGCTCCTGCTTGCCGCCCTGGAAACGTTCGAGATGGCCATCCTCGAGCACGAGGAAGGAGCCGTCCTTGTTCTTCAGCACCGTGCCGTGGTCGGCGATGATGCTGACACGATCGTTCGGGTCGCGGCGGTCATCGATGAAAACGCCGACGAGAAGCCCGCCGGGCTGCCGCTCGCGGACGCGGATGGTCAGGTTCTGCTCGAGCTGCGCGAAGCGGCCGGGCTGCAGCACATTGGCGAGGACATCGGCGGTGATTTCGCTGTCCCACCGGGCGATGCGACGCAACCCGTCCGGCGCGATATAGGAGCCGATCAGGGTGACGAGACCCGCGACGACGATCGTGGCATAGACGAACGGCCGGAACAGTCGCAGCGGCGACAGGCCGGCGGCGTTCATCACGATGATTTCGGAGTCGGTCGCGAGCCGGTTCAGCGTATGCGCCACCGCGATCATCAACGCGATCGGGGCGATCACCAGGATCAGCACGGGGACGGCGAGGCCGGTCAGGCCGAGAAACGTCACGATGGTCTGGCCCTGGCTGGTCATCAAGTCGATGCCACGCAAAGCCTGGGTGATCCAGATCACGCCGGTGAGGCTGGCCATGACCACCGCGAACGACGTGAGAGTCGTGCGGAAAATATAGCTATCGATGGAGCCCATCGGCCGGTGAATTCCCCTGCGCCCGGATCGATCGCCACCAGGATTCGATCTGAATCCTCCCCAGGGGGCAATCTCACGGGCCGTCCCACGATCGCATTACCATCTGTCTGATCTGTCAACAAAATGGCTGACCGGCGGCGGCTTCCGGATATGGTTAATCCTGTTCAACTGTACCCCGCTTGCCACGCATTGGATCTCGCGGGTGGTGCTCCTGCACCGGTCGCGTGCGCGCAAGCTGGAACCCGGCAGACCGGCCGGGGACGAATCGTCGATCGTTTCAACGGGGTAACGATGCGCCGCTCCAGATGCCGGCTTGACTTGGGGACGCTGGGCACCAAAACAACAAGTCGCACCCGTGCCTGCCGGATTCCGTCACTGCCCGACAGCCCCTATTTGGAGGAATAGCCATGCCCGACGCCGTCAAGGTCGGCTTCGTCCCGTTTTCTGCTGCCGCGCGCGGTACGCTGGTCGTGTTCTGCGACGACGCGCTGAAATTCGGCTCGGCCACCAGCAAGGCGCTGGGGGTGGCGGTCAGCACGGTCAAACGGGCTGTGGCGGCGAGCCAGTTCAAGGGCAAGTCGGGCTCCGCGCTCGATCTGCTCGCGCCCGAGGGTCTCAAGGTCGGGCGGCTGGTCGTGATCGGCACGGGCAAGGCGGCTGCGCTCAAGGACTACGACGTCCTCAAGCTCGGCGGCGCGATCGCCGGCAAGATCGGCGCCGGCGATGCTGCGGTCACGGTGATCGCCGAACTGCCGGGCGGCGCGATGAAGCCCGAGCAGGCCGCGGCGATCGCCTCCGGCATCCTGCTGCGGGCCTACAAGTTCGATCGCTACAAGACCAAGAAGAAGGACGATGACACGAATGCGCTGAACGCCAACGTGTCGATCGCTGTGGCGGACGCCGCCGCGGCAAAGAAGGCATTCGCGCCCGACAGCGCCGTCGTCGACGGTGTGATCATGGCGCGCGAACTCGTCAACGAGCCGCCGAACGTGCTGTATCCGGAAGAATTCGCCAAGCGCGCCGCGCAACTGAAAAAGCTCGGCGTCGACATCCAGATCCTCGACGTCAAGGCGATGACGCAGCTCAAGATGGGCGCGCTGCTTGGCGTGTCGCAGGGCTCGGCGCATCCCGGCCGCACCGTGATCATGCGCTGGAACGGCGGCAAGCGCGGCGAACAGCCGGTCGCCTTCGTCGGCAAGGGCGTGTGCTTCGACACCGGCGGCATCTCGATCAAGCCGTCGGCCAGCATGGAAGACATGAAGGGCGACATGGGCGGCGCCGCCTGCGTCGTCGGCCTGATGCACGCGCTCGCCGCGCGCAAGGCCAAGGTCAATGTGATCGGCGCGATCGGTCTGGTGGAGAACATGCCGGACGGCAACGCGCAGCGCCCGGGCGATATCGTGACGTCGATGTCGGGCCAGACCATCGAGATCATCAACACCGATGCCGAGGGCCGTCTCGTGCTCGCCGACGTGCTCTGGTACGTGGCGCAGAAGCACAAGCCGAAATTCATGGTCGATCTCGCCACGCTGACCGGCGCGATCATGGTCGCGCTCGGCACCGATCACGCCGGCCTGTTCTCGAACAACGACGAACTCGCCGAACGGCTGACCGCGGTCGGTGTTTCGACCGGCGAGAAGGTGTGGCGGATGCCGCTCGGTCCGGAATACGACAAGCAGATCGACTCGCAATTCGCCGACATGAAGAACACCGGTTCGCGCAATGGCGGCTCGATCACCGCGGCCCAGTTCCTGCAGCGTTTCGTGGGCGACACGCCGTGGGCGCATCTCGATATTGCCGGCACCGCGATGGGCGCGCCGAAGACCGACATCAACCACAGCTGGGGTTCGGGCTACGGCGTTCGGCTGCTGAACGCGCTCGTTGCGGAGTACTACGAAACCAAGAAGTAATCCGATGCGATGACGGAAGTCCTCTTCTATCACCTGCAAGGACGGACGATCGAACAGGTGCTGCCGCCGCTGCTCGAGAAGTCGCTGGCGCGCGGCTGGCGAGTGGTGGTGCAGACCGGCTCGGAGGAACGCGCCGACACGCTCGACGCGCATCTGTGGACCTATCGCGACGATTCGTTTCTGCCGCACGCCACCTGGCGTGTCGCCGATGCCGCGCAGCAGCCGATCGTGTTGACGGCCGAGGAGAGCAATCCGAACGCCGCCACGGTACGCTTCTTGCTCGACAACGCAGCTTTGCCTCCCGACGCGGAGGGCTACGAACGGATGGTGTTGCTGTTCGACGGCGACGATGACGACGCGGTGGGCATGGCGCGCGATATGTGGAAGCAGAGCAGGTCGCGTGGCTTCGAGGTGACTTACTGGCAAGCCGACGCTGCCGGCCGATGGCAGAAGCGCGAATAGCCGGTCGCGACGTTAATGATATTCTGGCATCCTGCGGGCAATGCCGAGGCGGCCATTGTGGCGCCGTAAATCGATGTTTGGACAGATGCTTATGCTGCGGGATGGGACCCAATCGATCGTGCAACACAAGTTCTCTTGCCGCCCAGTCGTGCTGACTCTCGTGCTGGCCATGCCGCTTCTCGCCGGATGTTCCGGCACTTCCGATCTGCTGTCGCGTGACGCCGACTGGTTCGCGCGGCCGGGCCGGGTGTTCATCAAGAACATCTCGATCGAGACGCCGCCGCTGACGCCCGACAAACCGGTCACAGCGGAAGACCTGATCTCCGCCGACGGCATGTGTCCGGGCATGGCGCAGCCGGGCGCGGCCGACGCCAATGCGCAGGGCGGTGACCCTGCTGCCCCGGCCATGACGAGTAGCGGTACGGTGGCGCTCGGCCACACCGAATGCGACGTCGCCCGTGGCGCCGGTGCGCCCGACAGCGTCAACCTCTCGACCAACGAGCGCGGTCAGCGCGTCGTGCTGCTGACCTACGCGCGTGGTCCGCGCGCCGGAATCTACACCTTCACGGCAGGGCGGCTGACCTCGATCGAACGCGTCGCCGAACCGGCCCCGCAACCGCGGGCGGCGAAGAAGCGGAGCAGGTCGTAGCGGCTGCGCTTCCGCCCCCTCAGCCCTGCGCTTCGTCCATCGCCGAGCTCGCGTTCAGCCATTGTTCCTCGGCCTTCTGCAACGCTGCTTCGGCCTTCGCGCGTGCGGTCGAGAGCTGCGCGGCCTGTTTTGGATCGCGCGTGTACAGGTCCGGCAGCGCAAGCGCCGCATCGATCTTGGCGATAATCGCGGTGATCCGCTCGATCTCGACCTCGGCGTCGGCGATCTGCTGCTTCAGTGGAACGCGTTTTTCCGACTTCTGGCGCGGCGGCTTAGCCCCGGTGCCGTCTGAGCCTCGCTCCCTGGGCTCGCGCGATCCGCTGCGCGCGCCGCGTGACGACAACACCGCCCGACGATAGTCGTCGAGGTCGCCGTCGTAGGGTTTCACCTTGTGATCGGCAACCACCCACAACTGATCGGCGCAGGCGTCGATCAGGTAACGATCGTGCGACACCATGATGACCGCGCCGGGAAAGTCGTTGATGGCCTCGGCCAACGCGGCGCGGCTGTCGATGTCGAGATGGTTGGTCGGCTCGTCGAGGATGATCATGTTCGGGCCGTAGAAGGTCGCGAGGCCGAGCAGCAGCCGCGCCTTCTCGCCGCCCGACAGGCTCTTGACCAGCGTGTCCGCGGCCTTGCCGGAAAACCCGATCTGGCCGGCGCGGGCGCGGATCTTGCTCTCGGGTGCGTCCGGCATCAGCCTGCGGATGTGGTCGTAGGGCGAGCCGTCTTCATTCAACTCGTCGAGCTGGTGCTGGGCGAAGTAAGCGACCGACAGCTTGTCGGCGCGCGTCACGGTGCCGGAGAACGGCGTCAGCCGGTCGGCCAACAGCTTCACCAGCGTCGACTTGCCGTTGCCGTTGGCGCCCAGCAGAGCGATGCGGTCTTCGGTGTCCACGCGCAGCGTGACGTGGCGCAGCACCGGGTGCTTCGGATCGTAGCCGATCGAGACGTTGTCGGCGGCGATGATCGGCGGTGACAGCGTCTTCTCCGGCGGCGGGAAGACGATGTCGGGCACGTCGTCGCTCACCAGCCGCGTCACCGGCTTCATTTTTTCCAGCATCTTGACGCGGGATTGCGCCTGGCGCGCCTTCGAGGCCTTGGCCTTGAAGCGGTCGACGAACTCCTGCAGGTGCTTGCGCCGCGCTTCCTCGCGCTTGGCGTTCTTGGCGTCGAGCGCTTCCTTGTTGGCGCGGAACTCGGCATAGGCCGAGTAGGTGCCCCGGAAGTGCACCAGCCGGCCGCGATCGAGGTGCAGGATCTCGTTCACCGAGGTGTCGAGCAGATCGCGGTCGTGGCTGATCACGATCACCGTGCGCGGATAGTTGGCGAGGTGATCCTCGAGCCACAGCGTGCCTTCGAGGTCGAGATAGTTGGTCGGCTCGTCGAGCAGCAGCAGATCCGGCGCGGCGAACAGCGTCGCCGCGAGTGCCACCCGCATCCGCCAGCCGCCGGAGAATTCCGAGCACGAGCGGGCCTGGTCCGCAGCGGAAAAACCCAGACCGCTGAGAATGGCGGCGGCGCGCGCCGGCGCCGAATGCGCGTCGATATCGACCAGCCGGGTCTGGATGTCGGCGATGCGATGCGGATCGTGCGCGGTCTCCGCCTCCTGCAGCAGGGCATCCCGCTCCAGGTCCGCCTTGAGCACGACTTCGAGCAGGGTCTCCGGGCCGTTGGGCGCCTCCTGGGCGAGGCTGCCGACCCGCCAGCGCGGCGGCATGGTGATGCGCCCGGTCTCGGTCGCGAGGTCGCCGCGGATGGCGTGAAACAGCGTCGACTTGCCGGCGCCGTTGCGGCCGATGAAGCCGACGCGGGCGCCCGGCGCGATCTGCACCGTGCTCTGGTCGATCAGCAGCCGTCCGGCGATCCGGACCGAAATGTCGGACAAAGTGAGCATGAGCGGGTTTTGACCGGGACCGCAGCTAAAGGCAACCACGATCGGCCGGATTGTGATCGAGGTCGGCGCAACGCCGGGGGCGGACCGCTGCGATCGCCCGACGGCGCGGCTTGCCGTGCCGCGGCGGCGCCGATATAAGCGCGCAACTCTCCCGCCCCAAGCGTTTCAAGGACATTTACATGGCTGTTCAACGGACTTTCTCGATCCTCAAGCCCGATGCGACCGAGCGCAACATCACCGGCGCGATCAATGCTCTGATCGAAAAGGCCGGCCTGCGCATCGTGGCGCAGAAGCGGATTCACATGACCCGCGGCCAGGCCGAGACCTTCTATGCGGTCCACAAGGAACGCCCGTTCTTCGGCGAGCTGGTCGACTTCATGACCTCGGGTCCGGTCGTCGTCCAGGTGCTGGAAGGCGAGGGCGCGATCGCGAAGTACCGCGACGTGATGGGCGCGACCGATCCGTCGAAGGCGGCGGATGGCACCATTCGCAAGCTGCACGCCAAGTCGATCGGCGAGAACTCGGTGCACGGTTCGGATGCGCCGGAGACCGCCGCTATCGAGATCGCGCAGTTCTTCGCCGGCAACGAAATCGTCGGCTGAACAATCGACGAGATGAAACCGCACGCCGCTGATCGGGCGGCCGCGGTGACACAGGATAGGGAGGGGGCGTGGGCTGGACGAAAAGTCCTCGACCGGGCCCCCGTGGGGCGATGTCGCTCGTTTCAAGAGCGACATCCAGCAGCCAGCGTTTGGCTGTCGTCCGGGGATGACGCGCTGGTGATTGCGCGCTGATCGTCATGTCCGAAAGAATGCCCCGCGGCGTGGGCGAAGGCCTCAGGCCGTGCCGGCGATCACGTCGCCGTCGTGCCCATGTGAGCAGCCGGCATGATGGTGGCCGTCGTGTGTGACCTGCGTCCACGCATAAGCGTCGCGGACGATGTGGTAGCAATCGCAGGCGCGGTTCTCGAGCCCCGGCCGATCGATCACGCGCACCGCACCGCGGGTCTTCTGCACGATGCCTTCGGCTTCGAATTGCAGCAGCGCGTTGGTGATGCTGGCGCGGCGGACGCCAAGGCTTGCGGCCAGCAACTCATGGGTGATGTAGAGCACGTCGCTCTGAATGCGGTCGTTGGCCAGCAGCAACCATCGCGCCAGGCGCTGGTTGATCTCGTGGCGGGCGGCGCAGAGCACGCTCTGGCTGTTCTGGGCGATCAATGCCGGAACATAGCGTAGCAATTGCTCGCGGATTTGCGGCCGGCTCGCCAGCACGCGCGACAGATCCTCGGCCTCGATCCGCAGTGCGGTTCCCGGCATGGAAACGATCGAGCGCTGCGACGCCACCGACGTGCCGAGCACCAATGGGACCCCGACATATCCGAACACGCCGACCATTGCGGTCTCGACATAGTCGGTGCGGCTTCCGGAAACGTGAGAAACGAGGCCGTCCTCGATGAAGTGGATGCACTCCACCGGCCGGTTCGCCTCCTGCAGCACGGCGCGTCCCTTGAACTCGATCGGCCGCAGCATCGGCTTGAGGGCCTGAAAATCGTCGGGTGAGAGTTGCGCCAGAACGCGGTTCTTCACCGTCGAAGGGCATTCGTTATCGTTGATGTGGCTGGGCACGATCAGGATCAACTCCTCGCACGCGGGGCGATTGTCAGGTTGCGAAGGGAACCAGCCGCGGCCGATTCAACCGCAACAGTAGTCAAGTGCGGCGCGCATGAACATCGCGCGGGGTGTTCAAAATTGTCGCATGCCGTGAAAGGACCGGATGGGCGGCGCAGTGAGGGACGGATCTCCCAGGCACGCGTATCCGCGCCTCGTCCGGAACCCGGTTCGGAACCGGCCTGAAGGCGACGGTGAGCGGGCCGGTCGGACCGGCGAACTACGCGGCGCAACTATGCGGCGCTTATTTGTGCGCCACCCGCGAGGCTTGCTAACCGGGAAAAATCATGTTGCAATTGACCCGCAATCGGATGTGGGCCGTTCGGCTTTATGTTTCGCGACTCGAAAATCAGCACTTTGCAGTCGAGGCTTGAAGATCAGGGCTTGAAGATCAGGGCCTGGAAGCAAGGCTTGGAAGCAGGCAGGGCGACGGGATCGCCGTTTGTGGCGTGGCACGCAGATAGCGAGCCGCGTCTTTTTTGTGTCTAGACAGGAGACAGGCGATGCAAAAGGGCACCGTCAAGTGGTTCAACCCCACCAAGGGTTATGGCTTCATCCGCCCCACCAGCGGCGACAAGGACGTCTTCGTCCACATCTCGGCGGTCGAGCGCGCCGGGCTCAGCACCCTGAATGAAAACCAGGCGATCGAATACGAGCTGGTCGAAAACCGCGGCAAGACCTCGGCGGAGAACCTGAAAATCACCTGAGCCGGTTCGTTCGTCGGGTCTCGCCTGCACCGGCTGAAGGCCGGGGGGCGTGGCCGCGAGCGGCGATCAGCTTGCTGCGGGCACGATCAGCGTCTGATCATTCGCGTCGATCGAGGTCGATCTGCAGAGATCGCCCTCGAACCGCGTTTGGCCGGATGCGACCATTTGCAAGGCTCTCGGGTAGATCCGGTGCTCGATCGCCAGCACGCGGTCCGCCAGCGTGTCGGCGGTGTCGTCGTCGTGCACCGGCACGGCGCCCTGAATGACGATCGGGCCGGCGTCGGTCTCCGCGATCACGAAATGCACGGTGGCGCCGGAGATCTTCACGCCGGCGCGCAGGGCCTGGCCGTGCGGATCGAGGCCCGGAAACGACGGCAGCAGCGACGGATGGATGTTGAGCATCCGGCCGTACCAGTGATTCACGAAGTCCGCCGTGAACAGCCGCATGAAGCCGCCGAGGCAGATCAATTCGATGCCGCGCGCGTCGAGCGCCGCCTGCAGCACCGCCTCGAAGCCGGCGCGATCCTTGCCGAACGGTTTGCTTTCGATCACCAGCGCTTCGATGCCGCTGCGTTGCGCGATCGCCAGCCCACCGGCGCTCGCGGTGTTGGCGATCACGACGGCGATTTCGGCGGGAAAGCCGTCTTCGGCCGCGGCTTCGATCAGCGCGGCCATGTTCGACCCGCGCCCGGAAATCAGGATGGCGACGCGACGCTTGCTCACGTGATCACCAGGAGAGATCGAGGTGACCGTCGTAGACGACGCGGTGCTCGCCCTTCGCCGCGATCACTTCGCCGAGCAGATGCACGCTGTCGCCGGCGCCGGTCAGCGCCTCGGTGACCGCGTCGACCGCATCCGCCCTGACGATCGCGATCATGCCGATGCCGCAGTTGAAGGTACGCAGCAATTCCAGTTCAGCGATGTCGCCTTGCTCGGCGAGCCATTTGAACACCGGCAGAACCGGCAGCCGCGGCAGATCGATGCCGACGCCGAGATGCTTGGGCAGCACGCGCGGGATGTTGTCGGTGAAGCCGCCACCGGTGATATGCGCCAGCCCCTTGATGGCGCCGGTCGCGCGGATCGCGTGCAGGCAGGATTTCACATAGAGCCGCGTCGGCGTCAGCAGCGCGCCGCCGAGCGTCATCACCGGCGAGAACGGCGCCTTCGCGTCGTAGGGCAGGCCGGACTTTTCGACGATCTTGCGGACCAGCGAAAAGCCGTTGGAATGCACGCCGGAGGAGGCGAGCCCGATCACCGCATCGCCCGCGGCGATGTCCGGCGACGGCAGCAATGTGCCGCGTTCTGCGGCGCCGACCGCGAAGCCGGCCAGATCGTAGTCGCCGTCCTTGTAGAGGCCGGGCATCTCCGCGGTCTCGCCGCCGATCAGCGCGCAGCCCGACTCGCGGCAGCCTTCGGCGACGCCTGCGACGATTTCGGCCACGGCTTCGGGATCGAGTTTGCCGCACGCGAAATAGTCGAGAAAGAACAGCGGCTCGGCGCCCTGCACCACGAGATCGTTGACCGACATCGCCACCAAGTCGATGCCGATGCCGGCGTGAAGCCCGGCCTCGATCGCCACCTTGATCTTGGTGCCGACGCCGTCGGTCGCCGCCACCAGCACCGGGTCCTTGAAGCCCGCGGCCTTCAAGTCGAACAGTCCGCCGAAGCCGCCGATTTCGGAATCGGCGCCGGCGCGGGCAGTCGCCCGCACCATCGGCTTGATCAGGTCGACGAGACGATTGCCCGCGTCGATATCGACGCCGGAATCGGCATAGGTGAGGCCGTGCTTCCGCTCGGTCATGGCCGGCTCCCGCAAGAAAAAAGGCGCTGTGCGGCAACGATTGCCGCCCGGCATCGAGCCGCCGCCGATGAACCCCCGGTCGGTCGCGCTAGACCTAAGTCCCGCTTGTCCGCGCCCGACCAATGGTTTTGGGGTGGTTACGTCGGATTCCGCCGGCGTGCAATGGCTCGCAAGGGGACCCAGCATGTACTATGTAGACAACCAGCCCTTCCCGCCGTCGAAAGTTCAATGGTTTCGCCGGATCTGGGCTGGAAGCCGGGAACGTCGCGTGAGCATTCCGAATATTATTACACTGGGCCGGATCCTGCTGGTGCCGGTCATTGTCTGGGCCATTGCATCGAACGAAATGGCAGTCGCGTTCGCGGTCTTTGTGATCGCCGGCGTCAGCGACGCGATCGACGGCTTTCTCGCCAAGCGCTTCAATATGAGCAGCGAACTCGGGGCGCTGCTCGATCCGCTGGCCGACAAGGCGCTGTTGGTCTCGATCTACGTGTCGCTCGGCATCTGGGGGGCGATCCCGCGCTGGCTGGTGATCCTCGTGGTGTCGCGCGACATCATGATCGTCGGCGCGGTGATCATTTCCTGGCTGTTCGGCAAGCCGGTGCCGATGAAGCCGCTGATGGTCTCAAAGCTCAACACAGTGGCGCAGGTTGGTTTTGCGGCACTCGTGCTCGGCGCGCTCGGCTTTGGCTTTCAGCCGGCGCCCTACGATTTGATCCTGATGATCCTGGTCACGGTCTTGACGTTGCTTTCCGTCTCCTTCTATCTCGTCGAGTGGACGCGGCATATGAGCACGATCGAGCCTGACCGCTGAAGCGCGTCTGCCGGCCGCGCGGAGCGGGCCGGCCTGGAGCGACCCCGTGGCAGTCCGCGTACAACCCCGTCAACTGGCTCTGGACCTGCCGCATGCCGAGAGCCTGTCTCGCGAGGACTTCCTCGAAGGCACGGCCAATTCCTCGGCGCTCAAACTGATCGAGAGCTGGCCCGACTGGCCGAACCGGATCATGCTGCTGGTCGGACCGGAAGGCAGCGGCAAGAGCCACCTGGCGTCGATCTGGGCCGAACTGGCCGGGGCGCGATCGACCTCGGCCCAGGCGCTGACCACCGCGAACGTCCCTGGCGAACTCGCCACCGGTGCGCTGGTGGTGGAAGACTTGACGCCTGGCAATTTCGACGAGCGCGCGCTGTTTCATCTGATCAATCTGGCGCGCGAGGACGAGGCCTATGTCCTGATCACCGCGCGGCTGGCGCCATCTGCGTTTCCGGCCGAGTTGCGCGATCTGCGATCCCGGCTGCGAGCGGTGCCGGTGGTGACGCTGTTGCCGCCCGACGATGCGCTGTTTCGGGCGCTGATCGTCAAATTCTGTGCGGATCGCCAGATGAGCATCGACGCCAATCTGGTCGGCTATCTCGCCAACAGGATCGATCGGTCGTTCGCCGCAGCGCGCCTGACTGTGGAGCGGCTCGACGCCGAGGCACTGCGGCTGCGCCGACCGGTCACTCGTGCCTTGGCGGCGGACGTGCTGCGGGACGACTGAACCGCCTGCGGCATCCGGGCCTGCCGGCTCGGCTTGACGGCGTCCGCGCCAAGTCTCTCAATGTCATGGAAACGTCTTGTGCGTGCAGCATTGTCTCGCCGCACCGCCGCTTCCGGCACGACGACCCGCACCGCACTGGACCGACTGCACATGGACTCCGAGCAAGTCATTGTCATTGAAGAAAAAAAAGGTGAAGCCGAGCCGGCTTCAGTGGTCGCCGCCGGCCCTGAGCGCTTCATCAATCGTGAACTGTCCTGGCTGCATTTCAATCGGCGGGTGCTCGAAGAGGCGGTCAATCCCTCGCATCCGGTGCTCGAACGCGTCCGGTTTCTGTCGATTTCGGCCAACAACCTTGATGAATTCTTCATGGTCCGCGTCGCCGGCATCAAGGCGCAGGTCCGCGAAGGCATCACCGAGCGCAGCCCCGACGGGCTGACGCCGGCCGAGCAACTGGTGCTGATCAACGAGGCGGTCTCCCGTCTTGCGACCGATCAGCAGGCGATCTGGCGCGACCTGCGCGGGATTCTGGCCGAGGCGGGGATCGTGCTGCTCGACGGACGCGATGCCACCAAGTCCCAGCGCGCCTGGATCGAGGACCATTTCCTCCACAACATTTTTCCGTTGCTGACGCCGCTCGCGATCGACCCGGCGCATCCGTTCCCCTTCATCCCCAGCCTCGGCTTCACCATCGGCCTGCAGCTCGCGCGCGTGTCGGACGGCAAGTCGATGAACGCGCTGATCCGTATGCCGGGGAAAATCGACCGTTTCATCCGGCTTCCGCCGAACGGCAAGGACCATTCCGTCCGGTTGATGACGCTGGAACAGGCGACGTCGCTGTTCATCGGCCGGCTGTTTCCTGGATACGTCGTCAAGGGGCAGGGCTCGTTCAGGGTGATCCGCGACAGCGAACTGGAAATCGAGGAAGAGGCCGAGGATCTTGTCCGGCTGTTCGAGACCGCGCTGAAGCGGCGGCGCCGCGGGTCGGTGATTCGGCTCGAAGTCGACTCCACGATGCCTGAAGAATTGCGCGCGTTCGTTCAGCGGGCGCTGACGACCGCGGACGACGAGGTGCTGCTGGTCGACGGCGTCCTGGCGATGAACGAGCTGTCGCAACTGACGCGGGTGGATCGTTCCGACCTCGAATTTCCGCCTTACGTTCCGCGCCATCCGGAGCGCGTGCGCGACCATGGCGGCGACATCTTCGCGGCGATCCGCAAGAAGGATCTGATCGTCCATCATCCCTACGAGTCGTTCGACGTGGTGGTGCAGTTTCTGCAACAGGCGACCCGCGATCCGGACGTCGTTGCGATCAAGCAGACGCTGTATCGGACGTCCAACAATTCGCCGATCGTGCGCGCGCTGGCGGAAGCCGCCGAAGCCGGCAAGTCGGTGACGGCGCTGGTCGAACTGAAGGCGCGCTTCGACGAGGAAGCCAATATCCGCTGGGCGCGCGATCTCGAGCGCGCCGGCGTGCAGGTGGTCTACGGCTTCCTGCAACTCAAGACCCACGCCAAGCTGTCGCTGGTGGTGCGCCGTGAAGGCAACACCCTGACCACTTATGTCCACACCGGCACCGGGAATTATCACCCGGTCACCGCTCGTATTTATACCGACTTGTCGTACTTCACCTCCGATCCGATCATCGGCCGCGATGCGGCGCGGGTGTTCAATTACATCACCGGCTACGCCGAGCCGAGCGACATCGAGAAGATGGCGGTGTCGCCGCTGACGCTGCGCAAGCGCATGCTCGAGCACATCCACGGCGAGATCGCCTTCGCCCGCCACGGCAAACCAGCGGCGATCTGGTTGAAGATGAATTCGCTGGTCGATCCGGATATCATCGACGCGCTTTACGAGGCGTCGCGCGCCGGTGTCGCGGTCGAACTGGTGGTCCGCGGGATTTGCTGCCTGCGGCCCGGCGTGCCGGGCCTGTCCGAGAATATCCGTGTCAAATCGATCATCGGTCGGTTCCTCGAGCACGGCCGTGTCTACTGCTTCGGCAACGGGTACGGCCTGCCGAGCGCCAAAGCAGCGGTCTACATCTCCTCGGCCGACATGATGCCGCGCAATCTCGACCGCCGTGTCGAGATTCTGTGCCCGCTGCAGAATCCGACCGTGCACCAGCAGGTGCTGGAGCAGATCATGGTCGCGAACCTGAAGGATACCGAGCAGAGCTGGCAGTTGTTGCCGGATGGGTCGTCGACGCGTATGAAGGCGGCGAAGGGCGAGGAGCCCTTCAATGTGCACAACTACTTCATGACCAATCCGAGTCTGTCCGGCCGTGGAAAGTCGCTCAAGGAATCTTCGCCGCGACGCCTCACGCGCCGTTCGGAGCGCCATCAGTCCTCTTAAGGAATTCGCGCGGTGAGGAAGCGGGCGCGCAGGCGCGAAACCAGCGTCGCGGTGATCGATATCGGCTCGAATTCCGTGCGTCTCGTGGTCTACGAGTCGCTGGCGCGCAGCCTGGTCACGGTTTTCAACGAAAAGGCACTGTGCGGGCTCGGGCGCGAAGTACAGAGCACGGGTCTGCTGGCGACCGATGCCGTCGACAAGGCGCTGACCGCGCTACGCCGGTTCCGCGCGCTGATCCGTGTGATGAGGGTAGGGCGGGTCCTTGCGATCGCGACCGCGGCGTGCCGCGACGCCAGCAACGGTCCCGAATTCATCGCCGCCGCCGAGCGGATCTGCGGCGTCACGATCGAAATCCTGTCGGGACCGCGCGAGGCCAAACTGTCGGCGCTCGGCGTGATTTCCGGCGTGCACAAGCCGAACGGCATCGTCGGCGATCTCGGCGGCGGTTCGCTGGAACTGGTCGATGTTCGCGGCAACCTGGTCCGCAAGGGCGTGACGCTGCCGCTCGGCAGTCTGGCGCTGCAGGACGCCTCACAGAAATCGCTCAAGCGCGCCGAACGCATCGCCAAGGAAGCACTCGCGGGGGCTCTTCCGCTCAAGGCGGCGCGGGGGCGCACGTTCTACGCGGTCGGTGGGACTTGGCGCGCGCTCGCCCGAATCCACATCGCCCAGAGCGGCTACTCGCTCAAGGTGATGCATGGCTATTCGCTTCCGGCGGCGGAGGCGCTGCAGTTCGCCAAGCGCCTGCGCGTGCTGGCATCGACCAATCAACTCGCCGACCTCGATCTGGTGGCCGATGCGCGGCGGCCGCTGTTGGCTTATGCGGCGCTCGTGCTCGAATATGTGATCGAGGCCGCCAAACCGAAGACCATCGTGTTTTCGACCTACGGCGTTCGTGAGGGGCTGCTCTACGAACAACTGCCGCCCGCGGAACGCGCCAAGGACGGCCTGATCTCCGCCGCTCAGAACCTCAACCTGTTGTTGTCGCGTTCGGCGCGCCACGCCGAAGAACTGATCGAATGGACCGATCGGCTGTTTCGGGTTGCGAAGGTTCGCGAGGCTGGATCCGATCGCCGACTGCGGCATGCCGCCTGCCTGATGTCGGACATCGGCTGGCGGGTGCATCCCGACCATCGCGGCGAGCAGACGCTGGCGCTGATCACCAACGGCAATTTCGGTGACGTGACGCATCAGGAGCGCGCCTTCATGGCGCTCTCGGTGTTCTATCGCTACGCGGGGTTCAGTGAACAGAACGAGCCGCCGGGCCCGGTTCGCGAACTGGTGACGCAGGCGATGGACGAGCGTGCGCGCCTGCTGGGCGCTGCTTTTCGGGTCGCGCATCTGATCAGCGCGGCGCGGCCGGGCGTGCTGCCGGCGACGCATTTCCGAACCAGCGAACGCAAGCTGATGCTGGTGTTCGAGCACAGGCTTGTCGATCTCGTCGCCGACCGTGTCGGCAGCCGCTTCAAGCAGCTCGGCCGCATGGTCGGCCGTACGGGCAGTATCGTGCGGCGGTAGCGCTCAGTCGCGGTCGACGTGGATCACGCGGCCTTTCTCTATCGCGAGCGCGAGCCGGCCGTGCTTCAGCGCCAGCGCGGCATCGCCGAACAATTCGCGGCGCCAGCCGCGCAGAGCACCGACATCGGCTTTGTCGTCGCCGGCGATCTGTTCGAGATCGTCGACCGTCGCGATCACCTTGGCGGCCACCGCATGGCGCTCCGAGGTCATGCGCAGCAACACCTTCAGCAGCTCGACGATCGCGCCGCCGTTGGAATTGTTGCGCGGCTTGTCGATCTTGGGCAGCGTCTGCGGGTCACGCGCCAGACCGCGCTGGACCGCGGCGACGATTTCGGAGCCCCATTTCGAGCGGTCGAAGCCTTTCGGCAGCGAGCGTAGATTGGCGAGCCGCTCCAGCGAGGTGGGCGCATGGGTGGCGATGTCGCCGAGCGCGTCGTCCTTGAGCACGCGCGAGCGCGGCACGTCGCGGGTCTGCGCTTCCTGCTCGCGCCAAGCCGCGACCTCCATCAGCACCGCAAGCTCTTTCGGTTTGCGCACGCGGGTCTTCAGCCGCTCCCAGGCGCTTTCGGGATGGAAGTCGTAGGTTTTCGGCGAGGTCAGAACTTCCATCTCCTCGCTGACCCAATCGCTGCGGTCGCGCTTCTTGAGGTCGGCATCGAGCGCGGCGAAAACATCGCGCAGATGGGTGACGTCGGAAACGGCATAGTGCAGTTGTTCGTCGGTCAGCGGGCGGCGCGACCAATCGGTGAAACGATGGGTCTTGTCCGGGCGGTGGCCGGTGATGCGCTCGACGAGCTGGTCGTAGGCGATGCTGTCGCCATAGCCGAGCACCATGGCGGCGACTTGTGTGTCGAAGATCGGGTGCGGCACGATTCCGGCGCGATGCCAGACGATTTCGATGTCCTGCCGGGCGGCGTGGAAGACTTTCAGGACCCTCTCGTTCGCCATCAGGTCGAAGAACGGCTTCAGGTCGATCCCGGGCGCCAGCGTATCGACAACGACCGCGTCATCCGCGCTCGCCATCTGCACGACGCAGAGCAGGGGATAATAGGTGGTCTCGCGCAGAAATTCGGTATCGACCGTGATGACGGGGTGGCTGGCGAGGCGGGTGCAGGCGTTGGCGAGCTGCTCGGTTGTCGAAATCAGGTCCATCAAACTCTGTCACGTTCCGGAAATGGTGGCACGGGCCGACAAGCGGCGCAGCGCCGTCCACCCAAAAGCCGTCGAGTCCAGAGCACTAGACACGCTCGCCGTGCGGCGATCAAGTTCCGCAGAAGGTTTCCAGCACCCGTTCATGGAGCTGCGGCGGCTCCGCATAGCGGGCGAATTCCGGCTGTTCCCGGAAGGGGTTGGTGAGCACCGCCAGCAACTCGTCGAACGGCGCGAAGTCGTTCCGGTCGACCGCCGCCCGGATTACCGCTTCGACCCGGTGGTTGCGGGGAATATAGGCCGGATTGACCGCGCGCATCGCCGCCTGCCGGGCGGCTCCGTCCTGCTGCTCGGCCGGGAGCCGGGCCCGCCAGCGCGGCGCCCAGTCGTCGAACGCGGACGGGTCGTCGAACAACGCCCGCACCCCGCCGAGATCGGCCGGCTCGAACGCGGCGTCGCTCAGCCGGCGGAAGGTGAGGGTAAAGTCGGCGCTTCCCCTGCTCATGGCGGCAAGGAAATCCAGCGAGAGCTGCGCGTCGTCGGGTTGGGCCGTGAACAGGCCGAGCTTGGCTGCAAGTCCCGCCAGATAGGCGGCATTGAAGTGTTCGGCGAAGCCGCCGAGGGCGGTCTGGGCGATCTCGACGCCCTTGTCGTCATCGTCGGACAGCAACGGCACCAGACACTCGGCGAGCCGGGTCAGGTTCCACAGCGCGATCGGCGGCTGATTGCCGAAGGCATAGCGGCCCATCTGGTCGATGGACGAAAACACCGTCTTCGGATCGAACGTATCCATGAAGGCGCAGGGGCCGTAATCGATGGTTTCGCCGGCGATCGACGTGTTGTCGGTGTTCATCACGCCATGGATGAAGCCGATCATCATCCAGCGCGCGATCAAATCGGCCTGGCGCGCAATCACGCCCTCCAGCAGCGCGAGATAGGGCGCATCGGCCTCCGCCGCTTCCGGATAGTGCCGGGCAATGACGTGGTCGGCCAAGGCTCGGACGGCGTCGCGATCGCCGCGGGCGGCGAAGAACTGGAAGGTGCCGACGCGGATGTGGCTCGATGCGACGCGTGTCAGCACCGCGCCCGGCTGGATCTCGTCGCGCATCACCCGTTCGCCGGTCAGCACCGCGGCGAGCGAGCGCGTGGTCGGGACGCCGAGCGCCGCCATTGCCTCGCTGACGATATACTCGCGCAGCACCGGGCCGAGCGCGGCGCGGCCGTCGCCCATCCGCGAGAACGGCGTTCGGCCCGAGCCCTTGAGCTGGATGTCGCGGCGGACGCCGTCGCGGTCGATCACCTCGCCGAGCAAAATGGCGCGGCCGTCGCCGAGCTGGGGCACGAAATTGCCGAACTGGTGCCCGGCATAGGCCATCGCGATCGAGGCCGCTCCGTCCGGAAGGCGGGTCCCGGCGAGGATTTCAGCGCCTTCGGGCGTGTCGAGCCGGTCCGGGTCGAGACCTAGCTGCTGCGCCAACGGGCGGTTCAGCCGGATCAGCCGCGGGGCGGCGACGGGGGTCGGTGCCACCCGCGCGAAGAAGGTCTCCGGCAGCGCCGCGTAGCTGTTGTCGAACGGAAAATGGACTGTCATCCGGCACCAGATAGGAATGGTTCGCCGCAATGACAATCGGTCGGAAAGCGGCCTGGATCAATATGTTCAGCGAGTTTCTTGCGGGCGTTTGCCAGCGGCCCCGTCGTCGCCGCTGCTCCAGCCTGAAACGGGCGCTGGTCCCACGCCGGAATGCAGCCGCGACGAGGCCGCATTTGGTTGCCGCGATGGGTTCGCTCGGGTAAACCCTGACGCTCTCCGCAAAGGCTGCGGACGCTCGATTCTGCCCCAAGACGGCTTTCCCGGGATTTCCATGCACCGTTACCGAACCCATACTTGCGGCGCGCTCCGCGACAGCGATATCGACCAGACCGTCCGCGTCTCCGGCTGGTGCCATCGCATCCGCGACCATGGCGGCGTGCTGTTCATCGATCTGCGCGACCATTACGGCATCACTCAATGCGTCGCCGATCCGGACTCGCCGGCGTTCAAGGACGCCGAGAAGCTGCGCGCCGAATGGGTGGTGCGGATCGACGGCCGCGTGCGCCGTCGGCCCGGGGGCACTGAGAATCCCGATCTGCCGACCGGCGCGATCGAGCTGTTCGTCAGCGAGATCGAGGTGCTGGGTCCGGCGGGCGAACTGCCGCTGCCGGTGTTCGGCGAGCAGGACTATCCCGAAGATGTGCGCCTGCGATACCGGTTTCTCGATCTGCGTCGCGAGAAGCTGCATCAGAACATCATGACCCGCGGCGCGATCGTCGACTCGATGCGCGCGCGGATGAAGAGCCAAGGCTTCTTCGAATTCCAGACGCCGATCCTGACCGCGTCGTCACCCGAAGGCGCGCGCGACTTCCTGGTGCCGAGCCGGATTCATCCCGGCAAATTCTACGCGCTGCCGCAGGCGCCGCAGCAGTACAAGCAACTGCTGATGATGTCGGGCTTCGATCGCTACTTCCAGATCGCGCCGTGCTTCCGCGATGAAGATCCGCGCGCCGACCGGCTGCCGGGCGAGTTCTATCAGCTCGATGTCGAGATGAGCTTCGTCACCCAGGACGACGTTTTCGCCGCCATGGAGCCCGTGATTACCGGCGTGTTCGAGGATTTTGCCAAAGGCAAACCTGTGACAAAGTCGTGGCCGCGGATTCCTTATTTCGAAAGCCTGCGAAAGTACGGCACCGACAAGCCGGACCTGCGCAATCCGATCGAGATGCAGGACGTCTCCGAGCATTTCCGCGGCTCCGGCTTCAAGGTGTTCGCGCGGATGCTCGAGGAGGAGCGCAACCAGGTCTGGGCGATCCCCGGTCCGGGCGGCGGCAGCCGCGCGTTCTGCGACCGGATGAACTCCTGGGCGCAGGGCGAAGGCCAGCCGGGCCTCGGCTACATCATGTGGAGTGAGCCAGCGGCCCAGATGGAAGTCGAAGTGGATGGATCTGGCAAAGAGATACCAGGAACATACAAGGAGGTTAGTCCCAATATTGTCGGCCGTGGTCCGCTCGCCAACAATATCGGCCCGGAGCGCACCGAGGCGATCCGCGTGGCGCTCGGCCTCAAGGCCGGCGACGCCGCGTTCTTCGTCGCGGGTGATCCGGCCAAGTTCGTCAAGTTCGCAGGGCTGGCGCGCACCAAGGTCGGCGAGGAGCTGAACCTGATCGACAAGGATCAGTTCGCGCTCGCCTGGGTGGTCGACTTCCCGATGTACGAGTACAACGAGGACGACAAGAAGGTCGACTTCTCGCACAACCCGTTCTCGATGCCGCAGGGCGGCATGGACGCGCTGGTCAATCAGGACCCGCTGACGATCAAGGCGTTCCAGTACGACATCACCTGCAACGGCTACGAGATTGCGTCGGGCGGCATCCGCAACCATCGCCCCGAGGCGATGGTGAAGGCGTTCGAGATCGCGGGCTACGGCGAACAGGAAGTGATCGACCGCTTCGGCGGCATGTATCGCGCCTTCCAGTACGGCGCGCCGCCGCATGGCGGCATGGCGGCCGGCGTCGACCGCATCGTGATGCTGCTGTGCGGCACCAACAATCTGCGCGAGATCTCGCTCTTCCCGATGAACCAGCGCGCCGAAGACCTGCTGATGGGCGCGCCGTCTCAGGTGGCGCCGAAGCAGTTGCGTGAGTTGCACATCCGTCTCAATCTGCCGGAAAGCTGAGGACGTCCGAGTCGACGATCCAAGTGCCGACGAAGCTGCCGGGAGAATTCATGGCGTCCAATACCGAAGACCTGCAAACCGCGGCGCTGGCCTATCACCGGCTGCCGCGGCCCGGCAAACTCGAAGTGCACGCGTCGAAGCCGCTGGCCAACCAGCGCGACCTCGCGCTCGCCTATACGCCGGGCGTCGCGGCCGCGTGCAACGCCATCGCTGCCGATCCGGCGCAGGCGGCCTCGCTCACGGTGCGCGGCAATCTGGTCGCCGTGGTCACCAACGGCACCGCGGTGCTCGGTCTCGGCAATATCGGTCCGCTCGCTTCCAAGCCGGTGATGGAGGGCAAGGCGGTCCTGTTCAAGAAGTTCGCCGACATCAACGTGTTCGACATCGAGATCGCGGCCGACACGGTCGAGCGCGTGGTCGAGACGGTGGCGGCGCTGGAGCCGACCTTCGGCGGCATCAATCTCGAAGACATCAAGGGGCCGGAGTGTTTCGAGATCGAGGCGCAGCTCAAGGAGCGCATGAAGATCCCGGTGTTTCACGATGATCAGCACGGCACTGCGATCATCGTCGGCGCCGCGGTCAAGAACGCGCTGCTGCTGAAGGGCAAGGAGCTCAGCGAGATCAAGATCGTCACCGCTGGCGCCGGCGCCGCGGCCTTGGCCTGTCTGAACCTGCTGGTGTCGCTCGGCGCGCAGCGCAAGAACATCTGGGTCTGCGACCTCGAAGGCCTCGTCTACGAAGGCCGCAACGTGCTGATGGACCGCTGGAAAGAGGTCTATGCGCAGAAGACCGACAAGCGGACGCTCGCCGACGTGATCGGCGGCGCCGACGTATTTCTCGGTCTCTCCGGCCCGAAAGTGCTGACCCCCGAGATGGTCAAGCAGATGGCCGACAAGCCGCTGGTGATGGCGCTCGCCAATCCGACGCCGGAGATCATGCCGGACGAGGTTCGCAAGGCGCGTCCCGACGCGCTGATCTGCACCGGACGCTCGGACTTTCCGAACCAGGTCAACAACGTCCTGTGCTTTCCCTACATCTTCCGCGGCGCGCTCGATGTCGGCGCCACCGCGATCAATGAAGAGATGAAGATCGCCGCGGTCGATGCGATCGCCCAGCTCGCGCGCGATCCGCCGGCCGATCCGGTGGCGGGCAGCCTCGACACCGACGAAGTGCTCGGCTTCGGCGAGGGATCGCTGATCCCGAGTCCGTTCGATCCGCGGCTGATTCTGCGGATCGCGCCCGCGGTGGCGATGGCGGCGATGGATTCCGGCGTCGCGACCCGGCCGATCACCTCGTTCGACGATTACTACGCCCAGCTCGAGCGCTTCGCGTTCCGCTCCGGCCTGGTGATGAAGCCGCTGTTCGCCAAGGCGAAGACGCAGCCGGTGCGGGTGATCTACGCCGAGGGCGAGGACGAGCGCGTGCTGCACGCCGTGCAGGTGATCCTCGAGGAAAAGCTGGCGCGGCCGATCCTGGTCGGGCGGCCCTCGGTGGTCGAGGCGCGGATCAAGCGCTCCGGCCTGTCGATCAAGCCCGGCGAGGATTTCGACCTGGTCAATCCGCAGGACGATCCGCGCTACCGTTCCTACGTGCAGTCCTATATCGACATCGCCGGCCGCGCCGGCGTGACGCCGGCCGCGGCGCGCACGGTGGTGCGCACCAATTCGACCGTGATCGCCGCGCTCGCGGTGGCGCGCGGCGAGGCCGATGCGATGATCTGCGGCCTCGACGGCCGCTACATGAATCATCTGCGTCATGTGCGTGACGTGATCGGCTCGCTGCCCGGCGTTTCGGACTACGCGGCGCTGGCGCTGCTGATCACCAGCAAGGGCGCCATCTTCATCGCCGACACCCAGGTGCGGCCCAATCCGACCGCGGAGGAACTGGCCGAGGTGGCCGCGCTCGCCGCAGTCCACGTC
The DNA here is from genome assembly GCF_034479375.1 of Rhodopseudomonas palustris. Lineage (NCBI taxonomy): Bacteria > Pseudomonadati > Pseudomonadota > Alphaproteobacteria > Hyphomicrobiales > Nitrobacteraceae > Rhodopseudomonas > Rhodopseudomonas palustris. The sequence goes on along the minus strand of NZ_CP140155.1, from coordinate 1,612,344 downwards.
CAGCGCTTCAACATCAAGCCGCGGATCGCATTTCTGTCGCATTCGGATTTCGGCAGCTATCCGACCGACTCGTCGATGAAGATGCGGCGCGCCACGGCGATCCTCGCCGAGCGGCATCCGGAGATCGAGGCCGACGGCGAAATGCAGGGCGACACCGCGCTGTCGCAAAGTGCGCGCGAACTGATCCTGCCGCATTCCCGGCTCGAAGGCGGCGCCAACGTGCTGATCATGCCGAATCTCGATACCGCGAACGTCGCCTACCAGATGATCAAGGTGCTGGGCGACGCGTTGCCGGTAGGGCCGATCCTGATCGGGCCGGCGCGGCCGGCGCATATCCTGACGCCGTCGGTGACCGCGCGTGGCATCCTGAACATGACGGCCGTTGCGGTGGTCGAGGCGCAGGAACGGGCAGGGCGGACTCAGCGGACGCTGTTCGGCTGAGCGTATTTTTCCGACGCGTTGACCGACGCAAGCGGGTATCACCTGGCCCTAAACGGGCTCGTCGTGGTGCGTAAGACTTCGCGCCATCATTTGACCGTTTGAAAAGCGTCAGTCGACCCCTCATACTTGCGGCGCGTCTGCGCCGCTTTTTCCGTTGCCAGTGGGGTCGAAAATGCCTGCCTTCATCGCTCTCGGGCGCTTCCTGTTTTCCGTGCTGTTCATCTTCTCCGGAGCCAGCAAGCTGCTCGACGTCGCCGCGACCACTCAGATGACGCAGAAGATCGTCATTCCGGAGATGCTGGCGACCTACACGTCACAGCTCGAGGGGCTGGCCGGCGGCATGCCGTTCGCGCAGATGCTGGCGATCGCGGCCGGCGTCACCGAACTGGTGTGCGGTCTGATGATCGCGTTGAACTTCGGCGCGCGGTTCTTCTCGCTGGTCCTGATCCTGTTCGTTGCAACGAAGATCTATTACTACCATGATTTCTGGAACCAGGCCGGCGCCGACGCGCAGATCAACATGAACCTCGCGCTGAAGAACCTGTCGCTGATCGGCGGATTGTTCATCATCGCCGGCATCGGTCGCGGCGCTCGCAACGTCGAGTCGACCCACACCGAGGTTTAGAGCGGCTCATCGATTGATTGAAGCGATATGGCCGTTGCCAGATACACGGACTCCTCATCCTGAGGAGCCCGGCGAAGCCGGGCGTCTCGAAGGATGCGGCGACGCAGGGCCCGTGACGCATGGTTCGAGACGGCGCTTCGCGCCTCTTTGCCATGAGCTTGTGCCTGTCGTGTGACTATTTAGTCCGACGCCACGGGGTGACGCCGACATCATGGTCGGCGTCGAGCAGGATCCGATCCGCCGCTGTGAGGCCATGGGCGGCGAGAAGCTGTTGCGGCGTTCGCGCGGGCACGCCGGGAAAGCACGGCTCGCCGCCGGGCAGACGCACCCGCGGCGCTTCCGACAGCCAGAACGTATCGTAGCGATCGAAGAACATCGCGAACACGTCCGGCCCGCCGATGATCGCGACCATGCCGGACTGCACGCCGATGTGCGCGCAGGCCTGCTCGAACGATGCGCCTGCAGGATTCCAGCGCACCGCATTGGGGTTGGCTTCGTCGGGCGCAAGGCTCGCAATCTGCCGTGTCACCAGCAGCCGCTTGCGCTTCGGCGAGTTCGGCTGGTCCTCGAACGAATTGCGGCCGTGGACGATCAGCGCGGCGCGGTCGAGCGCCTCCGAAAAGAACCGCTGGTCGCCCGGGAATTTCAACGCTTCCGGCATCATGCCGGAGGCGTCCGCGAGATGGCCCTCGGCGGAGACGATCACGAAGCCTTCGATTCGCAGCGCCGGCGCGCCCGTCATCGGGTCTCCAGAGGACAACAGCGCAAGCGGTGTCCGATCACTCGGAGATGGTCTGGACGACGGAGCTTACCGGACGGGAACTGACGGTCGGCAACGCGTTGCTCTTGGCGAGTTCGTCGTCGTATTTGGCCATCGTCACGACCGGCGCCTTGGCCTTCATCTGCACGACCTTGTAGCCGCCTTCCTTCAGGCGCCGCAGCAATTCGGGCAGCGCCTCGGCGGTGCTCTTCTGGAAGTCGTGCATCAGGATGATGCCCTTGCCGAGCTTGTCGACCTTGGTCATCACGGTGTCGACGACCTGCTGCGGCTTGCGCGCCTTGAAGTCGAACGAGTCCAGATCGCAGGAGAACATCGAGACGTTGCGGGTGCCGAGATAGGTGACCATTTCGGGCGGATGCCGCAGCGCCGGGAAGCGGAAGAACGGCGACGGCGCGGCGCCGAGCGCCCATTTCACGGCGGCGAAGCCCTTCTCGATCTCGTCCTTGCGCTGGTCTTCGCTCAGCTTCTTGTTCGAGAGGTTGGCGTGCGACCAGGTGTGCGAGCCGATGGTGTGCCCGGCCGCCGCGACCTGCTTGAGGATCTCCGGATAATAGGTGGCGTGTTTGCCGATCGGGAAGAAGATCGCCTTGGTGCAGTGATCGGCCAGCGCCTTCAGCACCGCCGGCGTGTTGCCCGGCCACGGGCCGTCGTCGAAGGTGAGCACGACCTCCTTGTCGCGCAGGAAGTCGAGCTGCTTGAAATGCTCGAATCCGAAGCCCGGGCCGCCCGTGGTGTCGATCTCGACCACGCGGCCGACGCCGATCGCGTCGGGATTGGCACAGGCCTGTTTGGCGGGCGCGGGGGCGGGGGCGGGCGCGGCCTGTTGCGGCGCCGGCTGTGCGGTCGCCCCGGTGGTCTTCGGCGCCGCCTGCGACCAGGCTGCGCCGGCTGCAGCCAATGAGACCGCACTCGCGACCAGGAGACCCGTTGCTATCCGCATGTCTGTGTCCTTCCGCCGTCGTCTGCCGCCAGCGCAACGTGCCGAAACGGCAGAAGCGCGCGCATTTTGCCGTCAAACTAGAGGCAGAAAACCGGTCCGGGCAACGGTTATTCGGCCCCCGCGTCGAGTTGCCCGCAGATTCGAACGCCTGCAGACGCACAGCGGTCGGCGGGCGAAATCGGGCAGGACCGCGCAGCGGCGGAGGCGGAGGACCGGGCTACCGAAGGCCGATGATGAAATCGGTCCCCCGGCCGGTTTCGCCGCTCGCGGTGATGCCCTGATCGGAGATGATCAGCGATGCGCCGGTCGTGACCGCTTCGGTGATTCGCGCCATCGCCTCCGGGGGAATCGTCAGACGATCCAGCGCCGCGGCCGGACCGTCTGTTTCCTGCGATGCTTTCACCGGCGTCGGCAAAGCCTTCTTTGAACGGCGGGAATCGCTCGAATCACTGGCCCGTCGGGAGGCCGGCAGCGACACCACCGTCCAGCGGATGCCGTCGTCCTTCGCCAGTTCGGCGGTGAACACGTGCGTGCCGAGCGGGCGCTCGCCGGCCGCGATCTCGACCGGAACGTCGAACAGCGGGGTCATGTTCTGCCGGACGTAGAGCTTCTTGTCCTTGCCGCTGACGAACACGGCGATCTGGCCGCCGCCGCGCTTGGCCGCCGGCAATTCCGCCGCCGGCGCCGCGTCCGGATCACTGACGCGAGACTGATCCTTGTCGGGGCTGGTGCTTTCGCTGTCGGCATTGGGGGCGCCGCCGACCTTATCCGCAGACTGAACGTCCGGCGCCTTCTCTTTGGAAGAAGGCGTTTTTTCGGTCGCGGGCGGGCTCGATAGGTGGGCGGGTTGTGGGCCCGGGGGCGCAACCGCGGCAGTCGTCGCCGGGTCGCCGGCGTCCGGCTGCGCTTTGGTCGCGTCAGCCACATTCTTGGCGACGCTCGCGGTCTGCTCCGCGGCCTCGTCGGCGGCGATCGCGCCCGCCGTCGCCTCGGCGTGCGCCTCGGCATTGGCCGTGCTCAGCGCGGGCATCGGTTCTGGCGAGGAGGTTCCCTGCGCGTGCGAGTCGGACAGCACGAGCGCTGCGCTGCGGTCCGCCGCGCTGGCGTCGGCGGTCTTCACCGGCCGGGGGGTATCGAGCAGGATGCCGGCACGCAGTTCCGGATGCAGACCGGCAGCCGGGGCGCCGGCCGGCTCGGCCGCAGCGGCCTTGTCGGATTTCGACGAGACGCTCGGCTTCGGCGGATCGGAGGCCATCGGCGCGTCCATCGGCGGCGTGCGCCTGGTCGCCAGCAAAGCGTGGGTGAAATTGGTCGGCGTGATGTCGCCGGGCGTGACGATCACGCGGGCGCCCATCCTCGTCCAGCCCCACATCTTCATGGCGAACGAGTTCGGCATGCGGATGCAGCCGTGCGAGGCCGGGTAGCCCGGAATGACGCCGGCATGAAGCGCAATCCCCGACCAGGTGATGCGCTGCATGTAGGGCATCGGCGCGCCGCTGTAGATGTTGGAGCGGTGCCATTTGTTTTTCTGGATGACGCTGAACACGCCCATCGGCGTGGAATGGCCGCGCATCCCGGTCGAGACCGGCGTCTCGGCGAAGACGCCGTTGGCGTCGTAGACGCGGAGCTTCTGCTGATCGATCGAGATCGAGATCACCAGCGGCCCCTGCGGTTTGGCGGTCGGCTTTTCGAGCAGCTTATGCTGCCGGGTGTCGAGACGCGGCTGCTTCCGTTGATACCGCTTGGGCGCCGGCTGCGCCGGGATGTAGACCGCTTCGTCGTCCTCGGGCCACCACCAGCTCGCAGCGTGGGCCTCCGAGGACAGCGCGAACACGCTCGCCGCCGTCAGGATCCCGGCGCGCCAGGCGGCTTTGGAGAGCAAGCCGGGGCCGAGATTGTTCTGCACGGCTCGCGGAGCGTCTCCGCGCGAGATTGAAGATTGTTCCAGGCGCACGCGGTGGTCCTCGAATCTCTTGAGCGATCTCAGATGAGTGTCGCAACCGCGAAACTCATTCACCAGCATCGTCGCGGTATTCCCGCGCAGTTGAATCAAGCCTAACAAAAAAGCTTCACAGGAGGTTAAACGAGAGTCGAAGGACGCCGGCATCTTTCACAACGGTTCGTCGCCCCCCACATGGCTGGCAGCCTGCTTACGGAGATTTCGATGAGACCTCGCCACAGATCGCTTGTGACCCGCCTGACATGCGCTGCGCTTGCCGCGCTGGCAGTGACCACTCTGGCCAGCGCGCCGGCCGGCGCCGCGGAGGATCCCGATCTGATCTTCCGTCGCTCGACGGTGTTCAAGCTGCTCAGCCCCAACGACAAGCTGGCGACCTACGGGATCGACGACCCGGAGATCCAGGGCGTCGCCTGTCACTTCACCGTGCCGGAGCGGGGCGGCTTCAAGGGTTGGCTCGGCCTGGCGGACGAAGTCTCCGACATCTCGCTGGCGTGCCGTCAGATCGGTCCGATCCGGTTCAAGGACAAGCTCGAACAGGGCGACGACATGTTCAGCAAGCGGCGCTCGATGTTCTTCAAGAAGATGCAGATCGTTCGCGGCTGCGACGCCAAGCGCAACGTGCTGGTGTACATGGTCTACTCGGACCGGCTGGTCGAGGGCTCGCCGAAGAACTCGACCTCGTCGGTGCCGATCATGCCGTGGGGCGCCGCTGACCCCGCCGTCCAGAAGTGCAGCGACTTTTTCAAATAGTCGGCTTTTTGCGAGTCGGCTTCTTGCAAGCCGGCTGTTTCAAGTCATCGGGTCGATTTGCCAGCGGAGCGGCAGATGCTGTCGCTCCGCTGCTTCGTCTGCGCCTTACACCTCCCGCCGGGACCTAGCGGGATTGCGTCGTGAAGGGGCGGTTCGTCACCGCCGGACCCGCCGGATCCCGATAGCCCACCAGCCGGACCAGGCCCTGGGGAATGGACTGGGTCGCCGGGTGACCGAACAGGTTCTGCAGCGCCATTTCTCCCGGCGATCCGACATTGCGGATCCTGGTGACAGCAGCAGTGATACCACCTGCAACGGGCTGTTCGCCGGGTGCGGTCACGCTCGGCACGCGCGCGTCGGTTTTCATCTGCGCTCCTCCACTAAGCCTAATTAACGCGCATCGCCCGGAATTGTTGCGGGCCGCCGCCGGGCGTCGATGCGGTGATGTCTGGGGTCGGTCGTCTCGAGCCGCGCATTATTCGCGTGAAATCGGCCCGGGCAGGTCGTCGTGTCGGTCGGCACCATGAATGCCTCGACACGCTGTCGGCGCTTCTCTATCGACCGGCGCCGTTCGTACCAAGTACGCGATGGAAACAAGTTTAATACAATCTGCACATCGGGCAAATCGACCGCCCGCCGCCGGGCGCTGCGGCATTGAGACGCTCGCCCGACCCGGATACGCACTAATCGTTGCGGATGACAATTTGATGGCATGCCGCTGCAACTTGGGCAGGGGGCCGGCGGCGGTCAAAAAACGCGTCGGCGGAACTGTCGAACGAGGCTGAGCCCGCCATTGTGTTTCGTCGCCTCGCTCGCGACGAAACAATTCGGCCCGGCGACGAAACCATTTTCCGTTTGAACGCAGACATCCGGAAACCGCCCTTGGTTATCAAGCGCTCAACAGAGGCGGCGGTTGCCGCCGACGTCCGGTACGGAGATACGTGATGCGAACCCTGAGCCTGATCCTCGCTTGTGCCTTCGTCGTGGCCGGCCCCTCGGTCGCCGGCTCTTCGCAAGGTGCTCTGCCGGGAGTCGGGGCCTTTTCCTATATCGGCTTCGGTTCCGGTTCGTCCGATCTCGGCTCGCCGATTGCACAAGCGGTCACGCCCATCCTCGTTGCGGCCAGGTGAGAATTGTCGACGTGAAGGTTTCTCGTGTCGGCCGGTGGCCGCTGGTCTGCGGCGGCGCCGCAATCGTGCTCGGTGCGTCGTTGCTGACTGGAACCGGCGCACAGGCGCAGACCCGCTCGCTGCTGAATGTCCAGGATCCGCGGATCGAGTTCATCCGCCAGTGCACCGCGCATATGGCCGGACGCTGGACGCATCCGCGCGCCGTGTGCGGCTGTCTGCACGATCACGCCGCCGCGGCGGTCCCGGATAGTGACCTGCGCGAGGCGCTGCTGCGCGGAATGCGCGAGAGCGGCGTGCCGACGATCCAGAGCGAATGGGTGCCCCCGGCCAAGCAGTCGCAGATCAGCGCGACCTTCACGCTGATCGCGAAGCCGGCGCTGCAATGCATGTTCGATCCGGCCGACTAGAGCCGTTCTGCTTCCGATGGAATCAGCGCTGGCGTTCAGGGATCCTAGCCGCATGCACAACCTCATGGTGAGGAGGCGCGAAGCGCCGTCTCGAACCATGCGCCGCTGGCCATCATGCGTCGCCCCATCCTTCGAGACGCCCGGCTTCGCCGGGCTCCTCAGGATGAGGAGTCAGTGCATCTGGCAAGGGACATATCGCTTCAATCAAACAATGAACCGCTCCAGACGACGATCACGACACCTCGGTCTCCGAAGCCACCGACCTAACGCCGCTGCAGCCGCGGAACGCATTTGCGCGTCGAGGTCACGCCCGCCGTGGTGAGCGTGGCGCCCATGACTTCCTTGATCTGCCCGTTCGGGCACGAACCGTCGTCGACCTGAATCTTCTGGCCGAGCCGCAAATCGACGATGTCCTGCTCGCGCGACACCTGTTGCTGCGCGGCCGCCGGCGCGGCGAGCGTCAGCAGCGTGACGGCGCTCGTCAGCATTATCGCGAAACGAAGCGGGCGGACTTCACCAACGTCGGACATCTGATCTCCCTTATGCGCCGAGCGCAACGATGGCTTGATTCGGACGCCCGGCCAAACTGTCTGCAAATTCCGGCAATCTGTGGTTTGATCGCGGCCGCCGGATCGAACAACAACAATGGAGCAGCCGCCGCATGAGCGTGTCCGACCTTCACCGCCGAATTCTCGATGCTGTCGATGCCGGCTTCGACGCACAACTGGCCACCACGCGCGATTTCGTCGCGATCCCGAGTACGCGGGGTGCCGAGGGTCCCTGTCAGGACATGATCGCCGATCTGCTCCGGCAACGCGGCTACGAGGTCGACGACTGGCACATCAATGTCGACGACCTCAAGGATCTGCGCGGCTTCGGGCCGATCGAGCATGATTTCTCCAAGGCGCGCACGGTGGTCGGCACCTATCGCCCGGCCAACAATCAGGGCCGGTCGCTGATCCTGCAGGGACATTGCGATGTCGTTCCGGCCGGGCCGCTGGAGATGTGGGACACGCCGCCGTTCTCGCCGGTGATCAAGGACGGCCGGATGTACGGCCGCGGCGCCTGCGACATGAAATCGGGCACGATCGGCGCGCTGTACGCGCTGGACGCGATCAAGGCCGCAGGGCTGACGCCGACCGGGCGGATTCACCTTCAGTCGGTGATCGAGGAGGAGAGCACCGGCGTCGGCGCGTTGTCGACGCTGCAGCGCGGCTATCGCGCCGACTGCTGCTTCATTCCGGAGCCGACCGATGGAAAGATGGTGCGCTCGCAGGTCGGCGTGATCTGGTTTCGTCTGAAAGTGCGCGGATTTCCAGTGCACGTGTTCGAAGCCGGCTCCGGCTCCAACGCGATCACCGCGGCCTATCATCTGATTCACGCGCTGGAGAAGCTCGAAGAGGATTGGAACAAGCGCGCCGCGGGCGATCCTCACTTCAAGAGCGTCGTGCATCCGATCAACTTCAACCCCGGCATCATCAAGGGCGGCGACTGGGCGTCCAGCGTCCCGGCTTGGTGCGACGTCGACTGCCGCATCGCGATCCTGCCGGGCTGGTCGGTCGCCGATCATCAGGCCGAGATCCTCGCCTGCGTCGCAGCCGCGGCGAGGGATCATCGCTTCCTGTCGAACAATCCGCCGCAGGTGGAGTGGTCGGGCTTCCTCTCCGAGGGCTACGAGCTGAAAGACTCCGCTGCGCCGGAAGCCGCGTTCGGGAAGGCCTATGACGCCGTCTATGGCGGGGCGACGCCGGATCTGGTTTTCACCGCGCTGACCGATACGCGGTTCTACGGGTTGAACTACAATATTCCGAGCCTGTGCTTCGGCGCCAGCGGCGCGGCGATGCACGGCTTCAACGAGTATGTCGATCTCGCCTCTCTGCGGCAATCCACCAAGGCGACCGCGCTGTTCATCGCCGAATGGTGCGGCGTCGAGCCGGTTAGCGCATGACCTGACAGGTAATTGCGTTCGGCGGATCGTCATGCACGATCCGCCGAACGCTTGCAGACGCACACCGAGCCCGCGCCGCCCTCGGCGAGAATGCGGGCCGCAAGGAGGGATGATGACGCCGCTCGACCTGATCAATTCGCGACCGTTGCCGTTTGCGGCCCTGATGGGCGTCAGTTTCGTCGAGGCCGGGCCCGATCGGGTGGTCGCCACCATGCTGGTGCGCCCGGAGCTGTGCACGCTCGGCGATGCGATCCATGGCGGGGCAGTGATGGCGCTGGCGGATACGGTCGGCGCCGCGGCGACCTTCGTCAACCTGCCGGCCGACGCCAAGGGCACCACCACGCTCGAGAGCAAGACCAATTTCATCGCCGCAGCCAAAGCGGGAACCTCCGTCCGCGCGATTGCGACGCCGGTGCATCGGGGGCGGCGGACTCAGGTCTGGCAAACCCGGATCGAGACCGAAGAGGGGCGGCTGGTCGCGATGATCACCCAGACGCAGATGGTTCTTTGATACCTTTTTACGAGGAGCTAGGGCTCCGTATGATCCCTAGAGTGCGGTGCAACAACACCGTCTTGCTGCGTCAATTTGCGCTCGCTCAAGGTTTGTTAAGCGGCTTGGAATTATACCTTTTTCGCGAAGTTCGATGGCGGTGCGCCAGTCGTTTCCCTGGCGTGCCCGCCATTTGATCTTGAAATTAATTGTGCGTCGCACAATATACTTTCGGTCTAGGGAATCGAACGCCTCCTTGAGGGCCGTCCCCAGAGGAGATGTGAATCTATGTACGACGCACTCATCGCCGATCTCACCGGTTCCAAAGGGACGATCAGGTCGCTGATCAACCAGGAACTGCCGCTGCTCCGGGACCACATGCTGCGGCTGGATGCCGAGAGCCGGCGTGACCGGTTCAACGGCTATGCCGACGAGGGTTTCATCGACCGCTACGCCATGAAGTGCGGCGGCGACGGCACCATCATCATCGCCTATTTCGCCGAGGACGGCATGGTCCATGCGGCGGCCGAATTGCATCAGCCCGACCTGTCGACCGACTCGCTGCCCGAGATCGCCTTCAGCGTCGAGGCCCATCTGCGGCGCAAGGGCATCGGCAGCATCCTGTTCAAGCAGTTGATGGAGGTGGCGCGGTCGCTCGGCTACGAGAATCTACGCATCACCACCGGATCGCAGAATCAGGCGATGCGCGCGCTGGCCAACAAGTTCGGCGCCCACCTGACGTTCCGGCAGGGCGAGTCGACCGGCACGATCGATCTCAAGCAGCAAGCAGCGCCCGGCAGCCAGCCGACGATCGAAATCCCGGCCGGCGCTGCGAGTGCGCTGATCGATTTCAATCAGGCGTGCTGGAATCTGTTTCTCAGAATGTCGGGTATCAACCGCGCCGCCTGAGCCCTGTTCGGATTTCAGAATCTGAATTCCGAACGCCGCTGTGGAATGCGACTCTGAAAATGCCGACGCCGCGTGCTGATGCCCGCGGCGTTTTCTTGTTCTGTCTATCGACTACTCGAAAGCGACTACTCGAAAGCCGAGGCGGTCTGCACGCCCGGCGCGTCGTCCGTCGCTCAGACGCGCTTGTCGTTGCCGATCACCCGGCGCGACACACGCCGCTCGACGACCACCGAACGCTGGCTGCCTTGTTCGCCGGTGATCACCCGGGTCGTGCGCGCGGCGGCACGGCCGGCCTTGCGGACTTCGCCCTGCACCTGCTCGACCGGCAGCCCCATCAGCGACGCGGCAATCTCGGCCTGCGATTCCAGATCGTCGGTGATACCCATGGCGGCAAAAATCGCCTCCTCCAGCGTGGGAGGATCGCGCCGCACGCGGCGCACGCCATACTTCGTATTCCAGTCTTCGCTCATCGACCGCCCCGGGTTTGTTGGGGAATACCTAGTTGAGCCGATGCTGCAATGCAATATTGAATCGGCAGGACGCCCGAGACCTTGGTCGATACCAACCCCGGGGCGATTGCGGCAGATCAATTCAATCCGCAGTTCATGGCAGCCCTGCGTCATCTCGGACCGCAGGGCTGCGTCACGCCGTCGCCGCTACGATCGGAAGATCGTGAATCCGAGGATCAGCAGAATGATGAAGATCACCGCGAAGATGTAGAACAGGATCCGGGCCAGATCGGCGGAGGCGGCGGAAATGCCGGTGAAGCCGAAGATGCCGGCGATGACCGAGATCACCAGAAAGATCAGGGCCCATTTCAGAATTGTCATTACCGTCGTCCCTCGTGACGCATGCGTTTTGAACGAGCGGCGGCAGCCTTGGTTCCCGGAGACCGGGATGATGCTATTGTCGGACCGATGTCGAGTTGGGGGCGGCGCGTTCTTCTGTTATCCGGGGGACGGGATTTGCCGGCCGCCGCGGCTCCCGCCATGGTCGCGGCGAGGAACGGGGCGAGCCGACGGGCGTATAGGACGACGTCAGCAGCCGGATCGGCAGCCGCGACGAAGCAACCAGGGCGCAAGGGGGCAGGAAGCCGATGACGAGATGTGCAGGCGGCGCGCGTTGGATCGCTCGGGGAATCGCCGGCGGATTCGTTGCGACCTTGCTGCTGCCGGTCACCGCCGCGCCGGCGCGGGCGCAATCCGCCGACCTGGTGCTGTGTGACCGTATCGCCGCCGATCCGGCTGACCCGGACAAGCCTGCCGGCGTCAGGGGCGTCGCCGAGATCGCGCCGGCCGACGTCGAGACAGCAATCCGATATTGCCGCAACGCCGCCGGTTCGCGTCGCGCGATCTATGCGCTGGGGCGGGCCTATGCGGCCAACAAGCAGCCGGCGGAGGCGATCGCCGCGTTTCGAAAGGCGGCCGACAAGGGCAGCACATCGGCCATGGTCGAGCTCGGGGTCGCCTATGCGTCCGGCGCCGGCGTCGCCAGGGACGACGCCAAGGCCCGGCAATTGTTCGAGCGCGCAGCCGAGGCCGGCAATCCGCGCGGCGTCAGCAATCTCGCAGCGCTGGGCGGCGGTGCACCGGCGGATGCCGGAAAAACCCGTGCACTGCTGGCCAAGGGGGCGGACACCAACGCCGAAGCGCAATATCAGCTCGGCATGATGCTGGCGGAGGGAGTCGGGGGGCCGAAAGACGACGTCGCCGCGCGTGCGCTGTTCGAGAAGGCGGCCGCCCAGGGCCACCCGGCTGCGCTCGAGCGGATGGGGGCCTTTGCGCAGAGCGGGCGCGGCGGCACACAGGATTCGGGCGCTGCAAAAGCGTTCTACGAAAAGGCGGCCGCGCTCGGCAACGCCGATGCCGCTGCGGCGCTGAAGCGGGCGAATTGCCAGTTCGCGATCAAGGACAAGCAGGGAAGGCTCGTGACCAACCTTTGCTTCTAGGGCAATTCCGGTCCGACAAAACCGAACTGGAGATCCAGATTCTTGATTTGTCGCGTTTTCTTCAAGCCGACCGGTATCCACGTCGCCGGATCCCGCTCCAGGGGCCGGCGCGATTCTGTTCGGCGCAGAATTCTTGTATCGAATCGATGATTGGATCACGGCTGGGAGCGGTCGGCGAAGTCAGCTGTCTGATCCGGGTCAACAACGGGGCGTTGCCGATATGAACAGAAGCATGGGGCCGGACCAGGATTCCGGCCGAATCGCCTGGGCGATGCGCGATTGCTCCTGGACCGGCGTCTGCGCGCGCCGCGCGCCTGTCGTCGCCGTCGACCGGTCGACCTCGGCCAGGGGGCACGCATGAGCCGGCACAAGAACAGCGTCGGGCTGCTGGTCAGCGCAGTCGGCGTCGTCTTCGGCGACATCGGCACCAGCCCGCTGTACGCCATGAAAGAGACTTTCGCCGGTCATCATCCGATCCCGGTATCGCCGGAGAACATCTTCGGCGTGTTGTCGCTGGTGTTCTGGACGGTGATGCTGCTGGTCACGGTGAAATACGTGATCCTCATCATGCGTGCCGACAACCACGGCGAAGGCGGCAGCCTCGCGCTGCTGGCGCTGGTGACCGAGCTGACGCGCGGGCGGCGCGTGCACTATCCGTTGATGCTGCTCGGCGTGATCGCTGCGGCGCTGTTCTACGGCGACAGCATGATCACGCCGGCGATCTCGGTGCTCAGCGCGGTCGAGGGCCTCGAGGTCGTGACGCCCGACCTGAAAGCGTATGTCGTGCCGATCACCGCGGTGGTGCTGACGGGGTTGTTCGCGATCCAGTCCCGCGGCACCGGGCTGGTCGGCCGCCTGTTCGGCCCGGTGATGTGCATGTGGTTCGTCACGCTGGCGCTGCTCGGCATCGCCAACATCGTCCGTGCGCCGGAAGTGCTGGAGGCGATCAGTCCGACCTTCGCGATCGAATTCGTCATCCGTCATCCGCTGATGAGTTTCTACGCGCTCGGCACCGTTGTGCTGGCGGTCACCGGCGGCGAGGCGCTGTACACCGACATGGGCCATTTCGGCCGGTTTCCGATCCGGCTGGGCTGGTTCGGCCTGGTGCTGCCGGCGCTGCTGCTGAACTATTTCGGCCAGGGCGCGCTGTTGATCGCCGATCCGTCGGCGATCCAGAATCCGTTCTTCCGGATGGGACCGGAATGGATGGTGATGCCGATGGTCGCGCTGGCGACGCTGGCTACCGTGATCGCGTCGCAGGCGGTGATCTCCGGCGCCTTCTCGGTGGCGCGGCAGGCGATCCAGCTCGGCCTGCTGCCGCGGATGACGATCGTGCACACTTCGGGCGAGGAGGCGGGCCAGATCTACGTGCCGTTCACCAACTGGACCTTGTACTTCGCGGTGATGGCGCTGGTGATCGGCTTCCAGTCGTCGAGCAACCTGGCGGCGGCCTACGGCATCGCGGTGACCGGCACGATGATGATCGACACCATTCTGGTGGCATTCGTGATGGCGCTGTTGTGGCGCTGGAACATGGCGCTGGTGATCGCCGTGGCGGGCACGCTGCTGCTGGTCGACTTCGCTTACTTCGCCGCCAACATCATCAAGGTGGCGCAGGGCGGCTGGTTCCCGCTGTTCATCGGCTTCATCTCGTTCACGGTGCTGACGACGTGGCGGCGCGGCCGCGCGCTGGTGCGCAAGCAGCTCAAGAAGCAGGCGGTGCCGCTCGACGTGGTGCTGCGCGCGCTCGGGCCCAACGTGTCGCGGGCCCGCGGCACCGCGGTGTTCCTGACCGCCGCGACCGACGGGGTGCCGCCGGCGCTGCTGCACAACCTCAAGCACAACCAGACGGTCCATCAGCGCGTCGTGCTGGCGACCGTGACCACCGCGGACACGCCCTATGTGCCCGACAGCGAGCGCGTGCACATGACCGATATCGGCGACGGTTTCCATCGCCTGATCATCCGCTACGGCTTCATGCAGACCCCCGACATTCCGGCGGCGCTGACGCTGTGCAAGCAGTTCGGGCACGAGTTCAACATGATGTCGACCTCGTTCTTCCTCAGCCGCGAGACCTTCGTGCCGAGTCTCAATCCGGGCATGGCGTTGTGGCGCGAGCGGCTGTTCACCTTCATGACGCTGAACGCGACCCGGGCGACGACCTTCTTCAAGATCCCGACCGACCGCGTCGTCGAACTCGGCACCCAGCTCGAAATCTGATCGCGGCTTTGCCGCGCGCAGGCGAGGGCAAGACGAAGGGGACAAGACGAAGGGGAGGACGACGCGCGATCTCGCGCGTTGGCCCTCAGGCCAGCCCGAGCGCGAAGGCCAGCGTGCCGATCGCGGCGTGCGAGACGATCAGCGGCCAGATGTTCCGCATCCACAGATAAGCAACGCCCCACACCACGCCGAGCAGGAAGGTGTTGAGCAGCAACGTCGGATCGCCGTAGCAGAGGTGGATCAGCGAGAACATCGCCGCCGAATACATCACATAGGCCCAGCCGCCGCGCGACAGCTTGTCGGTGATCAGTTTCGGGATCGAGCGGCACACCACTTCCTGGCACGGGCTCGATACCAGAACATAGAACGGCGCGAAGCTCAGCCACGCCGGCGGCTTGGCCTCGAAGGTGAAGAACTGCGTCTGCAGCAGCATCACCGCGGCGATGGCGAGTGTGACCGCCGCGCAGCCGAGCCAGTGACTCCATTGATGCGGCTTGCCGAATCCCAACTCGGCGAAGGACACGCCGGCCCACAGGCACAGGCCGATGCAGACCCCCGAGACCAGCAGCAAAGCGTGGATCCGGTAGGAGAATGGCAGAACGTCGAGCTGGATTGCGATGCCGGGACCGGCCAGCAGCAGCGCAAGCCCGGCGAGCGGCGCGAACCGCCAGCTCTGCAAGCGGGCGGGGATGCTGGTGGGGTTCGAGTCGATCTGTCGCAAATCTGTCATCTCGCAATCACACGGCATTCGCCGTGCACATGCCAGTCACAACTGCGCCAGTGATAAATGTTCCCCTAAGCGTCGATCAGCGCCGGCTGCTACTACCGACGCCGACGCCGACGCCGATGCTTCCGCCGAGCCTGACGCAGGTCGCGCTGCCCTCGACCTGGACGAAGCCTGGGCCGAATGCGGCACAGGGATTGGTCTTGCTCTGCTTCGGGGCGGGGGCGGCGAGCGGCTTCGTCGGACGCCCGTCCTGCGACAATCCCCTGGACGACTGCTGGGACAGTCCCTGGGGCGATCCTTGGAGCAACGCTTGCGCCGTTGCGGCGAGCGGCCATGTGACGACGACAAAGGCGATCAGCAGGGTTCTCATGGCGCCTTGATTATCGCAGAAACCTCACGCCTTCCACCTGCGGCTCGCGGCCGGGGACGGTTCCGGTTCCGCCGCAAACAAGCCGCAATTGCTGCGCTGATCTGGCCTGCGGTGGGAAACCGCAGGGCAGCATCGGGCAATGCGCTTGACGTTGCTGCCGGGCTCGGATTTGAGGAAGCGATTGTCTTTGAACAACTGCCGCAAGGCGCTGCTGCGCCGGTCGCACGCATTTCCACGGGGATTTCGATGAGAACGATGGTTGTCATGATGACGCTGCTGGCTTCGAGCGCGGCGCTCGCGCAGACCACGACGGCGCCGAGCAAGCCGCCGATGATCGGGGATCGGCCGCTGGTGCAGGTCAAGCCGCGTGGCGAGGCGACGGCCAGGAACGGTGCCAACAATCCGGCCGGCAAGCCGTCGATCGCGGCTCAGCTGCAGGGCTGTCTCGAGATCGAGGACGGCAGCAAGGAACGGCTCGACTGCTATGACGCGATCTATCCGCCGAAGCCGAAGACGCCGAAGCCCGGCGCCAAACAGAAGCCCGCCAAGGCGGTTTCCGACTGCCGCCTGACCAAGGAGGAGGACGAGCGACTGGCCTGCTACAACGGCTTCGCCCAGGCGCTGCCGAAACCGCCGAAGACCTGAGGCGGACATCCTGACCGTCGGGAACCATCGCCGGGGCGCGGCCTTGTCCAGCACCGGATGAAGTCTTTCGCAGCAGATACGCCGCTCGGCCGGCTGATGACCGCACCGATGCGGCCGGGACGGCTCGACTGGATCGGGCTGCGCCCGGCCCGCCGCGCGCCGGTGCTGATCGCCGCGCAGGCGACGCTGATCGCCGGTCGCGGCATCGATGGCGATCGTTATCGCACCGCCTCGGACGGCGCGCGGCAGGTCACACTGATCGCAGCGGAAGATCTCGCCGCCGTCGCGGCCTTCCTCGGCCGCGACGATGTCGCTCCCGATCTCTTGCGTCGAAATTTCGTCACCCGGGGCGTCAATCTCATGGCCCTGAAGGGACAGCGGTTTCTCATCGGCGCGGCGCTGCTCGAAGGCGCGGGGGATTGCGCGCCGTGCAGCCGGATGGAAGAGACGCTCGGGCCGGGCGGCTATAATGCGATGCGCGGTCGCGGCGGCCTCACTGCTCGCGTTCGCGAGGGCGGAGTGATCCGGCTCGGCGATCCGATCGAACGCGTGTAGATGTGGCACGGGTCGAGCCGCGGAGTTTGTCGTTTCATTGCAAAGGAGCCGATCGATGGCCCACCGCCTGCTGGTTTTGTACGGCTCGTACCGCTCCGACCGGATGGGCATCAGGCTCGCGAACTACATCGTCGCGGAGCTGCGTGCACGCGGCGACGATGTCGAACTGATCGACGCCAAGGCGGTCGGGCTGCCGATGCTCGACCGGATGTACAAGGAATATCCGAAAGGCGAGGCGCCCGCTGCGATGGAAACGCTGGCTGCGAAAATCCGCGCGGCGGACGGCTTCGTGTTCGTCACCGGCGAATATAATTGGGGGCTGCAGCCCGGCTTGAAGAACCTCACCGATCATTTTCTCGAAGAATGGTTCTGGCGGCCGGCGGCGATCGCGAGCTATTCGGCCGGGCGCCTCTCCGGCGTGCGTGCGGCGACCGCGTGGCACGGCACGCTCAGTGAAATGGGCATGGTGGTGATCTCGTCGACGCTCGCGGTCGGTCCGATCGCGCAGACGCTCGACGCCGACGGTCGGCCGACGGGCGACGCCGGCAAATCGCTGGCCCGCGCGTTCCCGCGCTTCGCCGAGGATCTCGCCTGGTGGGCCGAGGCCGCGAAGGCGCAGCGCGCAAAGCTCGAGCCGCCGTATTGAGTGCGGCCGCGCCGCGCACTACATCCGGGTGATGCACGAAATCACCGAAGCCGAGATCGCCACGATGGTGCGCACGTTCTACACGCGGGCCCGCGACGACGATCTGATCGGCCCGATCTTCGACCGCGCGGTCGAGGACTGGGATCATCACATCGCGCAGATCACCGATTTCTGGTCGTCGATGCTGCTGAAGACCGGGCGCTACGGCGGCCGGCCGATGCGGCCGCACCTGGTGCTCGGGCTGGAGCCGGCGCATTTCGACCGCTGGCTGGCGTTGTTCGAGGCCACCGCCAGTGAACTGTTCACGCCGGACATCGCCGCGGCATTCATCGTCCGCGCCCGCCGCATCGCCGACAGTTTCGAGATGGGCATCGCCACCACGCAGGGCAAGGTCACGGTGCCGCGCCACGGCGTGTAGTGCGAGATTGTTGCACCGTCATTCCGGGGCGCGAGCGTAGCTCGCGAACCCGGAATCCCGACGTTGTGGCATTCCGCGCACAGAACAGCTCGAGATTCCGGGTTCGCGCGCCGTTGGCGCGCGCCCCGGAATGACGTTGCGGTGCGGTTGATTACTTCGCCTTGGCGATCTTGTCCTGCGTCTTCGTCTCGAAGTCGGAGGCGTCGTGGCGTTCGTGGAGCTGGCTCGCCGGGTCGCCGGTGACGCGGTTGACGATGCGGCCGCGCTTCACTGCGGGGCGCGAGCCGATCGCCTTGGTCCAGCGCTGCACGTTGGTGTAGCTCCCGACGTCGAGGAAGGTGGCGCTGTCGTTATACAGCACGCCGTTGATGAGCCCGCCGTACCAAGGCCACACCGCAATGTCGGCGATCGAGTAGTCCGCGCCGGCGAGATATTCGCTGTCCGCCAGACGGCGGTCGAGCACGTCGAGCTGGCGCTTCACCTCCATTGCGAAGCGATTGATCGGATATTCCCATTTCTCCGGCGCGTAGGCGTAGAAATGGCCGAAGCCGCCGCCGAGATAGGGCGCCGAACCCATCTGCCAGAACAGCCAGTTCAGGCACTCGGTGCGGCCGGGAATATCCTTCGGCAGAAACGCGCCGAACTTCTCGGCGAGATACAGCAGGATCGAGCCGGATTCGAAAACGCGGATCGGCGGCGAGGCGGAGCGATCCAGCAGCGCCGGGATCTTGGAGTTCGGATTGACCGCGACGAAGCCGGAACCGAACTGATCGCCGTCGCCGATCCTGATCAGCCAGGCGTCGTATTCGGCGCCGCTGTGGCCGAGCGCCAGCAGTTCCTCGAGCAGGATCGTGACCTTCTGGCCGTTCGGCGTCGCCAGCGAATAGAGCTGCAAAGGATGCTGGCCGACCGGCAGTTCCTTGTCGTGCGTCGCGCCGGCGACGGGCCGGTTGATCGACGCGAATTGGCCGCCGTTCTCCTTGTCCCAGGTCCAGACTTTGGGCGGCGTGTAGGGGGCGTCGGTCATGCGGGGCTCCGGCTGTTTCGGATTGTCGTTGCGGCGGGAAGCTGAGATTGGCGCGCGCGCCGCGAATGGCAAGAGGTGCGCGGCCGGATGTCTAGACCGCCGCGCTGTAGGCGGGCTCGTCGTCCGCGTCCGACCAGACGGTGGCCCCGCCGGCGCGCTTGGCGGCATAGAGGGCGCGGTCGACCCGCTCCAGCAATTGCGCCGTCGCGCCGGTGGCGAGCGCGCCGTCGGCGACGAGCACGCCGGCGCTGGCGCCGATGCGCACCGGCAGGTCCGACAGCCGATACGGCAGCGAGAGCTCGAACACCGCCCTGCGCGCCAGCTCCAGCGCCTCGGTGCGCCCGTCCGCGCCGGCGGCGACCGGCTTCAGCAGCATGAATTCGTCGCCGCCGAAGCGCGCGGCGATGCCGCCGGCGCCGACGCAGTCGGTCAGCCGCGCCGCGACCTGGCGCAGCAGATCGTCGCCGGCATTGTGGCCGTGGCGATCGTTGACCGGTTTGAAGCCGTCGAGATCGATCGCGATGATGGCGAAATTGCCGCCGATGGTGGCGAGCGACTGCAGAAACGCGGCGCGGTTCGGCAGGCCGGTGAGGAAGTCGTGGGTCGCCTGCAGCGCCAGCCGATGCCGGGCTTCGAGGCGCTCGACGAAGGCGGCGCTGAGATGCCTGGAGGCTTCGCGCAGGGTGAGCCAGAAGAATATCAGCATCACGGCGCCGACATTGTAGGCGAGCTCGGGACGCAGCAGGCCGGCGACGACGGTCGGCATCAGCAAGGTCGCCGCAGCGGTCAGAATGACCCAGGGCCGGATCGCCGCCCGCGACACCATGCCGACGCAGAACGACATCGACAGGCCGAACGCCAGCCAGGCTCCGGGCGCGTCGCCGAGATGCAGCGTCCGATAGGACAGCGCGCCGAGCGCGAGGCTGAAGGCGCAGGCGCCGGCGCCGTAGATCCGCTCCCAGCGCACCACGTCGGCATCGGACAATTGCGCGGCGCGGGATTTGTAGCGCAGCAGCGAGGCGATCCGGGCCGAGGCGGTGATCAGGATCAGCGCCGCGATCACCGCATAGCCGGGGTCGCCGTCGATCACCGCCAGCGCCACGGCGCCGACCACCGAGGTGACGCTGATCGCCATCACCTGCGGCAGCGCGGTGTAGAGCAGATCGACCAGCTCGCGCCGGACCCGCGGATCAGGATGCAGGTATCTGGACAACATCGTAAGGGGCATGGCCGGCACCATGTCTGCCGAGTTCCTAACAACTGATAGGTAAGTGAGTGGGGCGTCTGGGCTTCGATATCGGCATCGTTAAGGAATGGTTGAAAGCGCCGCCGGCGCGGCGGGCAGCGCAGCGCTTCCCGAGGTCGCGGCGCCCGACGTGGCACGGCGCTGCGCGCCTTTTGCCCGCCCTACGACGATGCTTGCTCGTTCGTCATTCCGGCGCACGCAGCGCATCGCGGAATGACCGGGGCGTGCGGGCTTGACCGCGCCGGCGCGAGCGCCAACAACAGCCGCCGGACTGGCGTGGACGAACCGGAGCAGGGCGATGCCGCATCTCGTGATCGATTACTCGGGCGACGACCTTAACCGCGACCGCATCGCGCCGATGATGGACGGGCTCGCCGTCGCCGCCGCGGCGACCGGGGTGATGCACGCCGCCGACATCAAGGTCCGCGCCCGCGGCTTCGACGATTATCTCGTCGCTGGCCGGCGAGACAGCTTCGTGCATCTCGCCGTGTACCTGTTGGCCGGCCGCACGCCGGAGCAGAAGGAAGCGCTCGCCAACGCGCTGCGCCAGACCCTAGTCGAGCACTGCCCCGACATCGTCAGCCTCAGCGTCGACATCCGCGACATGGACCCGGTGGCGTACAAGAAGCGGTTGAAGGGGTGAGGCGGAACGGCTAATCGGCGATGCGGTGAGTTATGGGTTTCGCTTCGCTCACCCGGGCGACTTCCGCTTATCGAGTCTCGGCCTTGCTCGCTCCGTGTTCCTCAAACAAGGCGGCAACCTTTGACCATGAGAGCTTGTAGCCGTACGAGTTGCCGTTTGGAAACCATACTGCCGATCCGTTTGAAATCTTTAGCTCACCGAGTTTGCTCTCGTTCTTCTTGATTTCAATACAAACATCTGCTCGGCCGACTTCTAAAGGAGGGGTCCTGAGGAAAACGCGATGAGTGGCCAATTCAGTAATCTCCAAAATCTGCGAACCAGAGTCAGTCTAATTGAGTTCAGGGAGGACACAAGGTGATCAAAAGTAGCGGCGCCTCATTGGTGCGACCGGCAGTCACCACCACTTCAAGCATCCGGTAAAAGCTGGTAAGGTGACGGTCCCGCATCCGAAGATCGTCCGTTCGGTCACTCGGCAGGCAGGCCTGAAGGAGGTCCGGTGAGCGCAACGTCCGGCTACCTCGCGCTGGTCTACAAGGACCGCGACACCTCCTACGGCGTCGCCTTTCCCGACGTGCCCGGTTGCATCTCGGCGGGCGACACCTTCGAGCAGGCGATCGACAACGCCGCCGAAGCGCTCGGCGGCCATCTCGCGCTGCTGCGCGCCGACGGCGACCCGATCCCGCAGCCGCGCAGCCTCGAACAATTGCGCGACGATCCGGAATTCACGGCGGACGCCGCCGCCGTGGTGGCGTTCGTCAGGCCGCAGGCGGCGAGGGCGGCGGCGGAGTAGTTTGGTGCGAAATTGTAGCGTGGGTTGAGCGCAGCGAAACCCACGGCAGCCAGAACGAAGCGATGGGTTTCGCTTCGCTCAACCCATCCTACGCTTGCTGCAGCGAGGGGTGACGCGGGTCGCTCTTCAGCAGCGCATATTGCGCGTCGGCGAGCTTCCTGATCGGCGCGGGGAGATCGTCATACGCCGCCCAGAACCGCGGCGCGGCGAGGTGCTTCACAGCTCGCGCGACTGGCCGGCGCGATGGGCGGCCAGCGCCTCGGCTGCGAGATCGTCG
This sequence comes from Rhodopseudomonas palustris, assembly GCF_034479375.1. Classification (NCBI taxonomy): domain Bacteria; kingdom Pseudomonadati; phylum Pseudomonadota; class Alphaproteobacteria; order Hyphomicrobiales; family Nitrobacteraceae; genus Rhodopseudomonas; species Rhodopseudomonas palustris. Next base: position 1,590,451 of record NZ_CP140155.1, on the reverse strand, counting down.
AGCCTGCCGGCCTCCGCGTCGCGGGCGATCGCGGCGTCGAACTGCTCCGCATCGAACGCCTCGAACCACGCCCGAAACCGCGCCAACTCGCGCGGCGGCAGTCGTTCGACGGCCTTTTCGATGTCCTCGGCAGTGGTCATGAGCGCAAGCCTAGCAGCAAAGGCGAGGCGGCAAAAGGGCACTTCCGGAGCCGGGATCGAGCGCGGCGGACTAGGATCTGCGTCGAAGGACGCGCGACTATGGGCAGGCTTCATGCAGAGCCAGGCGAGGCTCCGGGCTACTCTCCGCGGGTACGAAGCGAATCTCGCGTTCGCTGCTGCCTGATACAGCCGCGAGCCCGAACCGCCCGAGATATCTCAGGCCGAAGTAGTATCTGGAGGAGGGCGGATTAGTCGCGATGGAGCCGCTCGCATCGCCCGGCTGCAATACTTCAAATCGGCGTCTTGCACCGGGGTCGATGTCGTCGGCTCGTTGCCCCTTTGAGCGCAGGCCGACAAGTTGCTTCGCAAACGCGGTTAGTTCCAGAAAGCTCTCCCGGTCGCAAGACAGCCGGGAGAGCGCGCGCCCCGGGAGAAAGCGATAAATATCATAGTTGATGCCAATCAAATAATCCTGTCCGTCGTCGCGCGCGTAGACGACGGCTCCCGAATTGTAAGGCTTATCCGAAACCTCGATCCAATCCGTGGATGTGGAGGATTTGGAATCGCCGACCTGCATCAGCGTCAATCGCTCCTTCATCCCGAGCCCCCACGCCATCGCGTAGGTCATCTCGTAATTTGTCGGCGTGAGACGCGTCGTGACGGATCGAGTCGTCGTCCCGAACCAGGCCGCGTGGACGGCCCCAAGGACGACGAGAACGACCAGAACCTTGATCGAAAGACCTTTCATCATCTAACCGCTATGCGTGTGCTCGGACGCTAAATTACCTTCAAGGCTACGGACAGCGCCGCCGCGCGTCGAATGGCGGATGACGCTCCGCTAATCCGCACGGGCTACGAGCGACGCCTCCGATTCCGAGGCTTGCGTGACGTCGCCGCGGCCTGCCAGCAGGCCGGCGACCGAGATGTCCTCGTCGAGCGCTTCCCAATGCAGGCCGACGCGGCTCAATTCGACCTCGGCGCGCTCGGCCGGCGTTGCCCGCAATAGCCGCGGAAACCACGCCAGCGGCACGCCGAGGGTGCGACCGTCGGACAACTCGACCCACATTGTATGATCGTCAAAGCGGACGCTGGTGGCCGAAATGGTCATGCCATGCTCTCAGGATCAGGTCGCGGTTGTCCGCGACGGCGGCGGCATCGTAGCCCCGTAGCCCGGATAAGCGAAGCGCCATCCGGGGACGGCTATCCAGTCATGCTAAGTCCCGGGTATCGCTACGCTCACCCGCCCTACGAGCTAATCCGCCCTACGAGCTCTTGCGTCTCAGAAGTCAGGGCGTAGGTAGCTTCTGCGAGCATCGACGATGGCCAATGTTGTCTCGGAAAGGCGATAGAACGTGTATACACATTCTATGAACATGAAGGCGGCAAGTCCCGATAGAGCTACGCGTATGGAGTTGCCGGCAATCGAAAGAAGTTCCGGTAGATAGGGGGTGCCTAGCTGAAGACGATTCTTCTCAAAAATCATCAGAATGCTATTGGATGATGCTGAAGTGCTAATCAGCACCAGCAGGCAAAGGCTGCAAATCGCAATGGTGATGAAGTACGCGGAGCGCGTCTGAAAGTTCACCGCCAAGGCGCCGAGTCGTTCAAGTTCGGCCCTTCGCGTCTCATCTGAGGGTGGTGGGAGTTTGGCGTCAGCGAGCGAGTAGTCGGAACAAAGGGCGGTAAAGACAAATCCTGTCAATACGCTCAGTGCTGTAACCATCATTCCGCTATTTGCTGCGATATCAAGGAGGCAGGCAGCGGCGAGGCTCGCCACCGCTGATCCGCATAGTCGAATCAAGTAGCCCTCACGGCTTCCGGTCCGCGAGTTGTGATATGTCTTGTAGTTTGCTTTGACTAGCGCCAACATGACTTATCCGCCGATCAGCGGGATGATCTTGGTGCGCATCAGTTTGATTAGTGCGTCTTTAACTTCCAAACGGTTCGCCTTGCCATCGGGCGAAACGGCAACATCAAGAGGATATTTGGTTGAAAAGTTATTCTCGCCAAGGAAGTACACGGTTCGAACTCTTCCGTCTTCTCGCACCAATGCACTAACGGCGATGATGTCGTCGTCATCCAATTCGATCATTTCGCTTGAATTAACGAGGTCGGCTATGGAGCGTTTTCGATCAGGCAATGTTCCTTTGGCGTGTTTCGCCATTTTGGCGACTTCTTCTCCAAATCCCTCGCCGTATTCGGTGGATTTAATAGCGATCACGCCTGAACGTCCGAATAGGCCCTTCCGCTCTGGTCGTTCTCGGGCTGTCCGAAATGTGAGCTTGATTTCAACTGGCTCGCCCTTTCCAATTTCGTCGGAAATGCTCTTAATGGTTTTGGATGTGACAGTTGCGTTGGACTTTAGAAGGTTGCTGAAGCACTGTCGTATTCCTTCGTAATCGCCAAATTGACCATTGTAGGTCACGCCAATTAAGATTCGTCCGTCTCGCAGTCGGGTGAGTAGGTAGTGAAAAGTCCGTAGATTTAGACTGTCGGCAGAGATGGTGCCGAGTTTATTGTTGCGGTATTCTTGGCCGTAGTAAGCTCCTTCAAATTCGCCGAAGTGAAGCTGGTTTTCAACGAGTTCGTAGTGTGTGAACGGCAGGTCGAGACCAAGTTTGATCCTTGTGGCGACCGTCTCGTTATTTACCTCGAGAGGAGTTGTGTTCGCGATTCTTGCTCTTATGGTTTCGAACTCACCAAGTGTGAATCCTGTCTGAGTAAGTTCCTTGTTCTTGTTTTCGCTCTTTTCCGTTTTGACCAAGTAGTGGAATGAGGCCGTGATCTGTCGATTGATATGTCGTTTGGCCACAGTCTGACCTATTTAAATGGAGGTTTACGAGATGCGGGGGGCGGAGCCGGAGGGAAAGTCGTTCCCGATGCGCGCTGGCTCTGCAGGGCCTCCCAGGACGGAAATAAACGGTTATAAAAGCTATTCGGGCCTCAAGGGCGGCGATTACTCGCCGCCCTGCAGCTTGTGGAATTGGTAGTTAGCTACACCCCGTCGTGCTGCCGCAGGTATCGCACTTCATACAAGTCCCGTTCCGCACCAGCGTGAAATTCCCGCATTCGCCGCAGCTGTCGCCCTCGTAGCCCCGCGCCTTGGCTTCGGCGCGGCGTTCGGCTTTCGAGGCTGCGGGCTGGGTCGCGGCGGCGGCGCCGGCGCGGCTCCATTGCAGGGCTTCGAGCTTTTCGGTCGGCGACAGATCGTGGTCGGCTTCCTGCTTCAGCGCGGTGGCGCCTTCGAGGACGTCGCCGATGCGGGAGGTCGACTTGGCGTGGGTGTCCGGCTGCGAGTAGGCCATCTTGACCGGCGCTGAGCCGCCGTCGGGCGCGGCCGGCGCGCTGCGCATCACCACCAGATTGTCGGTGCGCGAGCGGGTGAGGCCCTTCGACAGATATTTGGTCGCGGCGTGCTGGCCCGGCGTGGAGCCTTCCGGCGCCTTGCCTTCGTCGACGCCCTTGCCGATGGCGTCGAAGCCGGTCTCGCTCGGGTCGACATGGGCGAGGTCGAAGCGGCCCATGTAGCTGACGGCGAGTTCGCGGAACACGTAGTCGAGGATCGAGGTCGCGTACTTGATCGAGTCGTTGCCCTGGACCGGGCCGGCGGGCTCGAACCTCGTGAAGGTGAAGGCGTCGACATATTCCTCGAGCGGCACGCCGTATTGCAGGCCGAGCGACACCGCGATCGCAAAATTGTTGATGAAGGAGCGGAGGGCCGCGCCTTCCTTGTGCATGTCGATGAAGATCTCGCCGATCCGGCCGTCGTCATATTCGCCGGTGCGCAGATAGACCTTGTGGCCGCCGACCACCGCCTTCTGGGTGTAACCCTTGCGGCGATCCGGCATCTTCTCGCGCTCGCGCATCACCACGATGCGCTCGACCAGGCGCTCCACCACCTTCTCGGAGATCTGGGCGGTGCGCGCCGCCATCGGCTTCTCCAGGAAATTGTCGAGCGCGTCGTCGTCCTCGTCGTCGTCGGCAATCAGCTGCGAGTTCAGCGGCTGCGACAGTTTCGAGCCGTCGCGATACAGCGCGTTGGCCTTCAGCGCGAGCTTCCACGACAGCATGTAGGCGGACTTGCAATCCTCCACCGTGGCGTCGTTCGGCATGTTGATGGTCTTAGAGATCGCACCCGAGATGAACGGCTGCGCCGCCGCCATCATCCGGATGTGGCTCTCGACCGACAGATAGCGCTTGCCGACCTTGCCGCAGGGATTGGCACAATCGAACACGCTGTAGTGCTCGGCCTTCAGGTGCGGCGCGCCTTCCACGGTCATGGCGCCGCAGATGTGGATATTGGCGGCCTCGATCTCGCGCTTGGAAAAGCCGATCGCGGCGAGCAGGTCGAAGTTCGGCGCGGCGATCGCCTCGGCTTCGAGCTTCAGCGTCTCGCGCAGGAAGTCCTCGCCGAAGGTCCATTTGTTGAAGGCGAATTTGATGTCGAAGGCGGTCGGCAGCGCGGCCTCGACCTTCGCCAGCGCCTCGTCGGTGAAGCCCTTAGCCTTCAACGTCGAGACGTTGATCGCCGGCGCGTTGCTGAGCGAGCCGTGGCCGACCGCGTAGGCCTCGATCTCGGCGATCTGGTTTTCCGGATAGCCGAGGATGCGCAAGGCCGCCGGCACGGCGCGGTTGATGATCTTCCAGTAGCCGCCGCCGGCGAGCTTCTTGAACTTCACCAGCGCGAAATCGGGCTCGATGCCGGTGGTGTCGCAATCCATGACGAGGCCGATGGTGCCGGTCGGCGCCACCACCGAGACCTGCGCGTTGCGATAGCCGTGCAGTTCGCCGAGTTCGAGCGCGCGGTCCCACGCCGCTTTGGCATGCGCGATCGCTTCGGGGATCGGGCAGCCGGCATGGTCGAGCGGCACCGGGGCCACCGACAGCGCCTCATAGCCGCGGCTCTCGCCATGGGCAGCGCGGCGGTGATTGCGGATCACGCGCAGCATATGGGCGGCGTTCTTCTTGTAGCCGGGGAACGGGCCGAGCTTCTGGGCCATTTCGGCCGAGGTCGCATACGATACGCCGGTCATGATTGCGGAGAGCGCGCCGCACAGCGCGCGGCCTTCCTTGGAGTCGTAGCTGAGGCCCATGGTCATCAGCAGGCCGCCGATATTGGCGAAGCCGAGGCCGAGCGTGCGGAACTCGTAAGACAGCTCCGCAATCTGCTTGGACGGGAACTGCGCCATCAGCACCGAGATTTCCAGCACCACGGTCCACAGCCGGCACAGATGCTCATAGGCGGGCAGGTCGAACACATTGGCGGTGGTGTCGTAGAAGGTCAGCAGGTTGGCCGAGGCCAGATTGCAGGCGGTGTCGTCGAGGAACATGTATTCCGAGCACGGATTCGACGCGCGAATGTCGCCCGAGGCCTTGCAGGTGTGCCAGTCGTTCATCGTGGTGTTGAAGTGCAGGCCGGGATCGGCGCTGGCCCAGGCGGCGGTGCCGATCTTCTCCCAGAGATCGCGGGCCTTCAGCGTCTTCATCACCTTTTTGGTGGTGCGGCTGGTCAGATTCCAGTCCCCATCCGTCTCCACCGCGCGCAAAAAGTCGTCCTTCAGCGACACCGAGTTGTTGGAGTTCTGGCCGGAGACGGTGAGGTAGGCCTCGCTATCCCAATCGGTGTCGTAGATCGGGAAGTCGATCTCCTTGTAGCCCTGCTTGGCGTACTGGATGACGCGCTTGATCATCGCGTCGGTGACCAGCGCGCGGCGCGCGATCTTGACCTCGCGGCGCAGCGCCGGGTTCTTGTCGGGGTCGAAGCAGTCGTCGCCGGAGCCCTGGCAGTTGACGCAGGCCTTCAGGATCGCCTTGAGGTGCTTCTGGTTGAGCTTGGAGCCGGTGACGAGGGCGGCGACCTTCTGCTCCTCCTTCACCTTCCAGTCGATATAGGCCTCGATATCCGGATGGTCGGCGTCGACCACGACCATCTTGGCGGCGCGCCGCGTGGTGCCGCCGCTCTTGATCGCGCCGGCGGCGCGGTCGCCGATCTTGAGGAAGCTCATCAGGCCCGAGGAGCGGCCGCCGCCGGACAGCCGCTCGCCTTCGCCGCGCAGGCGGGAGAAGTTGGAGCCGGTGCCGGAGCCGTATTTGAACAGCCGCGCCTCACGCACCCACAGGTCCATGATGCCGCCCTCGTTGACGAGGTCGTCCTCGATGCCCTGGATGAAGCAGGCGTGCGGCTGCGGGTGCTCGTAGGCGGATTTCGACTTGGTCAGCTTGCCGGTCTTGTAGTCGACGTAATAGTGGCCCTGGCCGGGGCCGTCGACGCCGTAGGCCCAGTGCAGGCCGGTGTTGAACCATTGCGGCGAATTCGGCGCGACCATCTGCGACGCCAGCATGTAGCGCAGCTCGTCGTAGAACGCGCGGGCGTCGTCCTCGGACGAGAAGTAGTCGCCCTTCCAACCCCAATAGGTCCAGCAGCCGGCGAGGCGATCGAACACCTGCTTGGAGGAATGTTCGGAAACGAAGCGCTCGGCCTCGGGCAGGGCGGCGAGCGCCTCGGTGTCCGGCACCGAGCGCCACAGCCAGGACGGCACGGTCTCTTCCTCGACCCTCTTCAAGCGCGCGGCGACGCCGGCCTTGCGGAAATATTTCTGCGCCAGCACGTCGGAGGCGACCTGCGACCAGGCCTCGGGCACTTCGACATTCTCGAGGCGGAACACCACGGAGCCGTCCGGATTGCGGATCTCGCTCGTCGTCAGCCGGAACTGAATCGCCGCGTAGGGTGACTGGCCGTCGGTGGTGTAGCGCCGTTCGATCTTCATCTCGTGCCCCGTTCAATGTGCCGGACCCCGTGGGCCCGAAAGTTGTTGGTCGCGAACCTTTTGGTTCGCCTGCGAGCCGTGGTCCGGCCCTGTTCTGTCTCGGAGGCAGCGCCCGCGATTGCCTTCAACCGCGGCCCTGATCCTCTAACGCCCCACGCATCAATGCGAGCCGTTTCGCGACCCGTCTTTTGCGCCCGAACAGCCGGTTTCGGGCACAGATGACCCCATACCCCGGTGCCGTCAGGCTTGTCGGAGGTGGTCGGCTCGGTACCCTTCTGGGAATGTCCGGCGGGACCAAAAACCACCTCGCCGGACAGGCCCTAAAGCTAGGCCGACTCCGTCTGACCCGTCAAGCAATAGTGCGGGTTCCTGAATCAAATACTAAATGTGGTGGAACTACGTGGAAAACAGGGGGCTCGGCCGCGTCCTGATCGGCCCAAGTATCGGTGAGTCCTCACGGATTCCAAAGGGTAAAAATTCGCCCGACGGGGTCGGAATCCGGACTGCACCCGCTGTTCACAGGGCAGGTATATTTTCGCGCGAAGGGGTTGCCATGGCCGACTCACCGCGCCGCGCCACCGGACCGCTTTTTCGGGTGGTGACGGGACGCCAATACCGGCATGGTGGCGCCGTTCTTCCTGCCGGGTGTTCCCCATGTCCGACCCATCTCCCGCCGCCGCGCCGCCGCGCGTGGCGACCGGCGGCCTCGTCCTGCTCGCCGTCACCTCGGTGGCGTGGGGGCTGTCCTGGCCGGTGTCGAAATATGTGATCTCGGAATGGCCGCCGCTGCCGGCGCGCGGCCTGCCCGGGCTGGCCGGCTCGCTGCTGCTGTTCGCCTATGCGGCGCTGCGCGGCGACTCGCTGCTTGTGCCGCGGGCGCTGTGGGGGCGGCTGGCGGTGTCGGCGTTCTTCAACGTCACGCTGTGGATGGTGGTGATGGGGCTGGCGCTCTTATGGATGCCGGCCGGCGAGACCGCGGTGATCGGCTATTCGATGCCGGTGTGGACCGCGCTGCTGGCGTGGCCGCTGCTCGGCGAGCGGCCGACGGGGCGGCGCGTGCTGGCGCTGGTGTTGGGGTTCGGCGGCATCGCGGCGCTGATGGGGGCGGACGGCTTTGCCGCCAGCACCGCGAAGCTGCCGGGCGTGGCGCTGGCGCTGACCGGCGCGATCGGCTTCGCGCTCGGCACCATCTTCCTGAAGCGGTTCCCGATCAAGCTTCCGGGCGCGACCTCGGCGGCGTGGCAGATCGGGCTCGGCTGCATTCCGGTGACCGCGGTCGGCTTCGCCTTCGAAGTGCCGTCGCTCGACGCGCTGTCGCCCTATGGCTGGGCGGGGCTGGCTTATCTGACGCTGATCCAGTTCTGCCTGGCCTATCTGTGCTGGTTCGCCGCATTGCAGCGGCTGTCGGCCTCGGTCGCGGCGATCGGCACCATGTCGGTGCCGGTGATCGGCGTGGTGGCCTCGGCGATCGCGCTGCACGAGCCGCTCGGCCTCGGCCAGATCGCGGCCCTGGTGCTGACGCTCGCCGGCGTCGCGCTGGCGACGCGGTCGTAGGGCCGTCTCGTCTCGCGACTGCGGCATCCCCGCCGCGCGGCAAGTAGACCGCACCGCAATCAGCAACGTGTGCAGCGCACCGCGACGGCGAGGGAGCAAACAGCGGTGCTAATCGCCACCTCGTTGTGCATCGCATGGCGATGTTGCTCTGCAAAAAGTATCAACTAATCATTTGATCAACTAATCAATCTGATTTCTCGACAGCCGCGAACAATTCTGATCAGATCATCGCGACACCGGAATGCTGCGTCCGTGGCGCCAGCGGCCTCGAGAGCCGCGCCACCAAAACCAAGAGAGCGCTTCAAAGCCCCAGACCATCGCATTGGCTCACCAGGGAGGAATGCCAAATGTCGGATGATGCCGTGTCGCCCTCTGCAAGATCGCTCGCTGCCCAATCCCGGACCAAGCTCAGCCGCCGCCAGTTCGTCGCCGCCACCGCCATCACTTCGGCGGCGCTGGTCACCGCACCCTACGTCCGCGGCGCCCACGCCGCCGGCAAACTGACGATGGGGTTCTGGGACCATTGGGTCCCCGGCGCCAACAACACCTGCACCGAACTCGTCAAGCAATGGGGCGAGAAGGAGAAGGTCGAGGTCTCGATCGACTACATCCCGAGCCAGGGCAACAAGAACCTGCTCACCATCGCAGCCGAGGCGCAGGCGAAATCCGGCCACGACATCCTGTCGATGCCGACCTGGTGGCCGCACGCCAACGCCGAACTGATCGAGCCCGTCAACGACCTGATGGAAGACCTGATCAAGCAGAACGGCAAGGTCAACAACACCGTCGAATATCTCGCCAAGCGCGACGGCAAATGGCTCGCGGTGCCGTCCTGCATCGGCAGCCAGATCAAGGGGCCGTGCACGCGCATCGACCTGTTGAAGAAGCACGCCAATCTCGACATCCAGGCGATGTACCCGGCCGGCAGCGAGCCGAAGGACGACGACTGGAATATGGAGACGTTCCTGAAGGCGGCGGAGGCCTGCCACAAGGCCGGCGTGCCGTTCGGCATCGGACTCGGCGAGACCTCCGACAGCGTCGACAGCGCCGGCGCGTTCTTCCAGGCGTTCGGCGCGCAGCTCGTCGACAGCAAGGGCAACGTCACGGTGAAGACCGACGAGGTCCGTCAGGTGCTCGAATTCTACAAGAAGCTGATGGCGTTCCTGCCGGCCGACGTCACCGCCTGGGACGATTCGTCGAACAACAAATGGATCGTGTCCGGCCGCGGCGCGATGATCATGAACCCGCCGAGCGCCTGGGCGGTCGCCAAGCGCGACGCGCCGCAGGTCGCCGAGCAGCTCTGGACCCACGGCTTCCCGAAGGGGCCGAAGGGCCGCTACGCGCCGTTCCTGCCGTTCTTCTGGACCACCTGGACGTTCTCCAAGAACAAGGAGGCGGCCAAGAGCCTGCTGCGGCACCTGTCGCAGCCGGACTCGATCGAGAAACTGGTGGCGGCGTCGGGCGGCTACGACCTGCCGGCCTTCGCCAACCTGACCAAGCTCAAGGTCTGGGCCGAGCAGGCGCCGCCGAAGGGCACGCTGTTCAGCTATCCCGATCCGTATCAGCGCCAGACGCTGTCGATCGCCGCATCGCCGGCGCCGCCGAAGATCGCGCAGCAGATCTACGCCCAGGCGACGCTGACCAAGATGTGCGTGCGCCACTATCAGGGCGAGGCGATGGAGAAGACGCTCGCCTGGGCCGAAGGCGAGTGCGAGGGCTTCATGCGAAGCTGACGATCCAAAATCGTCCTTCCGTCATTGCGAGGAGCGCAGCGACGAAGCAATCCAGGCGCGCCGTGCACTGAGCTGGATTGCTTCGCTTCGCTCGCAATGACGGGGAGATTCCGCCGGCAATGCGCCGATGCCGGCGATTCATAGGAGGAGCCTTCGATGGTCGACATTCCGTACCAGCCGGGCAGGGTCGCCGCGGCGTCCACCCGCCGCCGGCGCGGCGGGCTGGCGGCGATGATGAAGCGCAAATCGATGGTGGCGTTCCTGATGGCGCTGCCGCTGATCGTGCTGATCGGGGTGCTGGTGGTCTATCCGGCGTTCTACGCGGTGCACCTGTCGACGCTGAACAAGTCGATGCAGCGCTTCGTCGGCTTCGACAATTTCCTGTTCCTGTTCAAACGCGACACCTTCTGGCTGGTGGTGCAGCAGAGCTGCATCTTCGCGATCACCGCCGTGGTGTTCAAGGCGCTGCTCGGCTTCATCGTCGCGCATTTCGTCCACAACGTGCCGGCCAAGGGCCAGCGCAAATGGCGCGGCATGCTGCTGGTGCCGTGGGTGATCCCGCCGGCGATGTCGACGCTGGCCTGGCTGTGGCTGTTCGACCCGTCCTATTCGGCGTTCAACTACACGCTCGGGATGTTCGGAATCGGCCCGATCCCGTGGACCGGCGACGCGTCCTGGGCGCGATTCTCGGTCATTCTGGTCAATATCTGGTACGGCGCGCCGTTCTTCATGATTATGTATCTGGCGGCGCTGAAATCGGTGCCGGAGCAGCTCTACGAAGCGGCGGCGATCGACGGCGCCAATTGGTGGCAGAAGCTCTGGTATGTGACGCTGCCGATGATGCGAAACATCATCGCCATCACCACGCTGTTCTCGCTGATCGTCACTTTCGCCAATTTCGACATCGTCCGCATCCTCACCGCCGGCGGCCCGCTCGACCACACCCACATCTTCGCGACCTGGGCGTTCCGGATCGGGATCGAGGGTTCGGACATTCCGCTCGGCGCCAGCGTGTCGCTGTTCATGCTGCCGATCCTCGGCGTCGCGGCGATCTTCATCCTCCGTGACATCAACAAGCGCGGGAACGAAAGCTGATGGCCTCGACACTCACGATCGACAAGGCCGCGCCGCGGCGCAATCCCGGCTACGGCAGCATGAGCCGCGACCGCGCCTGGGCGCTGAAATGGTCGTACTTCTTTCTCACGATCTTCGCCGTTTTCTCGCTGGTGCCGCCGCTGTACATGCTGATCACCTCGCTCAAGAGCAGCCAGGAGATTTCGGCGGCGACCAATCCGTGGTGGGTGTTCCACCCGACGCTCGGCAACTACATCCAGTTGCTGACGTCGAACCAGTTCCTGACGTTCTTCTTCAACTCGGCGATGGTGTCGATCTTCGTCGTCACCATCACCATGCTGATCAGCGTGCCGGCGGCGTTCGCGTTGGCGCGGATGCGGTTCTGGGGCTCGGCGACGCTCGCCACCGGCGTGTTCCTGACCTATCTGATTCCGGACACGCTGCTGTTCATCCCGCTGTTCAAGATGTTCGCCACCTTCGGCGACTGGAGCGGCATCCAGCTCATCAACCGCTGGTACGTGCTGTTGATCATCTATCCGACACTGACGGTGCCGTTCTGCACCTGGATCATGATCGGCTATTTCGCCTCGATCCCGAAGGAGCTCGACGAGGCCGCGATCATCGACGGCGCGTCGTGGTTCCAGACGCTGACGCGGATCTTCATTCCGGTGGCGCTGCCCGGCATCATCGCCGCGACGATCTTCGCCTTCACGGTGTCGTGGGCGCAGTTCCTGTATCCGCTGGTGTTCACCACGTCCACCGATCAATTGGTGCTGCCGGTCGGCATCATCACCACGCTGATCAAGGGCGACGTGTTCAACTGGGGGCAGATCATGACCGGCGCTCTGCTCGGCGCCGCGCCGCCGCTGATCATCTACGCATTTCTGATGGACTACTACATCGCGGGGCTCACCGCGGGCGCAACCAAAGGGTGACACATGGCTGAAGTGAATTTGCGCAAGGTGGTGAAGCGCTACGACGACGTCGAGGCCGTCCGCGGCATCGACCTCGACATTCCCGACAAGGAATTCGTGGTGTTCGTCGGACCCTCGGGCTGCGGCAAGTCGACGACGCTGCGGATGATCGCCGGGCTCGAGGACATCTCCGACGGCGACATCGTGATCGGCGGAGACGTCGTCAACGACGTGCCGCCGAAGGACCGCGACATCGCCATGGTGTTCCAGAACTACGCGCTGTATCCGCACATGACGGTGGCGGAGAACATGTCGTTCGGGCTGCGGCTGAAGAAATATCCCAAGGCCGAGATCAAGAAGCGCGTCGACGAGGCGGCGCGGATGCTGGACATCACCGACCTGATCAACCGCAAGCCGAAGCAGCTCTCCGGCGGCCAGCGCCAGCGCGTCGCGATGGGCCGCGCCATCGTCCGCAATCCGAAAGTGTTCCTGTTCGACGAGCCGCTGTCCAATCTCGACGCGCAATTGCGCGTGCAGATGCGGTTCGAGATCAAGCGGGTGCACCAGAAAGTGCGCACCACCACGGTCTACGTCACCCACGACCAGGTCGAGGCGATGACGCTGGCGGACCGCGTCGTGGTGATGAACAATGGGCGGATCGAGCAGGTCGGCACGCCGAACGAATTGTATCACCGCCCGGCGACGCGCTTCGTCGCCGGCTTCATCGGCTCGCCTTCGATGAATTTCATTCCTTGCACCTTGGAGGAGAATGCCGGCCGGCTGCAGATCCGGCTGTCGGACACGCTGGCGATGCCGGTGCCGGAGCAGAAGGCGGCGCATTATCGCGGCATAGCCCGCGACAAAAAATTGCAGCTCGGCATCCGCCCCGAGCACATCGCCGACGCCAGGGCGACGCTGGAACCCGGCGTCGCGGCGTTCGACGCGCTGCTCGACATCACCGAGCCGATGGGGATGGAGACGCTGATCTATTTCAATCTCAACGGCAGCGAGGTCTGCGGCCGCGTCAGCCCGAATGCCGGGGCGCGGGATGGAGGCATGTTGCGTTTGGCGGTGGACCTCAACAATATGCACCTGATAGACGAGGGGACCGGCCTCGTGATCTGAAGGCCGGACAGAGAGACGTCCACGGGGCTGGAATGACGACCAACAAGAAGAAACTGCTGATCACGGAATCGCTGTCGGAACCGGGAAGGGCGCTGTTCGCCGAGCGCTCCGACATCGACGTGATCGAATTCCCCAATATGATCTCGGCGTCCGATTTCGAGGCGCTGCTGCAGGCGGAAGCGCCGGTGCACGGCGTGGCGCTCGGCGCGACGCGGTTCGGCGAGGCCGAGCTGGAAGCGTCCCGCGACATGAAGGTGGTGGCGCGGATCGGCGTCGGCTACGACGCGGTCGACGTTCCGGCGCTGTCGAAGCGCAAGGTGCCGCTGATGACCGCCGGCACCGCGAATTCGCCCTCGGTCGCCGAACAGGCGCTGTTCATGATGTTGACGCTGGCCAAGCGCGGCGTCGAGCTGCACGCGCTGGTCAAGACCGGCGCCTGGGCGACGCGGCTCGGGCTGTTGCCGTTCGACCTGTTCGGCAAGACCGTGCTGATTGTCGGCTTCGGCCGGATCGGCACCCGCACCGCCAAGCGTTGTCTCGCGATGGAAATGACCGTGCTGGTGTACGATCCCTACGTGCCCGCCGCGGCGATCGAAGCGGCCGGCTGCGAGCCGCTCTCCGATCTCGACGCCATGCTGCCGCGCGCGGATTTCGTCAGCCTGCACTGCCCGAAGACTCCGGAGACCACCGGGATGTTCGACGCTGCGCGGCTGGCGAAGATGAAGGCGACGGCGTATCTGATCAACACCGCGCGCGGCGGCATCGTCGTCGAGCAGGCGCTGTACGACGCGCTGGTCGCGGGCCGGCTCGCCGGTGCAGGCCTCGACGTGTTCGAGGTGGAGCCGCCGCCGCTTGGTCACAAATTATTCGATCTGCCCAATGTGATCATCGCCCCGCACGTCGCCGGCGTCACCCGCGAAGCGCTCGACCGGATGGGCGAGCAGACCGCGCGCAACATGCTGAGCGCACTCGACGGCGCCCCGATCGCCGCGAATGTCGTCAATCAGGACGTGCTCGGTTAGTTCGACAAATCTCGGCCCCGTCATTGCGAGGAGCGTAGCGACGAAGCAATCCAGCTCCGTGCACTGAGAGTCTGGATTGCTTCGCTTCGCTCGCAATGACGGCGACCAACGATCGTTGCATCACACGAAATAACAATTGGGGAGGCTCATCGTGGCATTGAAAGAGTACGGCGATTTCGACGGCGTCGGACTCGCCGAGCTGGTACGTCGCAAGCAGGTCACGCCCGGTGAACTGCTCGACGAGGCGATCGCGCGGACCGATGCGCTCGACGACAAGCTCAACGCGGTCGTCGTTCGGCATGACGACTATGCGCGACAGCAGATCGACAACGGCTTGCCCGAAGGTCCGTTCACCGGCGTGCCGTTTCTGCTGAAGGATCTCGATCTGCTCGCCGGCACCCGCACCACTTTCGGCGCCAGCCTGTACAAGGACTTCGTCGCGCCGCACACCGGCACGCTGGCGGGCCGGTTTCTCGCTTCGGGCGTGACGATCTTCGGCAAGAGCGCGAGTCCGGAATTCGGGCTGATGCCGACCACGGAATCGCGGCTGCACGGGCCGACGCGCAATCCGTGGAATCTCGATCACTCCTCCGGCGGATCGTCGGGCGGCGCCGCCGCGGCGGTGGCGGCGCGGATCCTGCCGGTGGCGCATGCCAGCGACGGCGGCGGGTCGATCCGGATTCCGGCGTCGGCCTGCGGCGTGTTCGGGCTGAAGCCGACGCGGGCGCGCAATCCGCTCGGGCCGGATCGCGGCGAGGGCTGGGGCGGCTTCGCCTGCGGCCATGTGGTGAGTATCACCGTGCGCGACAGCGCGGCGATGCTGGATGCGCTGCATGGCCCCGAGCCGTCGAGCCCCTACGTCGCGCCGGCGCCGGAGCGGCCGTTCGCGCAAGAGGTCGGCCGCGATCCGGGGCGGCTGCGGATCGCCTTCACCGACGCCTCCACTTATGGCGATGCCATCGATCCGGAGATCGCGGCCGCGGTGCGCGATACCGCGAAGATGCTGGAAGGCCTCGGCCACCACGTTGTACAGCGCGCGCCGAAGCTGCCGGCCGACCCGGCCGACGTGATCGCCACCATCGTTGCCTGCAATACCGGGCTGACGGTGAAGCTCGCCGAGCAGGTGCTCGGCCGCCCTGTGACCGATCGCGACTTCGAGAAGCTGACGCTCGCCAGCGCCGCCAATGCCGGCCGCGCCAGCGGCATCGACTATTGCGCCGCGCAGCTCGCGGCGTTTCGGATCTCGCACGCGCTGTCGGATTTCTTCGCCGATATCGACGTCTTCCTGTCGCCGACGCTGTGCCTGCCGCCGCTCGAAATCGGCGAGCTCGACACCATGGCCAGCGATCTGTCCGGGATCAGTCCGTTGCTGCGGCGCTACATCCCCGGCACCAGCCTGTTCAACATGTCGGGCCAGCCGGCGATGTCGGTGCCGCTGGCGTGGACCGCGAGTGGCCTGCCGATCGGTATGATGTTCGCGGGCCGGTTCGGCGACGAGGCGACGCTGTTGCGTCTCGCTTCGCAGCTCGAACGGGAACGGCCCTGGAAAAGCCGCAGGCCACCGGTTTGCGCCTGATTTAGTCCAGCTTTTCGCCGGCATTCTCAGAAACAAAACGACCAAGGTCGGCGTTGACGCGCCGCCTTGGCTGTCATTTCGTATGTATTTGAGGGGGACTTTGACGTGACTGGCAACGATCCGACCGATCAGGCGCTGGCCGTGATCGCGAGCATCTTCGAAAAGCCGGCCCCGAAGCCGGACGCGAAGGCGCGCGGCGAAAAAGGGGACGACGCTTCCTCGGACGTTGCTGCGCAGGACGACATCGCCGACGACACCTCCCGCGAAGACGCTTTTCGCGACGACACTTCCCGCGACGACACCGCGCTCGATGAGATCGCGCGGGACGAGACCGCGCAGGGTGGCGGGGACCCCGCGGCAGACGACGTCGTCTCGGTGCAGATCGAGACCGTGGAGATCGTCGAGATCACCATGACTTCTTCGGAGCAGCCCGAGCCGGCCGACGTGGTGAGCGATGCCGGGCCCGAGGATCTCGATGCCTTGACGCGCCACGGCCCGGGGCCGCTCGAGGCGTTGCGCTTCAAATGGAGCGTGCGGCACGAAGACGACGGCTACTACGTCGACGAAACCATCGGCACCTCGTCACAGCCGATCGTCGCCGGCCCGCTGTCGCGCGCCGAGGCGATCGCCTTCATCGACACCCGCGAGCGCCGCACCCGCCGCCGCTTCGAGCGCCTGCGCAACGAGATCGTCTCCGGCCCGTCGGAGCGCGGCGTCGAGGACGACGACAGCGAGCTGTAGGATGGTGGGGGTGATTTCGGCCCCCGACTCGACAATCAACTAACATTGCGATCTATTCGCGCCTCGGGGGTGGGGCGTGATCGGCTGGTGGCGACGTCAGGGTGGCATTCGAAGGGCGGTCGGCGTCATCGCCGGCCAACTTTTTGTTGTGCAACTGCTGTTGGCCGGCGTGGTCGCCACCGAGATGGCGGTCGCAGACGCGATCGGGATTCCGACGATCTGCTCGAGCAGCGTTGCGCCGACCGGCGACGGCTCGGACCATTCGAACACCCCGATCCATCACGTCACCTGTTCGATCTGCACATTCGCGTCGCTCTCCGGCCCGCTGCCTGAGCCGGATGTCGTCGCGATTCTCAGGACCTCGCTGGACGTTGGCTCCGGCAGCGACAGCATATCGACGATCCGCGAAGCGGATCGGTTCGAGCCGCGCAGCTCACAAGGCCCTCCGCAAGCCGCCTAGCTGACTTCGTTCGCTAGACGCACTTTGCTGGAGTACCCCCGATGCAACGTTTTCTGAGCGCGCTTTGCGCTGCGTCCGTCGCTGCCGTGACGGTCCCCGATCTTGCCTTTGCCCAAACGTCGACCCAAGCCAACACCGGCCTGCCGAGTGTGGTGGTCGAGCCGCCGACGCGAAAGCCGACAAAGAAGCGCCAGGCGAGCGCCACGGCTCCGCGGGCGCCGGCGCAGGCGGCGGTCAGCACCGCGCCGCCGAGCAGCGGTGCGCCGGTGATCCAGACCACCGCCGGACCGGTGCAGGGCATTCGCGCGCTCACGGCGTCGTCTGCGACCCGGACCGACACCCCGATCGAACAGATCCCGCAATCGATCCAGGTGGTGTCGCGCCAGCTCATCGAGCAGCAGGGCGCGGTGACGGTCACCGAGGCGGTGCAGAACGTCAGCAACGCCCAGGCGGTCAATCCGTTCGTCATCGCCAACACCGACCTGCAGCAGCTCAAGATCCGCGGCTTCTCTGCGGAACTTTGGCGCGACGGGATGGTGAGCATGTACAACCCTGGCGACCGCGACGGGCTGGTCAATGTCGAGCGCATCGAGGTGCTGAAGGGCCCGAACGCGATCCTCTATGGCGGCGGCCCCGGCGCCCCGATCGGCGGCGCGGTCAACGTCGTCTCGAAACTGCCGACCGACAAGGCCAGCCAGGAATTCGGCATCGGGCTGGGCAGCTATCAGTACTGGAACCCGTTCTTCGACATCAACCAGCCGCTCAACCAGGACAAGACCGCGCTGTTCCGCGTCACCGGCGAGTACACCGGCAACAAGAGCTACATCGATGTGCTTGACTCCAAGCGCTACAGCATCAATCCGACCCTGACGCTGACCAATCGCGAGGACACCACGCTGACGATCCAGGGCTTCCTGTCGCGTCAGCAACAGCAGGCCTATCCGGGGCTGCCGGTGTACGGCACCATCCTGGGCGACTTCCGCGCGGCCCGCGATCTGTATATCGGGCCGTCCAACATCGAGCCGAGCTATTCGAAGACGCACGGCGCCACCGTCACGCTCGATCATCAGTTCAATTCGGTGTGGTCCGCGAACATCAAGGCGCGCTGGAGCCAGTCGGAATTCGATCAGCTGTCGCAATGGGCGTTCGGCGGCGATGCGACCGGTGCAGTGCCGGCGTTCGCGCCGTCGACCTGGCTGCTGTCGAATCTCGAAGTGTTCCAGAAGCAGCAGGAATTCACCATCAATCCCAGCGTCAAGGCGAAGTTCGACACCGCGATCAGCCGCAACACGCTGCTGATCGGCGCGGACTACAGCCGCGTCACCGATCGCGGCTTCATGACCGGCGACAATCTCGGCAACACCTGCTTCCTGACCACCTTCGCGTGCCCGCCGGCGGCGGTCGACCTGCAGAATCCGGTGTTCGCGATCCCGTACACGCGGCCCAATCCGAGCGCCGGCGCGGAATACGCGGCGTATTTCAACTTCGACAACACCTACACCACCAAGGGCGGTTACGCGCAATTGCAGTCGTCGCTGTACGACCGTGTCCATGTGCTGGCCGGCGCGCGCCTCGCCAATATCGACATCAGCTACACCGAGAACGCGCTGGTGGTGCCGTCGACCTTCGTCACCGACACCACGAAATTGCTGCCGCGCGCCGGCGTGGTGGTCGATCTGGTCAAGGGGCTGTCGGCCTATGCCAGCTACAGCGAGGGCATGCGCTGGGCGGGATTCACTCAGGCGGTCGCGCGGCCGGAGCCCGAGTTGTCGCAGCAAGTCGAAGCGGGGTTGAAGTTCAATATCAGTGCCGAACTGTCCGGCAGCGTCGCGGTGTTCGAGATCCATCGTGACAACGTGCCGGTGACCATCGCGCTCGGCGTCGCCGGCCTGACGCAGCAGAAATCGCGCGGCTTCGAGACCGACATGACCTGGCAGCCGAACCGCAACTGGAGCTTCCTCGGCAGCTACGGCTACACCGATGCGACCTTCGCCGGAGCGTTCACCGACTCCTCGGGCGTCATCCCGGCCGGCAACAAGCTGCCCTACGTGCCCGAACATTCCGGGCGGGTGTGGGCGAATTACAAGTTCGATCCGAACGTGCTGCCGGGTTGGAGCGTAGGCGCCGGCGTCTATGCGGCATCGAGCCAGTATGTCGACAACGCCAATCTGTGGAAGACCGACGGCTACTACACGGTCGATGCCAAGATCGGCTACGAGAAGGACGGCTTCCGCGCCTTCATCGCGCTGAAGAACCTGACCGGGGAAGAGTACTTCACGCCCTATGCCTGGCTCGGCGGTCAGGTGGCGCCGGGCGCGCCGCGAATGGTCTACGGCCAGCTCAGCTATCGCTTCAATTGAGGTCCGCGATGTCGATGACCAGGCGGCAGTTCACTCAAACCGCGGCCTCGGCTGCCGCGGCGATCGCGGTCGGCGAGCGTACCGCTGCTGAAGCGGCGGATCGGTCGGCTCCGGGCAAACCCGCGCCGGAGACTCCGGCGCACGACATGTCGGCGATGCCGGCGCATTGGATCGGCAAGGAGCAGATCGCGTTCCTGATCTATCCGGAGTTCACCGCGCTCGACATGGTCGGCCCGCATCACATGCTGACCGGGCTGATGGGGGCGACGGTGCACATCGTCGCCAAGACGCGCGATCCGGTGAAGAGCGACACCGGGCTCGTCTTCGTGCCGTCGGCGACGTTCGCGGAGTGTCCGGCCGATCTCGACATCGTTTGCGTGCCGGGCGGCACGCAGGGGACGCTGGCGGCGATGCAGGACGAGGCGACGATCCGCTTTCTCAGGGATCGTGGCAGCCGTGCGCGGTTCATCACCTCGGTCTGCACGGGATCGCTGGTGCTCGGCGCGGCCGGATTGCTGGACGGCTACCGCGCCACCTCGCACTGGGCCGCCAAACCAGTATTGCCCGTGTTCGGCGCGATCCCGAGCGAGGGCCGGGTGGTGCGGGACCGCAACCGGATCACCGGCGGCGGCGTCACCGCCGGGATCGATTTCGGGCTGTCTCTGGTCGGCCAGTTGCGCGATCGTCAATATGCGGAGGTGGCGCAACTGATCGCCGAATATGCGCCGGAGCCGCCTTATGATGCCGGCACGCCGGCGCGTGCGCCGGCCGAGGTGCGCGCGCTGACCGAGCCGATGTTCGTCGACTTTCTCAAACAGGCAGAAGCCGTCGGCCGCGCCGCCTTCGCGCGCAACAAGACGTTGTAGTCGGCACCGGCCGTGCGCCTGACTGGTTTCATCCAGCACGAACGGCGCCCGCGCGGGCTCCGTTCGTGTTTCTGTTACTTGGCTTTCGAGAACGCCTGCGAGATTCGCGCCCAGGTCTTCTCGTACACCGCGGCGGTTTCGTCGAGGCCGGCTTTCAGCGCGTTCCATGTCTCGTCACCGGCAGCCGACAACTGCGTCAGCTTGGGGCCGAGCGTCTTCTCGGTCTCTTCGGTCCAGCGGCGCATGGACGATTCCATCTCCTTGCGGCCTTGTTCGATCGCCGATGCGGCGCTGGTCTGAAACGTTTCCAGCGACGACACGAAAGCCTGGCGCTGGGCTTCGGCGCGGGCGGCGAGCGCCTCTTTGACGAGGCCGGCCTGGTCACCGGCGGTGCCGAGGAATTTTTGCAGCGCCAGCTCGACTTCGTTCCATTGCGCCGAGACTGCCGACATCGCCGCGTCGGTAGCTTGCTTGGACGCTCCGAGGTCGCCCTGCAGCGCGCTGACTTGCGCCTGGAAGGCGTCACGCGCGGTGCGCAGTTGCGCCAGCGCTTCCTGAGCCTTCGCGTTCGACGCGTCCCCGATCTTGGCGGCGGCTTCCTCGATCTTGGCGAGCGTCGCGGCAGATTCGTCGAGTTTCTGCTTGGTCCATTCCAGATAGGCTTGGGTGAGATCGGGCTTCGTCATGGCAGCCTCCTTTTGGGGTCAGGCCGTGGGTGGTGGATGCGATCCGGCGGAGCGGGGCGAATGCTCGGCGATCGGTTCATGCTCGGCGCGGATGCCGAACAACTCCGCCTGCGCCAGCCGACGGACGGCGATTTCGAGCTTCCGTGTCCGCTCGGCATCGAATGTGTCCCAGCCGAGTGAACTCAGCATGACGTTGCGCAGGGTGCGGAAATTGGAGATTGCGCCGAGCACGATCGCGGTGCGGATCTTCAGATCCTCGTCGGTCGGCGAACGGCCGGTCGCGGCGGCGACTTCCGCGATCAGGGCGCTCTGAAAGCGCGCGACGGATTGATAGTAGATGATGCGAAACGCATCGTCGGCGTCGCGCTCGCAGCGCACGAAGAACACCGTCCAGGCTTCCGGCTCGGCGTTGCCGGCGATGAACTGGAAGAAGCGCATCACCACCGCGTCGATGTGGCCGACCGGATCGACGCTGGCGGTGCGCAGCGTGTCGATCAGCGGCTCGATGCGGGAGCGCATGTAGTCGGCGATCGCCTGCGCGGCGGCGAGGTAGAGCTCGCGCTTGCCGCCGAAATGGTAGGGGATCGCCGCCTGGTTGACGCCGGCTCGCTCCGCCAACTGGCGCGTGCTGGCGCCGTCGTAGCCGACCGACCCGAACACCTCGATCGCCGCCTCGATCATGCGGGCGCGGGTGTCGCTGGCGGGCGGTGCCACGGGCCTGTCGTCTGCGGCGTGTCTGTTCGGCATCATCGTCGGCATCATCGTCAGCATCTCATGGGCTGACCTAATTCATTCGAATGAATGAGGCGTTGAGATGGATCAAACCGCTGCTCGGCCGGCTTGGGCGAGGGTGGCAGGCAACGGGCTGTGGGCAGTCGGGAGCGGACAGCAGCGAGGCGGGGACGCGCGGTCAGCAACGGCCAGCCGGCAGCCACGGTAGGCGAGGCGATGCCGGTCGACCGCAAGCGAAGGGCGTTGCTCGCATGTCGAACCGGCTGACGGAGGCAGGCGTACCTCGTTCGTGCCCGCATGGAGCGGCCGTTCGCCCGACGAAAAAAGGCGCCCCGCGAGGGGCGCCTTAGTTGTTGTCGAGCCTGTCGGCCGATCCGGCCGATACGCGGCTTACTGCGAGTAGTACATGTCGAACTCGACCGGGTGCGGCGTCATTTCGAAACGCATCACTTCGGTCATCTTCAGTTCGATATAGGCGTCGATGAAGTCGTCGTCGAACACGCCGCCGGCCTTGAGGAAGGCGCGGTCCTTGTCGAGGTTCTCGAGCGCCTCGCGGAGCGAACCGCAGACGGTCGGGATCGACTTCAGCTCTTCCTTCGGCAGGTCGTAGAGGTCCTTGTCCATCGCCGGACCCGGATCGATCTTGTTCTTGATGCCGTCGAGGCCGGCCATCAGCATCGCGGCGAAGGCGAGATAGGGGTTCGCCATCGGATCCGGGAAGCGGACTTCGACGCGCTTGGCCTTCGGCGAGGTGGTGTAGGGGATGCGGCAGGAGGCCGAACGGTTGCGGGCCGAATAGGCCAGCAGCACCGGGGCTTCATAGCCCGGGACCAGACGCTTGTAGGAGTTGGTCGACGGGTTGGTGAAGGCGTTGATCGCCTTGGCGTGGGTGATGATGCCGCCGATGTAGTGCAGGCAGGTCTCCGACAGGTCGGCATATTTGTTGCCGGCGAACACCGGCTTGCCGTCCTTCCAGATCGACTGATGCACGTGCATGCCCGAGCCGTTGTCGCCGAACACCGGCTTCGGCATGAAGGTCGCGGTCTTGCCGTAGATGTGGGCGACCTGATGGATGCAGTATTTGTAGATCTGCATCTGGTCGGCCATGTGGGTGAGGGTGTCGAACTTCATGCCGAGCTCGTGCTGGGCGGAAGCGACCTCGTGGTGATGCTTCTCCACCTTGACGCCCATCCGCGCCATCGCGCCGAGCATTTCCGAGCGCATGTCCTGCACCGAATCCTGCGGCGGGACCGGGAAGTAGCCGGCCTTGGTGCGGATGCGGTGGCCGAGATTGCCGCCTTCGTATTCGGTGTCCGAGTTGGTGGGCAGTTCGGAGGAGTCGAGCTTGAAGCCGGTGTTGTACGGGCTCGACGAATAGCGCACGTCGTCGAACACGAAGAACTCGGCTTCCGGGCCGACGAATACCGAGTCGCCGACGCCCATCGCCTTGACCTGGGCCTCGGCCTTCTTGGCGATGCCGCGCGGGTCGCGGTTGTAGGGCTCACCGGTCGACGGCTCGAGGATGTCGCAGGTGATGACCATGGTGGTCTCGGCGAAGAACGGGTCGATGACCGCGGTCGTCGGATCGAGCATCAGCATCATGTCGGACTCGTTGATCGCCTTCCAGCCGGCGATCGAGGAGCCGTCGAACATCGTGCCCTCGGCGAAGATTTCCTCGTCGATCATGCTGACGTCGAAAGTGACGTGCTGCCACTTGCCGCGCGGGTCGGTGAAACGAAGATCGACGTATTTGACGTCGTTGTCCTTGATGGATTTCAGGACTTCTTTGGCGGTCGTCATGAGTACCCCTTGTGCTTAAGGTCGTCGTAAATGCTGAAGGTGGTCGTGCGTTTGCGGCCGCACGCGGCCGCAAGGTGATGCGATCAGGCGGACGGTGATAGGCCGATGGATCAGATGGCGTCCAGTCCGGATTCGCCCGTCCTGATGCGGATGGCTTCTTCGATATTGGAGACGAAGATCTTGCCGTCGCCGATGCGGCCGGTCTGGGCGGCACGACGAATGGCGTCGATGGCCTTTTCGACCAGATCGTCGGCGATTACGATCTCGATTTTGACTTTCGGGAGGAAGTCCACGATGTATTCCGCGCCGCGATAGAGCTCCGCGTGGCCCTTCTGCCGGCCGAAGCCCTTGGCTTCGGTGACGGTGATACCCTGCAATCCGACTTCCTGAAGCGCTTCCTTGACCTCGTCGAGCTTGAACGGCTTGATGATGGCTTCGATCTTCTTCACTTAGACTCTCCCCGGACTTCCCACGTGACTCGGCAGTTGTATGACAGATTGCGCGGCGCTGCGCAGTGGATCGATGACACCGCGGGCCGAATGGGTGAGCAGCTCCGTCTGCGGTCCGGACATGCCTGAAAACCGGAGACGGTCGCGCGCAGACCCCGCCGAGATCGGCGAGCGCGGGAGATCGAAACATGGCTTCCGTAAAAGCAGGGTCCATGCCAAGTTGCCAATATGGCTGATTATGGAGCGTTATCAGATTATTAAGAGCGCGTCCGCGTAGACTTTGGAGACTCGCGGTGATCGCGTCTGACTAATGATGAGGCGATCAGCTTATTATATGTGCATTCGATGGGGCGGTGTGGGCGCGTTCGGGCGCCTGCTGCCTTTGTGTGAGGCGAGAGTACTGGGAATTGGGCATGGAGCTGTTGACGCCGGCTGAAATGGACCGCGCAGACCTGCTGACGATCGCCTGGGGTTCATCCGGCTTCGCCTTGATGCTGCATGCCGGGAGGCACGTCGCGCAGGCTGCGATCGAACTGGCCGAGACCGGGCCGATCCTGGTGATCGCCGGTCCCGGCAACAATGGCGGCGACGGCCTGATCGCGGCCACCGAACTGGTGGCGCTCGGCCGTACCGTCCACGTCATGCTGCTCGGCGAACGCGACGCGCTGAAGGGCGATGCGGCGCTGGCGGCGCGGGAATGGAAGGGGCCGTTGCTGCCGTTCCTGCCGCAATCGATCGGGACGCCGTCGCTGATCATCGACGCGCTGTTCGGCTCAGGTCTCAATCGGCCGGTGAAGGATCAGGCGCTGGAGATCATCGAGGCGGTCAACGCCACCGGCGTGCCGGTGCTGGCCGTCGATCTGCCGAGCGGCATCAACGGCGCCAGCGGCGCGGTGCTGGGCGCAGCGATCAAGGCGCGCGAGACGGTGACGTTCTTCCGCCGCAAACCGGGGCATCTGCTGGTGCCGGGGCGGCTGTATTGCGGCAAGCTGAAGGTCGCCGATATCGGCATCGATCCAGCGGTGCTCGACGAGATCAGGCCGCAGGCCTTCGAGAACGATCCGGATCTGTGGCTCCAGCATTTCCCGGTGCCGCGCGCCGACGGCCACAAATACGGCCGCGGCCATGCCGTGGTGATCTCCGGCGAAATGTCGCAGACCGGGGCGGCGCGGCTCGCTGCGCGCGGGGCGCTGCGGGCCGGTGCGGGGCTGGTGACGCTGGCGTCGCCGCGCGACGCGCTGGCGGTGAACGCCACGGCGCTGACCGCGGTGATGGTCCGGGCGATCGACACGCCGGAGGAATTGGCGGGGATGCTGGCGGACCGGCGGTTCAACGCGGTCGGCGTCGGTCCCGGCGCAGGCGTCGATGACCGGACTCGCGGCAATGTGCTGGCGGCGCTGGCCGCGGGCGCCGGCACGGTGCTCGACGCCGACGCGCTGACGGCCTTCGCGGGCAATCCCGAAGCGCTGTTCGAGGCGATCAAATCCGGCGCTAATCCACAGGTTATCCTCACCCCGCATGAGGGTGAATTCCCGCGACTCTTCAGTGATATGAGCAACAAAAATCCACTTCGCTCGAAACTCGAACGTGTCCGCGTAGCGGCGCAACGTTCCGGGGCCGTGGTGCTGCTCAAGGGGCCGGACACGGTGGTGGCGTCGCCGGACGGCCGCGCCGCGATCGCGTTCAACGCGCCGCCCTGGCTCGCCACCGCCGGAGCCGGCGACGTGCTGACCGGCATCATTACCGGGCTGCTGGCTCAGCGGGTGGCGGCGTTCGAGGCGGCCTGCATCGGGGTGTGGATGCACGGCGAGGCGGCCTGCGAGGCCGGGCCGGGGCTGATCGCGGAGGACCTGACCGAGACGCTGCCGGCAGTGACCCGGCGGGTGTATGACGGGCTCGGCATCGAATACTGAGGCCGGTTCCACGAAACCGTGGAGTTGGAGAGGCTTGGGCCTCGCAGCTCAGGTGACGAGGTAGCTCCGCAGCAACCGCGGCGCCGACCATTTCGCGGCGAAGGCTTCCATCAGCCACAGGCCGGGATGCTCGGCGGCGAAGGCGATGCGCTGGGTCTGGCCGGCGTCGATCGCCAGCGTGTCCAGCCAGAACGGCTTCCAGCCGTCGTCGAGCCGGTCGAGCAGCCGGAAATGATGGCCGTGCAGATGAAAGATCATCGGCATCGTCGCGCGGTTGACCAGCGCCAGCACCACCGTGCGGCCGCGCTTGACCTGGAACGCGGGGCCGGCGGCTGGGGAGAATTTGCCGGGCGCGAACCAGTCGAGCTGTCCCGGCGTCAGCGCGCCGAGCGGCAGCTCCACCCGCAGCGCCGAGCCGAGCGGAAGCTGCGCCGGCAGGCCGTTGTCGGGCAGCGGCGCGGGCAGTGGCCGCGGCGCGGGGCGCAGCGCCGGCTCGCTCGACGTGATAAGTCTCGCGATCGGCGTCGGCTTGCCGCCGTCGAGCAGCGTGATCGCCGAGGTCGAGCCCGGCGGCCTTGTGGCATCGAGCAGCACATCGACGCGGGTGCCGGGCGCCAGCACCAGGGTGCCGTTGCGCGCCAGGAAGGGTTCGGCCGGCTGGCTGTCGAGGGCGATCACCCGGACGTCGTGATCGTCGATTCTAAGAGCAATGACATTGCGCTGGCAGGCGTTGATGAAGCGGAGCCTGAACCGGCCATTGGCGCGCAGCGCGATGTCCGCGGTCGGCTTGCCGTTGATCGTGTAGAGCCATGGCGTATCGCCGGAATCGGTTCCGGCGGCGAGCGGCCGGCCGTCGCTGCCGAGCCTTGCATCCTCGATCAGCACGACCTCGTCGCCATCGACCTGCGGCGGCGTCGCCTCCTGCACCACCAGCGGCAGCGCCGGCATCGGCGCCGGGCCGCCGTCGGCGGTTAGGCGCAAATCGGCGAGCAGGGTGCCGGCGGAGCGCAGCGGCAGCACGAAACTGTCATTGCCGCCGGGCGGCACCGGCTGTCGGCCGATCAGCGGTTCGGCGGCGGCGACGCCATCGAGGCCGCGCCAGCTCAGCAGCGCCGGCTGCTTCAGCTCATTCTCGAACCGCACGGCAACCTCGTCGCCGCGCCGCAGCACGACGGTTTCGGCGAGCGCCAGCATCGGCCGCGCCACCGGCTCGCCGCCGGCTTTCAACACGGTGTTGCCGATGCTCGCGCGGAGCGTCAGGCTCTTGCGGGTCGCCGCCGTCTGGGCGGCACCAGGCAGCGGCAGGCCGGCGAGCGCGGCGCCGCCGAGGCCGGCGAGAAGGGTGCGGCGCGACAGCGGGAAGGGGGCGTTGGTCATCGTCGATGCGGACCATGTTCGGGCCGCGCTGTCCACTGCGGCGGGCCGCCGCGGAAGCCGCAGTGCAGCGGGATTTTCTTGATGCACAACCTATATGTCATGTTATAAGCCCGCCGCCCGCGGCATCGCGGCCGGACATGATGCTCTTCGCGGGCGTGGCGGAATTGGTAGACGCGCTGGATTTAGGTTCCAGTGACGAAAGTTGTGGGGGTTCGAGTCCCTCCGCCCGCACCACGCAAGTGCTCTTGCTCATGACGCATTTCCGGTGGGCCGGGTCCGCAGGGACACGCGCCCGCCAAGCCACCGGTGCAGGCGAGACGCCGCGCATCGCAACACTCGACACCTCCAGCCGCCCGGCTGGGTCACACGGAAGAAGATCGACGCCATGCAGGTCAAGGAAACCGTCGCCGACGGGTTGAAGCGCGAATTCGAAGTCAATGTCCCGGCTGCGGACATCGACGCCCAGGTCGACGCGCGTCTGGTCGACCTGAAGGACAAGGTGAAGCTCAATGGCTTCCGTCCCGGCAAGGTCCCGGTCAGCCATCTGAAGCGCGTCTATGGCCGCTCGGTTGCCGCCGAGACCATCGACAAGCTGGTGCGCGAGACCAATGACGGCATCTTCGCCGAGCGCGGCTTCCGCCTCGCCACCGAGCCGAAGATCACGATGCCGCAGGATCAGAAAGTGGTCGAGGACATCCTCGCCGGCAAGTCGGACCTGAACTATACGGTCGCGATCGAAGTCGTGCCGACGATCGAACTGGCCGACTTCAAGAGCTTCTCGGTCGAGAAGCCGGTGGTCGAGGTTTCGGATTCCGACGTCGACGACGCGATCAAGCGGATCGCCGAGGCCAACCGCGCTTACGCCGAGAAGGCAGAGGGCGCCAAGGCCGAGACCGGCGACCGCGTCACGGTGTCGTTCAAGGGCACGATCGACGGTGTCGCGTTCGACGGCGGCACCGGCGAAGACATTCCGGTGGTGATCGGCTCGAACAGCTTCATCCCGGGCTTCGAGGACCAGCTCGTCGGCATCGGCGTCGGCGAGACCCGCACCATCAAGGTGTCGTTCCCGGCCAATTACGCCAGCGAGACGCTGGCCGGCAAGCCGGCCGAGTTCGAGACCACGGCGACCAAGGTCGAGGCGCCGCAGGACGTCACCATCGACGACGAATTCGCCAAGACACTCGGCATGGAATCGCTCGACAAGCTGAAGGAAGCCGCGAAGGCGCGCCTCGCCGCCGAATATGCCGGCGCCACCCGTCTGCGGGTCAAGCGCCAGTTGCTCGACCGCCTCGACGAGACCCACAAATTCGACGCGCCGCCCTCGCTGGTGGAGCAGGAATTCGCGGTGATGTGGCAGTCGATCAACGCCGAGATGCAGCAGAACGGCAAGAGCTTCGCCGACGAGGACACCACGGAAGAGGCGGCGCGCGAGGAATATCGCAAGATCGCCGACCGCCGCGTCCGGCTCGGCCTGGTGCTGTCGGAAATCGGCGAGAAGAACAAGATCCAGGTCACCGACGACGAGGTCAGCCGCGCCGTGATCGAGCGCGCCCGGCAGATGCCGGGCCGCGAGAAGGAGGTCTGGGACTTCTACCGCAGCAACAACGAGGCGCTGGCCCAGCTCCGCGCCCCGATCTACGAGGACAAGGTCGTCGATTTCATCCTCGAGCTCGCCACCGTGACCGAGAAGCCGGTCAGCCGCGAGGAACTGTACAAGGACGACGACGACAAGACCGCCGCCTGAGCCAGTCTACAGCTATTCCAGCGGCCGCCGTGACCACCCGTCACGGCGGCCGTTTCGCGTCGTGAGGCGGCGTTAACGATGCCCTGTGAAACCGGGCCGAATCCCGGCCGGCGGTTTTGCCGTTGCCTGCCGAATCAGTATCAACTCGGGCGAGAAACGGGTCTCACCCTTGTCGCCGCGCAATCGGCCCATATCTGAGCACTCGCTTCACGTCCTGCATCACGGGACGATCGCTCGCTGCGGAGCCCTTCGTCCTGGCCCGTGAGCCGTCGTCTTCGACAACCCTCAGGTGAATTATGCGCGATCCGGTGGAAACCTACATGAACCTCGTGCCGATGGTGGTCGAGCAGACCAACCGCGGTGAACGGGCCTACGACATCTTCTCGCGCCTCCTGAAAGAGCGGATCATCTTCCTGACCGGACCGGTCGAGGACGGCATGTCGACTTTGATCGTGGCCCAGCTTCTGTTTCTCGAAGCCGAGAATCCGAAGAAGGAAATCTCGATGTACATCAACTCGCCGGGCGGGGTGGTGACGTCGGGTCTGGCGATCTACGACACCATGCAGTTCATCCGCCCGCCGGTGTCGACGCTGTGCACCGGCCAGGCCGCCTCGATGGGCTCGCTGCTGCTCGCCGCCGGCCACAAGGACATGCGGTTCTCGCTGCCGAACGCCCGGATCATGGTGCATCAGCCGTCCGGCGGGTTCCAGGGCCAGGCCACCGACATCATGCTGCACGCCCAGGAAATCCTGAACCTGAAGAAGCGGCTGAACGAGATTTACGTCCACCACACCGGCCAGACCTACAAGGCGATCGAGGACGCGCTGGAGCGCGACAAGTTCCTCACCGCCGAGATGGCGCGCGACTTCGGCATCGTCGACAAGGTGATCGACAAGCGCGCCGAGGAGTCGGCGCCAGGTCCGAAGGTGCCCTGATCGGGATCTCGGTTGGGTCAGAGCCTCGTGAAAACCTCAGGGACAGCCTCGATGTTCCGCTTTCGTCCCTGTCTCGCGTGACAAACGCGCAACTCTGCACTGATTTCAGGAATGCGGGGTCGCGCGCACGCGGCAAATCACGCTATTGTCACGCGCCTGAGCGTGCTGCCGATTAGCGAAATCTTGATAGACGGGTGCCAGCATGGTTGGCTGAACCTGATCGACGAAAGTGTTTGGGGGATTCGAAACGGTCGCGATTGGTGCGGCCACAGAAGTGCGGGGGTCTTTTCTGGTATGGGATTTGCTCCATTTATACCAAATCTGCCGGGTCCAGCCGGCAGACGAGGTCACCAGAGACGGCCGAACTGCGGACGGAGAACGAAATGAGTAAGGTCGGTACGAGCGATTCAAAGAACACCCTGTACTGCTCGTTCTGCGGAAAGAGCCAGCACGAGGTCCGCAAGCTGATCGCCGGCCCCACGGTATTCATCTGTGATGAGTGCGTGGAACTGTGCATGGACATCATCCGGGAGGAGAACAAATCCTCGCTGGTGAAGTCGCGCGACGGCATCCCGACCCCGAAGGAAATCTGCAAGGTCCTCGACGATTACGTGATCGGCCAGAACCATGCGAAGAAGGTGCTCTCGGTCGCGGTCCACAACCACTACAAGCGGCTCAATCACCAGACCAAGCACAACGACGTCGAGCTGGCGAAGTCGAACATCCTGCTGATCGGCCCGACCGGCTCCGGCAAGACGCTGCTGGCGCAGACGCTGGCGCGGATTCTCGACGTGCCGTTCACCATGGCAGATGCGACGACGCTGACCGAAGCCGGCTATGTCGGCGAGGACGTCGAGAACATCATCCTGAAGCTGCTGCAGGCCGCCGACTACAATGTCGAGCGGGCGCAGCGCGGCATCGTCTATATCGACGAAATCGACAAGATCTCGCGCAAGTCGGACAATCCCTCGATCACCCGCGACGTCTCGGGCGAGGGCGTCCAGCAGGCGCTGCTGAAGATCATGGAAGGCACGGTGGCTTCGGTCCCGCCGCAGGGCGGCCGCAAGCATCCGCAGCAGGAATTCCTGCAGGTGGACACCACCAACATCCTGTTCATCTGCGGCGGCGCCTTCGCGGGCCTCGAGAAGATCATCTCGGCGCGCGGCCGGTCGACCTCGATCGGTTTCGCCGCGCAGGTGCTGGCGCCTGAAGACCGCCGCACCGGCGAGATCTTCCGCCACGTCGAGCCCGAGGATCTGCTGAAGTACGGCCTGATCCCGGAATTCGTCGGCCGTCTGCCGGTCGTGGCGACGCTCGAGGATCTGGACGAGGCCTCGCTGAAGAAGATCCTGACCGACCCGAAGAACGCGCTGGTCAAACAGTATCAGCGGCTGTTCGAGATGGAGAACATCGAGCTCACCTTCGCCGACGAGGCGCTGGGTGCGGTGGCGCGCAAGGCGATCGAGCGCAAGACCGGCGCCCGCGGCCTGCGGTCGATCCTCGAGAGCATCCTGCTCGAGACGATGTTCGATCTGCCGGGTCTCGAAGGCGTCGAGGAAGTCGTGATCTCGCGCGAGGTCGTCGACGGCACGGCGCGTCCGCTCTACATCTACGCCGACCGCGCCGATCGCGCGGCGGAGAGCAGCGCCAGCGCATAATGGGTGCCGCCCGCCCGGAATCGTCCGTGCGAAAGGCCCTTCGATACCGGGCTGCCGAGGTCACTCGGCAGCCCGTTTCTGTCTGTGCCTCTGCTCGCGCATGCCTGACAAAGCAACGCCTTTTCCACGACTTGACACCCCCCCGGCGGATAGCCACCTAATGGTCACGGCGATGACACGCGTTATCAGGATTCGCCTTCAAATCCGGACGAGTGGGGCCTGACCGGCCGAAACGCGCCGGTACACTCGGCACCTTGTGGTGGCTGCGCCGGGGGGCGGGCCACGAGCAAGGGGGCACAACGAAAGGAACGGGCCATGACCGCCACGAAACCAAGGCCGACCATCGTTTTCGGCGAAAGCCACTCCTACCCAGTTCTTCCGCTGCGCGACATCGTCGTCTTCCCGCACATGATCGTGCCGCTGTTCGTCGGCCGCGAGAAGTCGATCCGCGCGCTCGAAGAGGTGATGAAGAACGACGCGCTGATCATGCTCGCGACGCAGAAGAACGCGTCGGATGATGATCCGGCGCCGGATTCGATCTACGAGATCGGAACGCTCGCCAGCGTGCTTCAACTGCTCAAGTTGCCCGACGGCACCGTGAAGGTGCTGGTCGAAGGTCTGGCGCGCGCCAAGGTCGAGAGCTACACGGATCGCGCCGAGTATTACGAAGCGCAGGCCCAGTCGATCGCCGACACCGACGCCACCAGCGTCGAGGCGGAAGCGCTGTCGCGGTCGGTGGTGTCCGACTTCGAGAGCTACGTGAAGCTCAACAAGAAGATCTCCGCCGAGGTCGTCGGCGTGGTGCAGTCGATCACCGACTTCGCCAAGCTGGGCGATACCGTAGCCTCGCATCTCGCGGTCAAGATCG
The DNA here is from genome assembly GCF_034479375.1 of Rhodopseudomonas palustris. NCBI lineage: Bacteria > Pseudomonadati > Pseudomonadota > Alphaproteobacteria > Hyphomicrobiales > Nitrobacteraceae > Rhodopseudomonas > Rhodopseudomonas palustris. The sequence goes on along the minus strand of NZ_CP140155.1, from coordinate 1,557,957 downwards.
CCGACCGCCAGGGCATCCTGGAGACGCTGTCCGTCACCGCGCGCCTGGAGAAGGTGCTCGGCCTGATGGAGAGCGAGATCTCGGTGCTGCAGGTCGAGAAGCGCATCCGCTCGCGCGTCAAGCGCCAGATGGAGAAGACCCAGCGCGAGTACTATCTCAACGAGCAGATGAAGGCGATCCAGAAGGAACTCGGCGACGACGAGGGCCGGGACGAACTCGCCGATCTCGAAGAGAAGATCGCCAAGACCAAGCTGTCGAAGGAAGCCCGCGAGAAGGCCCAGCACGAGCTCAAGAAGCTGCGCCAGATGTCGCCGATGTCCGCGGAAGCGACCGTCGTGCGCAACTATCTCGACTGGCTGCTGTCGATCCCGTGGAACAAGAAGTCCAAGGTGAAGAAGGACCTCGAGGCGGCGCAGGCCACGCTCGATAGCGATCACTACGGGCTGGAGAAGGTCAAGGAGCGCATCGTCGAGTATCTGGCGGTGCAGTCGCGCGCCAACAAGCTGTCGGGCCCGATCCTGTGCCTGGTCGGCCCGCCCGGCGTCGGCAAGACCTCGCTCGGCAAGTCGATCGCGAAAGCGACCGGCCGCGAGTTCGTGCGCGTGTCGCTCGGCGGCGTGCGAGACGAGGCCGAGATCCGCGGTCACCGCCGCACCTATATCGGTTCGATGCCCGGCAAGATCATCCAGTCGATGCGCAAGGCCAAGACCTCGAACCCGCTGTTCCTGCTGGACGAGATCGACAAGATGGGCGCCGATTTCCGCGGCGATCCGTCCTCGGCTCTGCTCGAGGTGCTGGACCCCGAACAGAACTCGACCTTCAACGACCACTATCTCGAGGTCGACTACGATCTGTCCAACGTGATGTTCATCACCACGGCGAACACCCTGAACATCCCGGGGCCGCTGATGGACCGCATGGAGATCATCCGGATCGCGGGCTACACCGAGAACGAGAAGGTCGAGATCGCGCGCAAGCATCTGATCCCGCAGGCGCTGACCAAGCACGGCCTGGATTCCAAGGAGTGGTCGATCGACGACGACGCGCTGCTGCTGATGATCCGGCGCTACACCCGCGAAGCGGGCGTGCGTAATCTCGAGCGCGAACTGTCCACGCTCGCCCGCAAGGCGGTCAAGGACCTGATGCTCTCGAAGAAGAAGTCCGTGAAGGTCACCGAGAAGGCGATCGAGGAATATCTCGGCGTGCCGAAATTCCGGTTCGGCGAGATCGAGCTGGAAGATCAGGTCGGTGTGGTCACCGGGCTGGCATGGACCGACGTCGGCGGCGAGCTGCTGACGATCGAAAGCGTGATGATGCCGGGCAAGGGCCGCATGACGGTCACCGGCAATCTGCGCGACGTGATGAAGGAATCGATCTCGGCGGCGGCGTCCTACGTCCGCTCGCGCGCGATCACCTTCGGGATCGAGCCGCCGTTCTTCGAGCGGCGCGACATCCACGTCCACGTGCCGGAGGGGGCGACCCCGAAGGACGGTCCGTCGGCCGGCGTCGCGATGGCGACCACCATCGTCTCGGTGCTGACCGGGATTCCGATCCGGCGCGACATCGCCATGACCGGCGAGATCACGCTGCGCGGCAGGGTGCTGCCGATCGGCGGCCTGAAGGAGAAGTTGCTGGCGGCAGCCAGAGGCGGCATCAAGACGGTGCTGATCCCCGAGGACAACGCCAAGGACCTCACCGAGATCTCGGACGCGATCAAGGGTGGTCTCAACATAATCCCGGTCGCCCGGATGGACGAGGTCATCGCCAATGCGCTGGTCCGCGCCCCGGTGCCGATCGTGTGGGAAGAGGAAACACCGTCCAAGATCCCCGGCAAGCCGGAGAGCTCGGAGGCCGACGAAGCCGCCGGCGGGCTCACCGCCCACTGAGCGGCACGAGCCTCACAACGACATCAGCGGCGCCCTTCGGGGCGCCGTTTGCGTTTGGCGAGGTGGACGTGTGTCGGGAAGGCGTGGCGTGGGGAAGGCAGGGCGTGGTGGGCGGCGAGAGATTCGAACTCCCGACCCTCTCGGTGTAAACGAGATGCTCTAACCAGCTGAGCTAGCCGCCCGCGGGGCTATCTAGCCCGGCGGTCGTGGTCTGCGCAAGCCGAGCGGGCGGCCCGCGCCGAATGGCGCCGCGGCTCGCGTGGTGATATGCAGGCGTCGTCGAGCCGGGAGGAGCCGCATGAGAATCGTCTACGCCGTCGTCGTTTTCGCGTTGCTGGCCGGGTCGGCTTTCGGGCAGACCGCGCCGATGCAGAAGTACGGCGACCCGGACCCGGAGAAATCCAGGACCGAGATCGAGGCCGAGAAGCAGGCCGAGAAGGCCTATCAACGCTCGCTCAGCAACGTGCCGAATGCGACCGGGCCGGTCGACCCCTGGGGCAATGTGCGTGGCGGCGACGCGCAAAAGGCCGCCGCAAAGCCTGCGCCCGCGAAACGCGCCAAGCCGGCCAATCCGTCGAACTGAGTCCGAACCGCCGGGCTCTCTCTCAGCCGGCCGGTGGAGCCACGGTCGGCCGCGCTCCGATTCGCTCCAGCACCGTGAAGAACGCCGGCACGAACAGCACCGCGAGTCCGGTGGAGGCCAGCATGCCGGCGACCACGGCGATGCCGAGCGAGGTCCGCGCGCCGGCGCCGGCGCCGGAAGCGAAGGCCAGCGGCAACATCCCGAAGATGAAGGCGAACGACGTCATCAGGATCGGGCGGAAGCGCAGCCGCGCCGCTTCGACCGCGGCTTCGGCGGCCGGCAGGCCCTCGGCGCATTTCTCGCGGGCATATTCGACGATCAGGATGGCGTTCTTGGCGGCGAGCGCGATCAGCAATACGATGCCGATCTGGGTGTAGAGGTCGTTCGGCAGCCCCGACAGCTCCAGCGCCGCCACGGTGCCGAGCAGCGTCAGCGGCACCGCGAGGATCACCGCGAGCGGCTGCAGCCAGCTTTCGTATTGGCCGGCGAGCACGAAATACACCAGCAGCAGCGCGACGGCGAACACGTAGTAGATCTGATTGCCGACGACCTGTTCCTGATACGACATTCCGGTCCAGGCGGTACCCATCGACGGCGGTAGCGAATGGGCGGCGACGTCGCTCATCAGCGTCATGGCCTCGCCGGAGCTGAAGCCCGAAGCCGGGCTGCCGACGATCGTCGCGGCGGGATAGAGATTGTACAGCGTCACCAGCGGCGGCCCGACGTCGTCGGTGAGATAGGCGACGGCTCCCAGTGGCACCATCTGCCCGCCGGCGCCCTTGACCTTCAGCTTCAGCACGTCGCCGGGCTGCAGCCGGAACGGCGCGTCGGCCTGCACATAGACCTGGAACACGTTGTTGAACTTGGTGAACTGATTGACGTAGGTCGAACCGAGATAGGTCTCGACCGCAGAGAACACCTGGCCGACGGTCACGCCCAGCGTCTCGGCCTTGATCCGGTCGACCACCAGCCGCAACTGTTTGACGTTGCCCTTGAAGGTCGAAGCGGCATTGGCGATGCCGGTCTGGGTCGAGGCGTTGGCGGCGAGCTGTCCGGCGGCGTTCTGCAGCGCGAGGAAATCGGAGCTGCCGTTCTTCATCTCCACCATCATGGTGAAGCCGCTGGAATTTCCGACGCCCTGGATCGGCGGCGGCATCAGCACGATCGCCGTTGCGGTGTCGATGGTCTGCAGCGCCTGACGCACCTTGGCGACGATCGCATCGATGCCGAGATCCTTGGATTTGCGCTGGTCCCAGTCGTGCAGCACGACATAGAGCATGCCGGCATTGTACAGCGTGGCATTGTTGTCGAGCGGCGAGATGCCCGACACCCCGATCACGCTTTCGACGCCCGCGGTCTGCCTGACGATCTCCACCGCCTTGGCGACCGCCGCTTCGGTGCGCCGCGCCGAGGCGGCGTCGGGCAGCTTCAGGCTGACGATGAAATAGCCCTGATCCTCCGACGGCAGGAAGCTCGTCGGCACCCGCGACAGGCCGTAGAAGGCGACACCGATCAAAGCGAGCCCGACCAGCGTCGTGGGGATGCTGAAGGCGACCAGCCTGCGGATCAGCGCCGCATAGGCGGTCTCGCAGCGGGCATAGACCGCGTTGAAGGCGCGGTAGACGAAGGCGCGCTGCTCGGGCGGAACCGGCGCGCGCAGCCACAGCGCGCATTGCGTCGGCTTCAGCGTCACCGCGTTGACCGCCGAGATCAGCGCGGTCGCGGCGATCACCAGGGCGAACTGCTGATACATCTTGCCGGTCAGCCCGGGCAGCGCCGCGGCCGGCAGGAACACCGCCAGCAGCACCAGGGTGATGCCGATGATCGGGCCGAACAGTTCCGACATCGCCTTGACGGCCGCGTCGCGGCTCGACATCCCGCCCGCGATGTGCCGGGCGACGCCCTCGACGATGACGATGGCGTCGTCGACCACGATGCCGATCGCCAGCACCAGCGCGAACAGGCTGGTGGTGTTGACGGTGAAGCCCATCATCGACATCGCCGCGAAGGCGCCGATGATGGTGACCGGCACGGTGGTGGCGGGCACCAGCATCGCCCGCCAGTCCTGCAGGAACAGCAGAATCACCACCAGCACCAGCACGGCGGCGATGATCAGCGTCTCGTAGACTTCGTCGACCGAGGCGGTGATGAACTTGGTGCTGTCGAACGACACCTTGTAGTTGAGCCCGGCCGGGAAGGATTTCGCCATCTCGGCCATCTTGGCATTGACCGATTGCGCGACCGTCAGCGCGTTGGCGCCCGACAACAGCGAGATCGCGATCGCGGCGGACGGTTTGCCGTCGAGCGTGGCGGTCTGCCCGTAGGAGGCGGCCCCCAGTTCGACGCGGCCGATATCGCCGATGCGCACGAGCTTGCCGCCGCCTTCGTCGACCGCCTTGACGACGATCTTTTCGAAATCGGCGGCGTCGTTGAAGCGGCCGGTGACGTCGAGCGCGTATTGGAAGTTCACCATTTCGGGCGTCGGCGGTCCGCCGACCAGACCGGCGGTGACCTCGCTGCTCTGCTGTCGGATCGCGGACACCACGTCGCTCGGGGTCAGGCCGTAGCTCTGCAGACGATCCGGATCGAGCCAGATCCGCATCGCATAGGACCCGGAGCCGAGCACCGAAACGTCGCCGACCCCGGGCAGTCGGGCCAGCTCGTTTTCGAGGTTGATCTTGGCGTAGTTGGCGAGAAACAGATTGTCGTACTGGCCGTCCGACGAATACAGGCTGACGAATTGCAGGATCGCGGTCGACTTCTTCTTGACGTTGAGGCCCTGCGTCGACACCGAGGTCGGCAATTGCGCGCTCGCCAGCGAGACGCGGTTCTGCACCAGCACTTGCGCCATGTCGGGATTGGTGCCGATGTCGAAGGTGACGACGAGGCTGTAGCTGCCGTCACTGGCGCTGGTCGACTGCATGTAGATCATGCCTTCGACGCCGTTGACCTGCTGCTCGATCGGCAGCGCCACCGAATCCATCACCGTGCGCGCGCTGGCGCCCGGATAGGTCGCCGTGACCGCCACGGTGGGCGGCACCACGTCGGGATATTGCGACACCGGCAGCCGCATCAGCGACAGCGCGCCCAACAGGATGATCAGAAACGCCAGCGTGTTGGAAAGCACCGGCCGTTCGATGAAGAAGCGCGAGAACATGGCAACGCCTCGTGAGGGCCGGAGAGGTCAGGGCTTGGACGCGCCGGTTCCGGGCGTCAGACTTGCGGGGGCCGGCTTGGGGCCGGTGGGAGCGGCCGCCATGGCGCCCGACACCGGCTCCACGGTGTTGCCGGCCACCGCGCGCTGGATCGCGCCGATCACAACCTTGTCGTCGGCGGACAGCCCTTTGGTGATGACCCGCAACTGCCCCTGCAGCGCCCCGGGGGTCACCTGGCGCTGCTCCACGACGTCGTTCTTGCCGACCACCATGACGTAGCTGCCGGTCTGGTTGGACATCACCGCGGTGTCGTCGACCAGCAGCGCGTCGTCGATCTTGCCGACGGGGACGCGGACCCGGACGAACAGGCCGGGCACCAGAGCCACGTCCTTGTTCTCCAGCTCGCCGCGCAACTGCAGGGTCCCGGTGGCGGTGTCGACCTGCGGCGCGATGTAGTCGACCTTGCCGACATATTGGAACGCGGTGTCGGCCGACAGTGCGACCTGGATCGGCAATTCCATCCGGTCTTCGCGCATGGTCTTCAGGGTCTTGCCCTGTTTGGCGAGCGCGTCGCGCAGATTGATCTGCTGCTGTTCGGTGATGTTGAAATAGACGTAGAGCGGATCGACCTGGAGGATGGTGGCGAGTTTGGTCGGGCCGGACGAGCCGACCAGCGCGCCGATATTGGCGAGGCGGCGCGTCACCACGCCGTCGAACGGCGCGCTCACGGTGGCATAGGCGAGGGAGGTCTTGGCGAGCGCCAGCGAGGCCTCGCTGGCCGCGACCTGGGCATTGGCCGACGCCAGATTGGTCTGGGCATCGTCGACATTGCGCTGGGTGGCGACCTCCTTCTGCCCGAGGGTGGCCTGGCGGTCGTATTCGCGCTTCGCATTGACCTGCTTGGCCTTGGCGCCGTCGAGCTGGGCCTGCTGCAGATCGACCTGGGCCTGATACTGGGCAGGTTCGATCTTGAACAGCACGCGGCCCTTCTTCACCGCTTCGCCGTCGCGGTAGTCGATGCTCTCGAGGAAGCCCTGCACGCGGGCTTCAAGATCGACCGACGCGACCGGGGCGGTGTTGCCGGTGAATTCGGCATAGAGCGTGACCGGGGCGCGGGTGGGCGTGGCGACGGTGACCTTGGCGGGCGGCGGCGCCACGTATTTGTTCTGCTCCTTGCATCCCGACAGGACCAAAGGCGCGCACAACAGGCCGGCGATGACCGACCATCCTCTTGCGGACGGAAGCGACGGAAGGTGTCCCCAAGCCATCAGGTGGATCTCCGCTTTCTCGCCCTCTCCGAATATCCGGGCGCGACATGGAACCCAGATCAGATTCCCAAATGCGGGTCCATCGATCCGCCACACTTCGAGACGCGCGATGGCTTGATTCTTCCGTCCAATCGTCTGCGGACGATCGGATGGTTCGTGGGGCGGGAGGGACCGTTCGAGGCGATGGCGGCTGGCGAGGTGGCGCCTGCGCTTACGCCCGCTCCTCGAAAATCATCGCCAGATGCACGATGGTGCGGACTGCGGCTTCCATGTCCTGGCGGCTGACCCATTCGAGCCGCGAGTGGAAGGCGTGTTCACCGGCGAAGATGTTGGGGCAGGGCAGTCCCATGAACGACAGCCGCGAGCCGTCGGTGCCACCGCGAATCGACGTCGTGACCGGCGTGAGCCCGGCGCGGCCGATCGCCTCGCGGGCGTTCGCGACCAGTTCGGGATGGCGGTCGAGCACCTGCTTCATGTTGCGGTATTGTTGCTTGATCTCGATGGTCGCGGTCGAGCGCGGGTAGGCGCGCATCACCTCGTCGACGATCCGCTGCAGCAGCGCTTCCTTCTCCTGCAGCCCTTCTTCCGTGAAGTCGCGGACGATGAAGCTCAGCGTCGCCTGCTCGAGCGCGCCGGCGATGCCGATCGGATGCAGGAAGCCGTCGCGGCCCTCGGTGGTCTCCGGCGAGCAGGCATCCTTGGGCAGCCGCTCGACGATCGCCGCGGCGATCTTGATGGCGTGCTCGATCTTGCCCTTGGCGAAGCCGGGATGGGCGCTGACGCCGGTAATGGTGACCACCGCCCCGTCGGCCGAGAAGGTCTCGTCCTCGATATTGCCGGCGGTCTCGCCGTCCATCGTGTAGGCGAAATCGGCGCCGAGCTTCTCCAGATCGACCTTGTCGACGCCGCGGCCGATCTCCTCGTCCGGCGTGAACAGGATCTTGAGCGTGCCGTGCTTGATCTGCGGATGCGCGAGCAGGAACGCCACCGCGTCCATGATCTCGGCGATGCCGGCCTTGTTGTCGGCGCCGAGCAGCGTGGTGCCGTCGGCGGTGATGATGTCGTGGCCGATCTGCTGCGCCAGCGCCGGATGCTCGGCGAACCGGATGACCTGGCTCGAATCCGCCGGCAGGACGATGTCGCCGCCCTGATAATTCTTCACGATCTGTGGCTTGACGCCTTCGCCTGAACAATCGGGCGAGGTGTCCATATGCGAGCAGAAGCAGATTGCGGGGACGTTCGGCTTGTCGGTGGTCGCCGGGAGCGTGGCGTAGACGTAGCCGTGCGCGTCGAGATGGGCGTCGGACAGGCCGAGATCGCGCAGCTCCTGCGCCAGCAGGGCGCCGAGGGTCTTCTGCTTCGCGGTCGACGGGCAGGTGGGGGAAGCCGGGTCCGACTGGGTGTCGATCGCGACGTAGCGCAGGAAGCGCTCGGTGACGCCATGGGTGAATGCGATGTCGCCGACGCCGGTATGCACGGTCAGGACCGCCAGACTTCAGAAAAGCGTGGAAAACGCGATGCCGGTGGATCGCGATCCCGGCGGCCGCGAGGGGCTCCCGGGATCGCGTGGATGATTCGAAGGAGAAAGCTCAGATGGCTTCCTTGAGTTCCTTCGCGGCGCGGAACGCGACCTTCTTGCTGGCCTTGATCTGAATGGTTTCGCCGGTGGCCGGGTTGCGGCCGGTGCGGGCGGCGCGCTTGCGGACCTGCAGGATGCCGAGGCCGACGATGCGGATGCGCTCGCCCTTCTTCAGGTGCTTGGTGATGCGGCCGACCAGATCGCCGAGAATGGCTTCGGTCTGCTTCTTCGACAGCTCGTGCTCTTCGGCGAGCGCCGCGGCGAGATGCTTCAGGGTAACGGTCGTGGGTGTCGCGGCTTTCGCAACTGCTTTCTTCGCCATATTTTGCTCTCCGGGTTTTGTAGTGGCTTAGGAAACTAAGACGTAGCAGGCCTTAGACGATTCGGGTGGGGACTGCATACGCTGTTTTGCCTGCAAACAGCGCATTATTTGCATTGCAGGCCCAAAAACCGCCGACATCAAAGGACAACAGCGCCCCCCGGCACGCCGAAACGGAGCTTTCGCGCAAGCGGCTTGACTTGGGAAGGACGCCCCGTTAGATCGACCGCCTGCGCGGGACGCAAACCACGCGGGAGTAGCTCAGTTGGTTAGAGCGCCGGCCTGTCACGCCGGAGGTCGCGGGTTCGAGCCCCGTCTCTCGCGCCATTTAGCCCTGTAAAATCAGGTCTTTGGCGAAACCGCAAAGTCCCCCGCCGATCTCCGGATGATGTGTCACGCGATGACTCGCGAGGTGTGTCGGCGCGCCTCGCGACCCGACGCGCGGGACGATGCCGCATCGCGATTGCGCGCAGAGCATGCTGCCGACGCCGCGCTTCAGCTTTTATTCAGCTATTCAGCACATTTTCGAAATGTCGCCGGGGCGGGAGGCCGTGTCCTGACCCCGAACTCGGCCCAGACCAAAACAAAGGCCGCCCGGAGGCGGCCGATCTCAACGATCCGTGAGGGAGGATGCGGGCGCTGCCCGGCGTCTTATCTCACCGTCGAGGTTTCCGAACTGGTGATGGCGATCTGCTTGGTCGGCTTCACGACGTGGGCGGTCTGGCTGTAGTCGGCGCTCACCCGCGCGGAAATGCCCAGGACGGCGACGGCGATGCTGGCCACGAGCGCCACGACCACGATCTTCAGGTGGGTCGCCCGGTCCGCTGAATGAATTGAGTGGTTCATCTGTCGCCTCCGCGCGGTGCTTCTTGCCGCTTCGATGCGCACAGATTTATCCGGCGTGTGTTTCAGGAAAGTTTCGCCGGTTCCGAAAATGGTTTCGTCTGCGGACGGTATGGTTTCCCGGAGGTATACGGGGTTTTCGCAGCCACAGACCAATCTTTGAACCGGGGTTTGAAAGTGCGTCCGGGAAAACCCCAGCGCTGTGCGCATGACGAGGTACCTAGGTGTCAACACAGCTTGTCTTGCGCCCCCTGTTGCACTGCGCTAAGCGGTAGAACAATTCAAATGCAAACGAGTCTGCGGCGGTGCACCACCGCGGGATAGGGAACGGTGATGAGCGGCATTCTGCCGAACTATCTACCAATCGTCGTATTCATTCTTGTTGCGGCTGGACTGAGCTTTGTCCTCCTGGTGGCGCCTTTTGCCGTCGCCTATCAGCAGCCCGACCCCGAAAAGCTCTCGGCGTATGAATGCGGGTTCAACGCTTTCGGCGACGCCCGCATGAAATTCGACGTCAGGTTCTACCTGGTCGCCATCCTGTTCATCATCTTCGATCTCGAAGTCGCTTTTCTGTTTCCCTGGGCGGTCGCCTTCGGGAAGCTCGGGGCGACCGGCTTCTGGTCGATGATGGTGTTTCTCGGCGTACTGACCGTCGGCTTCGCGTATGAGTGGAAGAAGGGTGCGCTCGAATGGGATTGAGTCCAGCCTCGATGCAGCAGCCGACGCCGTCGACGCGACCTGAAGGCGCTCAGCCGCTGATCGCGCGAGCCCCCAGCGGCATCATCGATCCGAACACCGGCAAGCCGGTCGGCGCCGACGATCCGTTCTTTCTCAGCGTCAATCGCGAGCTGTCCGACAAGGGTTTCTTCGTCGCCGCGACCGACGATCTGATCACCTGGGCGCGCACCGGCTCGCTGATGTGGATGACCTTCGGGCTCGCCTGCTGCGCGGTCGAGATGATGCAACTGTCGATGCCGCGTTACGACGCCGAGCGCTTCGGCTTCGCGCCGCGCGCCTCGCCGCGGCAGTCCGACGTGATGATCGTGGCCGGCACGCTGACCAACAAGATGGCTCCGGCGCTGCGCAAGGTCTACGACCAGATGCCGGAACCGCGCTACGTGATCTCGATGGGATCATGCGCCAACGGCGGCGGGTACTATCACTATTCCTACTCCGTGGTGCGCGGCTGCGACCGCATCGTCCCGGTCGACATCTATGTGCCGGGGTGCCCGCCGACCGCAGAAGCCCTGCTGTACGGCGTGATGCTGCTGCAGAAGAAGATCCGTCGGACCGGCACGATCGAACGCTGAAGAAGAAAGCTGCTTCATGGACGACAACGGGCTCGACACCCTGGGTCAGACGATCGTCGGCGCCTTGCCGGGCGCCGCGATCGGTCATTCGATCGCGTACGGCCAACTGACCGTGACGATCGACGCCGCGAAAGTCGTGGAGGTCGTGCGCTTCCTGCGCGACGATCCGCGCTGCCGTTTCGTCAACATCGTCGACGTCACCGCGGTCGACTATCCCGGCCGGGTGCCGCGGTTCGATCTGGTCTACCACTTCCTGTCGCCGGCGCTGAACGCGCGGGTCCGGCTGCGCGCCGAGGTCGGCGAGACCACGATGGTGCCGTCGATCATCAGCGTGTTTCCGGGCACCGACTGGTTCGAGCGCGAGGTCTACGATCTCTACGGCATCGTCATCACCGGCCATCCCGACATGCGCCGGATCCTGACCGACTACGGCTTCGACGGCCATCCGCTGCGCAAGGACTTTCCGCTCACCGGTTTCGTCGAGGTCCGCTACGACGACGACCAGAAGCGCGTGGTCTACGAGCCGGTGCGGCTCAACCAGGAATTCCGCAAGTTCGACTTCCTGTCGCCGTGGGAAGGCGCGGACTATCCGATCCTGCCCGGAGACGAGAAGGCGGGGGTGAAGCCGTGATGCCGATCGCCATGAACCACTCGCCATTCGCTATTCGCCCTTCGCTGTTCGCCCGTGTGCGGAGCTTGCCCCATGGCTGACGCCGCTACCGAGGCCGCTGGTCTCCGCAACTTCACCATCAATTTCGGACCGCAGCATCCGGCGGCGCACGGCGTGCTGCGGCTGGTGCTTGAGCTCGACGGTGAGGTCGTGGAGCGGGTCGATCCGCATATCGGGCTGCTGCATCGCGGCACCGAAAAGCTGATCGAGCAGAAGACCTATCTGCAGGCGATCCCGTATTTCGACCGGCTCGATTACGTCGCGCCGATGAATCAGGAGCACGCATTCTGCCTCGCGGCGGAGAAGCTGCTCGGCATCGAGGCGCCGCGGCGCGCGCAACTGATCCGCGTGCTGTATTGCGAGATCGGCCGCATTCTCTCGCACCTTCTCAACGTCACCACCCAGGCGATGGACGTCGGCGCGCTGACGCCGCCGCTGTGGGGGTTCGAGGAGCGCGAGAAGCTGATGATGTTCTACGAGCGCGCGTCCGGCAGCCGGATGCACGCGGCGTATTTCCGCATCGGCGGCGTGCATCAGGATCTGCCGCCGAAGCTGATCGCCGACATCGACACCTGGTGCGACAACTTCATCCAGACCGTCGACGATCTGGAGACGCTGCTGACCAACAACCGCATCTTCAAGCAGCGCAACGTCGATATCGGCGTCGTGACGCTGGAACAGGCGTGGGAGTGGGGTTTCTCCGGCGTGATGGTGCGCGGCTCGGGCGCCGCCTGGGATCTGCGCAAGTCGCAGCCCTACGAGTGCTACGCCGAGATGGATTTCGACGTTCCGATCGGCAAGAACGGCGATTGCTACGACCGCTACTGCATCCGCGTCGAGGAGATGCGGCAGTCGGTCAGGATCATGAAGCAGTGCATCGCCAAGCTGAATGAGCCCGCCGGGCAGGGGCCCGTCGCCGTCGACGACAACAAGATCTTCCCGCCGCGCCGCAGCGAGATGAAGCGCTCGATGGAAGCGCTGATCCATCACTTCAAGCTCTACACCGAAGGCTTCCGCGTGCCGGAAGGCGAGGTCTATGTCGCGGTCGAAGCGCCGAAGGGCGAGTTCGGCGTCTATCTCGTGTCCGACGGCACCAACAAGCCCTACAAGTGCAAGGTCCGCGCCCCCGGCTTCGCCCATCTGCAGGCGATGGACTTCATGTGCCGCGGCCATCTGCTCGCCGACGTCTCGGCCATCCTCGGTTCGCTCGACATCGTGTTCGGAGAGGTCGATCGGTGATCGCGCCAAAGCCCATCCAGTTCGACCGCGCCACCGGCGCTCTCGAGGGCGCCAGCGCCGTCGAGCGCCTGGCCGCGTTCGCGCTGGTGATGGGCGCGCGGGTGTCGTCGACGTTCTCGTATCGCGGCTACAACGCCGCGGCGAATCTGATGCGCAAGGCGCTGCCGTCTCGCGATATCGCGATCAAACTCAATCCGGATGCGACGTTCGTGTTCCCCTATGGCGACGGTTACTGGAGCAAGCTGCTCGAGCGGTCGTATCGCTACGAGATCGAACTCGATCTGCTGTTTTCCGATTCGGTCGATGTCGACTACACGTTGATCGATTGCGGCGCCAACTACGGCTACTGGTCGGTGCTGGTATCGAGCAGGCCGTTCGGCGCGCATCGGGCGATCGCGATCGAGCCTTCGCGCGACAATTTCACCCGGCTGGCGCACAATGCCCGCGTCAACGGCGACCGCTTCGAGACGATGAAGTGCGCGATCGGCGCCACCCGCGGCACCGCGCGGTTGTCCGGCACCAAGCACGAGGCGCTCAGCATCGTCGGCAAGGCTGAAGCGGCCGGCGAGGACGTGCCCGTGATCCGGCTCGACGATCTGCTCGACGACGGAATGATTGCCGGCGACGGCAAATATCTGGTCAAGCTCGACGTCGAAGGCGTCGAGATCGACGCGATCCGCGGCGGCGAGCGGCTGCTGCAGGGCGATACCGCAATTCTCTGCGAGGAGCATGGCAGCGACAAGGACCATACCGTGTCGCGCTTCATCCTCGAACAAACCCCGCTGAAGCTCGTGGTCTACGACCCCGGCACGAACCAGTTCGAGGCCGTCGTCGACCTCGCCATTCTCGACCGTATCAAGGTCGCGTCGAATGTCGGCTACAACGTCGTCGGAACTGCGAGCGCGTTCTGGCAGGCCCGGATCCAAAATCTGAATGCGAGCGCGGCCAAGCGCGCGATGAGAAACTGATCATGTCCGTTCGTCGTCTGGCTCCCAAGGAGCTGCAGCCCGAGAGCTTCTCCTTCACCGAGGAAAACCTCGCATGGGCGAAGCGTGAGATCACCAAGTACCCGCCCGGCCGCCAGTTCTCGGCGGTGATCGCGATCATGTGGCGGGCGCAGGAGCAGTGCGGCGGCTGGCTGCCGGAGGCGGCGATCCGGGTGATCAGCGACATGCTCGAGATGCCGCATATCCGCGCGCTCGAGGTCGCGACCTTCTACACGATGTTCCAGCTCAATCCCGTCGGCAAAAAGGCGCATGTGCAGGTCTGCGGCACCACGCCGTGCCGGCTGCGCGGCGCCGGCGAACTGATCGAAGTCTGCAAGAGCCGCATCCATCACGACCCGTTCCATCTGTCGGCCGACGGCGACTTTTCGTGGGAAGAGGTCGAGTGCGCCGGCGCCTGCGTGAACGCGCCGATGGTGCAGATCTGGAAGGACACCTACGAGGACCTGACGCCGGAGAGCCTGAACAAGGTGCTCGACGGCTTCGCCGCCGGCCAACCGCCGAAGCCGGGTCCGCAGAACGGCCGTCAGTACGCTGCGCCGAGTACCGGTCCGACCACGCTGATCCATGGTGGTATCAACGTCGCCACCGACACCAACGAGGGCCCGGCGCTGACCGATCAGGAGCCGAAGAAGGCCACCGAAGCCGCCAATGTGCAGGAGCGGCCCGCACCGAAGGCGCCGGCTGCCGACGCCAGTGAAAAGAACCCGCCATGACCGAGCCGAGCAAAGCGGCCTCGGGCCGCGCGGAGAGGGCCGAACCGATGCGCCAGCCGTACTATATTGCGATGCACGCGGTGGTCGCCGCGGGCTTCATTTTTCTGCTGCAGCGCTACGCGCTGAGTGCGACACTCGAATCGAGCCTGCTGTGGGCGCTCACCTTTGGTGGATGCGCCGCCGGTCTCGCTTACATGCAATCGAATCGCTGACAGGGAACGCCGCAAGCCATGCTGGACGACAAGGACCGCATCTTCCGGAACCTGTACGGGCTCGACGATTGGGGCCTCAAGGGCGCGCGCCGTCGCGGCCAATGGGAAGGCACCAAGGCGATCATCGACAAGGGCCGCGACTGGATCATCAGCGAGATGAAGGCGTCCGGCCTGCGTGGCCGCGGCGGCGCCGGCTTCCCGACCGGCCTGAAATGGTCGTTCATGCCGAAGGACAATGCCGACGGCCGGCCGAGCTACCTCGTCGTCAACGCCGACGAATCCGAGCCGGGCACGTGCAAGGACCGCGAAATCATGCGGCACGACCCGCATACGCTGGTCGAGGGCTGCCTGGTCGCCGGCTGCGCGATGGGCGCCCATGTCGGCTACATCTACGTCCGCGGCGAATTCATCCGCGAGCGCGAGCATCTGCAGGCGGCGATTGATCAGGCCTACGAGGCCAAGCTGATCGGCAAGGACAACGTTCACGGCTGGCCGTTCGACCTCTATGTCGCGCACGGCGCCGGCGCTTATATCTGCGGCGAAGAAACCGCGTTGCTCGAGAGCCTCGAAGGCAAGAAGGGCCAGCCGCGGCTGAAGCCGCCGTTCCCCGCCAATGTCGGCCTGTACGGCTGCCCGACCACGGTCAACAACGTCGAGTCGATCGCGGTGGCGCCGGACATCCTGCGCCGCGGCGCATCGTGGTTCGCCGGCATCGGCCGGGCCAACAATGTCGGCACCAAGCTCTACGGCATCTCCGGCCACGTCAACACGCCCTGCGTCGTCGAAGAGGCGATGAGCATTCCGTTCCGCGAGCTGATCGAGAAGCACGGTGGCGGCATTCGCGGCGGCTGGGACAATCTCCTGGCGATCATTCCCGGCGGCGCGTCGTGCCCGCTGATCCCGGCCGAGGATTGCCAGGAGCTGATCATGGATTTCGACGGCACCCGCGCGGTGAAGTCGAGCTTCGGCACCGCCGGCGTCATCGTGATGGACAAGTCCACCGATGTCGTCGCCGCGATCGCCCGCATCAGTTACTTCTTCAAGCACGAGAGCTGCGGCCAGTGCACGCCGTGCCGCGAGGGCACCGGCTGGATGTGGCGCGTGCTCGACCGGATGGTGCACGGCCGCGCCCACAAGCGCGAGATCGACATGCTGCTGGAAGTCACCAAGCAGGTCGAAGGCCACACCATCTGCGCGCTCGGCGACGCCGCGGCCTGGCCGATCCAGGGCCTGATCCGCGCCTTCCGGCCCGAGATCGAGCGCCGCATCGACGATTTCTCGCGCAAGGCCACGCTCGACGATCAGGGCGTGCTCGATCCGGCGCATATGGAGCCGGCGGAGTAACAGCCATGATCAAGATCATCGTCGACGGCAAGGAAGTCGAGGTTCCGCCGGAATACACGCTGCTGCAGGCTTGCGAGTCCGCCGGCGCGGAGATCCCGCGGTTCTGTTATCACGAGCGGCTGTCGATCGCCGGCAATTGCCGGATGTGTCTGGTCGAGCTGAAGGGCACGCCGAAGCCGGTGGCGAGCTGCGCCTGGGGCGTGCGCGACTGCCGGCCCGGTCCGAACGGCGAGCCGCCGGAGATCAACACCCGATCGCCGATGGTGAAGAAGGCCCGCGAGGGCGTGATGGAATTCCTGCTGATCAACCATCCGCTCGACTGCCCGATCTGCGATCAGGGCGGCGAGTGCGACCTGCAGGACCAGGCGATGGGCTACGGCGTCGACACCAGCCGGTTCGCCGAGAACAAGCGCGCGGTCGAGGACAAGTATCTCGGCGTGCTGGTCAAGACCTCGATGAACCGCTGCATCCAGTGCACCCGCTGCGTGCGCTTCGCCGCCGAAGTCTGCGGCGTGCCGGAGATGGGCGCGACCGGCCGCGGCGAGGACATGGAGATCACCACCTATCTCGAAAGCGCGCTGACCTCGGAGCTGCAGGGCAATCTGGTCGACATCTGCCCGGTGGGCGCGCTGACCTCGAAGCCCTATGCGTTCGCGGCGCGGCCCTGGGAGCTCGGCAAGACGCAGTCGGTCGACGTCATGGACGGCTTGGGCTCGGCGATCCGGGTCGACACCCGCGGCCGCGAGGTGATGCGGATCCTGCCGCGCGTCAACGAGGCGATCAACGAGGAGTGGATCTCTGACAAGACCCGCCACATCGTCGACGGGCTGCGTACCCAGCGTCTCGACCGGCCCTATGTCCGTATCGACGGCAAGCTGCGCGCCGCGAGCTGGCCGGAAGCGTTCGCCGCGATCAAGGCGAAGCTCGCCGGCGTCGACAGCAAGAAGGTCGGCGCGATCGCCGGCGATCTCGCCGCGGTCGAGGAGATGTTCGCTCTCAAACAACTACTCGCGGCACTCGGCTCGTCGAACCTGGCGACGCAGAACGTCGCGGCGTTCGATCCGAAGGCGGGCCGGGCGTCCTACATCTTCAACCCGACCATCGCCGGCATCGAACAGGCCGACGCGCTGTTGATCATCGGCTCCAATCCGCGCAAGGAAGCGGCGATCCTCAACGCCCGCATCCGCAAGCGCTGGCGCGCCAGCGGTCTGCCGGTCGGCGTGATCGGCGAGCAGGCCGACCTGACATATCCCGCGACGTATCTCGGCGCCGGCGCCGAGACGCTGGCCGACATCGCCTCGGGCAAGCACTCTTTCGCCGAGACGCTGAAGCACGCCAAGAACCCGATCGTGCTGGTCGGCGCCGCGGCGACCTCGCGCCGCGACGGCGCCGCGCTGCTGGCGGCGGCGGCCAAGCTCGCGACGGATATCGGCGCAGTCAAGGACGGCTGGAACGGCTTCGCGGTGCTGCATCCGGCGGCCTCCAGCGTCGGCGCGCTGGACATCGGCTTCGTGCCGGGAGCCGGCGGCATCGACGCCGCGCAGATGACCACCGCCGGTGCGCTGGACGTGGTGTTCGCGCTCGGCGCGGATGAAGTGAAGCTGCCGGACGGCGCGTTCGTGGTTTATATCGGCACCCATGGCGACCGCGGCGCGCATCGCGCCGACGTCATCCTGCCGGGCTCGGCCTACACCGAGAAGTCCGGCATCTACGTCAACACCGAAGGTCGGGTGCAGATCGCCAATCGCGCGGCGTTCCCGCCCGGCGATGCGCGCGAGGACTGGGCGATCATCCGGGCGCTGTCGGATGCGCTCGGCGCCAAGCTGCCCTACGACTCGCTGGCTGCGTTGCGCAAGGCGATCTTCGCCGCGGTGCCGCATCTGATGCGGGTCGACCAGATCGAGGCCGGCGACGCCGGCGCCGTCCGCACGCTCGCCGCCTCCGGCGGCAGCGTCGACAAGGCGCCGATCAAACCGGCGATTGCCGATTTCTACATGACGAACCCGATCGCCCGGGCGTCCGCCGTGATGGCGGAGTGCTCCCGCCTCGCGTCGGGGCAGATGCTGACGGCGGCGGAGTAGGCGAGGCCCATGGCTGATTTCTTCATGACCAACCTGTGGCCGCTGATCATCGTGATCGGGCAGAGCGTGCTGCTGCTCGTGCTGCTGCTGATCTCGATCGCCTACATCCTGCTCGCCGACCGGAAGATCTGGGCGGCGGTGCAGATCCGGCGCGGCCCGAACGTGGTCGGGCCTTGGGGCCTGCTGCAATCCTTCGCCGATTTGCTCAAATTCGTCGTCAAGGAGCCGACGGTTCCGTCCGGCGCCAACAAGGGCGTGTTCCTGCTGGCGCCGCTGGTGACCTGCGTGCTGGCGCTGTCGGCCTGGGCGGTGATTCCGGTCAACGCCGGCTGGGTGATCGCCGACATCAATGTCGGCGTGCTGTACATCCTCGCGGTGTCGTCGCTGTCGGTCTACGGCATCATCATGGCCGGCTGGTCGTCGAACTCGAAATACCCGTTCCTGGCGGCGCTGCGCTCGGCGGCGCAGATGGTGTCCTACGAGGTCTCGATCGGCTTCGTGGTGATCTGCGTGCTGCTGTGCGTCGGCTCGCTCAACCTCACCGCGATCGTCGAGGCGCAGAACTCGCAATGGGGCATCCTCGGCTGGTACTGGCTGCCGCTGTTTCCGATGTTCGTGGTGTTCTACGTCTCGGCGCTGGCGGAAACCAATCGCCCGCCGTTCGACCTGGTCGAAGCCGAGTCCGAACTGGTCGCCGGCTTCATGGTCGAATATTCGTCGACGCCGTATCTCTTGTTCATGCTCGGCGAATACGTCGCGATCGTCACGATGTGCGCGATGGGCACGATCCTGTTCCTCGGCGGCTGGCTGCCGCCGGTGCCCTACGCGCCGTTCACCTGGGTGCCGGGCATCGTCTGGTTCGCGCTCAAAGTCCTGTTCATGTTCTTCCTGTTCGCGATGGCGAAGGCGATCGTGCCGCGCTACCGCTACGACCAACTGATGCGGCTCGGCTGGAAGGTGTTCCTGCCGCTGTCGCTGGCGATGGTGGTGATCGTCGCCGCCGTCCTGCAATTCGCGGGGCTCGCGCCGAAATGAGGCCGTCATGAATATCAACGCAACCGCCCGTTCGCTGCTGCTGACGGAATTCGTATCGGCGTTCTTTCTCGCCATGCGCTATTTCTTCAAACCGAAGCCGACGATCAATTATCCTTTCGAGAAGAACCCGATCTCGCCCCGCTTCCGCGGCGAGCACGCGCTGCGCCGCTATCCCAACGGCGAGGAGCGCTGCATCGCCTGCAAGCTGTGCGAGGCGGTGTGTCCGGCGCAGGCGATCACCATCGAGGCGGGGCCGCGGCGCAACGACGGCACCCGCCGCACCGTGCGCTACGACATCGACATGGTGAAGTGCATCTATTGCGGTCTGTGCCAGGAGGCCTGCCCGGTCGACGCCATCGTCGAGGGGCCGAACTTCGAATTCGCCACCGAGACCCGCGAAGAGCTGTATTACGACAAGGCTCGGCTGCTCGCGAACGGTGATCGTTGGGAGCGCGAGATCGCCAAGTCGATCGAACTCGACGCGCCGTACCGGTGAGCTGACGCCATGTCCATGCCTGTCCTGTTCTTCTATCTCTACGCCGGGGCCGCGATCGCCGCCGCGGTGATGGTGGTGTTCGCGCGCAACCCGGTGCACTCGGCGCTGTTCCTGATCCTGGTGTTCGTCAACGCCGCCGGCATGTTCGTGCTGATGGGCGCCGAATTCCTGGCGATGATCCTGATCGTGGTCTATGTCGGCGCGGTCGCCGTGCTGTTCCTGTTCGTGATCATGATGCTCGACGTCGACTTCAGCCGGCTGCGCGAGGGCTTCCTCGAATATCTGCCGTTCGGCCTGCTGATCGGCTTCATCTTCCTCGCCGAACTGCTGCTGCTCGCCGGCGGCTGGGTGATCACGCCGACCGTCACCAAGACGATCACCGCGCCGATCCCGACCGACGTCAGCAACACCGAGGCGCTGGGCCTCGTGCTGTACACGCGCTACATCCACTACTTCCAGATCTCGGGTGTGATCCTGCTTGTGGCGATGGTCGGCGCGATCGTGCTGACGCTGCGCCACAAGAAAGCGGTGAAGCGGCAGAACATTCCCGAGCAGAATGCCCGGACCAAGGAGACCGCGATGGCGATCCGTCAGGTCAAGCCGGGGCAGGGCCTGTCCGACAGCGACTCCGCGGAGTGGGTGCGATGAACGAGATCGGTCTGGGTCACTTCCTGTCGGTCGCCGCGGTGCTGTTCACGCTCGGCATCCTCGGCATCTTCCTCAACCGCAAGAACGTCATCATCATCCTGATGTCGATCGAGCTGATCCTGCTCGCCGTCAACATCAACCTGGTGTCGTTCTCGATCTATCTCAACGACATCGTCGGCCAGGTGTTCGCGCTACTGGTGCTGACCGTCGCCGCGGCCGAGGCCGCGATCGGCCTGGCGGTGTTGGTGGTGTTCTTCCGCAACCGCGGCACGATCGCGGTTGAAGATATCAACCTGATGAAGGGCTAGGGCATGATCGTCCATCACCCGCTGCGGTCCCGCGGCGCGATCCGGCTCGCAGCGAAGGCGCACGCATGATCCAGGCAATCGTATTCCTGCCGCTGATCGGCGCGCTGATCGCCGCGATCATTGCTCTGGCCGGCGCGCATGCCCGCAACCCCAGCGGCGACACCATGGATCACGGCGACCATGGTCACGGCCACGCCGCGCATGCCCACGATGCGCATGGTCACGCCGCGCATGACGACGGCCACGACGATCACGGCCACGGCCCGGTCGAACCCGCGGCGTTCGGTTCGCGCACCACCGAGGTGATCACCACCGCGCTGCTGCTGATCTCCTGCGCGCTGTCGTGGGTGACGCTGGTCGACGTCGGCTTCATGCATCACGACGCTCGCGTCGCGCTGTTTCCGTGGATCAATTCCGGCGACCTGCAGGTCGCCTGGGCGCTCCGGGTCGACACCCTGACCGCGGTGATGCTGGTGGTGGTGACGACGGTGTCGTGCCTCGTCCATCTGTATTCGATCGGCTACATGCACGAGGACCCGCACCGGCCGCGGTTCTTCGGCTATCTGTCGCTGTTCACCTTCGCGATGCTGATGCTGGTGACCGCCGACAATCTGTTGCAACTGTTCTTCGGTTGGGAAGGCGTCGGTCTGGCGAGCTACCTCCTGATCGGCTTCTGGTATCAGAAGCCATCGGCCAACGCCGCCGCGATCAAGGCCTTCGTCGTCAACCGCGTCGGCGATTTCGGCTTCCTGCTCGGCATCTTCACCGTCTTCGTGCTGGTCGGCTCGACCGATTTCGACACCATCTTCGCGGCTGCGCCCGGGCTCACCGGCAAGACCATCAACTTCTTCGGCTGGAACGCCGACGCGCTGACGCTGGCCTGCCTGTTGCTGTTCATGGGCGCGATGGGCAAGTCGGCGCAGTTCCTGCTGCACACCTGGCTGCCGGACGCGATGGAAGGCCCGACCCCGGTATCGGCGCTGATCCACGCCGCCACCATGGTGACCGCCGGCGTGTTCATGGTGGCGCGGATGTCGCCGCTGTTCGAGCTGGCCCCGAACGCGCAGGCCTTCGTGATGCTGATCGGCGGCACCACAGCGTTGTTCGCGGCGACGATCGGTCTGGTGCAGAACGACATCAAACGGATCGTGGCGTATTCGACCTGCTCGCAGCTCGGCTACATGTTCGTGGCGATGGGCGCGGGCGCCTATTCGGTCGGCATGTTCCATTTGTTCACGCATGCCTTCTTCAAGGCGCTGCTGTTCCTGGGCGCGGGCTCGGTGATCCACGCGATGCACCACGAGCAGGACATCCGCCACATGGGCGGGCTGAAGGACAAGATCCCGTTCACCTACATCGTGATGGTGATCGGAACGCTGGCGCTGACCGGCTTCCCGCTGACCGCCGGCTACTTCTCCAAGGACGCGATCATCGAGTCGGCCTACGTCTCGCACAATCCGATGGCGTTCTACGGCTTCCTCATGACCGTCGTCGCCGCGCTGCTGACGTCGTTCTATTCGTGGCGGTTGATCTTCAAGACCTTCCACGGCGAGCCGCACGACCAGAAGCACTATGAAGCCGCGCACGAGAGCCCGCTGACGATGACGATCCCGCTGTTCGTCCTCGCGGTCGGCGCACTCGCCGCCGGCTATCCGTTCAAGGAACTGTTCGCCGGCCACGGCGTCGAGGAGTTCTTCCGCAATTCGCTCAAGATGCATCCCGGCATCATCGAGGAGATGCACCACATCCCGGCCGGGATCGCCTATCTGCCGACGGTGATGATGGTGGTGGGCTTCCTGGTGTCGTGGATGTTCTACATCCGCCGGCCGTATCTGCCGGTCGAGCTCGCGACGCAGCAACCGCTGCTGTACAAATTCCTGCTCAACAAGTGGTACTTCGACGAACTGTACGAGGTGATTTTCGTGCGGCCGGCGAAGTGGATCGGCCGGCAGCTCTGGAAGAAGGGCGACGGCATGCTGATCGACGGCCTCGGCCCCGACGGCGTCTCGGCGCGGGTGCTCGACGTCACCCGCGGCGTCGTCAAGCTGCAGTCCGGCTATCTCTATCACTACGCATTCGCGATGCTGATCGGCGTGGCCGGTCTGACCACCTGGTTCATGCTCGGCGGGGGAGGCCGCTAATGTCGGCTTCAATCATGACCTGGCCGGTTCTGTCGGTCGTCACCTTCCTGCCGCTGGTGGGCGCCGCGCTGGTCTATCTCGCCCGCGGCGACGACGAGGCGGCGCGCCGCAACGCGCGCTGGATCTCGCTGTGGACCACGCTGATCACCTTCGCGGTGTCGCTGATCCTGGTGTGGCGCTTCGACGCCGCCGACCCGGGCTTCCAGTTCGTCGAGAAGGCGCCGTGGCTCGGCGCCACCATCACCTATCACATGGGCGTCGACGGCATTTCGCTGCCGTTCGTGATCCTGACCACCGCGCTGATGCCGTTCTGCATCCTCGCGAGCTGGAAATCGATCACGATGCGGGTGCGCGAATACATGATGGCGTTTCTGGTGCTGGAAACGCTGATGATCGGCACCTTCTCGGCGCTCGACCTGGTGCTGTTCTATCTGTTCTTCGAAGGCGGCCTGATCCCGATGTTCCTGATCATCGGCGTCTGGGGCGGTCCGCGCCGGGTCTACGCGTCGTTCAAGTTCTTCCTCTACACGCTGCTCGGCTCGGTGCTGATGCTGCTGGCGATCATGGCGCTGTACTGGACCGCCGGCACCACCGACATCCCGACGCTGATGAACACCGCGATCCCGCGCAACCTGCAGACCTGGGCGTGGCTGGCGTTCTTCGCATCGTTCGCGGTGAAGATGCCGATGTGGCCGGTGCACACCTGGCTTCCGGACGCGCATGTGGAGGCGCCGACGGCCGGCTCGGTCGTGCTGGCGGCGATCATGCTGAAGATGGGCGGCTACGGCTTCCTGCGGTTCTCGCTGCCGATGTTCCCGGATGCCTCGGTGTATTTCGCGCCGCTGGTGTTCAGCCTGTCGGTGATCGCGATCGTCTACACCTCGCTGGTCGCGCTGATGCAGGAGGATATCAAGAAGCTGATCGCGTACTCCTCGGTCGCGCATATGGGCTTCGTCACCATGGGTATCTTCGCCGGCAACACCCAGGGCGTCGCCGGCAGCGTGTTCCAGATGATCTCGCACGGCATCGTCTCGGGTGCGCTGTTCCTCTGCGTCGGCGTGATCTACGACCGGATGCACACCCGCGAGATCGCGGCCTATGGCGGCCTCGTCAACCGGATGCCGATCTACGCCTTCGTGTTTCTGGTGTTCACCATGGCCAATGTCGGCCTGCCGGGTACCTCGGGCTTCGTCGGTGAATTCATGACGCTGTTCGGCACCTTCCGGGTCAATATTCCGACCGCGACCATCGCCTCGCTCGGCGTGATCCTGTCGGCGGCCTATGCGCTGTGGCTCTACCGCAAGGTGGTGTTCGGCGCGCTGACCAAGCCGGCGCTGGCCGACATCAAGGACCTGACCTGGCGCGAGGGGATCATCCTGGCTCCGCTGGTGGTGCTGACCATCCTGTTCGGCTTCTATCCGAAGCCGGTGCTGGACATGTCGGCCGCATCGGTCCAGCAACTCGTCAACAATTACGCCGCCGCCGCGACTGCCGTGAAGGCAGCCGCGCTTCCGTAACCGGCAAGGACCGTACGCTATGAATTTCGAAACAGCCGGTTATTCGCTGCTGCCGATCCTGCCGGAACTCGTTCTGGTGATCGGCGCGATGCTGCTGCTGATGTTGGGCGCGTATCGCGGTCAGCGAACCACCGGCCTCGTCACCACGCTGGCGGTCTTGCTGCTGGTTTTGACCGGCGCGCTGGAGCTGATGCTGCCGGCCGGCAAGCTCGTCACCTTCGGCGGCAGCTTCATCGTCGACGATTTCGCCCGCTACCTGAAGGTGCTGGCGCTGATCGGCTCGGCGGTGACGCTGATCCTGTCGGCTGAGATACTCGCCAATCCGGCGCGGCGGATGTTCGAATATTCGATCCTGGTGCTGCTGTCGTCGGTCGGCATGATGCTGCTGATCTCGGCCGGCGACCTGATCATGCTGTATCTCGGCCTCGAACTGATGAGTCTCGCGCTCTACGTCGTCGCCGCGAGCAATCGCGAGGACGCCAAGTCGAACGAAGCCGGTATGAAGTATTTCATCCTCGGCGCGCTGTCGTCGGGCATGCTGCTGTACGGCGCCTCGCTGATCTACGGCTTCACCGGCACCGTGCAGTTCGCCGGCATCGCCGCCGCCGCCAAGGACGGCAGTATCGGCCTGATCTTCGGCCTGGTGTTCCTGCTCGCCGGGCTGTGCTTCAAGGTTTCGGCGGTGCCGTTCCACATGTGGACGCCCGACGTCTACGAAGGTGCGCCGACCCCGGTGACGGCGTTCTTCGCTTCCGCCCCCAAGGTCGCCGGCCTCGCGGTGTTCACCCGCGTGACGCTGACGGCGTTTCCCGAGATCGTGTCGCAGTGGCAGCAGATCGTGGTGTTCGTCGCGATCGCCTCGATGGCGCTCGGCTCCTTCGCGGCGATCGGGCAGAAGAACATCAAGCGCCTGATGGCGTATTCGGCGATCGGCCACATCGGCTTCGCGCTGGTCGGCCTGTCGGCCGGCACGGTCGAAGGCGCGCAGGGCGTGATCGTCTACATCTCGATCTACGTGGCGATGACGCTCGGCGCGTTCGCGGTGATCCTGGCGATGCGCCGCAACGGCCTGCATGTCGAGAACATCAGCGACTTCGCCGGCCTGTCGCGCACCAATCCGGCGCTGGCGTTCTTCTTCGCCATGCTGCTGTTCTCGATGGCCGGCATTCCGCCGCTCGCCGGCTTCTTCGCCAAGTTCTACGTGTTCATGGCGGCGATCAAGGCCGGGCTGTTCGCGCTGGCGGTGATCGGCGTCGTCACCAGCGTGGTCGGCGCCTATTATTATCTGCTGATCATCAAGGTGATGTATTTCGACGAGCCGGCGCCGGGCATCGACCGGGTGCGGCTCGAATTGCGCGGCGTGCTGGCGGTCGCCGGGCTGTTCAACATGCTGTTCTTCATCTATCCGGCGCCGCTGGTGAATGCGGCGAGCGCCGCAGCCAAGTCGCTGTTCTAGGTGGCGTTCGCCCTTGGACCGAAGGCGCGCGCGGCCGGCGTCGGCCTGAAGGTTTTCGACGAGACCGGCTCCACCAACGCCGACGCGATGGCGTATGCCCGAGCGGGGGGGCGGACGCCTTGCTGGTTTGTGACGACGATGCAGACCGCGGGACGCGGTCGTCGCAATCGGGTCTGGGTGGCGCCGCGTGGCAATCTGGCGAGCTCCGTCTTCGAGAGCTTCAATGTCACCCCTTCTGTCGCCGCAACCCTCGGCTTTGCTGCAGGCGTCGCGCTCGAGAAGGCATTGCGGGAGGTGAGCGTCGAGGCCGCAATGCGGTCGCCCACTTCCGCTGCGAATGATTATCGGCTGAAGTGGCCCAACGATATCCTGGCAGGCGGATCGAAGCTGGTCGGGATGAATCTCGAAGCCGAGACGTTGCCGGACGGACGCCTCGCCGTCGTGGTCGGAATGGGCACGAACGTGGTCGCTGCGCCGGAAGGTCTTCCGACCGCGGTGACATGCTTGAGCAAGCTCGGCGTCGGCGCCAGCGCGGAAGACGTATTTGCGGCGCTGTCGGATTCGTGGCACGAGATGCGCGGCATCTGGGATGACGGGCGTGGTTTCGCCAAGATCCGCGATCTCTGGCTGGAACGGGCCGCCGGGCTCGGTCAGACGGTTTCGATCCGGTCGGGCTCGTCGGTAGTGACCGGGATATTCGACACCATCGATGAAACAGGCTGTATGGTCCTGATAACGTCCGATCGGAGACGCATTCCGATCGCGGCCGGCGACGTCTATTTCGGCGATGCGGCGTCAGCAAAGGCTGCAGATTAATGGCACGACCCGACGATTTGGTTTTTGCACCGCTTGGCGGTGTCGGCGAAATCGGCATGAATTTGTCGATCTACGGCCTCGGCAACCGCCAGCAGCGGAGCTGGCTCGCGGTCGATCTCGGCGTCTCGTTCGGCGACGAGGAGCATCTGCCCGGCATCGACCTGATCATGCCGGACATCCGCTTCCTCGAGAAAGAGAAGAAGAACCTGGTCGGGCTGGTGCTGACCCACGCCCACGAGGATCATTTCGGCGCCATCATCGACCTGTGGCCGAAGCTGCGCTGCCCGATCTACGCCACCAAGTTCAGCGCCTCGCTGTTCGCCGCCAAGCTCGCGGCGGAGCGCACCACGCTGAAGATTCCGATCACCGTGGTGCCGTCCGGCGGCCGGATCGATCTCGGCCCGTTCAACGTCGAATTCATCCCCGTCGCGCATTCGATTCCTGAATCGCATGCGCTGGCGATCCGCACCTCGGCGGGACTGGTGCTGCACACCGGCGACTGGAAGATCGATCCGACCCCCGTGGTCGGCCCGCCGACCGACGAGAAGCGGCTGCGCGAACTCGGCGACGAGGGCGTGCTGGCGCTGATCGGCGATTCCACCAATGCGGTGCGCGACGGCCATTCGCCGTCGGAGACCGAGGTGGGGGCGTCGCTCACCGGTCTGATCAAGGCCGCCAAGGGCCGCGTCGCAGTCACCACCTTCGCTTCCAATGTCGGCCGCATGCGCGCCGTCGCCGACGCCGCGAAGGCGGCGGGGCGGGAAGTGGTGCTGGTCGGTCGCGCGATGGATCGCGTCTCCCAGGTCGCGCGCGAGTGTGGCTATTTCGACGGTGTGCAGGGCTTTCGCGGCTCCGAATATTACGGCCATTTTCCGCCGGACAAGGTGCTGGCGCTGTGCACCGGCAGCCAGGGCGAGCCCCGCGCCGCGCTGGCGCGGATCGCGCGCGACGATCACCCCGACGTCACGCTGAACAAGGGCGACTGCGTGATCTTCTCGTCGCGCACCATTCCGGGCAACGAGAAGGCGGTCGGCGGCATCATCAACGGGCTGGTCAATCAGGGCATCGAGGTGATCACCGATCGCGATCATCTGGTGCACGTCTCCGGCCATCCGCGCCGCGAGGAGCTGCGCGAGCTGATCTCCTGGGTGCGGCCGCAATTGCTGATCCCGGTCCACGGCGAGGCGCTGCATCTGAACGAGCACGCCAAGCTGGCGCGGCAGATGGGGGTGCCCAAGGTGGTGGTCTGCCGCAACGGCGATCTGGTCCGGCTCGGGCCGGGCGATCCGGCGATCATCGACCAATTGCCGGCTGGCCGGCTGTACAAGGATGGGACCATCCTCGAGGAGGAGAAGTCGCGTGCGGTGGTCGAACGCCGCAAGATGGCGTTCGCCGGCTGCGCCTTCGTGGCGCTGGCGCTGACCCAGACCGGCGACATGGTCGACGATCCCGAAGTCGAACTGATCGGTGTCCCGGAAAACAACAGCGCCGGCGAGCCGCTCGACGACATCGTGTTCGACGCCGTGGTCGCGACCGTCGAGGGGCTGCCGAAGGCGCGCCGCCGCGATCCGGATGCGGTCGCGGAATCGGTGCGGCGCACGGTGCGCTCGGTGGTGCAGCAGCACTGGGGCAAGAAGCCGTTGTGCTTCGTGCACGTGCTGAGGGTTTAGGGGCGTATAAGTAACAAGATCAAGGACGGAGGGGTGTCATGTTGGGCCGGCTGAATCATGTGGCGATCGCGGTCAAGGATGCGGAGCAGGCGGCGAAGATCTACGGCGCCGCGTTCAACGCCGAGATTTCCGACGCGGTGCCGCTGCCGGATCACGGCGTCATCACCGTGTTCGTGACGCTGCCGAACACCAAGATCGAGTTCATCCAGCCGCTCGGCGAGGCATCGCCGATCGCCAAGTTTCTCGATCGCAATGCCGATGGCGGCATCCATCACGTCTGCTACGAAGTGCCGGACATTATCGCGGCGCGCGATACGTTGATCAAGGAAGGCGCCCGCGTGCTCGGCGACGGCCAGCCCAAGATCGGCGCGCACGGCAAGCCGGTGCTGTTCCTGCATCCGAAGGATTTTTCGGGCGCGCTGGTCGAGATCGAGCAGTCGTAAATGATCAGCCAGATCGGCAGCCTGCTGGCGATCTACTTCGTGCTGTGGTGGGTCGTGTTCTTCACGACGCTGCCGTTCGGCGTGCGCAACCGTTCCGAGGTCGATGCGACGGAGGACGACGTTCCGGGCAGCGATCCCGGCGCTCCGGTCGCGACGCTGCTGGCGCGCAAGGCGCTGTGGACCACCGTGATCTCGGCGACGATCTTCGCCGTCGCGCTGTATGCCTATCGCTCGGGCTGGCTCGGCATCGAGCGGCTGTCGAAGCTGATGGGATTCCCGCTGTAGCGCCCGCGTTGCTGCGCCTCGCGATCGTCGCACGCAGCCGACGCCAGCCCCTTAGTCAAGGGTTCCGAGATGAGTTTCACCGATATCGCCACCCGGGTTCACAACCACAATTACAGGATGGACCCCGTCGTCCGGACGCTGCTCGACACCGACTTCTACAAGCTGCTGATGCTGCAACTGATCTGGATGAAGCATCGGGATACGCCCGTCACCTTCGGGGTGATCAATCGAACGAAGTCGATCCGGATCGCCGACGAGATCGATATCGGCGAGTTGCGGGCGCAGCTCGACCATGCGCGGACGCTTCGATTCTCGAAGCGGGAAATGATCTGGCTGGCCGGCAATACGTTCTACGGCAAGAAGCAGATCTTCCGGCCCGAATTTCTGTCGTGGCTCGAGACCTTCGCGCTCCCGGAATACGAAGTCGAAGTGCGTGACGGTCAGTACGAACTTCGATTCGCCGGCCCGTGGCCGCTCACGACCATGTGGGAAATTCCGGCTCTCTCGATCATCAACGAGCTGCGCGCGCGCAAAGCGATGCGCAATATGGGGCGCTTCGAACTCGACGTCCTCTATGCGCGCGCCAAGGCGAAGCTGTGGGGCAAAGTCGAGCGATTGCAGGTGCTGAAGGCGACCGGGCGGTTGAAAGTCGGTGATTTCGGCACCCGTCGACGACATGGATATCTGTGGCAGAGGTGGTGTTGCGAGGCTTTGCAGGAAGGCATCGGCGACGCCTTCATCGGCACGAGCAACGTCCACGTCGCCATGGAAATCGGCTCGGAGGCGATCGGCACCAACGCGCATGAACTGTCGATGGTCTATGCGGCGCTGGCGGGCGATGACGATCAGCTCGTTGCGGCAACGCGCTACGCGGTGCTCGACGATTGGCGTCACCTGTACGACGGCAACCTGCTGGTCATCCTCCCGGACACCTACGGGACGACGTCGTTCCTGCGCAATGCGCCGGACTGGGTGGCGGATTGGACCGGCGCGCGCCCGGACAGCAAGCCGCCGATCGAGGGTGGCGATGAATTCGTCGACTGGTGGAAAGCCAAGGGGCGAGACCCGAAGGAGAAGCTCCTCGTGCTGTCCGACGGCATGGATATCGACTCGATCGAACAATCCTTCCGGCACTTCAAGGATCGGGTCCGGGTCAGCTTCGGCTGGGGCACGAACCTGACCAATGATTTCCGGGGGTGCGCGCCGAGCGGCGGCAATGCCCTCGATCCGATTTCGCTGGTGTGCAAGGTCGTCGAGGCGGCGGGTCGTCCGGCCGTGAAACTGTCCGACAACCCCACCAAGGCCACGGGGCCCGACGCGGAACTCCGGCGCTATCTCGGCATCTTCGGTACGGAAGGCATGTCGGACCACGCCGTCGACGTGTAACCGATCCATCCACATCGCCTGATTCGGTGCATCGATCCGGAGGCCGTGGCGCGTGACCGATGCGCCGAACGGCCGCGATGATTCGCATGGGATACTGACAAGGCTGAACACGCCGGAAAAGAAAAAGCAGGGCGCGTGCCCTGCTTAAAAACTGTGTCGACCCTAATATTTTCCCGAATGATTTGGATTTATTGTTTTGATTGACGGGCGACGCTGCATTGTTGCGCGTCAGGGTTCCTCCCGAGACTTGGACCGCCAGACTTTGCCCGAAGGCTCTGCCTGTTGTCATATTCGTAGCGGAAGTTTTTTGACTTGTCACCATTTCCGGCAACGAATGTTCAAATTTAAGGCACGCCGTGAAATGAACGAAAACTCGCCAAATGCGTGTGATTGTCGATATCATTTTGAATCGCGGGCGTCGGCGCAGCGAGGTCGCCGCAATCGACAGCGGTAAATCTGCATGATATTTCGCCACGATGGAGCACAGGCTGTGATGCGCCGACGTCTCGGGCGGATAATTCCGGTTTTCGCAGTCGCGCTTCTGGTGCAACTGCTGTCGCCGATCGGCGCCTTCCGCTTCGTCGCCTCCGCGATCGCCGATCCCGCAAACTCCATTCACCTTTGCTCCGCGATGTCGTCCGGCGAGCCGGGCGAGACCCAACCGGCCGATCGCTCGCATGACGGCGCCTGCTGCGCGATTTGCTCTGTGGGGCTCGGCGGCGGTCCGACGGCTGCACCGGCGAGCCAGGATTTTGCCGTCATCGAGCGACCGCATCAGCGCGTGATCTGGTCGCGGACGGAGCCGGCGCCTCCCGCGTCGCGCGCCCACGTCAACGCGCAGGCGCGCGCGCCCCCGCAACGCATCGTCGTGTAGCAACACTGCCTGGCTGCGGCGTTCGCGCAGCGATTTTCAACCAGTTCAATGGACCGGACCCAGGTCGGATGCGTCGCGCATCCGCCCGTCGCTGGTCCGCTTCATCCCCTTCAAACCCGATCGAGGATCCGACCATGAACCGATTCATCCGCACATTCGCCTCTGCCGCTATCATCAGTCTGCTGTCCGTCGCCGCTGCGCAGGCGGTCGAAATCAAGGCCGGCGATCTGGTCATCACCCAGGCCTGGAGCCGCGCCACGCCGGGCGGCGCCAAGGTCGCAGGGGGCTACCTGACCATCGAGAACAAGGGCGCGACCGCCGACCGCCTGATCGCGGGCTCGGCAGACGTCGCCGGCAAATTCGAGATCCACGAGATGTCGATGGACAACGGCGTGATGAAGATGCGCCAGCTCGATAAGGGGCTGCCGATCGAGCCCGGCAAGACCGTCAAGCTCGCGCCCGGCGGCTACCACATCATGCTGATGGATCTGAAGGGAGCGCTGAAGGAAGGCGAGAAGGTGCCGGTGACGCTGCAATTCGAGAAGGCCGGCAAGGTCGAGGTCACGCTCGATGTCGCGGGCATAGGCGCGAAATCCCCGGGCGATGCCGGCGGCAGCATGATGAAGATGGACCACAAGGGCCATTCCGGGATGAAGCACTGATGCCGCGGCGTCGTGTTGGAATCGCGATGGCCGCCTGTGCGGCCGTCGCGGCGATCGGCGGTCCGGCCGCGGCCCATGTCTCGCTGCAGCCCAACGAGGCGGTGGCGGGCGGTTACTTCCAGACGGCACTCAGCGTGCCGCATGGCTGCGACGGCACCCCCACGCGCGCGGTCCGGGTCAAGATTCCGGACGGCGTATTGTCGGTGAAGCCGCAGATGAAGCCGGGTTGGAGCATCGAGATCAAGATGCGCAAGATCGAGGGCGAGCAGCCGAAGCTGCACGGCAAGACCATCACCGAGACGGTCGACGAGGTGGCGTGGCGCGGCGGACCGTTGCCCGATGCGTTCTACGACACTTTCGGCCTGGTGATGAAGCTGCCCGACGCGGCCGGAAAGACCTTGTACTTCCCGGTGGTGCAGGAATGCGAGAAGGGCGTGCATCGCTGGATCGAAATCCCGGCCGCCGGGCAAAAGCCCGACGCGCTGAAGGAGCCCGCGCCGGCGCTTCGGCTGAAGCCGAAGGCTCCGTGACCGGGGCATTCGCCCGGTCGCGGCGCAATGCCGGGCGATGGCTGGCATGGGTAACGGCTTTCGCCGTGCTCGTGCTGCCGTCGCTCGCGCAAGCCCACGCCAGTCTGGTCGCCAGCGATCCCGCCGCCGAGGCGGTGCTGGCGGCCGCGCCGGCGACGATCACGCTGACCTTCAACGAGCCGGTCACGCCGCTGGCGCTGCAATTGATCGACGCCAAGGGTCGGTCGAGCCCGGTCACCGACATAGCTGGCGATGGCGACACGTTGCGCTTCGAGCCGCCGGCGCCGCTCGCTGCGGGCGGTCATGTGGTGAGCTGGCGGGTGGTTTCGGCCGATGGCCATCCGGTCGGCGGCTCGCTCACATTCTGGATCGGCGCGCCGGGCGCGAGCCTGCCGGCAATTGTCGTGCCCGACGATCCGATGCGGCGGACGGCGATCTGGGCGACGGGCATCGTCACCCAATCCATGCTGCTGGCCGCGGCCGGCGGCGCATTCTTTCTCGGCTGGATCGCGACGTCGGCTGCCCTGCCGGGCCTCGTGGCCGGCTGCGGGGCAGTCGCGGTGCTGGGGCTCGGCGCGCTCGCATTGTCGGTCGGTCTGCAGGGCCTCGATATACTGGACCTGCCATTCGCGCAGCTCGGCAGCGCCGCGGTGTGGCGGGAAGGGGCGTCCGGCTCGTTCGGACGGGCAACGACGCTCGCCGCGGTCGCATTCGGCCTGGCGCTGCTGGCATTGCTGAGCCGCGGCTGGCTGGCGCGGGGGCTATCGCTCGGCGCGGTGATCGGCGTCGGCGCCGCGTTCGCCGCGAGCGGACATACCGCAACCGCCGATCCGCGTTGGCTCGCGGCCTCGGCGATGCTGGTGCACGGCGTGAGCCTGGCGCTGTGGATCGGTGCGCTGGTCCCGCTGGCGGTGGCGGTCCGAACAAGCCGCGCGATGGCCGAAATCACGCTCCGCCGGTTCTCGCGCGCGATTCCGGTCGCGATCGCCGCGCTGCTGCTCAGCGGCGTCGTGCTCGGCGCGATCCAGCTCGGTCGGATCGAGGCGCTGTGGACTTCTGACTACGGCCGCATCCTGATAGGCAAGCTCGCGCTGGTCGTGCTGTTGCTGCTGATCGCGCTGTGGAATCGCCTCCGGCTGACGCCGCAGCTTGCGGCCGGCATGCCACGCGCGGTGCCAGCACTGCGCCGGACGATCGCAGCCGAACTGGTGCTGGTGATCGCGATCCTCGGCGTGGTCGGGCTGTGGCGGTTCACCCCTCCGCCGCGTGCTGCCGCCGTCACGGTGGATGACAGCGCCTTCGTCCATGTTCACGCTGCTCGCGCGATGGCCGGCGTCACTCTGGCACCGGGCCGCGCCGGTCCGATCGAGATCGAGGTTGCGCTGCAGACGCCGGACGAGGCGACGCTCGCGGCGCAAGCGCTGACCGTGACGCTCGCCAATCCCGGCGCCGGGATCGAGCCGGCCAGCGCCGAGGCGGAACGTCGGCCGGACGGCCGCTGGCGGGTGCGAATGTCGGCGCCGGTCCCGGGGCGCTGGACGCTGACGCTCGGTATTCTGATTTCCGATTTCGACAAAGTGACGATCGAGGCGCCGGTCGTGATCCGCTAGCCGCCGTTGCGGGCCGCGGCCGTAAAATGGCGCAATTTCCGGCGGTTTTCGTAAAGTTGCGCCGCCCCGCCCTTGTGTTTTGCTGCCCGATCCGGTTTCACTGGCGCAAACCAGAGCCCCCCTGATTCTTGAGCAAATCCCATGCGTTTGTCGCGATTCTTTCTGCCGATCCTGAAGGAAAACCCGAAGGAAGCCGAGATCGTCTCGCACCGGCTGATGCTGCGCGCCGGGATGATGCGGCAGGAGGCCGCCGGCATCTATGCGTGGCTGCCGCTCGGCCACCGGGTGCTGAAGAAAATCGAGCAGATCGTGCGCGAGGAGCAGAACCGCGCCGGCGCGATCGAGCTGCTGATGCCGACGCTGCAGCTCGCCGATCTGTGGCGCGAGAGCGGCCGCTACGACGCCTACGGCCCGGAGATGCTGCGCATCGCCGACCGGCATAAGCGTGAGCTGCTGTACGGCCCGACCAACGAGGAAATGATCACCGAGATCTTCCGCGCCTATGTGAAGTCCTACAAGAGCCTGCCGCTGAATCTCTATCATATTCAATGGAAATTCCGCGACGAGCAGCGTCCGCGATTCGGCGTGATGCGGGGCCGCGAATTCCTGATGAAGGACGCGTACTCGTTCGACGTCGATGAGGCCGCGGCGCGAAAATCCTACAACCGGATGTTCGTCGCGTATTTGCGGACCTTCGCGCGGATGGGGCTGAAGGCGATCCCGATGCGCGCCGAGACCGGGCCGATCGGCGGCGATCTCAGCCACGAATTCATCGTGCTGGCCGAGACCGGCGAGTCGGGCGTGTATTGCGACCGCGACGTGCTGAACTTGCCGGTGCCGGACGAGACCGTCGATTATGACGGCGATCTGACGCCGATCATCAAGCAGTGGACCTCGGTCTATGCGGCGACCGAAGACGTGCACGACGCAGCACGCTACGAGAGCGAAGTGCCGGAGGCCAACCGGCTGAACACGCGCGGCATCGAGGTCGGGCAGATCTTCTACTTCGGCACCAAATATTCCGACTCGATGAAGGCCAATGTCGCCGGTCCCGACGGCACCGATGCGCCGATTCACGGCGGCTCCTACGGCGTCGGCGTGTCGCGGCTGGTCGGCGCGATCATCGAAGCCTGCCACGACGACAACGGCATCAAATGGCCGGAGGAGGTGGCGCCGTTCCGGGTTGCGATCCTGAATCTGAAGCAGGGCGACGCCGCGACCGACGCGGCGTGCGAACAGCTCTACCGCGACCTTATCGCCAAGGGCGTCGATGTGCTGTACGACGACACCGATCAACGCGCCGGCGCGAAATTCGCGACGGCGGATCTCATCGGCATTCCGTGGCAAGTCCTGGTCGGGCCGAAGGGCCTCGCCGACGGCACGGTCGAACTGAAGCGCCGCAGTGACGGCTCGCGCGAGAACATCGCACTGGCGGAGACGGTCGCACGGCTCGCGCCGTAAGACTTATCCACCGGGGGCTCGGCTGAAATAAGCCCGAATCGTGTGAAATTCGGAGCATGGATCACAGCATGACTGAGCCAGTTCGAACTCCTCCTTTCGCGCCATTCGAATGGCTCCTGTCCGGGCGCTATTTGCGTGCGCGTCGCCGTGAGGGTTTCATCTCGGTGATCGCCGGCTTCTCGTTCCTCGGCATCATGCTCGGCGTCGCCACGCTGATCATCGTGATGGCGGTGATGAACGGCTTCCGCAAGGAACTGCTCGACAAGATCCTCGGCCTCAACGGCCATCTTCTGGTGCAGCCGCTGGAAAGCCCGCTGACCGACTGGAAGGAAGTCGCGGACCGCATCAGCGGCGTGTCGGGCATCAAGCTCGCCGCTCCGGTGATCGACGGCCAGGCGCTGGCGTCGTCGCCGTTCAACGCCTCCGGCGTGCTGGTGCGCGGCATCCGCGCCGACGACCTCAACAATCTCTCGTCGATCGCCAATCACATCAAACAGGGCTCGCTCGAAGGCTTCGACGAGGGCCAGGGCGTCGCGATCGGCCGCAGGCTGGCCGATCAGCTCTCGCTGCACGCCGGCGACAGCGTCACGCTGGTCGCGCCGCGCGGCGCGGTGACGCCGATGGGCACCACGCCGCGGATCAAGCCGTACAAGATCGCCGCGGTGTTCGAGATCGGCATGTCCGAATACGATTCGACCTTCGTGTTCATGCCGCTGAAGGAGGCGCAGGCCTATTTCAACCGCAACAACGACGTCACCGCGATCGAGGTCTACACCACCAATCCGGACAAAATCGACGCCTTCCGCAAAAGCGTCACCGAGGCCGCGGGCAGGCCCGTCTTCCTGGTCGACTGGCGGCAGCGCAACTCGACCTTCTTCAACGCGCTGCAGGTCGAGCGCAACGTGATGTTCCTGATTCTGACGCTGATCGTGCTGGTGGCGGCGCTGAATATCGTCTCGGGCCTGATCATGCTGGTGAAGGACAAAGGCAGCGACATCGCCATCCTGCGCACCATGGGGGCAACGCAAGGTTCGATCATGCGGGTGTTCCTGATCACCGGCGCGGCGATCGGCGTAGTCGGCACGCTGACCGGCTTCGTCGTCGGCCTGGTGATCTGCCTCAACATCGAATCGATCCGTCAATTCCTGTCCTGGGTGACGAATACCGAGTTGTTCTCACCCGAATTGTACTTCCTGTCCAAGCTGCCGGCCGAAGTCGATTTCGCCGAGACCAGCGCGGTGGTGATCATGGCGCTGACGCTGTCGTTCCTGGCGACGCTGTATCCGTCGTGGCGCGCGGCGCGGCTCGATCCCGTCGACGCGCTCCGGTACGAGTGAGGCGGCCTGACATGACGCAGGATCTGGAGCAGGACGCAGAAGACATCCCGGTCGTGTACCTTCACGACATCAAGCGGCAATACACCCAGGGCGAAGCCACGCTGACGATCCTCGACGGCGCCAAGCTGGCGCTGTGGGCGGGGCAGTCGGTGGCGCTGGTGGCGCCGTCGGGTTCGGGCAAATCGACGTTGCTGCATATCGCCGGCCTGCTGGAGCATCCCGACGAGGGCGAGGTCTATGTCGGCGGCGCCGCGACCTCGGCGCTGACCGACGCCGAGCGCACCCAGATCCGGCGCACCGACATCGGCTTCGTCTACCAGTCGCACCGGCTGCTGCCGGAATTCACCGCGCTGGAAAACGTGATGATGCCGCAGATGATCCGCGGCCTGAAGCGCAGCGAGACCGTCAGCCGCGCCAAGGAAATCCTGGCCTATCTCGGACTCGCCGACCGCATCACCCATCGCCCGGCGGAATTGTCGGGCGGCGAGCAGCAGCGTGTCGCAATTGCGCGCGCTGTCGCCAATGCCCCCCGCGTCCTGTTCGCCGACGAGCCGACCGGAAATCTCGATCCGCACACCGCCGATCACGTCTTCCAGGCGCTGATGCAGTTGGTGCGGGCGACGCGCGTGGCGATGCTGATCGCCACCCACAATATGGAGCTGGCCGGCCGGATGGATCGCCGGGTGTCGCTCGAAAACGGCGTCGTCGTCGAACTGGAATAGGCGCGGCGGCTGCAGTTCGTCATTCCGGGGCGCTCGCGTGAGCGAGCGAACCCGGAATCTGAAACAAGCACTCTGAAACAAGCACAGCGGCTCCCCGGCTTCGCCCAACAACCTCGAGATTCCGGGTTCGCGCCGGACGGCGCGCCCCGGAATGACTGGCTGGGCGACCGATGCGGGCGGCCTCAGTGCCGGCGGCGTTGCTTGCGCAGCTTCTTCTTCGCGGGCTGCGGCGCTGTGTACCACGGGTTCTCGATGCACTCCGCGGCGCGGCCGGAGGCCGACATCCGGCATTGCGGGATCGACGTGTAGCTGCACTCGTCGTACCAGTCGCGGTAGTTCTGATAGATCCGCAGGCAGACCGGATAGTCGCGAGCCTCCGCGATCCCGGTCAACCCGAGCAGGGCCAGCATCCCGCCCAGCAGTGTCTTGCGCATCTCGGAACTCCTTCGAGGATCGCTTCGCTCAACGCGCGCGCTGCCGCCGCGCCGGCCCCGCGGGTGGCTGATACCACGGATTTGTGACGCATTCGCCGGCGATGCCCGATGCCGCAGGCCGGCATTGCTCGATCGAAATATAGCGGCATTGGTCGAACCGCACCGGGCCGTAGATCCGCAGGCAGACCGGATAGTTGTCGTAAGGGGCCTGGGTTTGCGCCGCGGCGGCCGATGCCAGCGCGAAGGGCGACGCCAGGGCAGCCAGCAGAACCACAGATACAACCCGCATCGAAATCTCCGAAAATGAGGGAGCCGGCCCGGCCGGAGGCCGGCACCGACTCGGCTGCAGACTCATCGCTCATCCCGTGCGCCCGCGAACATTTTACGTCAACGCGGCGGGCAGCCGAAGGGGCATGGCTGAATAACGGGGATGTCGACGTTTTGTTAACGCTTCCCGAGCGCCCCGATGGGGCTAACTTGACTCAAGAACAAAATGAGAACAATGTTCTGCGTATGTTCACGTGGTCAGGGAGCGGACGATGTTGAAGATCTTCATCCAGGAAGCTGCGGCGTTGACGTCGATTGCGCTGTTCATCAGCATGGTGGCGGTTTGGGCGCAGGTGCTGCCGCAGCTCTGAGGCGGCGGGCAGGGCGCGGCGCCGGCAGCAGCAAGCGCGGCGCAGACAGCGGGGATAAGGTCGCGCGGCTGCCTTGCGCGGCCACGTCCGGCGGACCACCATTCCCGCCGAGTCGGCCGCGCGCGGCGCGCGCCGACCGAGCACTTCTCACCGCACGCCATCCACGCCCGATCGAAAGCCGCACCGCCGATGAGCAACGCCGGATTCGTCCATCTGCACGTCCACTCGGCCTATTCGTTGCTGAAAGGCTCGATGAAGATCGCGCGACTGGCGGACCTCGCCAAGGCCGACCACCAGCCGGCGCTGGCGCTGACCGACACCGACAACATGTTCGGCGCGCTGGAATTCTCCGACAAGCTCGCAGGTTCGGGCATTCAGCCGATCGTCGGCCTCGAGCTAGGCATCGACTTCGGCGATCAGGACCCGACCTCGCGCAACGCGGCGCTGGCGGCGCCGGCGCGGATCGTGCTGCTGGCGACGCGCGAGCGCGGCTACCGCAGCCTGATGCGGCTGAACTCGCGAGCGTTCCTCGAGACCCCGGTGAACCAGCCGCCGCATATCAAGTTCGACTGGCTGGACGGCGAGACCGAGGACGTGATCGCGCTGACCGGCGGGCCGGACGGTCCGATCTCGCTGGCGATGCTGACCGATCCGGCGCTGGGACGGCTGCGCTGCGAGCGGCTGGCGCAGGCATTCGGCGACCGGCTCTATGTCGAATTGCAACGCCACAACACCGATTTCGAACGGCGCGCGGAAGCCGGCCTGATCGACATCGCCTACGACATGGGGCTGCCGCTGGTCGCGACCAACGAGCCGCATTTCGCCACCGCCGACGATTTCGAGGCGCACGACGCGCTGCTGTGCATTGCCTCCGGCAAGCTGATCGCCGAGACCGACCGGGTCCAGCTCACGCCCGACCACCGCTTCAAGACCCGCGCCGAAATGGCGGTGCTGTTCGCCGATCTGCCGGAGGCGCTGGCCTCCACCGTCGAGATTGCCCAGCGCTGCGCCTATCGGCCGCTGACCCGCAAGCCGATCCTGCCGCTGTTCACCGTCGGCGCCAGCGTCAACGACGCCGAAGAGGCGGCCGCCGCGGAGGCCGCCGAGCTGCGCCGCCAGGCCGAGCAGGGGCTCGCCGACCGCATGCGCATCCACGGCCTGTCACAGGGCATGACCGAAGAGGACTACCAGAAGCGGCTCGCCTTCGAGCTCGACGTCATCACGCGCATGAAATACGCCGGTTACTTCCTGATCGTGTCCGACTTCATCAAATGGGCCAAGGCGCACGGCATTCCGGTCGGCCCGGGCCGCGGTTCCGGCGCGGGTTCGCTGGTGGCGTATTCGCTGACCATCACCGACCTCGATCCGATCCGCTTCGGCCTGCTGTTCGAGCGCTTCCTCAATCCGGAACGCGTCTCGATGCCCGACTTCGACATCGACTTCTGCCAGGACCGCCGCGGCGAAGTGATCGAATACGTCCAGCAGCGCTACGGCCGCGACCAGGTCGCTCAGATCATCACCTTCGGGACGCTGCAGGCGCGCGGCGTGTTGCGCGACGTCGGCCGCGTGCTGCAGATGCCGTACGGGCAGGTCGACAAGCTGACCAAGCTGGTGCCGCAGAATCCGGCTGCGCCGGTGACGCTGAAGCAGGCGATCGAAAGCGAGCCGAAGCTGCAGGCCTTCCGCGATGAGGACCCGGTCGTCGCCCGCGCCTTCGACATCGCCCAGAAGCTCGAGGGCCTGACGCGGCACGCTTCGACCCATGCCGCCGGCATCGTGATCGGCGATCGGCCGCTGTCCGATCTCGTGCCGATGTATCGCGATCCGAAATCCGACATGCCGGTCACCCAGTTCAACATGAAATGGGTCGAGCCGGCGGGCCTCGTGAAGTTCGACTTCCTCGGCCTGAAGACGCTGACGGTGCTCGACGTCGCGGTGAAGCTGCTCAAGCAGCGCGACATCCACATCGATCTGGCGACGCTGGGGATCGAGGACCCGACCAGCTATCAGATGCTGGCGCGGGGCGATGTGGTCGGCGTGTTCCAGGTTGAAAGCCAGGGCATGCGCCGCGCGCTGGTCGACATGCGCCCGGACCGTTTCGAAGACATCATCGCGCTGGTCGCGCTGTATCGCCCGGGCCCGATGGCGAACATTCCGACCTATTGCGCGCGCAAGCACGGCGACGAGGAGCCGGAATATCTGCATCCGATGCTGGAGCCGATCCTGAAGGAGACCTTCGGCGTCATCATCTACCAGGAACAGGTGATGCAGATCGCCCAGGTGATGGCCGGCTATTCGCTCGGCGAAGCCGACCTGCTGCGCCGCGCCATGGGCAAGAAGATTCGCGCCGAGATGGAGAAGCAGCGCGCGATCTTCGTCGAGGGCGCGACCAGGAACGGCGTGCCGAAGGACTCCGCCGACACCATCTTCGATCTCTTGGCGAAGTTCGCCGATTACGGCTTCAACAAGAGCCACGCGGCCGCCTATGCGCTGGTGTCGTATCACACCGCCTACATGAAGGCGCATTACCCGGTCGAGTTCATCGCCGCGTCGATGACGCTCGATCTCAACAACACCGACAAGCTGTCGGAATTCCGCGCCGAGGCGCAGCGACTCGGCATCAAGGTCGAGCCGCCGTCGGTGAACCGCTCCGGCCCGACCTTCGAGGTCGGCGCCAACATTATCTACTACGCGCTCGCCGGCCTGAAGGGCGTCGGGCTGCAGGCTGTGCAGATGATCGTCGAGGCGCGTGGCGACAAGCCGTTCGCGTCGATCGCCGACTTCGCCGCCCGCGTCAGCCCGCGTGCGATCAACAAGCGCGTCGTCGAATGTCTGGCTGCCGCCGGTGCGTTCGACTGCCTGGATCCCAATCGCGCGCGGGTGTTCGCCGGCGCCGATGCGATCATCGCCGCCTGCCAGCGCAGCCACGAGGCGGCTACCTCAGGCCAGAACGACATGTTCGGCGGCCTCGCCGACGCGCCGGAGGTGGTGCTGCCGCAGATCGAACCGTGGCTGCCGGCGGAGCGGCTGCGGCGCGAATACGATGCGATCGGCTTCTTCCTGTCCGGCCACCCGCTGGACGATTACGCCACCGCGCTGAAGCGGCTGCGGGTGCAGTCCTGGGCGGATTTCTGCAAGGCGGTGAAATCCGGCGCCACCGCCGGCAAGGTCGCCGCCACTGTGGTGTCGCGGATGGAGCGGCGCACCAAGACTGGCAACAAGATGGGAATCATGGGCCTGTCCGACCCGACCGGGCATTTCGAGGCAGTGCTGTTCTCCGAGGGGCTGGCGCAATATCGCGAGGTGCTGGAGCCGGGCGCCGCGGTGTTGCTGCAGCTCGGCGCCGAGCTGCAGGGCGAGGACGTCCGCGCCCGCGTGCTGCACGCCGAGCCACTCGATGCTGCCGCGGCCAAGACCCAGAAGGGGCTGCGGATCTTTCTGCGCGACACCAAGCCGCTCGATTCGATCACAAAACGCTTGCAGCCGCCGGACTCCAAGGTCGCCGGAGGCAACATTGCGCTGGTGCTGAGGCTCGACCCGCAGACCGAGGTCGAATTCGAACTGCCGGGCCGGTTCCAGGTTTCGCCGCAGATCGCCGGCGCCATCAAGGCCGTGACCGGCGTGGAGCTGGTCGAGACTCTCTGAGGGCCGGCCGGCGGTGCTGCGGCTTTGGATTCGTCTGGAACCGCGCCGCGCCGGCGGTCGCGGGCCTTTCGCGGCCGCGCGGCACCCGTTATGAAAGGTTCACAGATCGGGACTGCGCGTCAGGAGAACATTATGGCAGCCAAGACGAATTTCCGGGGGTCGTTCACCGCCTTGGTCACGCCTTTCAAGAACGGTTCGCTCGACGAGCAGGCTTTTCGCAGTCTGGTTCAATGGCAGATCGCAGAAGGCACGCACGGGCTAGTGCCGGTCGGAACCACGGGCGAAAGCCCGACGCTGAGCCACGAGGAGCACCACAAAGTCGTGGAATGGTGCGTCGAGGAGGCCAAGGGGCGTGTGCCGGTGATCGCGGGCGCCGGATCGAACTCCACCCGCGAGGCCGTCGAACTCGCCAGGCACGCCGAAAAGGCCGGCGCGGACGCTGTCCTGGTGGTGACGCCGTACTACAACAAGCCCACCCAGGAGGGCATGTATCACCACTTCAAGGCGGTCAACGACGCGATCGGGATTCCGATCATCATCTACAACATTCCGCCGCGATCCGTCGTCGATATGTCGGTCGACACCATGAGCCGGCTGTACGAGCTGAAGAACATCGCCGGCGTCAAGGACGCCACCGCCAATCTCGGACGGGTGTCGCAGCAGCGCCACGCGATGGGGCCCGATTTCATCCAGCTCTCCGGCGAGGACATGACCGCGCTGGCCTACATGGCCGC
The DNA here is from genome assembly GCF_034479375.1 of Rhodopseudomonas palustris. Lineage (NCBI taxonomy): Bacteria > Pseudomonadati > Pseudomonadota > Alphaproteobacteria > Hyphomicrobiales > Nitrobacteraceae > Rhodopseudomonas > Rhodopseudomonas palustris. The sequence goes on along the minus strand of NZ_CP140155.1, from coordinate 1,514,900 downwards.
GGGCGGGCACGGCTGCATCTCGGTGGTGTCGAACGTGGCGCCGAAGCTCTGCGCCGATCTGATGGGAGCGGTGCTTGCGGGCGACTATCCGGGCGCCTTGAAGATCCAGGACCGTCTGGTCCCGTTGCACGATGCGGTGTTCAAGGAGCCCGGCGTGGCCGGCGCCAAGCACGGGCTGACGCTGCTCGGCCGGATTCTGGAAGAGGTGCGGCTGCCGCTGCTGCCGGTGACCGAGCCGACCGGCAGCACGATCCGCGCCGCCATGACGCATGCCGGCCTGCTGAACTGAGTCCCGCGGACCTGCACGAACGGGCTGCGCAATAGAAGTGCTGAGGGTGGTCGGTATGCTCAAGGAATTCCGTGAATTCGCGATGAAGGGCAACGTCGTCGACCTCGCGGTTGGCGTCATCATCGGCGCGGCGTTCGGCGGCATCGTCAGTTCGCTCGTGGCCGACGTCATCATGCCGATCATCGGCTCGATTACTGGTGGGCTCGATTTCTCGAACTACTTCACGCCGCTGTCGAAGGTGGTCACGGCGAATACGCTGGTCGAAGCCAAGAAGCAGGGCGCGGTGCTGGCCTGGGGCAACTTTCTGACGCTGACGCTGAACTTCCTGATCGTCGCCTTCGTGCTGTTCCTGGTGGTGCGGGCGATGAACCGGCTGAAGCGCAAGGAGGAGGCAGCGCCCGCGCCGCCGGCGAAGCCGACCCCGGAGCAGGAACTGCTTGGCGAGATTCGCGATATCCTGAAGAGCGGCAACCGCCCGCAGGTCTAAGCGGGACAGAGAGATTCAGCCGCAATGGCCGAGAAGAACGAACGCGCGATCAAGGTGGTCGCGGAGAACCGCAAGGCGCGGTTCAACTACGCGATCGAGGACACCGTCGAGGCCGGCATTTCGCTGACCGGCACGGAGGTGAAGTCGGTTCGCGGCGGCAAGGCGACGATCGCTGAATCCTACGCCGATTCCCGCGGCGGCGAGATTTGGCTGATCAACGCCACCATCCCTGAATATCTGCAGGCCAACCGCTTCAATCACGAGCCGAAGCGGCCGCGCAAATTGCTGCTGCACAGGAAGCAGATCAACAAGCTGATGGGCGCGATCGAGCGCCAGGGCATGACGTTGGTGCCGCTGAAGCTGTATTTCAACGAGAAGGGTCGCGCCAAGCTGCTGCTGGCGCTCGCCAAGGGCAAGCAGTTGCACGACAAGCGTGAGACCGAGAAGAAGCGCGACTGGAGCCGCGAGAAGGGGCGCTTGCTACGGGCGCGCGGCTGACGCGCTCCGCTGGAAGCCGCTCGGCTCGGCTACGCGTCCAGATCCGCGCGGACGCGCGCGAACACGTCGTGGAACATCTTCGGCGTCAATACGCGGGTGTTCGTGTTGTAGCGCGAGCAGTGATAGCTGTCGTACAATCGCAGCGTGCCGGCTTCGTGGACCGCGCCGTGCCCGAACGGCGCCTGTGAGGCGCGAAGGCCGAGTGCCTTCAACGTCGAATCATGCGCGATCCGCCCCAGCATCACGACTGCGCGCAGCTTCGGCATGGTCTCGATCGTCGGCGCCAGGAAGTTCCGGCAGGTATTGATCTCGACGGGCAGGGGCTTGTTCTGCGGCGGCACGCACCGCACCGCGTTGGTGATGCGGCAGCCGACCAGCTTCAGGCCGTCGTCGGGCCTGGCCTCGAAGCGGCCGGTGGCGAAACCGTATTCGATCAGCGTGGCGTAAAGCAGATCGCCGGCATAGTCGCCGGTGAACGGCCGGCCGGTCCGGTTGGCGCCCTGTACGCCGGGAGCGAGGCCGACGATCAGCAGCCTGGCATCGGCATCGCCGAACGACTGAACGGGTGCGTTGTGCCAGCCGGGCTCACGGGTCCGCAGCTCGCGGCGGAATTCCGCGAGCCTCGGACACATCGGGCAATCCCGATCGGGTTCTGTGATCGGACGCAGAACGCCGGCCCGTGGGCCGCGCGTCGGCGCCTTGTCAGTCTTCGAAATCGTCGTCACCGCCCCTGGGAGCCATCGCAGCCGAGCGTTGCAGGAACTGAGGCGTATGGCGGGGCTCACGCGGCGGCGGGCGGTCGGCCGGATCGCGGCCGATCTTGGACTGCAATTCCACCAGGTCGGTGAAGACGTCGGCCTGGCGCCGGAGTTCGTCGGCGATCATCGGGGGCTGGCTCGAGATCGTCGAAATCACAGTGACGCGGACGCCACGGCGCTGGACCGCTTCGACCAGCGAGCGGAAGTCGCCGTCGCCGGAGAAAAGCACCATCTGGTCGATATGCTCGGCCAGTTCCATCGCGTTGACCGCGAGCTCGATATCCATATTGCCCTTGACCTTGCGGCGGCCGGAGGCGTCGATGAACTCCTTGGTCGCCTTGGTGACCACGGTGTAGCCGTTATAGTCCAGCCAATCGATCAGCGGACGAATCGAGGAATATTCCTGATCCTCGATGATGGCGGTGTAGTAAAAGGCGCGGATCAGCGTGCCGCGACCGTGAAATTCCTTGAGAAGACGCTTGTAATCGATATCGAAACCGAGCGTTTTTGCAGTCGCATAAAGGTTGGCGCCATCGATAAACAGCGCGATTTTGTTGCTCGCAGGGGTGGACATCCAGATCTCTCGTGTTTTGTCGTTAGGTCTTTGGCGTGGCAGAAAAAGCCATGCGTTAAAGTCGGATTTTCACGAATAGCCGTCGGCGCTGGGCTGCCGGCACAATCTTCAACCGCACGAAGCATCGACCGGTATTGTATACTTTTCCTTCTGAAAAGAAGCGTTTTGTTGTCGGACCCGTGTTCGTCCCAGTAATGGGTCGCCAATCGGCCGTATACCGGTGCATTATCAGAGTGAGGGTTCACGGCCAAATGACAAATTGGTTCTTGCGCATCGCTTCAACCCCCTATACCTACGCCGGATAACCCGCATTTTGGTCCTTTGAACGGAGCGACTAGCGATGGCGCGTGTCACCGTGGAAGATTGTATTGATAAGGTCGACAACCGGTTCGACCTGGTCCTGCTGGCGGCGCATCGTGCACGCATGATCTCGTCTGGTTCGCAGCTCACAATCGACCGTGACAACGACAAGAATCCCGTTGTTTCGCTTCGAGAAATTGCCGAGCAGACGGTCTCGCCGGAAGACCTGAAAGAAGAGCTGGTGCATTCCCTGCAGAAGTTCGTCGAAGTCGACGAGCCGGAGCAGGACACCGTTCCGTTGATCGGTTCGGCCGGCGCCAGCGTCGATGCCGACGACACCGAGGTCGCGCTGGAGCGCATGACCGAGGAAGAACTGCTGAAGGGCCTCGAGGGCTTGGCGCCGCCGGAAGAGCAGCCTGAAGAAGACGAGTAGGGCGCTCTCGCGCCAGATCCTGTCCCGAATTCATACAACGGCCCGGATTGCTCCGGGCCGTTAGTTTTTGGGGCCGGGCGAAATGCCTTGCGGTCGATCAAACCTCTGTCGGATGGCTGGTTTTCGCGTTCATCTGTCTTCCCATCGTGACAAAACGCTTTACTGTTGTGCGGTCGGATTTCCATAAGAACTGAATCCTTCGACCGGTGTAATCCGCGGCGCCCGGCGCTGCGATTGAGGTTTGTCGTATGGCGTCAGGCCGCCGCATCCCGAGACAGATGGAGGCCATGGCCGATGCGGCCACAGTGGCCGCGCCTGTTGCCGTCCCGCCGAAGCCGCGCGGCGCGCGGGCTCGGATGATGCGGCAGTACGACCTGGTCGAACTGGTCCGGAGCTACAATCCGAACACCGACGAGGACATGCTCAACCGCGCCTACGTCTACGCGATGAAGGCGCATGGCGAGCAGACCCGCGCCTCGGGCGACCCGTATTTCTCGCATCCGCTCGAAGTCGCGGCGATCCTGACCAATCTCAAGCTCGACGATGCCACCATCGTCGCGGCGCTGCTGCACGATACGATCGAGGACACCGAGGCGACCCGGACCGAGATCGACAGACTGTTCGGCCACGAGGTCGGCTCGCTGGTCGAGGGGCTGACCAAGCTGAAGCGGCTCGAACTGGTGTCGCGCGAGGCCAAGCAGGCGGAGAATCTTCGCAAGCTGCTGCTGGCGATCGCCGACGACGTTCGCGTCCTGCTGATCAAGCTCGCCGATCGTCTGCACAACATGCGCACGCTGGACTTCGTGCCGCCCGCGTCGCGCCAGCGCATCGCCGAGGAGACACTCGACATCTACGCGCCGCTCGCAGGCCGTATGGGCATGCAGGAGATGCGTGAGGAGCTGGAGGATCTGTCGTTCCGGACGCTCGATCCCGAGGCGTCGGCGGTGGTGATGCAGCGGCTCGACGCATTGGCGGAGCGCAACCGCAATCTGATCGGCGAGATCGAAACGCAGCTCTGCGCCAATCTCGCCAAGAACGGCATCGCCGCCGAGGTCACCGGCCGGCGCAAGCGGCCATTTTCGATCTGGACCAAGATGGAGCGCAAGTCGGTCGGCTTCGAACAATTGTCGGACATCTACGGCTTTCGCGTCGTGCTGAACGACGTCGAGGCCTGCTACCGCGCGCTCGGCGTCGTGCACACGACGTGGCCGATGGTGCCGGGGCGGTTCAAGGACTACATCTCGACGCCGAAGCAGAACGACTATCGCTCGCTGCACACCACGGTGATCGGCCCGGGCCAGCAGCGCGTCGAGCTGCAGTTCCGCACCCAGGAGATGAATCAGATCGCAGAATACGGCATCGCCGCGCACGCTTTCTACAAGGACGGCGTCGGCTCGCCGACCGAACTGCTCAATCGCGAATCCAACGCCTTCGCCTGGCTGCGGCACACCGTCGAGATGCTGTCGGAGAGCTCGAATCCCGAGGAATTCCTCGAGCACACCAAGCTCGAGCTGTTCCACGACCAGGTGTTCTGCTTCACCCCGAAGGGCAAGCTGATCGCGCTGCCGCGCGCCGCCAACGTCATCGATTTCGCCTATGCGGTGCATACCGACGTCGGCAACAGCGCGGTCGGCTGCAAGATCAACGGCAAGTTCGCGCCATTGTCTTCGGAATTGCAGAACGGCGACGAGGTCGAGGTGCTGACCTCGAGCGTGCAGTCGGCCCCGCCGGCTGCATGGGAGTCGCTGGCGCGGACCGGCAAGGCGCGCGCCGCGATCCGCCGCGCCACCCGCACCGCGATGCGCGATCAATATGCCGGCCTCGGCCGCCGCATCGTCGAGCGGCTGTTCGCGCGCGCCAAGATCGAATACGCCGACGACAAGTTGAAGGGGGCGCTGCCGCGGCTGGCGCGAGCCTCGATCGAGGACGTGATGGCCTCGGTCGGGCGCGGCGAGATGAAGGCGTCCGACGTCGCCCGCGCGATGTACCCGGACTACAAGGAAGAACGCACGGCGCGGTTCGGCGCCAAGAAACCGGAGAAGTCGGGCACCAAGACCGTCGGCGAACCGAGCAAGGTCGGCGCCGCGGTCCCGATCGGCGGGATACATTCCGGACTGCCGGTGAAGTTCGCGCCGAACGGCGGCGCGGTGCCGGGCGATCGGATCATCGGCATCGTCACGCCCGGTGAGGGCATCACGATCTATCCGATCCATTCGCCGGCGTTGAAGGATTTCGAGGAAGAGCCGGAGCGCTGGCTCGATGTGAAATGGGACATCGACGAAACAACGCCGCAGCGTTTCCCGGCGCGGCTGTTCGTGCAGAACGTCAACGAGCCCGGCAGCCTCGCGCAGATCGCCGGCGTGATCGCCGAGCACGACGGCAATATCGACAACATCAACATGAGCCGCCGCTCGCCGGACTTCACCGAACTCACCATCGATCTCGAGGTCTACGACCTCAAGCATCTCAGCGCCATCATCGCCCAGCTCCGCGCCAAGGCGGTGGTGGCCCACGTCGAGCGCGTCAATGGATAGCGCGGCGCCGCAAGTCCTTCCGTAGTACGTCCCGCAGGTTCAACATGCCGAAATTCTCTCCTCTGCGTCTCGGGGTCAACATCGACCACATCGCCACGGTGCGCAACGCGCGCGGCGGCCGCCACCCCGATCCGGTGCGCGCGGCGCTGGCGGCGATCGAGGCCGGCGCCGACGGCATCACCGCCCATCTGCGCGAGGACCGCCGCCACATCCGCGACAACGACATGGAGCGGTTGAAGGCGGAGATTTCCAAGCCGCTGAATTTCGAGATGGCGGCGACCCCGGACATGGTCCGGATCGCGCTCGGCGTGAAGCCGCACGCGGTCTGCCTGGTTCCGGAGCGGCGCGAAGAACTCACCACCGAAGGAGGGCTCGACGTCGTCGGCCAGCGCGACTCGCTGGCGCCCGCGATCGCGCGGTTCAACGACGCCGGCGTTCGCGTGTCGCTGTTCATCGCCGCCGACCCCGCGCAGATCGAGATGGCCGCGAAACTGAAGGCGCCCGCGATCGAGCTGCACACCGGCGCCTGGTGCGACGCCATCACCGACGACGAACCGGCGAAGGCGTCGGAGGAGTGGCGGCGGATCGTCGCCGGCGCCGCGCTGGCGCAATCGGCCGGGCTCGAAGTCCACGCCGGACACGGCCTCGACTATGCCACCGCCGAGACGATCGCGGCGCTGCCGCAGATCGTCGAACTGAACATCGGCTTCTACATGATCGGCGAGGCGCTGTTCGTCGGCCTCGGCGAGACGGTGAAAGCGATGCGGTCGGCGATGGACCGCGGCCGCGCCAGGGTGATCGCGGCATGATCATCGGCATCGGTTCCGACCTGATCGACATCACCCGGATCGCCAAGGTGATCGAACGACATGGCGAACGGTTTATCGATCGCATCTTCACCGAAACCGAGCGGGCGAGGGCCGGGCGGCGCGACAAGCAACCGAATCTGGTGGCCGCCACCTACGCCAAACGGTTCGCGGCCAAGGAGGCGTGCTCCAAGGCGCTCGGAACCGGGATTCGCCAGGGCGTCTGGTGGCGCGACATGGGCGTGGTCAATCAACGGGGAGGTCGGCCGACGATGCTCCTGACCGGGGGCGCCAGGGCGCGGCTCGATGCCCTGACCCCGGCCGGAATGATCGCCCAGATCGACCTCTCGATCACGGATGAATGGCCGCTGGCACAGGCCTTCGTCGTCATTTCGGCGATTCCTGCGGTGACGCCCGGAGCTTGACGCAGGGCTTCCGCCGCAGGAAAAGTGACTGATACGTCATAGGATTAGCGAGTTTTGTCGGGACGGTTGATTGCACCCTTGCCGACAACGGTCTACAACCGCGCGGAACCCCCTGCGGGTCGAATCTGTGGTGAAGCAGCCCTGTCGGGCCTTCGCCGTCTCCAGCAGCTTCTCATCGCGAAGCGGTTCGCTTCACCTGAGAACAGTCGTCCACCGCGCGGCCGCCCGCGACGGGAATCGGGAAAGCGATGAGCGTGACATCCGGTACGAAATCTGAAAGCGGCATTGGCGAAACGATCCGCGTCGTCATTCATGCCCTCATTATCGCGCTGGTGATCCGGACCTTCCTGTTCCAGCCGTTCAACATCCCGTCCGGCTCGATGAAGGCGACGCTGCTGGTCGGCGACTACCTGTTCGTCTCGAAATATTCCTACGGCTACAGCCACTATTCGATCCCGCTGTCGCCGCCGATCTTCTCCGGACGGATCTTCGGCGCCGAGCCGAACCGCGGCGACGTCGTGGTGTTCCGGCTGCCGAAGGACGATTCCACCGACTACATCAAGCGCGTGATCGGGCTGCCCGGCGACCGCATCCAGATGCGGGAGGGGCTGCTCTACATCAACGAAAAGCCGGTGGTGCGCGAGCGGCTGCCCGACTACGTCGGCGAGGACCCGTGCGGCTCGGACGCCACCGCCCGCGTCAAGCGCTGGAAGGAGACGCTGCCGAACAACGTTTCCTACGAGACGCTCGATTGCGTCGACAACGGTTTCTACGACAACACCAATGTCTACACCGTGCCGCCCGGAAACTTCTTCATGATGGGCGACAACCGCGACAATTCCACCGACAGCCGCGTGCTGTCCGCCGTCGGCTACGTTCCGTTCGAGAACATCATCGGGCGCGCCCAGATGATCTTCTTCTCGATCGCCGAGGGCGAACACGCCTGGCAAATCTGGCGCTGGCCGACCGCGGTGCGCTGGAGCCGCATCTTTTCGATCGTGCGATGATCGAGGATGTAACCAGCATCGACAGCCCGCCGACGGCCAGCGACTCTGCTGCGCCGACGTCGCCGGCCGAACCGCCTACTGACCGCAAACGGCGCAGCAGGGCGAAGTCGAAAGCCATGGCGGTCGCGATCGAACAGCGGATCGGACACAGCTTCGCAGACCCGGCACTGTTGAATACCGCGCTGACCCACGTGTCCGCTTTGAAGTCCGCGCGCAATCGTTCCGACAGCTACCAGCGGCTGGAGTTTCTAGGCGATCACGTGCTCGGCCTCGTCGTCTCCGACATGCTGTATCGCGCCTTCCCGAACGCCGACGAGGGCGAGCTGTCGAAGCGGCTTGCCGACCTGGTGCGCAAGGAAACCTGCGCCGACGTCGCCCGCAGCCTCGATCTCGACGAAGGCGTCAGGCTCGGCACCGTCGGAGCCGGCGCGGGTGCGCGCCTGCGCAAATCCGTGCTCGGCGACATCTGCGAGGCCGTGATCGGCGCGGTGTTCCTCGATGGCGGCTATCCGGCCGCGGCCGAGTTCGTGCAGCGCAACTGGACCGAGCGGATGCGCAAGCCGGCGCGCTCGCTGCGCGATCCCAAGACCGTGTTGCAGGAATGGGCGCAGGGCAAGGGCCTGCCGACGCCGGTGTATCGCGAGGTCGAGCGCACCGGGCCGCATCACGATCCGCAATTCCGCGTCGCCGTCAGCCTGCCGGGGCTCGATCCCGCCGAAGGCGTCGGCGGCAGCAAGCGCGCCGCGGAGAAAGTCGCCGCCTCGGTGATGCTGGCCCGCGAAGGCGTCAGCGCTGGCGGTCACGATGCCTGAAATCACTGAAGCGGCTCCGGCCACCCGTTGCGGCTTCGTCGCGCTGATCGGCGCTCCGAACGTCGGCAAGTCCACGCTGGTCAATGCGCTGGTCGGCTCAAAGGTCACCATCGTGTCGCGCAAGGTGCAGACCACGCGCGCGCTGATCCGCGGCATCGTCATCGACGGCGGCTCGCAGATCGTGCTGGTCGATACGCCCGGCATCTTCGCGCCGAAGCGCCGGCTCGATCGCGCGATGGTGCGGACGGCATGGACCGGCGCGCACGACGCCGATCTGGTGTGTGTGCTGCTCGACGCCCGCAGCGGGATCGACGAACAGGCCGAGACGATCTTCGGCAATCTCGCAAATGTCGGTCATCCGAAGGTGCTGGTGATCAACAAGATCGATCTGGTGCCGCGCGAAAAGCTGCTGGCGCTGACGCAGGCCGCCAACGAGCGGCTGCGGTTCGACCAGACCTACATGGTGTCGGCGCTGTCGGGCGACGGCGTCGATGATCTCCGCCGCGGGCTCGCCGCGGGCGTCCCCGTCGGCCCGTTCCACTATCCCGAAGACCAGATGTCGGATGCCCCGCTGCGGCATCTCGCGGCCGAGATCACCCGCGAGAAGATCTTCCGCAAGCTGCATCAGGAACTGCCGTATCAGTCGACGGTCGAGACCGACGTCTGGACCGAGCGCAGTGACCGCTCGGTGCGGATCGAGCAGACGATCTTCGTCGAGCGCGAAAGCCAGCGCAAGATCGTGCTCGGCAAGGGCGGGGCGACGATCAAGTCGATCGGCGCCGAAGCCCGCAAGGAAATCGGCGAGATCCTCGAACAGAAGGTCCATCTGTTCCTGTTCGTCAAAGTGCGCGAAGACTGGGAGAACGACCCGGATCGCTACCGCGAGATGGGCCTCGAATTTCCGAAGGAATAGCGGCACCGCAATGAGCGTTCCTAAGAATGTCTACTGGTTCGAGGTGCTGCTGCTGGCATCGCTGTTGCTCGACTGCATCTCGGTGGCGTTTCAGGACCGCACGATGGATCCCGAGATGTCGGCCAGCGTCATCGCCGCCGCCAACACCATCGCGGCGGCGCTGATCATGCTGCTGACCTATCTGGTCTGGCTCGCCGCCCACGGCCGCAAGAAATGGGCGCGCGCCGTGCTGACCGCGTCGCTGGTGTTCTCGGTGGTGTCGCTGATGCAGATCATCGGGAGCAGCGGCCTGGAAGCCGGTCTGTGGATCGACATCGTGTCTTCCGCGCTGACCGCGGCGGGGATCTATCTGTCCTACACCGGCGACGCCCGCGGCTGGTTCAACGCCTGAGGCTCGTCCGCCACGGCTGCGCTCCGGCGAATAATCCTGTACGATCATGCCATGGAATGGAGCGACGAGGGCATCATTCTCGGGGTCCGGCGGCACGGCGAGGCCGGCGCGATCGTCGAGTTGCTGACGCGCGGCCACGGCCGTCATCTCGGCCTGGTGCGCGGCGGCGCGTCGTCGCGGCTGCGGCCGCTGCTGCAGCCCGGCAACAGCGTGCTCGCGGTCTGGCGCGCGCGACTCGACGAGCACCTCGGTTACTACCAGCTCGAAGGCACGCGGATGCGCGCCGCCACGATGCTTGCGTCGTCGCACGCGGTCTACGGCATCACCCATCTCGCGTCGCTGGCGCGGCTGCTGCCGGAGCGCGACCCGCACGAAGACATCTACGAGATGCTGGAGCACACGCTCGACGATTTCGACGACGTCGCCGAGGCGGCGACGCATCTGATCCGGTTCGAGCTGGCGATGCTGGCGGAGCTCGGCTTCGGTCTCGATCTGTCGTCCTGCGCCGCGACCGGCGCGACCGCCGAACTGATCTACGTCTCGCCGAAATCCGGCAGCGCCGTGTCGCGCTCCGCCGGCGAGCCGTGGCGCGACAAGCTGCTGCGGCTGCCGGGCTTTCTGCGCGACGACCATGACGGACGCAACGGCTGGTCCGACCAGGATCTGCGCGACGGCTTCGAATTGACCGGCCGCTTCCTGCTGCGCAACGTGCTGGAGCCGCGCGGGCAGGGCCATTCCGACGCCCGCGACGGCTTCATCAATGCGGTGGCGAAGCATCTGGCGCGGGTTGCGATCCCTTGAGCATTCGACGGGATTCAGAAGTAGCGCGGCAACCGCGGGCCTGGCAGCAGATCGTAGGGCGAGCGCCATCCCGGCAGGGCGGCGATCCGGCCGAGCCACGCATGCACCGCCGGATGGTTCGTGGGCAGGTCGAAGCCGGTCTCCTCGTCGGGGAACGACAAATACGCCATCATCGAAAAATCGGCGATGGTTGGCGCGTCGCCGGCGGCGAAGGCGCGGTCGCTCAGATGCGTGCCGAGAATGGTGAGCGCGTCGTCGATCCGCCTGCGAAAATACGCCTGCACGTCCCGGTTCGCCGAGGGCATATAGGTGCGCGAGAAGCGGTAGGTCGCGCAATAGCTGCTGAGCTTGTGGTTGTCCCAGAACAGCCAGCGCAGCACCTCGAATTTTTCGTCGGCGCTCGCGCCGCCGAACCGGCCGTGACGCTCGGCGAGCTGCAGCAGGATCGGCGCGGTTTGGGTCAGCCGCGCGCCGTCTTGTTCCAGCACCGGAATCTCGCCCATCGGATTGACGCGCGCGCGCCATTCCGGGGTCCGGGTGACGCCGCTGCCGAAGTCGGTCCAGACCGGCTCGAACGTCTGTCCGCACAGCGTCAACATCAATGCGAGCTTGTAGCTGTTTCCGGATTCGGGGAAATAATGCAGGCGGTAGGTCGGCACTCTGCCTCCTGGGCGGCGCGTTTCGCCGCGCTGCGTGCTCGAGTGGGGGTGTTCTCATGATTAGAACAAAGAATTTATAAAACAGAACAAATGTTCTGTGAAGTGGTTAAGGGCGAGGCGGCTGTCGACAACATGGACAGGATGGAATCCGAAGTCAGCGACCGCGAACGCCCGGTGATGGAGGCGACGTTGCGCCTGATCGGGCGCGGCGGGCTCAAGGGCGTCACCCACAGGGCGGTCGCGGCCGAAACCGGCTTGTCGCTCGGCGCGATCACCCATTATTTCGGCACGCGCGATCTGCTGGTGGAGGCCGCGCTGAAATTCGCTCTGATGCGTGAGGTCAAGCGTCTGCGCGCGCTGGCGCTGAGCCTGCAGAGCGACGCGCTCGACGTGGAAGCGTGGATCGACGCACTGGTCGGCTGGTACACCAAAGAGCTCGCCTCCGATGCCGAGATCCACACCGCCTGCTACGAGGCGTTCCTGGCGGCGGCGCGCGACGATCGCTACCGGCCGATCGTCGCCGAATGGTACGAGACCTGGCGACGCAGCGCCGAGCTGGCGCTGACCGCCGCGGGCTCCGGCAGCCCGCGGCTCCATGCGGAGATTTTCGTCTCGGCGCTGGTCGGGATCGTGCTGCAGCAGCTCGCGGCTCCGCGCCGGAAGTTCGGGGCGGAGACGCGTGCTGCCTTGTCGGAACTGGTGCGCGGCCTGATCGGAAGCAGCGGGCGGACGTAAGCAGGTCGAAGCCTGTTCGAAGCCTCATTGGCCTCATTCTGCTGCCCGATTATGCCATCCGCAGCGGGAAACGACCGTTCAAAGACGGTTTTGATGTGCGGGTCGCCCGCGAAACAGCCGTAGAACTTGCCGGAAACCCAGCCAAAGGCTAACTCCACCCCATGGGAAAACGACTGATTCCGCCGGAGCCGGCCGAGATTCACGAAGTCCAGCTTCGTGACGCTCTGGAAGAGCGCTATCTCGCTTACGCGCTCTCGACCATCATGCATCGCGCGCTGCCGGACGCCCGGGACGGGCTGAAGCCGGTGCATCGGCGCATCCTCTACGGCATGCGCCTGCTGCGGCTCGACCCCGGCACGCCGTTCAAGAAGTCGGCCAAGATCGTCGGCGACGTGATGGGTTCGTTCCATCCGCACGGCGACCAGTCGATCTATGACGCGCTGGTGCGCCTCGCGCAGGACTTCTCCTCACGCTACCCGCTGGTCGACGGCCAGGGCAATTTCGGCAATATCGACGGCGACAATCCGGCCGCCTACCGTTACACCGAAGCCCGCATGACCGACGTCGCGCGGCTGCTGCTCGACGGCATCGACGAGGACGGCGTCGCGTTTCGGCCGAACTACGACGGCCAGTCGAAAGAGCCGGTGGTGCTGCCCGGCGGCTTCCCGAACCTTCTCGCCAACGGCGCGCAAGGCATCGCAGTCGGCATGGCGACCGCGATCCCGCCGCACAACGCCGCCGAACTCTGCGACGCCGCCCTGCATCTGATCGAGAAGCCGGACGCCAAGTCGAAGGCGCTGCTGCGTTTCGTGAAAGGCCCGGACTTCCCGACTGGCGGCATCGTCATCGATTCCAAGGAGAGCATCGCCGAGGCCTACACGACCGGCCGCGGCGCGTTCCGCACCCGCGCTAAGTGGCTGCAGGAAGAGGGCGCGCGCGGCACCTGGGTCGTGGTCGTCACCGAGATTCCCTGGCTGGTGCAGAAGTCACGGCTGATCGAGAAGATCGCCGAATTGCTGAACGAGAAGAAGCTGCCGCTGGTCGGCGACATCCGCGACGAATCCGCCGAAGACGTGCGCGTCGTGATCGAGCCGAAGTCGCGCGCGGTCGACCCGGCCCTGATGATGGAATCGCTGTTCCGGCTCACCGAGCTGGAAAGCCGGATCCCGCTCAATCTCAACGTGCTGGTGAAGGGCCGCATCCCCAAGGTGCTCGGCCTCGCCGAATGCCTGCGCGAATGGCTCGACCATCTCCGCGACGTGCTGCTGCGCCGCTCGAACTATCGCAAGGCGCAGATCGAGCACCGGCTCGAAGTGCTCGGCGGCTATCTGATCGCCTATCTGAACATCGACAAGGTGATCAAGATCATCCGCACCGAGGACGAGCCCAAGCCCGTCCTGATGAAGGCCTTCAACCTCACCGACGTGCAGGCCGAAGCGATCCTCAACATGCGGCTGCGGTCTTTGCGCAAGCTCGAGGAATTCGAGATCCGCACCGAGGACAAGAATCTGCGCGCCGAGCTGAAGGGCATCAACGCGATTCTGAAATCCGAGACCGAGCAGTGGGCCAAGGTCGGCGAACAGGTGCGCAAGGTGCGCGAGATGTTCGGGCCGAAGACGCCGCTCGGCAAGCGCCGTACGCAATTCGCAGACGCCCCGGAGCACGATCTCGCCGCGATCGAGGAAGCCTTCGTCGAGCGTGAGCCGGTCACCGTGGTGATTTCCGACAAGGGCTGGGTGCGCACGCTGAAGGGCCACGTCGAGGATCTGTCGGGCCTGAACTTCAAGCAGGACGACAAGCTTGGGCGGTCGTTCTTTGCCGAGACCACGTCGAAGCTGCTGCTGCTGGCGACCAACGGCCGATTCTATTCGCTCGAGGTCGCCAAGCTTCCCGGCGGCCGCGGCCATGGCGAGCCGATCCGGATGTTCATCGACATGGAGCAGGATGCCGCGATCGTTGAGATGTTCGTGCACAAGGGCGGCCGCAAATTCCTGATCGCCAGCCATGACGGCCAGGGTTTTGTCGTCGGCGAGGACGACTGCGTCGGCACCACCCGCAAGGGCAAGCAGATCATCAATGTCGAGATGCCGAACGAGGCGAGGGCGCTGACCGTCGTCGGCGAAGGCTCGGACAGCGTCGCGGTGATCGGCGAAAACCGCAAGATGCTGATCTTCCCGCTCGACCAGGTGCCGGAGATGACCCGCGGCCGCGGCGTGCGGCTGCAGAAATACAAGGACGGTGGCCTGTCCGACATTGCGACCTTCGCATCCAAGCAGGGTCTCGGCTGGCGCGATTCCGCCGGCCGCGAGTTCAGCGTGACGATCAAGGAACTGGCTGAATGGCGCGGCAACCGCGCCGATGCCGGTCGGCTGCCGCCCAAGGGTTTTCCGAAGTCGAACAAGTTCGGCCGCGGCATCGAGTAGCCGCGTTTCCGCGCGGCAACGCGCTTACGATCCCCCGGGATCCACGCCGTCGAAGCCGGGCGTCCGGCTTCGCTGTGCGCATTTCGCCTCGATATTCTTGCCGGCGGGCTCGATGGCGCCGGCCGACTTATTTGCAATCAATGACTCCGTCGACGATGACCACCATCATCTGACCACGATTCACACGTTGGGTCGAAATCGGTATCCATTTGCAATTGCTGGTCGATTGCAAAAAGGAGACCAAGAATCATCCAATCTGACGAAATGGATGTGAAAACGCCTCGACCTGATCCGGAGATTCCCCTGCAGCCCGCGGTTGCGGCGGCAGGTTGGCGCTCGCCCCGTGGCGAGCCTTCGTTGTCGAATATGTTCGGCTCGATCCAGACCCGCGCCAGCGGATCGTTCTGGCGCAAGCTGGTCGCGTTTCTCGGCCCCGGCTATCTGGTCGCGGTCGGCTATATGGACCCCGGCAACTGGGCCACCTCGCTCGCCGGCGGCTCCAAATACGGCTATGCGCTGCTCAGCGTCGCGCTGGTCTCCAACGTCATGGCGATCATTCTGCAGTCGCTCTGCACCCGGCTCGGCGTCGGCGCGGGGCGCGACCTGGCGCAGGCCTGCCGTGACGCGTATCCGCGCTGGGTGTCCTGGCCGCTGTGGCTGTCGGCGGAGATCGCGATCACCGCCACCGATCTCGCCGAGGTGATCGGCACTGCGATCGGCCTCAATCTGCTGTTCGGCATTCCGCTCGAACTCGGCGTGCTGATCACCGCCGCCGACGTGTTTCTGGTGCTGGCGCTGCAGGCGTTCGGCTTCCGCTGGATCGAAGCCTTCGTGGTGGCGCTGCTCGGCGTGATCGCTGCCTGCTTCGCGATTCAGATCGCGATGGCCGATCCGGAGTGGGGCGCGGTGATCGCCGGCTTCGCTCCAACCACGAAGATCCTCACCGAACCCGGCATGCTGTATCTGGCGCTCGGCATTCTCGGCGCCACGGTGATGCCGCACAATCTCTATCTGCATTCCGGCCTGGTGCAGACCCGCGGCTTCGGCGACAGCGTCCCAGAACGTCGCGAGGCGATCAAACTCGCCACCATCGATTCGACGGTCGCGCTGACCTTCGCGCTCACCATCAATGCCTCGATCCTGATCCTCGCCGCGGCAACCTTCCATCACACCGGCAAGACAGACGTGGCGGAGCTCGATCAGGCGCACGCCCTTTTGGCGCCGATGCTCGGCTCGACGCTGGCGCCGACGCTGTTCGGCATCGCGCTGCTAGCCTGCGGCCTTAACTCGACCATCACCGCGACGCTGGCCGGGCAGATCGTGATGGAGGGCTTCATCCAGTTCAAGATGGCGCCATGGCTACGCCGGATGGTGACGCGGATGATCGCGATCGTGCCGGCCGTGGTGGTGACGATCTGGTTCGGCGAGAAAGGCACCGGACAATTGCTGATTCTCAGCCAGGTGGTGCTCAGCCTGCAATTGCCGTTCGCCGTGGTGCCGCTGGTGATGTTCACCGCCAGCCGCGCCAAGATGGGCGTGTTCGTCGCGCCGCGCTGGCTGACGACGGCGGCGGTGGCGATCGCCGCGATCATCATCGCGCTGAACATCAAGCTGGTGTTCGACTTCGTGACCGGCGCGTAGTACCTGAAAACTCAGTCCTGCGGCTCCGGATGCTCGCCCGAGGCATCGACGCGGATCCAGCCGCTGGAGGCCAGCCGCTGCTGCGGCAAATAGCGGCCCTTGTAGTCCATCTTCTTGGAGCCCTCGATCCAGTAGCCGAGATAGACGTAAGGCAGTCCGAGCCGGCGGGCGCGGGCGATGTGGTCGAGGATCATGAAGGTGCCGAGCGAGCGGTTCTGTTCGCCCGGCTCGTAAAACGAGTAGACCATCGACAGTCCGTCATTGAGCACGTCGGTCAGCGCCGCGGCGATCAGATCGCCGCCGCGGCCGGTGATGCCGGTGTCGGGAGTGCGCCTGCGGTATTCGATGATCCGTGTCTCGACATGGCTGTCCTCGACCATCATCGCGTAGTCGAGCACGGTCATGTCGGCCATGCCGCCGTGGCGATGGCGCTGGTCGAGATAGGCACGGAAGACGGAATACTGCTCGGAGGTCGGCACCGGATTGCGCTGCTCGCCGACGATGTCGGCGTTGCGCGCGAGGATCTTGCGCTGGTTGCGCGAGGGTCGGAATTCGTTGGCGATCACGCGGACCGACACGCAGGACCGGCACTGGTCGCAGGCCGGGCGGTAGGCGATCGACTGGCTACGTCTGAAGCCCCCATGGGTGAGAAGGTCGTTCAGCTCGCCGGCCTTGTTGCCGACCAGATGGGTGAACACCTTGCGCTCGTGCCGGCCCGGCAGATACGGGCATGGCGAGGGGGCCGTCAGATAAAACTGCGGGGTGTCGCGCGAGTGCTGTGTCACGTCGGTTCGTCAACCTCCACCGCGACACAGCATCGCGCCACGACCGCTCTGGGTCAATCGCTTTGGCTTATCAATACGAACGCGCCGGCTGTGGTGCGGCCGCCATGCTGTTGATCACCACCGTTCCGAGCAGGATATCGTGGAGCAGCCGGCTGCGGCCGTTGAACAGGCCGACCAGCAGCACCAGCGGCGTCAGCATCGAGACCGACAGCCAGAACAGGAACGCGTGCACCACGCCGAGCACGAAATAGCCCGGCTCGCCGGTCCACGTCGCCATTTCGATGCCCATCGCCCGCATCCCGAGCGTCGCCGAATGCGGCCCGCCGAGCGACGCGCCGTAATAGATCAGCGCCCAGATCACCGACGCCGGCGATACGATCCAGAACAGCATCCAACCCAGTCCGAGAGTGATCACGCCGAACACGGTGATGAAGATGATGGCCAGAATCACCGGGATCGAGAGCACGACCAAGTCTATCAGAAACGCGAACACGCGCTTGGTCAGCACACCCTGGAATAGTTCCGGATTGCGCCAGGGATCGAAGGTTTCGCCTTCGTCGCGCCAGTCGGTATTTCCACGCGCACCAGGCCCGTTCGAACCGTAGTCAGACATGACCCTCGCTCCCTTGCTTCGTGCCGCAAATCACGACGCGCTGGAAATGGCGACGGTCGGCGTGCCTTGCAAGGCCGCCGCGACATTACAAAGCGGCAACCGGACCCGCGATCCGGAGGCGAGCGGTCCTGATATCAGCCCTGTTTCTTCAGCTTCTCGGCGGCCTGCGGGGCGAAGTAGGTGAGCACGCCGTCGGCGCCGGCGCGCTTGAAGCCGAGCAGGCTTTCCATCATCGCGCGCTCGCCGTCGAGCCAGCCATTGTTGGCGGCGGCGGCGATCATCGCGTATTCGCCGGACACCTGATAGGCGAAGGTGGGCACCGCGAAGGTTTCCTTCACGCGGCGGACGATGTCGAGATAGGGCATGCCCGGCTTCACCATGACCATGTCGGCGCCCTCGGCGAGATCGAGCTCGACTTCGCGAATTGCCTCGTCGGTGTTGGCCGGGTCCATCTGATAGGTGCGCTTGTCGCCGGTCAGCGCCTTGGCCGAGCCGATCGCATCGCGGAACGGGCCGTAGAACGCGGAGGCGTATTTCGCCGCATAGGCCATGATCTGGACGTCCTGGAAGCCGGCGTCGTCGAGGCCTTCGCGGATCGCGCCGATGCGGCCGTCCATCATGTCGGACGGCGCGATCACGTCGCAGCCGGCCTCGGCCTGGACCAGCGCCTGTCGGACCAGCACCGCGACGGTTTCGTCGTTGAGGATGCGGCCGTCCACGATCAGGCCGTCATGGCCATGGCTGGTGAACGGGTCGAGCGCCACGTCGCACAGCACGCCGATCTCGGGGAACTCCTTCTTGATGGCGCGAACCGTCCGGCACACCAGATTCTCGGCATTGGTCGCTTCCGTGCCGTGCTCGTCGCGCAGCGACGGCTCGGTGTACGGGAACAGTGCAATGCAAGGGATGTCGAGTTTGGCGGCGCGCTCGGCGGCGCGAACCACCTGATCGACGCTGAGCCGCTCGACGCCGGGCATCGAGGCGATCGGCGCACGCTTGTTGTCGCCGTCGATCACGAACATCGGCCAGATCAGATCGTCGGTGGTCAGCACGTTCTCGCGCACCAGCCGACGGGCCCATTCGGTCTTGCGGTTGCGGCGCGGGCGCACCGTGAGGTCGAGGGATGGGGCGGACGGCCGGGGGGCGGGGTCGCGCATTTCGATGGGACGGCCGAATTTGATCGCCATGTTGCCAACTCTCCCTGTGGGCGTCCGATTTGGTGCATCAAAATAGCATTTTGGCACCCCCGCGTCACTGCGCTGTTGATTTGGCGCAATCGGCTGCGGCCCCCACGATCACAGGCGATTGATTTTGCCAGTCCGGCGGGCCAAGACTCACGGCCGATCGACCACCGCCGAACTGCGAGCCGCATGTCCGAAATCCAGCCCTCGTCGCGTGACCACGCCCCGCGCGACCCCTCGATCGGGGTCGCGGCGATCGCGCCGGAACGCGACGACCTCCACGAGAACGACTGGACCCAGCGCCTGGTGCTGTTCCTGCGCGTGATGGCGGTGATCTCGATCTGCAAGGGACTGTATCACTGGGCCCAGATCACCGGCTTCGTCGGCGGCGAAGACGACGCCTTCGAATATCAGTCAATGGCGTGGCAGACGGCCACGGTCTATTTCGCCGTGATCGAACTCGTGGCGGCGATCGGGCTGTGGCTGGCGACGCCCTGGGGCGCAGTGGTCTGGTTGACCACTGTGGTGTCGATGGCGGTGATCGAGCTGATGTTCCCGGCGATCTACGGCGGCAGCCTGCTGGTCGTCTCGATCGAGGCGCTGCTGCTCGCGGCTTATCTGGCGCTGGCCTGGATGGCCGCCCGTGAACGACCGCCATAGCCGCAAGTTCGGCCGACCCGGCCGCAATGTGCCGGCGGCGATACCAACAACCATAAGAAAAGAGGGGGAGCGCACCATGAGCCAGCTTCATTCCGGCGGAACCGCCGGCAACCTGATCGTCGACGCGGTCGCGCGCTACGCCGACCGGCCGGCGATCGCCGACGACAATCTGCGCTGGACCTATCGCGAATTCGGCGAGGCCGTCGGCCGCTTCATCACGCTGTTCCGATCCGTCGGCCTCGCCAAAGGCAGCGCGCTGTCGATCCTGTCGTCGAATCGCGCCGAGTCCTGGGCCGCAATTTCGGCGGCGACGGTGATGGGCCTGCGCTATACGCCGCTGCATCCGATGGCCGCCGAGGATGATCATGCCTTCATCATCGAGGACGCCGAAATCGACGCGCTGATCGTCGAGACCGGCAAATTCGCCGCGCGCGGGCTGGCGATCCGGGCGCGCGTGCCGGGGCTGAAGCATCTGTTGTCGTTCGGCGCGGTCGAGGGTGCGCGCGACCTGCTGGCCGGGTTCGACGGCGTCGAGCCGGCGCCGCTGGTCGACGACAGCGCGACCGCGGACATCGCCTGGCTGGCTTACACCGGCGGCACCACGGGCCGCTCCAAGGGCGTGATGATCCCGCATCGTTCGCTGACGACGATGGCCGTCATTCTCTATGCCGACTGGGACTGGCCGGCGGAAATCCGGTATCTCGCCGCAACGCCGATCAGCCACGCCGCCGGGATCACGGTCTATCCGGTGATGATGCGCGGCGGCTTCACCCGGCTGGTGCAGGGCTTCGAGATCGACTCCTATTGCCGTGTGGTGGCCGAAGACAGGATCACCGCCACCTTCCTGGTGCCGACGTTGATCTACGCGCTGATCGATGCGCAGGAGGCGAGGGCGCGCCACGATCTGTCGTCGCTCGACATGATCGTCTACGGCGCGGCGCCGATGTCGCCCGACCGGCTGCGCGAAGGCATCAAGATCTTCGGCAACATCTTCGTGCAACTCTACGGCCAAACCGAAGCGCCGCAATGCATCACCACGATGCGCAAGATCGACCACGACGACTCAAAGCCCGGCCGTCTCGGCTCGTGCGGACGTCCGAGCCCGCTGCTCGACGTCAAGCTGCTGGATTCCGAACTGCGCGAGGTGGCCGTCGGCGAGCCTGGAGAAATCTGCGTGCGCGGCACGCTGGTGATGGACGGCTACTGGAAGCGCCCGGAGGCGACGCAGGAAGCGTTTCGCGGCGGCTGGCTGCACACCGGCGACGTCGCGGTGAAGGACGCCGACGGTTATTTGTACATCGTCGACCGCACCAAGGACATGATCATCTCCGGCGGCTTCAACATCTATCCGCGCGAGGTCGAGGACGCGCTGATGGCGCATCACGGCGTCGCCTCCGCTGCTGTGATCGGCGTCCCGGACGACAAATGGGGCGAGGCGGTCAAGGCCTTCGTGGTGCTCAAGCCCGGCGCGAACAACGACGCGGCGGAACTGCAGGCGCATGTCAAGGAGCGACGCGGCGCGCCGTGGTCGCCGAAGTCGATCGAGTTCGTCTCGACCATTCCGGTGACCGGCCTCGGCAAGATCGACCGCAAGGTGCTGCGCGCGCCGTATTGGGAAGGCCGCACGCGCGGCGTCGCGTAAGATTTTCCGCGAATTGCGCGGGGTAAGGTTCCGGTCACCTTAAAGGGTTCGGTCAGGTCCGTTACGGGAATCTTTCGAATTCTAACGAAGCTGTTCTCAAATGCGACAGGGGGGACGCAAAGCGCTTTGAATCCGCCCCCATACGTGAATCAAACGTTGCAAGAAGTGGCCGATTTGCAGGCTTAATCCGCGATTCACTGTCTTCAATTCATGATCTCTTTATTGTCTTATTTAAGCCGATCTTCAAACGCCCCGATTAAGTTGGACCTATCAGACGGGACACAAGTTTCGTCGAATAAGTCGATCATAAAAAGACGACAGGGGAAGTGTCATGATCAAAGCCGTTGCCACGGCAGCCGAAGCCGCCGCGCCCGCAGTCGCAGGACAAGCGCCGGTCCAGCCGCTCTATCTCGAGGCCCTGACTCTGGTGGAGCGGCTGCATCGCCGGCTGCTCGACGTCATCAAGGACGAGTTCGACCGCCGCGGTCGCGCCGACATCAATTCGGTGCAGGCGCTGCTGCTCTACAATATCGGCGACAAGGAACTCACCGCGGGCGAACTACGCACGCGCGGCTACTATCTCGGCTCCAACGTCTCCTACAATCTGAAGAAGCTCGTCGAGCTCGGCTTTCTCGATCACCAGCGCTCGCGCGTCGACCGCCGCTCGGTGCGGATCCGGCTCACCGCGCAGGGCCAGGAGGTTCGCCACATCGTCGATGCGCTGTATCAGAAGCACGTCAGGACGGTGGAGCAGGTCGGCGGCATTTCCAGCGAGGAGTTCGCCACGCTGAACAAGTCGCTGCACCGGCTCGAGCGGTTCTGGACCGACCAGATCCTGTATCGGCTCTGATTCCCGATCCGGGAACGCGCCGACGCCAGCCGGCTCACGCCAGGCGCTGCCCGAACGAGGCAGGCACGGGCGCTTTCCGTTCCTTCCAGGCTCCGTCGTCATCGGCTCTCCGCGAGGGGAGCCGATTTTTTTGCTTCGTCATCTTGCAGCGCCGAGATTTCCGGGTCCCGGACGGGAACTTTCCGCGCTGCCGCGACTTGTTTTCGTGAAGCCGCTGGAGAGAGCGATGCTGGTGGAGCGAGGATTGCGGGTCATGAATGTCGACGTGATCGGACAGGCATACGATATCGCCGCCAATTATCTGCGCCGCACCGGCGTGATCCCCGACAGCTCGGCGACCAACGATGCGCTGCTGGAACTGATCGTGCGGATGTTCCATCGCGGCGAGACCAATCCGATCAAGCTCGCCAACAAGGCGATTTCCAACTTCGAAGCCGCCAAGATGGCGGCTTGAACCCAGAGGCACTTGCATGCAACGAGCCGTCGATCGCGTGATCCAGACATATGGTCTGCTGACCAGCCGTGAAGCTGCGGAAGAGGCGCAGACCAAGGTCGAGAGTTACATCCGGACGCTGTTCGAGGCCGGTGAGACCGATGACAACCGCCTCACCGTCTGCGGTCTGGTGTATCTGCGCGAACTCGACGGCAGCAACGATCCGGTCAAGGCGGGCTTTACCGGCCTCTAGGGCAGGTCCAGTCATCGATCCAGACCGGATCTTTGATTTGACTCCTTCTGTATACTCCTTCTGTATTCTTCGCGAACCGACTTCCACTTCGATCGAAGCCGATGGAATGGTGAGCCGAAGATGATCCGTTGGGTTGCAGGATTGGTGGCAATCCTCCCGGCGATCGTGGTGTTCGCCGGCGCCGTCGCCGGATCCGAGACGCCGCGCAAACGTTCGCTGATCGAGGACCTCGGCATCAAGCGGATGTTCGGCTGGCCTCCGAATGGCCACGACGTGCTGCGGCTGATGCACGAGTTCGACATGGTGCAAATTCGCGCCGCCGGTATCGCCGCAACGCGTGGCAACGACGCCGTGCAGCGGTTCGCACTCGAGCAGGCCGAACGCGCGCAGGAACGCGAAGCGGCGATCGCGCGGCTCAACATGTTCGCGCTGCTGAACATCGATTTCGCTGCCGACCCGAGCCTGGTGCGACGCAACGAACTCGCCGGCCTGCAGGGCGCGGTCGGGGAGGCTTTCGTCCGCGATTACACCGCCAGGCAGAAGGACGACATCGCCGACACGATCGGCATGCTGCAGCGCTATCTGCTGAATCCCGACAACGACGACGTCCGCCGCTTCGCCGAAGCACAGCTGCCGTTGTTGAAGCAGGCGCTGCGGAGTCTTCCGCCAGCTTCGGCGCCGTAGGCGACGAAGGCGTGCGCGTGGCCCGCGGGGCGCCGGCTCGGCTTCTGATCGGCTACATGGGGCCGATGTATCCCAGCCGAGGCGCCAAGCTCTCGATCGTGGCCGCGAGCGTCGTGGTCTTCGCCGAGATGAAGCAGTTGATCGCCGAGCTGGACCGCAATCCGCCGCCGGACGGTGCGCCGGATCTGCCGCCGCCGGACAAGCGGTGACGCTGGCGACGTCCCGAAAGCCCTCGCCGAGAGGCTCAATAGGTGCGAATTCCTCGCGCCGGCTGCCTGTCAACCGGATTTCGCGTCGCGGGCCGAAATTCTTGCGGCGCCGTCGCAGCGGTGCGCTACAAGGCGCGGGAGATTTTCAAGAGCAAGGCGAGGGCATGGACAAGAAGGCGATGCGCGAAGAGGCCGAACGGCTGATGCGCGAGGCGATGGCGAACCGCAAGGTGACGGTGAAGCAGGGCGACACCGTGCTGATGGTGACCTGCGGCAAATGCGGCGCGCCGAACAAGGTCAAGGCGCCGAAAGGCGTCACCCGCGTCGCCTATGTCTGCAAGGAATGCGGGGCGAAGCAGGAGACGATGTGAGGGGCGGTCGAGATCCGTCACGATGCGGAGGAGCCCGGATGAGCGCAGTGACGTCCGGGGACAATCGGTGGTGATTCGAAATTGAAGTCTCGCCTATCGCGGTGCGCATCCGTCCGCCGCCCCCTCGCACGAAGGTCGTCAGGCTCATGCTCACACTCCACCACCTCAACGACAGCCGCTCGCAGCGCATCCTGTGGCTGCTGGAAGAGATCGGCGCGCCCTACGAGCTGAAGCGCTATCAGCGCGACGCCACCACGCGGCTGGCGCCGCCCGAGCTAGCCACGGTGCATCCGCTCGGCAAGTCGCCGGTGATCACCGACAGCGACCTGACGCTGGTCGAGTCCGGCGCGATCGTCGACTACATCCTGCGCCGCTACGGCGAGGACAGCGGCCTTCGCCCCGCCGAGGGCACCCGCGACTTCGAGGCCTATCAGGAATGGCTGCACTACGCCGAAGGCTCGGCGATGCTGCCGCTGATGCTGCAGCTCTACACCAGCCGCCTGAAAGACGCCGCCGCGCCATTGCAGCCCCGCATCGACAGCGAGATCGCCAACCATCTCGGCTTCGTCGAGGGCGCGCTGAAGGGCAGGGCATACTTCGTCGGCGACAGCCTCACCGGCGCCGACATCATGATGAGCTTCGTCGCCGAAGTCGCGGGATCGTTCGGCAGGCTCGCGCCTTATCCGGAGCTCACCGCGTGGATCGCGCGGATGCACGCGCGTCCGGCGTTCGTTCGGAGCGTGGAGAAGGGCGGAGCTTATCGGATGGCGTGAGGGTGACTCGTTGCACCAGCGGTCGATTCGACGAGACGATTGCAGCGGATTCGGGAGCCATGGGTTATTGGATCGGGAACCAAGGGGCGCTTCTCCGCGATGCTGATCAACTTGGAGGGAAATTGCGGAAGCGCCCCCTCCTGCAAACCCTTCGCATCCACCATATCTGGGTCTGATCGGAGCGCATGGCCGCAAATGTGGCGGGCGTCCTTGGCCCGCCGGCGCGGATATGCTATGGCCCAGCCGCCGCTTCCGAACCGCTATCCTGTAACCGCTCGCACCCGCCTCAACCGGCTGCGGCGGTGGAGACATTGCCCATGAGCACTTCAGCCAAAACCGCGTCCGCGCCCGACAGCTTCTTCTCCGCCTCGCTCGAGCAGGCCGATCCCGAGATCGCCGCCGCGATCAAGGGTGAACTCGGCCGCCAGCGCCACGAAGTCGAGCTGATCGCCTCGGAGAACATCGTCAGCCGCGCCGTGCTGGAAGCGCAGGGCTCGGTGATGACCAACAAATACGCCGAGGGCTATCCGGGCGCGCGCTATTACGGCGGCTGCGAATTCGTCGACGTCGCCGAAAATCTGGCGATCGAGCGCGCCAAGAAGCTGTTCGGCGCGGGTTTCGCCAACGTCCAGCCGAACTCCGGCAGCCAGATGAACCAGGCGGTGTTCCTGGCGCTGCTGCAGCCCGGCGACACCTTCATGGGCCTCGATCTCGCCGCCGGCGGGCATCTGACCCACGGCGCGACCGTCAACATGAGCGGCAAATGGTTCAAGCCGGTGCACTACACCGTGCGCCGCGAGGACCAGACCATCGACATGGATGCGGTCGCCAAGCTGGCGGAGGAGACCAAGCCGAAGCTGATCATCGCCGGCGGCTCGGCCTATCCGCGCGCCTGGGACTTCAAGCGCTTCCGCGAGATCGCCGACAGCGTCGGCGCCTATTTCATGGTCGACATGGCGCATTTCGCCGGCCTCGTGGCGGGCGGCGTCCATGCCTCGCCGGTGCCGCACGCCCATGTCGTCACCACCACCACCCACAAATCGCTGCGCGGTCCGCGCGGCGGCCTGATCCTCACCAACGACGAGGCGCTGGCCAAGAAGTTCAACTCGGCGATCTTCCCCGGCCTGCAGGGCGGTCCGCTGATGCACGTGATCGCCGCCAAGGCGGTAGCGTTCAAGGAAGCGCTGCAGCCTGACTTCAAGGTCTACGCGAAGAACGTCGTCGAAAACGCCAAGGCGCTTGCGGAAACGCTGCGAGCGGCCGGCTTCGATCTGGTCTCCGGCGGCACCGACAACCACCTGATGCTGGTAGATCTGCGGCCGAAGGGACTGAAGGGCAACGTCTCCGAGAAGGCGCTGGTCCGCGCCGCGATCACCTGCAACAAGAACGGTATCCCGTTCGACCCGGAAAAGCCGTTCGTGACCTCGGGCCTGCGGCTCGGCACCCCGGCGGCCACGACCCGCGGATTCGGCGTCGCCGAGTTCCAGCAGGTTGGGAACCTGATCGCCGAAGTGCTGAACGCCATTGCACAATCCCCCGACGGCGCCGCGCCGCTGGTGGAAGCCTCGGTGAAGCAGCGGGTGAAGGAATTGACCGACCGCTTCCCGATCTATCAGTAACTAAACACCGTCATGCCCGGGCTTGTCCCGGGCATCCACGTCTACGGCGTGGCAGCGGGAGAAGACGTGGATGGCCGGGACAAGCCCGGCCATGACGACGGGAGGGACTAAACCTCCGGAGAGCACTGAGGACGCGTCGCGATGCGCTGCCCGAACTGCAACAGCCTCGATACCCAGGTGAAGGACTCCAGGCCCACCGAGGATTCCTCGGTGATCCGGCGGCGGCGGGTCTGCATCGCCTGCAATTTCCGCTTCACCACCTTCGAGCGGGTGCAGCTCCGCGAGCTGACCGTGATCAAGCGTAACGGCCGCCGGGTGCCGTTCGACCGCGACAAGCTGGTGCGCTCGCTGCAGATCAGCCTGCGCAAGCGGCCGGTCGAGCCGGAGCGGGTCGAGCAGATGGTGTCGGCGATCGTGCGCGAGCTGGAGAGCGGCGGCGAGGCCGACATCTCGTCAGAGACCATCGGCGAGATCGTGATGGACCACCTGCGCAAGCTCGACGACGTCGCCTATGTCCGCTTCGCCTCGGTCTATCGCAATTTCCGCGAGGCAAAGGACTTCGAGGCCGTGCTGGGTGAGTTGTCCGGCGAGGAGGAGTCCCGGCCGGCGCTGGTCCGCAAATGATCTTCCGCATCCTGGAAGACCAATATGCCGAGCGCGCCAAGGTCGCAAAAGCGGCCGAGAAGGCCGGCAAAGCCGCCGATCGGCGCTTCATGCAGCTCGCGCTGACGCTCGGCCGCCGTGGACTCGGCCGCACCGGCACCAATCCCGCGGTCGGGGCAGTGCTGGTCAAGGACGGCGTCATCGTCGGCCGCGGCTGGACCCAGGACGGCGGCCGGCCGCATGCCGAAGTCGAGGCGCTGGCGCGGGCCGGCGCAGCCGCGCGCGGGGCGACCCTCTACGTCACGTTGGAGCCGTGCTCGCATCACGGGCGCTCGCCGCCCTGCGCCGATGCGATCATCGCCGCGGGCGTTGCCCGCGTGGTGTCGGCGATCGAGGATCCCAATCCGCTGGTGGGCGGGCAGGGCCATGCCAAGCTCCGCGCCGCGGGCATCGCGGTCGATCTCGGGCTGTGCGCCGAAGAGGCCGCGCGCGATCACGCCGGCCATCTGTTGCGCGTTCGCGAAAAGCGACCGCACGTCGTGCTCAAGCTCGCGGTCTCGACCGACGACAAGATCGCGGCTGCCGGCCACAAGACGGTGGCGATCACCGGCGAGGAGGTAAGGCTGCGGGTGCATCTGTTGCGTGCGCAGTCCGACGCGATCCTGGTCGGGATCGGCACCGTGCTCGCCGACGATCCGGAACTGACCGTGCGGCTGCCCGGGATGGCGGCGCAGTCGCCGACCCGGGTAGTGCTGGACCGCAGCCTGCGGATCCCCGGCGATAGCAGGCTGGTGCATTCGGCGCGGACCACGCCGCTGTGGCTCATGGCCTCCGACATCGCCGAGGCCGCCGCCGCGACGCGGCTCGGCGCGGCCGGTGCGCAGGTCATCCACGTTGCCGACTGCGAGGCCACGCCGGGGCTCGACTTGCCCGCAGTGCTGCGCGCTCTGTCGGACAAGGGCGTGACGCGGCTGCTGGTCGAAGGCGGCGCGCGGGTCGCGAGCGCCTTCGTCGCGGCCAAACTCGCCGACGAGATCTGGCTGCTGCGCGGCGACAAGACGATCGGCGAGGGCGGCGTCGATGCGCTGGACGGACTCCCGCTCACCGCCATCACCCAATCGCCGGCCTGGCGCGCGCGCAGCAGCGAGCGCCTCGGACCCGACATTCTCACCATCTACGAGCCCACCTAAGAGGCCGCACCGCATGTTCACCGGCATTGTCACCGATATCGGCGAGATCGAAGCCCTGACGCCCACGGCGCAGGGGCAGCTCCACCGGCTGCGGATCGGCTGTTCCTACGACCAGACCACGATCGCCGACGGCGCCTCGATCGCCTCGAACGGAATCTGCATGACCGTGGTCGGCTCCGGCACGGCGGGCGGCCGCACCTGGTACGAGGTCGACGCCGGCGCCGAGACGCTGGCGATGACCACGGCGCAGCATTGGGGCGTCGGCACCCGGCTCAATCTCGAACGCGCGCTGAAGATCGGCGACGAACTCGGCGGCCACATCGTCACCGGCCACGTCGACGGCGTCGCCACCGTGGTGGCGCGCGAGGAACTGCCGGACATGGCGCGGTTCACGCTGGAAACCTCGCGAGAGCTGGCCCGCTTCATCGCGCCGAAGGGCTCGGTGACGCTCGACGGCACCTCGCTGACGGTCAACACCGTCGAGGACACGCGGTTCTCGGTGCTGATCATCCCGCACACGCTGACCGCGACGATCCTCGGCGACTGGCGCGAGGGCGGCGCCGTCAATCTCGAGGTCGACCTGATGGCGCGCTATGCCGCCCGCCTCAGCGAGATGAAATAGGCGGCGGCACAAACGAAGTGGTCATGCGCGGGCTTGACCCGCGCATCCATCCTCTTAACAAGAACGCATCCAAATTCTCTCGAAGGCGATGGATTGCCGGGTCGAGCCCGGCAATGACGACCAAAGGCAAGGCACCAGAATGGCAGACGCGCGGCGCGCTCCCTTGAAAGACCAGACCGACGTTTCCGGCGCGCGCGTCCTGATCGTCGAGGCGCGGTTCTATGACGACATCCAGGACGCGCTGCTGGAAGGCGCCGTCGCCGAGCTGAAGGCTGCCGGCGCGACGCACGACGTGCTGACCGTGCCCGGCGCGCTGGAGATCCCCGCCGCGGTCGTGATCGCGATCGACGCCGCGGAGGCCAACGGCAAGCCCTATGACGCGGCGATCGCGCTCGGCTGCGTGGTGCGCGGCGAGACCATCCATTTCGAGATCGTGTCGATGGAGTCGGCGCGGGCGCTGATGGATCTCAGCGTCGCGCGAAAGTTTCCGCTCGGCAACGGCATCATCACCGTCAACACCGACGAGCAGGCCTGGGCGCGGGCGAAGCCCGGCGACCTCAACAAGGGCGGCGACGCCGCGCGCGCCGCATTGGCGATGCTGCGGATCAAGCGCCGTCTGGCGCGGAGTTGATGATGGCCGATCCCAAAAAGCCGGTGATCAAGAAACCGGTGCCGAAGGGCGAGCGCAAGGCCAACCGCCGCGGTGCGGCGCGGCTCGCCGCGGTGCAGGCGCTGTACCAGATGGACATCGGCGGCGCCGGCATCGACGACACTTTCGCCGAGTTCGAGAGCCACTGGATCGGCAACGAGGTCGAGGGCGACCAGTATCTGCCGGCCGAGGCAGCTTTCTTCCGCGATATCGTCTCCGGCGTGGTGCGCGACCAGAAAAAGCTCGACCCCCTGATCGACGACGCGCTGGCGAAGGGCTGGCCGCTGGCGCGGATCGACGCGATCCTGCGCGCGGTGATGCGCGCCGGCGCCTACGAGCTCGAACACCGCAAGGACATTCCGGCCCGCGTCGTCGTCTCCGAATATGTCGACGTCGCCCACGCCTTCGTCGAGAAAGACGAGACCGGCATGGTCAACGCCGTGCTCGACCAGATCGCGCGGCAATTTCGCGAAGACGAATTCACGAAGTAATCGAGTCGGTTCGTTCGGCTGTCATTCCGACTTGCGCGTGACGCGCACAAGCCGGAATGCACCTGTGAGACGTTCCAATTCCGGCTAGAGCACTTCATCGATTATTGAAGCGATATGGCCGTTGCCAGATGCACGGACTCCTCATCCTGAGGAGCCCGGCGAAGCCGGGCGTCGCGAAGGATGGGGCGACGCATGATGGCCAGCGGCGCATGGTTCGAGACGGCGCTTCGCGCCTCCTCACCATGAGGTTGTAGTTGTGGTGAGCGTCCAGAAACGGCAGTGCTGATTCCGTCGGAGACTGAACGGCTCTAGAATTGCCAGTTGGCCGGCACCCAGGCGTAGCCGCCGTCGATCTTCAGCATCCGCCCGAGTCCGGGGAATGGATAGTGGAAGCCCAGCACCAGAAGCTTGTCGGCCGCGGCGCGGTCGAAGATTCGCCGGCGCGACTGCAGCGCGGCGTCCTTGTCGCGATCAGGACCCGGCCGCCACGGCCGATCGACATTGACGACGGGGTGATAGGCCAGATCGGCCGTGAGTAGCAATTGGTCCGATCCGGAGTGAACGAGGAACGCGGCCATGCCGGGCGTGTGTCCGAAGGCGGGCAGCGTCGTCAGTCCGGGCACGATCTCGGTGCCGGCCTGGTACAGCACGACGTCGGCGGCGACCGGCTCGACGCTCCGCTTGATTGCCGCGGCGAACCGGCGCCGAAACTCCTCGCCGACGGGAAGATACGACAGGTCCGGCTCGCCGCGGACGAAGAAGGTCCAGTCCGCTTCCGGCGCATAGACGGTCGCGCGCGGGAAGGCCTTGCCGCCTTCGGCGCTGCGCAGATTGCCGACATGATCGGGATGAGTGTGTGAGATCACTACCGCGTCGATGTCGTCGGCGCGCAGTCCGATCGTCGCGAGATTGGCGAACAGCCGGCCGCCGTTCGGGCCCATGGTCTGTGCCGCGCCGGCTTCGATCAGGATGCGGCGGCCGCCGGTCTCGATCAGCAGGGTGTTGAGGTTCAACGTCATCGTGTCGGTCGGCAGGAAGGCCCGTCGCAGCACCTCGCTCAGTTCGACCTCGGGCGCGTCGTGGGCATAGACGCTGGGCGGGCCGCTGAGCAGGCCATCGCTCAGCACGGTTGCCTGAATATCGCCGACGTGGAACCGATAGGCGCCCGAATTGCGCACCACAGCCAGCGCCTTCGCGCAGGTGGCGCCGCTGATGTTTGCGACCGGGCCGACCGCAGCGGCCAGCATGAGGCGTCGTCGGCTGATCTTGAATTCGGCCATGCCTGTCCTCCTGTCCCACGCTCCGCTTCGCTGGGGCGCGGAGCCCTATCGATGTAGGCAGGCGGTCGTGTTACAGAAACCGGAATTTCCGGATATTCGTTTTCCGCCAAATGAATAACGCTGTGCCGGCGGCAGGAGTTGGAGATGGCGTCCGACGACAACCTCTACCGCGTCGACCTCAACCTTCTCGTGGTGCTGAAGACGCTGCTGGAGACGCGCAGCGTCACCAGGACCGCAGAGCAGAACGGGATGAGCCAGCCGGCGGTGAGCAGGGCGCTCGCCAAGCTGCGAGAGCTCTTCGACGACGCGCTTCTGGTCAAGGCCGGCACGGTGATGCGGCCGACGATACGGGGCGGCCAGCTGCTCGAACCGGTTCAGAAAGCGCTGGCCGGCGTTGCCGATGTACTCGCGACCCGACCGGCCTTCGATCCCTGCAGCACCGCGCGCGTCTTTCGCGTCGCGACGACCGACTATGGTGCCACGGTGATCCTACCGCGGCTTGCGGGCCTGATGTTCGCGCTGGCGCCGAGGGCCAGCGTCGAGATCGCTCCGGTCGATGGACAGACGTTCAAGAACCTCGGCGAGACCAACACCGATCTGGCGCTGTACAGCGACAACCCCGTTCCCGCTCACCTGCACAGCCGCGATTTGTTTCGCGAGAGCTTTGCCTGTCTGGTGCGCGCCGGTCACCCGGTGCTCGATCGGTCCGCGGGAAGTCGCATGACGCTGGACGACTACGTCGCCGCCTCGCACATCCTCGTCACCGTTGTCGGCGGGCGCGCTGGCCCGGTCGATACGGCGCTGAGGTTGCTCGGCCGGGCGCGCCACATTGCCGTGCGCATTCCTTACTTCGCCACCGCCGCCCAGGTGGCGATGAGTTCGGATCTCGTGCTCACGATTCCGCGGCGCGCGGCCGAGACCTTCTCCAATGACCAACGCTTGTGTCTGGTCGAGCCGCCGCTCGAGCTTCCCAGCTTCGGCTATCGCATGGTCTGGCACGAGAAGGTTCACGCCGAGCCGGATCACGTCTGGCTGCGGCGACTGATGCTTCGTGCCGTTCGCACGGACGCGGATCCGCCCGATGACGCGGGCGCGTCGCGTGCATCCGCCTGAGTTGACGGCGAGATGCGCTCGACCGCCCGGTGCTCGGCCGCGGTGCGGCTTGCGCTCGCCACCGTTGTGGCCTTTCAGTAGCGGCCGACCTTCGACCCAGATTGGCGCTCGCGTGCCGGTCGCAAAACTGCGGTGGACATGCCCTCCGGTGAAGACGATCTGATCGCCCGTTACTTCAAGCCGCTCGCGACCGATCCGGGCGCGCTTGGGCTGGTCGACGACGCGGCGGTGCTGGCTGCGTCGCGGGACGATCTGGTGCTGACCACCGACGCCATCGTCGAGGGCGTGCATTATCTGCCCGGCGATCCGCCCGAGGCGATCGCCCGCAAGGCGCTGCGGGTGAATTTGTCGGACCTTGCCGCCAAAGGGGCCACGCCCGCGGGCTTTCTGCTGACGCTGGCGCTGCCTAAGGTCGACGAGGCCTTTCTCGGGCCTTTCGCAGCCGCGCTCGGCGACGACGCCGCGACGTTCGGCTGCCCGCTGCTCGGCGGTGACACGGTGTCGACCCCGGGCCCGATGATGATCTCGGTCACCGCGCTCGGCCGGGTGCCGCCGGGCCGCATGGTGCGGCGCAACACGTTGCGCGCCGGCGACCGCATCGTCGTCAGCGGCACAATCGGCGACGCCGCCCTCGGGCTCGACCTGCTGCAGGGCGCGCGAGCAAACATCGCTGATGAGCACCGCGCCTTCCTGATCGATCGTTATCGCGTGCCGCGGCCGCGGCTGTCGCTGGCGCAGGCGGTGCGTGACCACGCCGGCGCAGCGATGGACGTGTCCGACGGACTGGCAGGCGATCTCGCCAAGATGTGCACCGCCTCCGGCGTAACCGCAATTCTCGACGCCACCGCCGTTCCGCTGTCCGACGCGGCGCGGGCGATGCTGGCGGGCGAGCCGGCGAAGCTGGCGCGCGTGCTCGGCGGCGGCGATGACTACGAGGTGCTGTGCGGCGTCGCACCTGGTCAGCTCGATCTGTTTCTTGCTGCAGCGCAGCGAGCGGGTGACGCGCTTACCGTGATCGGCTCCGCCGAGGCTGGAACCGGCGCGCCGCGCTGGCACGATGCCGAGCGCCGTGACATTTCGCTGTCAGCTCTATCATACAGTCACTTCTAGCGCTTAGTCGCTGGTATTCCGGCGCGAGGGATACGGCTGGAATTCGCCTCAGCCTCCGGGAAAAGCCCGGGTTAGTCCCTTCGCAGCGATTGCGGAGCAACCGTGATTTTGGCATGGTCCGCGGCGATTTGGGGCTGCTCCGCAAGAGAGCAAGCCATCTTTTTGCGCGCCTGCGGCATCACGGCCATAGGCACGGGGGTGAAACTCGGGACTGAGGCATCAGTAATGACAGCTTTATGGGTGATCGTGCTCTGCGGAGCGCTTGCGATCGTATACGCCATCTGGGCGACCTCGTCGGTGCTCGCCGCTGATCAGGGCAACGCGCGGATGCAGGAAATCGCCGCCGCCGTTCGTGAGGGCGCGCAGGCCTATCTGAAGCGCCAGTATATGACCATCGCCATCGTCGGCGTGGTGATCTTCGCGCTGCTCGCTTACTTCCTCGGCGTCCTCGTCGCGATCGGCTTTCTGATCGGCGCGGTGCTGTCGGGTGCGGCCGGCTTCATCGGCATGAACGTGTCGGTGCGCGCCAACGTTCGCACGGCGCAGGCGGCGACCACGTCGCTGGCCGGCGGCCTCGAACTCGCCTTCAAGGCGGGCGCAATCACCGGCCTTCTGGTCGCGGGTCTCGCGCTGCTCGGCGTGACGCTGTATTTCATCTATCTGATCCACTACGCCAACCTGGCTCCGAACAGCCGCACCGTCGTCGACGCGCTGGTGGCGCTCGGCTTCGGCGCGTCGCTGATCTCGATCTTCGCCCGTCTCGGCGGCGGCATCTTCACCAAGGGTGCGGACGTCGGCGGCGATCTGGTCGGCAAGGTCGAAGCCGGCATTCCGGAAGACGATCCGCGCAACCCGGCGACGATCGCCGACAACGTCGGAGACAACGTCGGCGACTGCGCCGGCATGGCCGCCGATTTGTTCGAGACCTATGCGGTGACCGCGGTCGCCACCATGGTGCTCGCCGCGATCTTCTTCGCCGCCGCGCCGGAACTGCTGCTCAACATGATGACGCTGCCGCTCGCCATCGGCGGCATCTGCATCCTGACGTCGATCGCCGGCACCTTCTTCGTCAAGCTCGGCGCCTCGCAGTCGATCATGGGCGCGCTGTACAAGGGGCTGATCGCCACCGGCGTGCTGTCGCTGATCGGCGTCGGCGCCGTGATCCACCAGTTGATCGG
The DNA here is from genome assembly GCF_034479375.1 of Rhodopseudomonas palustris. Taxonomy (NCBI): domain Bacteria; kingdom Pseudomonadati; phylum Pseudomonadota; class Alphaproteobacteria; order Hyphomicrobiales; family Nitrobacteraceae; genus Rhodopseudomonas; species Rhodopseudomonas palustris. The sequence continues at coordinate 1,480,105 of NZ_CP140155.1, read as the reverse complement.
CTTCGGCCCGCTGGCCGGCGTCAACTATACCGGCCTGGCGCTGTTCGAATGCGGCATCGTCGGTCTCGCCGTCACCGGCCTGATCATCTGGATCACCGAATACTACACCGGCACCGACTTCCGGCCGGTGAAGTCGATCGCGCAGTCGTCGGTCACCGGCCACGGCACCAACGTGATCCAGGGCCTCGCCATCTCGATGGAATCGACCGCGCTGCCCGCGATCGTGATCATCGCCGGCATCCTGATCACCTACAGCCTCGCCGGCCTGTTCGGCATCGCGATCGCCACCACGACGATGCTGGCGCTGGCCGGCATGATCGTGGCGCTCGACGCGTTCGGTCCGGTCACCGACAACGCCGGCGGCATTGCCGAAATGGCCGGCCTGCCGAAGGAAGTCCGCAAGGCCACCGACGCGCTCGACGCCGTCGGCAACACCACCAAGGCGGTGACCAAGGGCTACGCGATCGGCTCCGCCGGTCTCGGCGCGCTGGTGCTGTTCGCGGCGTATAATGAAGACCTCAAATTCTTCATCGCCAACGCCGCGAAGTATCCGTACTTCGAGGGCGTGCTGCCCGACTTCTCGCTGAACAACCCCTACGTCGTGGTCGGCCTGCTGTTCGGCGGCCTGCTGCCGTATCTGTTCGGCGCGATGGGCATGACCGCGGTCGGCCGCGCCGCCGGCGCGATCGTCGAGGAAGTGCGTCGCCAGTTCCGCGAGAAGCCCGGCATCATGAAGGGCACCGACAAGCCGGATTACGGCAAGGCGGTCGACCTGCTGACCAAGGCGGCGATCAAGGAAATGATCATCCCGTCGCTGCTGCCGGTGCTGTCGCCGATCTTCGTCTACTTCGTGATCTACGCGATCGCGGGCGGCGGTCCGGCCGGCAAGTCGGCGGCGTTCTCGGCGGTCGGCGCGATGCTGCTCGGCGTCATCGTCACCGGCCTGTTCGTCGCGATCTCGATGACCTCGGGCGGCGGCGCCTGGGACAACGCCAAGAAGTACATCGAGGACGGCCATTTCGGCGGCAAGGGCTCCGACGCGCACAAGGCGGCGGTGACCGGCGACACCGTCGGCGATCCCTACAAGGACACGGCGGGTCCGGCCGTGAACCCGATGATCAAGATCACCAACATCGTCGCGCTCTTGCTGCTGGCGGTGCTGGCGCACTGAGGCTCGACGACTGGTCGAAACGAAAGCCCCGCGGCGAGAGCCGCGGGGTTTTTGCATGACGGGAGCTTTGTCGTCTGGCTCGCGCTTAACGCGTCCGGCACCCGTTCAGCGCGCGCACGCCCGCCTGATGGAAGGCCTCGGTTGCGGCGGATTGAACCTATTGGAACCGGATGCGTTACTCGTTCTCAACTTTCTCGAGGAATGTGACATGAGCGGCGTGAGCGAGATCAAGGAACATATGGAAGTCATCGGCGCCGACGGCGTGCATGTCGGCACCGTCGACAAGGTCGAAGGCAACCGCATCAAGCTGACCAAGAAGGACAGCGGCGAGGGCAGCCACAAGGGCCATCACCATTTCATCGACGGCGGCCTGGTGGCCGAGGTCGAAGGCGACAAGGTGCGGCCGTCGGCCAACGCCGCCGTCGCGGTGTCGATGGAAGAAGAGAAGTAGGCAGCGCTACCGCAGCGGTGCAGATCATGAAACCCCGCGGCGGAAGCCGCGGGGTTTTTTGTTCGGCCGCGCTTCGGGTCGGGCCTCCTGGTGAGGAGCCGCGCTCTTGCGCGGCGTCTCGAACCATGGATGTTCATCTCATCCTTCGAGACGCCGGCTTCGGTTTGCGAGCGACGCCGGAGTCCTGAGGGATGAGGGGCGGTGCATGGTGCAGGCGCCCGGATTGCTGTTCAGATCCTGACGAGGAGCTCATCGATGTCACTGTCGTCCGCCAAGAACTACGCGCTCCGCGCCGCCAAATCGCAGGACCAGAAGGAGGCGATCGAGCTGTTGTCGAAGGCGATCCTCGAGCTGGCGTCGTCGATCGAAACCACCGACGCCAAGATCAAGAAGATCAACAAGTCGGGATAGGCTCGGCGGCGATGCGGTCGCCGCACGGCGGACCGGGGCCGGAGGTGACGCGTCAGGCATGCTGCAAGGAGAACGATCATATCGGTTCGCACCACAACGCTCGCCGCCAACGGCCTGACCTTCGCCGTCGACGAAGCCGGTGAGGGCGACACCACGGCGCTGCTGCTGCACGGCTTTCCGGAAGCTCGCCAGTCGTGGCATCGGCAACTCCCGGCGCTGGCCGCGCTCGGCTGGCATGCGGTCGCGCCGGATCTGCGCGGCTATGGCGGCACCACGCGGCCTGCCGAGCAAGCGGCCTATCATCTCGATCACCTCACCGACGACGTCGCCGCGCTGTTTGCGGCGCTGGGCGGCAAGCGCAACATTCTGATCGGCCACGATTGGGGCGGGGTGATCGCCTGGCAGGCCGCGCTGCGGGGCAAGGTCGCGCTCGACGGGCTGATCATTCTCAACGCGCCGCATCCGGACGTGTTCGCGCGCGTGCTGGCCGACGGCTGGGGGCAGAAGCGGAAGTCCTGGTATGTCGCGTTCTTTCAGTTGCCGTGGCTGCCGGAATGGCTGATGACCCGCAACGACGGCGCAGCGCTGGTGCAGATGTTTCACAAGCATAGCCCGACGATCTCGGACGCGCAGGTCGAGATCTATCGCCGCAACGCCGTGCAGCCGGGTGCGGCGACGGCGATGATCAATTACTACCGCGCCAATTTCAGCGCGCTCGGCGGTGGCGCCGGGGCGCATCCGAAGCTCGCGGTGCCGACCCTGATGATCTGGGGCGAGAAAGATCTGGCGCTCGACATCGTGCTGACCGAGGGCAACGAGGCCCATGTGGCCGACTTCACGCGACGCCGGCTGCCCGGCGCCTCGCATTGGGTGCAGCAGGATGCGCCCGATCAGGTCAACGACCTGATCGCCGAATGGGCGCGCGGCAAAGGACTGGCGTAGCGCGCGCCGACCGCGCGCGCCGCTCGCGATGCGATCAGCGGAAGCTGATCAGCCTGAACAGCGGCGCCAGATAGCTCATTTCCTGGCCCGAGGTCGGCGTGGTGCGGCTGATGAAGTCGAAGATCTTGCCGTCCTGCATGCCATAATTGGCGATGCGGCGGACCTGCCGGTCCTGGTCGAAATAAATCGCGATCACGCGCTGATCGACCACCTTCTGCGGCATGAATGCCACCGGACGCTCGGCGCGCTGCGAGATGTAGTAGAAAACCTCACCGTTCAGGGTGGCGACGGTGGATGGGGTGCCCATCACGATCAGCACCTGGTCCTGGCTGGCGCCGATCGGAATCTGCTCGAGCGCGCCATTGGGGAGGATATAGCCCTTCTGGAATTGCTCGGAGGTGCAAGCGGACAGTCCCGCGCCCAGCAGCGCCAGCGCCAGTGCCGGGCCGAGCCGACGACGGGCCATCGCGCGGAGGCCGTCGCGGCGGCTTCGTTCGATCGAAATACTCATTCGGAAGCAGGCTCCATCCCCTTGCATCGCGCAAGGCGTTGACGTACCGGGCAGGCACTCGGATTGCAATCCCGAAGGGCCCGCGTCAGGAACCCGCAATGATCTGGCCGTTCAATCACCTTCGTCCGCCCCGGACGCCGCCGCGCCGCACCATCGAAGCGATCTATGGCATGATCGTGGCGCAGGCGCGAGAACCCGCGTTTTATCAGCAATATGGCGTCTCCGATACGGTTAACGGCCGATTCGAGATGATCGTCGTGCATCTCTGGCTGGTGCTGCGACGGATTCGCGCAATCCCGGATTCGGCGACGTTCGCTCAGGCGCTGTTCGATTGTTTCTGCAGTGACCTCGACGCGAATCTGCGCGAACTCGGCGTCGGCGACCTGACTGTGCCGAAGCGGATGCAGGCGTTCGGCGAGGCGTTCTACGGCCGCTCGGCGGCCTACGATCTGGCGTTGACCGAGGGCGACGAAGCGCTGGCGATGACGCTGGACCGGAACGTTCTTTATGGCGCAGATATTGGGAACGGGCGGCGGCTCGCGGCTTATGTCGGGCAGGTGATCGAGACACTCGACGGCATCGCGCCGTCCAAGCTACGCAATGGCGAGTTGCGGTTTCCGGCGCCGCCGGCTGCCTGAGCGCGGAAGGACAAGACGATGAGCGGCGACAACCCCTGGCGCGTACCGATCGTGGTGATGCAGATTCCGGAGACCGGGCTGCATCGCGAGATCGAGGCAGGCGAGGCCGAGCGCGCGGCGTTGGCCGCGCTCGGCGGGCTGCGAGAGATCATGTCGGCCAAGGCTGCGTTCGACCTGACGCCGGAGAGCGGCGGCCGGGTGCGCGTCACCGGCCGGGTGCAGGCCAGGATCGGCCAGATCTGCGTGGTGACGCTCGATCCGATCGAGAGCGCGATCGACGAAGACGTCGACCTGATTTTCATGCCGGCGGAGCAGATTCGCGAATTGTCGGAGACGGTCGATGACGACGGCGAGCCCGATCCGGGCGATCCGCCGGAGGCGATCGAGCGCGGCATGATCGACATCGGCCGGGTCGCGGCCGACGCGCTGTTTCTCGGCGTCGATCCGTATCCGCGCAAGCCGGACGTGGTGTTCGAGCCGGTGGTCGAGCCCGATGCTCCCGAAGAGCATCCGTTCGCCGCCCTGCAGGCGTTGAAGGCTCCAGCGAAGCCGTCGCGATCACGCAAGCCGAAGGGCGATTAGCGTCCACGCGGACGCCTGATCCGGGCAAACGCGTGGAATTCGCATCTGCGCTGCGTTTTCCCCAACGGGGAAATGCGACTTAAATCTGCCCGGTCAAGATGTTGTATCGGGTGCGGGAACGGCTATTGTCCGGCCCGTTCGGTGTGCAGCGCTGCACGCCCGAGCGCCATCCGGCGCATTTTTCAGACGCGGCCAAGCGCTTTAGGGCCGCAAGCGAACGGGTTTCCGATACGCCATGCCGGTGAAGGTTCGAATCGCGCTGGACGCAATGGGTGGTGATTTCGGTCCATCCGTCATTGTCCCAGGCGCCGCCATCTCGCTCGGCCGCCATCCCGACGCTGAATTCCTGCTGTTCGGCGACAGCGCGCTGATCGAGAAAGAGCTCGCTGCGTACCCGGCGCTCAAGAAAGTCTCGCGCGTCATCCACACCGACGTCGCGGTCAGCATGCACGACAAGCCGAGCCAGGCGCTGCGTCGCGGCCGCAAGGTGTCGTCGATGTGGCTGGCGATCGAAGCGGTGAAGAAGGGCGAGGCCGACGTCGCGGTGTCCGCCGGCAACACCGGCGCGCTGATGGCGATGGCGCGATTCTGTCTGCGCACGCTGCCGGGCATCGACCGCCCGGCGATCGCGGCGACCTGGCCGACGGTGCGCGGTGATTCGGTGGTGCTCGATCTCGGCGCCACGATCGGCGGCGACGCCGAGCACCTCAAGGCGCTGGCGGTGATGGGGGCTGCGATGGCCAGCGTGCTGTTCGACCTCGAACGGCCGACCGTCGGCCTGCTCAATATCGGCGTCGAGGAGATCAAGGGCGGCGAGGAAATCCGCGAGGCCGCCGAACTGCTGCGGGCGATGCAATCGCCGCGCTTCGAATTCGTCGGATTCGTCGAGGGCGACGGCATCGGCAAGGGCGCCGCCGACGTGATCGTGTCGGAGGGCTTCTCCGGCAACATCGCGCTCAAGGCGGCCGAGGGAACGGCCCGGCAGATCAGCGAATATCTGAAGGCCGCGATGTCCCGGACCTGGCGGTCCAAGATAGGCTATCTGTTCGCGCGCGACGCCTTCAAGGCGCTGAAGGACAAGATGGACCCGAACAAGTCCAATGGCGGCGTGTTCCTCGGACTTAACGGAATTGTGGTCAAGAGCCACGGCGGAACCAGCGCCGACGGCTTTGCGTATGCGGTCGATGTTAGCTATGACATGGTCCGCTACGATCTCCTGACCAAGATCAATCAAACGCTCAATCGTGAAGCCGGCGCGCTGGTCTCGACGCCGACGGCGCAGGAGGCTGTCTCGTGACGGTGGTTCGTTCGGTCGTGCTGGGCTGCGGCGCTTATCTGCCGGAGCGGATCCTCACCAACGCCGAATTGGCCGCGAAGGTCGACACCTCGGACGAGTGGATCGTGCAGCGCACCGGCATCCGGGAGCGCCACATCGCCGCCGAGGGCGAATACACCTCGCATCTCGCCACCAAGGCAGCGCAGGCCGCGCTCGACGACGCCGGGCTCACCGCCGACCAGATCGACCTGATCGTGCTGGCGACGTCGACGCCCGACCACACCTTTCCGGCGACTGCGGTGCAGGTCCAGGCTGCGCTCGGCATGACCCATGGCGTCGCCTTCGATCTGCAGGCGGTCTGTTCGGGTTTCGTGTTCGCGGTCGCCACCGCCGACAACTTCCTACGCGGCGGATCGGCCAAGCGTGCGCTGGTGATCGGCGCCGAGACCTTCTCGCGTATTCTCGACTGGAACGACCGCGGCACCTGCGTGCTGTTCGGCGACGGCGCCGGCGCGATCGTGCTGGAAGCGCAGGAAGGCTGGGGCACGTCGGCCGATCGCGGCGTGCTGACCACGCATCTGCGCTCCGATGGCCGTCACAAGCACAAATTGTACGTCGACGGCGGACCGAGCTCGACGCAGACCGTCGGCCATCTCCGCATGGAAGGCCGCGAAGTGTTCAAGCACGCGGTCGGGATGATCACCGGGGTGATCATCGACGCGTTCAACGCCAGCGGCACCAGCGCCGACAATGTCGACTGGTTCGTTCCGCATCAGGCCAACAAGCGGATCATCGATGCCTCGGCGCAGAAACTGCATATTGCACCGCAGAAAGTGGTGATGACCGTGGACCGCCACGGCAACACCTCGGCGGCCTCGATTCCGCTGGCGCTGGCTGCTGCCGTCGCCGACGGCCGCATCCAAAAGGGCCATCTGGTGCTGCTGGAAGCCATGGGCGGCGGCTTCACCTGGGGCTCGGCGCTGCTGCGCTGGTAGTTGCTCGTGTAAAGTTTTAGCAGCATTTCCATTGCGTTCCGTGCTAATCTGAATGCTGGCGGAGGTTGACCGCCGATTGCTAAACACCTAGTTTCAGCACGGATTTTTCTTTCGCCGAGAGGTGGGGCAGGCGATGACCGGGACCGGACGAACAGTCACACGTGTCGATCTTTGTGAGGCGGTCTACCAAAAGGTGGGCTTGTCGCGCACGGAGTCGTCGGCGTTTGTCGAACTGGTATTGAAGGAGATCACCGACTGCCTCGAGAAGGGCGAGACGGTGAAACTGTCGTCGTTCGGTTCGTTTTTGGTGAGACAGAAGGGCCAGCGCATCGGCCGTAATCCCAAAACCGGGACTGAAGTGCCGATCTCGCCGCGGCGGGTGATGGTGTTCAAGCCTTCGGCGATCCTCAAGCAGCGCATCAACGCCAACGGCGCCGCGGAACCCTCGATGGCGGCGTCCGCGAACGGCGCGTCCGAAGGCAAGTCCGAGTCGGCGTCGGGCACCTGACCACAGGAGACTGCATTTGGACAAAGCGCCGGATGCATTCCGAACCATCAGCGAAGTCGCCGACGAACTCGACATTCCGCAGCATGTGCTGAGGTTCTGGGAGACGCGATTCACCCAGATCAAGCCGATGAAGCGCTCGGGCGGCCGGCGCTACTACCGGCCCGATGACGTCGATCTGCTCAAGGGCATTCGCCGGCTGCTGTACGGCGAAGGCTACACCATTCGCGGCGTGCAGCGGATCCTCAAGGAGCACGGCATCAAGTCGGTGCAGCGGCTCGCCGACAACGAGGCCAGCGCGACCTTCGGCGCGGTCGAGGAAGCGATCGGCCGGAGCGTCGCCGAGGAGGACTACGAGCCCGCGCCCGGCGGCGGCATCGATCTCGACGACGACGATTATGACGGCGAGAACGAGGGCCTCGACCTCCACGCCATGATGGAGGAACCGGATCTGCGCGCGGCGCCGGCGCCGGCACCGGCCCGGTCGGCCACCCCGGCGGCGCGCCGCGCACCGGTTTTCGACGCCGAGGACGACGACGACCTGCCGGCCATGGCGTCGCCGGCGCCACGGCTGAATCTGCCGCCGCTGGACCTGCCGCAGGTGAATTGTGCGCCCGCCCGTCCGCCGGTCGATCTCGCCCCGCTGAAGGCCGTGCTGCAGGACCTGATCGCCTGCCGCGAAGCCCTCGACGCGGCGATGAAGGACGGCTGAGCCGGCCGTTTCGCCGCCCCGGGACCCGCGATTTGACGCCGCGCGCCTTGCGCAAGGCGCCGATCGAAGCTACAGCATCAGGGCCGAAACGGCATCGGAGCGTGGCGCAGCCCGGTTAGCGCACTAGTCTGGGAGACTAGGGGTCGAAGGTTCAAATCCTTTCGCTCCGACCATTTTTAGGCTGTGACGGCTGAATTCCCGAACGACCCCGACGCGAAGTCGGCTGTTGCGGCGTTCATGCACAACGCGATCTTCTACCGTCGCTCGAATTTCGACAACCGCTCGGAGTGAGCTCGTGCGCCTGGTCCCGCGGTGTGATTAGTACCCCGACCAAGTAGCCGGACATCGTGCAAATTCGAGGGCTCGCCGAGACGCAAGCATCGCTCTTGCGGCGCGACGCCGCCGTCCGGACAGCTTCCGCCCAACATCGAAATGTCATAGCGTGCCGAATCTCTGCAACGCTGAGGACCGGCCATGCGATTCCGTGTGCGAAAAGCCGCTCATGTCCTCGAACGCTCCGGGCTGGCGCTGGCGGGGGCGGCGTGCGGGATGTTCGTCGGCGCGCATGTCGGGACCAGCATCGGCGCGCTGACCACGATCGCCTTCCTGCTGGCGATGATCGCGGTCGGCGCGGTCGGATTTTATCTCGGCATCGATATTCCGCCGCTGCCGTTCCACGCCGGAGAGAGCGAGGCCGAGCACGCCGAGCGGGGCAAGGTCGATGCCGCGGAATTCCTCAGCGCGGTCGGCACGTTCTGCGCAACGCTTGCGGCATTCGCCTCGGTCAGCCTTGTGGTGCTGCATCAGGCACCGCATCTCGCCTGGACGGTCATGATCCTCACCGGTTGGCTCGGCGGCGTCATGATGCAGATCGTCGCCGGCACGATCGCGCGGTCGCGGAAATGATCAGCGGCAGCCTTCGCATCTGAGTTTCATCGAGCGGACAACGAACCGCCCTCGCGAACGAGGGCGGCTGTCAGAACCAAGCCGGGGAGGACGCCCGCCGCCGCGTATGAAACGGGGTGACGGGCGGTGGCGTTGGCTATTTCTTGCCGAGCAGGCCGGTCACGGCCGCCGGCAGCGGAATTCGGGCGACGAGCTGCGGCGCGAACACCAATGCGGCGATCGCCAATGCGATCAGCACCGGCAGCAGTTCGAAGGCGCTGACCTGCGCCACCAGCCAGACGGCAACCACAAGCGCCGCGAGTTCGGCAGCCAGATACAGTAGCACCGTGGTCAGGCTCGGCCGCGCCAGCTTGCCGAGCGGCGGCGCGAGAAAGGCGATGAACACCGCGACGACCAGAACCGCGACCAGCAGCAGAAACAGGAAAGCCGCGGTCTGAAAGGTGGCTGCCAGCATCGTCACGCTCCTCGATCCGGATGAAGGCGAAGACTAGGACGATTCCGCCGGGGACGAAAGCAGCGTCGGTGTCAGGAACGCACCTGACGACGAACGGCAGGCACGGCATCGCGCGCCGATCCACCGGCCGCTCGGCCGCGATGGACTCGTGCGCGCCGCGCCCTCTATGCTGGCTCGGCAGCCGCGGCTCGAACCGCGACGCGACGACATCAGGGAGGACATGCGGCCATGAGGGATTTCGCCGGCAGGATTGCGGTGATCACCGGCGGCGGCACTGGAATGGGCCGCGAACTCGCCCGCCAGCTCACCGCCGAGGGCTGCCACGTCGCGATCTGCGACGTCTCGGCCGAGGCGATGGCCGAAACCCGGCGGTTGTGCGAGGCGGACGGGCTGCCGCAGGGGGTGCGGGTCACGAGCCACATCGCTGACGTCTCGATCGAAGCCCAGATGAACCGATTTCGCGACGAGGTCGCGGCGCAGCACCGGACAGATTGCGTCCATCTGCTGTTCAACAATGCCGGGATCGGCGGCGGCGGCAGCATGATCATCAACAGCCGCGAGCAATGGGAACGCACCTTCAACATCTGCTGGGGCGGCGTGTATCTCGGCACCCGGATTTTCCTGCCGATGCTGATCGCCGCGGACGAGGGCCACATCGTCAACACGTCGAGCGTCAACGGCTTCTGGGCGTCGATCGGGCCGACCACGCCGCACACCGCTTACAGCGCCGCGAAGTTCGCGGTGAAGGGCTTCTCGGAAGCGCTGATCGGCGATCTGCGGCTCAACGCGCCGCATGTGAAATGTTCGGTGGTGATGCCGGGCCACATCGGCACGTCGATCGTCGCCAATTCGCGCAGGATCCAGAACAGCGACGCGGGCGACGAACTCGACGCCGACGAGATCGCGGCGATCCGCAAGCGGCTTGCGGCGGCCGGCTTGCCGGAGGCGCAGATGTCGGACGACGATGTCCGCGCGATGGCGACGGAACGGGCGCGCAGTTTCCTCGAGGAGGCGCCGACCAGCGCGGCGGCGGCGGCGCGCATCATTCTCGATGGCGTGCGTGCGGAGCGCTGGCGCATTCTGGTCGGCGACGACGCGCATCTGCTCGATCAGCGCGTCCGCTCCATGCCGGAGCGCGCCTACGAGATCGACTTCTACCAGAGCTTCGCCGCCGACATCGGCTGGAAGCTCGGCTGAGCGACGACCATCAGAACCGACTTCGGGAGGCATGCCATGGATGCGACGATCGCGTCGGAGACATTCGATTTCGCGGTGATGGTCTCCGACCTCAACGCGCTGCTGCGGCTCAAGACCACCGTGATCGGCATGAAGATGTTCGCGACCGCCGCCGAGATGGAGGCGATTCCAAAAATCCGGCGGCCGAGCGCGATCCACACCACCGACCAGATCGTCAGCATGGCGTCGCGGCTGGGCTGGACCGTCGGTATCACCGGCGACGATCTGGTCGGCGCGCAATGCCGCGCGGTGATCGGGCTCGGTCCGCAGGACGAGCAATGGCTCGACGGCCGGTCCTATGTCGGCGTGTGGCATGCGACGCCGGAGGATGCGCGCAAGCGCCAACAGGCGCTCGACGTTGTCCCGTTCGGGCAATATCAGGCGATGGCGGTATCGCCGCTTTCGAGCGGCCGGCTCGATCCGCCCGACATCTGCCTCGTCTATGCGACGCCCGGACAGATGATCATCCTGATCAACGGCCTGCAATATGCCGGCTACAAGAAGTTCGAATGGGGCGTCGTCGGCGAAACCGCCTGCGCGGATTCCTGGGGCAGGGCGCTCGTCACCGGCGAGCCGAGCCTGTCGCTGCCGTGCTTCGCCGAACGCCGCTACGGCGGCGTGCCGGATGAAGAGATGCTGATGGCGCTGAAGCCGGCGCAGCTCGCCAAGGCGATCGACGGCATGAAGCAACTCGCCAAGAACGGCCTGCGCTACCCGATCGCCCCCTACGGAATCCAGGCCGACGTCCGCGCCGGCATGGGCGTGTCGTACGGCGGGAAGTAACAAGCCCTCATCCGTCATTCCGGGCCGCGAGCCTTGGCTCGCGAACCCGGAATCTCGAGGTTCGGGACGGCGCGGATGAACAGCTCGGGGTTCCGGATTCGCCGCTACGCGGCGCCCCGGAACGACTGCTGTGAGGCGAAGCGTCGCCGCGCGACGTTGGACGTCTCCGTCCCTCAATACGCGTTCTCGCCCTTCAGCAGCGCCCACGGCGTTCTCAGCAGGATGTAGAGGTCGAACAGCACCGACCAGTTCTCGATGTAGTACAGGTCGAATTCGACGCGCTTCTGGATCTTCTCTTCGTTGTCGATCTCGCCGCGCCAGCCGTTGATCTGGGCCCAGCCGGTGATACCCGGCTTGACGCGGTGGCGGGCGAAGTAACCGTCGACGGCTTCGTCGAAGAGACGATGCTGCAGCTTGCCCTGCACCGCGTGCGGGCGCGGGCCGACCAGCGACAGGTTGCTCTTGAACACCACGTTGAAAAGCTGCGGCAGCTCGTCGAGGCTGGTGCGGCGGATGAATTTGCCGACGCGGGTGACGCGGGGGTCGTTCCTGGTCACCACCTTCGACGCGGTCGGGTCGGCGAGGTGGTGATACATCGAGCGGAACTTGAACACGTCGATGCGCTCGTTGTTGAAGCCGAAACGCTTCTGCCGGAACAGCACCGGACCGGGGCTGTCGAGCTTGATCGCGAGTGCGACGAGCGCCATCACCGGCGCCGCGGCGAGCAGGATCAATCCGCCGACGAGGTGGTCGAACAGCCGTTTCGTCACCTGATCCCAATCGGTGATCGGCGCCTCGAACACCTCCAATGTCGGCACGTTGCCGACATACGAATAGGCGCGAGGACGGAAACGCAGCTTGTTGGTGTGCGCCGACAGCCGGATATCGACCGGCAGCACCCAGAGCTTCTTCAGCATGTCGAGGATGCGGGTCTCGGCCGAGATCGGCAGCGCGAACAGCACCAGATCGACCCGGGTGCGTCGGGCGAATTCGAGAATGTCGTCGATCTTGCCGAGCTTCGGCGAGCCCGCGCAGGTGCCGAGCGCGCGGGAATCACTGCGATCGTCGAACACGCCGAGGATGTGGATGTCGGAATCGTCGTCTTTCTGCGCCCTCAGGGCGTTGATCAGCTTCTCTCCGTTTTCGTCGGAGCCGACGATGATGGTGCGGCGATCGAGACGGCCCTGGCGCGCCCAGTGCCGGACCAGATTGCGCAGCACCAGACGGCCGCCGATGAGCAGCGTCAGGCCGATGACATAGAACGACGACAGCCACAGCCGCGAGACGTCGCCGCCGACCTTGGCGAAGAACGACGCGCCGATGAACAGCAGAAACACGAACGACCACGCCGAGATCATCCGCGTCATCTGTTTCAGCGTGCCGCGAAACACCTGGACCTGATAGATGTCGGCAGCCTGGAAGGCGATCACGGCGGTGACGGTCATGCCGAGGATCGCGGCGATGTATTCCCATTGCAGGCCGTCGCGGCGCGCGACGTAGCCAAGATACAGCGCGATGCCGACGCCGGCGATCAGCACGAAATCGGCGAGCCGCACGATGCCGGCGATCACGATCGGTGAATAGGCTTCGGGGACCTTTTCGTTGGTCACCGCGAGCGCGGCCGGCGACAGCCGCTTGCGCCGCTCGACGGGCGGCCGAGTCGGATCATTGGCGACCGCCGCCTGCGCTGCGGCGGTTTCGATCATGGAGCGGGCGCTGATCGGTTCCACGTCACGATTTCCGTTATCACCGGCGCGCGACCGTGCCGCGCGAATCCTCGGCGACTAGAGGGTAAAAATTGCAAGAAAACGTTAGCGCAATTGTAGACTATTGATGCTCGGCGACGGCCTCTCCGGCGATGCCTTCTCCGGCAAAGGCGTCGCGGTAGCCGGCCATCACGCCTTCGACCATCGCCTTCTGGGAGAAATGCAGGAAGATCCGTTCCCGCAGCGCGCGGGCGCGATCCTGCGCGCCGGGCAGATCGTCCAGCGCCGCCTTGATCGCGTCGGCCATGGCGGCGGGCCGGCCCGGTGCGAACAGGGCGCCGGCATGCTCGGGGCCGAAGATCTCCGGGATGCCGCCGACATTGGCGGCGATCATAGGAATGCCTGCGGCGGCGGCCTCGATCACCACATAGGGCATCGAGTCGCCACGCGACGGCACCACCAGCAGGCGCCCCTTGGCAAAGCCGTCGCGCGCCTTGACGTGCCCGACGAAGCGTACCGCCTCGTTCAGGCCGAGCTGCTTGACCTGGGCCTTCAACGCCGCGGATTCCTCACCGTCGCCGCCGAGTGTCAGCGTCACCGGGCGGCCGTCGGCGCGAAGCCTTGCGACGGCCTCGACCAACAGGTCGGCGCCCTTGATCTTGCGGAATTCGCCCACATAGGCGACGTCGGTGACGTCCTCGGCGGGCTTGATCGGATCGAACTCGCCGGCGGTGACGCCGTTGAACACGCAGCGTACCAGCCCGTCGGGCTTGCCGATCATCCGCTCGTAAGTGTTCCGCGCGAATTCGCTCTCGAACAGAAAAAGTTCGGTGCGGTTCATCAACAGCCGCTCCATTCGGCTGTAGAGCTGTCCCTTCGCGGTCGAGGTCGGATAGTGCAGCGAGCCGCCATGCGGGGTGTAGACCCGGATCGCATGCGCGGGCTTCGGGACGACGCGCATGAATACGCCGGCCTTCGCGCCGTGGCCGTGCAGCACGTCGGGCTTCAGGCCGCGGACCAGCCGGGTGAAGCGGAACCACATCCACGGATCGGTAGGGGACGGTTCACGGCGGATCGGCATCCGGTAGACGCCGAGCTTCAGCCGCGGCGCGATCTCGGCGAGCGCGGCCGCGGCGCGGTCGCCCCCGGTGAGGCTGTCGGTGATCAGCGCGACCTGGTGGCCGCGATCGGCCTGGCCATTGGCGAGGTCGAGGATGTGGCGAATGATACCCCCCACCGGCGCGCGGACAGCATGGACGATCCGTAACGGCTGGTTCGGGGGCGGAGCCATGTCAGGAGCCGCGCGCGTCGACGCGCGCGCCGGGGCTGGGCTGCATGCCGGATCGCGCCATTGGGTGAGCGCCGGGAAGGTGACCATGCTGCATTGCTGAATCCGCGAGAAATTATCGAGTCGAATTAACGGCTTTCGTGGTTAAGAAACGGTGATAGCGCGTTGCGTGGCGCGCGATTTGAATGGTCCGGAAGTTCGATTTTAACGCGGCGGCAACCTTAATCGTTTGTAATCGGAGGATCACGAGACGAGTCTTCGCGTCAAGTAGGAGTTTGCAATGCAGTTCGCGTTCTGGCGTCGGACGAAGGACGAGGCGGCCGACAAGGAGGCGGTTTCGTCGGCAAATTCAGTCGCCACAGCCCCGTCGAAGGCAGAGCGTATCAAGGCTGCGGCAAAAGAGCCGATGTTCAGCACGTCATTGTCCGACGAGCCGATCATCAAGCGGGCGAAGGCTGCGCCGGCGCCCATCGCGCCCCCGACCAACGGCGATATCGACCTGCGGCTGATCGGGCAGGCGCTCGCGCGCAAGAAGCATCTGATCATCGCGCCGACGTTGCTGGCGCTGGTGCTGTCGCTCGCCGTCGTCAATCTGATCACCCCGCGCTACAAATCGGAAGCGCGCATCCTGATCGACGGTCGCGAGAACATCTTCCTGCGCCCCACCGGCGAGCGCGACGAACAGCGCAATGCGGTCGACCCGGAAGCGGTGACCAGCCAGGTTCAACTTCTGCTTTCGCGCGAGCTCGCGCTCGAAGTCATCAAGCAGAACAAGCTGTCCGAGCGCCCCGAATTCGACCCCGTCCTGAAGGGCATCAATCCGCTGAAGTCGTTGCTGGCGCTGGTCGGCATCGGCCGCGACCCGTTTTCGATGACGCCGGAAGAGCGCGTGCTCGACGCGTATTACGAGCGGCTCACCGCCTATGCGGTCGACAAGTCGCGCGTGATGGTCGTCGAATTCCAGTCGCAGGATCCGGAGCTCGCGGCGCGTGTCGCCAATTCCATCGCCGACGACTATCTGGTGTTGCAGCAGAATGCCCGCCAGGCGCAGGCGCGGTCCGCGGGGCAATGGCTGTCCGGCGAGATCGAATCGCTGCGCAAGAAGGTCGCCGAAGCCGAATCCAAGGCCGAGGACTTCCGCTCGAAGTCGAGCCTGTTCATCGGCACCAACAACACCACGCTGTCCAATCAGCAACTCGGCGAGCTCAATACCCAGCTCGGCAACGCGCGCGCCCTGAAGTCCGACGCGGAGTCCAAGTCGCGGCTGATCAAGGAGATGCTGCAGGGCGGTCGCCCGATCGAGGCGTCCGAGGTGCTGAATTCCGAGGTGATGCGGCGGCTGACCGAGCAGCGCGTGATGCTGCGCACTCAGCTCGCCGAACAATCCTCGACGCTGCTCGACAACCACCCGCGGATCAAGGAACTGAGGGCACAGCTCGCCGACCTGGATCGGCAATTGCGCGACGAGGCGATGAAGCTGTCGCGCTCGTTCGAGAGCGACGCGCGAATTGCCAGCGGTCGGGTCGACAGCCTGGTCGCAAGTCTCGAGCAGTTGAAGAAGCAGGCCTCGTCCACCAACGGTCAGGACGTCCAACTGCGCGCGCTCGAGCGTGAAGCCAAGGCGCAGCGCGATCTGCTGGAATCCTACCTGGCGAAATATCGCGAAGCGACCACTCGTGAGACCATCGATCAGGCGCCGGCCGACGGCCGCATCATCTCGCGCGCCATCGTGTCGAACACGCCGGCCTATCCGAAGAAGCTGCCGATCGTGCTGATCGCCACGCTGGCGACGCTGATCCTGAGCGCCGGCGGAATCGCCACCGGCGAACTGCTGCGGATGACCCAGCCGCGCGGCGCCGGGATGCCGATGCCTTCGAACGAAGCTGCGTTCGCAGCGACGGCACCGGCGTTCGTTTCAACCGCCGGGGTGTCTGCAAATCCGCCGTCGCCGCCGCGCGAAGCCGCTTCCGAACGAACGGACGATATCGAGAAGTTGGCGCACCGGCTGTACGGCGCCGGCGACGCTGCGCGCAAGATCACCGTGCTCGGCACCGGCGACACCGACAACGTCACGGCGACGGCGCTGACCCTGGCGCGACGTCTCGCACGCGGCACCAAGGTGGTGCTGGTCGATCTGTCGGAATCCTCCGCGATGCTGAAGGCGGCGTCGTCCGATCCGGCCGCGCCGGGGCTTGCGGAACTGATGCAGGGTGAAGCCTCGTTCGGTCAGGTGATCACGCGCGACCGCAGCTCGGCGCTGCATCTCGTCAGTGCGGGGCGCCCAGGCTTCGACCGCAATCTTCTGCAATCGCCCCGGCTGATCGTGGCGCTGAATGCGCTGCTGCGGGTCTACGATCATGTCCTGCTCGACGCCGGCACCGCGGCCGATCTGCCCGCAGAACTGTTGACGGCGCAGGCCCGGGCCGTCGTGGTGCCGGCGGCCGACATGCCGGCGGACGCCCGCATGAAGATGGTGGAGCAGCTCGAGGCGGTCGGCTTCTCGGAGGCGACGATGGTGAGCGCTGCGGCGCGGCCGTCTGATCTCTTCGAACCCGGCGAGCGCACCGTCGCTGCGTGACCAGTTGCGATATCGCTGATTGAAAATGCCCGGGTACTGCCCCGGCATTTCCTTCGCTGCGAAGGATCGTTTCGATCAGCGCTGCAGCGCGCCGCGCAGCCGCTGGGCGATCTGCATCAGGGCAGGGGTCTGCTTGACGGCGCGTTTGGCGCGCGCAACCGATGCCATCGCGACGGCCGCGATCCGGCCGCGCGGCGACAGTGCGACGAAGCTGTCGAAGATCGGCTCGAGGTCCTTGCAGAACAGCTTCTTGTAGTCGTCGGAGCCGATGCCGAGATCGAGCCGGCGATAACCCCGCTCGGCGTAGTGATCGATGATCGAGCGCATCAGGATCAGCCCGGGGCTGTAGCGCGAGACATCCGACAGCGTGTAGGTGTTGAACATCATCGAGTAGCGGTGGCCGTCGGCGACGCCGGCGAACATCGCGATCATCTCGTCGTCGGATTCCAGCGCATGAATCTCGATCGCGCGGCCGCCGCCGGGGAGTTTGGTCAGGCAGGCCCGGCGGATGAAATCCGCGACGCCCGGATCGGCGAACACGTTCGGCAGTTTCTGCGCCGCCATCCGGATCGGCTTGATCCGGAAGAAGGCATCGAGCACGCGTTCGATGTCGGCGTCGCTCTCCGCCTGAACGTAACGATAGCCGGGCAGCGCCTGCAGCTTCTTCTCCTTGGTCTTGAGACGGCGTCGGAACGAATTGCTGATCCGGTGGGTCGGCGGCGCGGCGGGATCGACCAGCAGCACCGGACAGTCGTTGATCGAGGGCTGATGCGCGAGCTGCGCCATCGGATTATCGAGTCCGCGCCAGCGCAGCGGCTGCTGACACAGCTCCAGCACGTCGGCGCCATCGGCTCGGGCGCGCAAGCCCGCGATCAGCGCAGCGAGGTCGTTCGCATCCGCCGACTGCGCGACGTCGCGACGCCATAGCGGCATGTTGAAAGTGGGGTGCTTGCCGCCGAGGAAACGCGCGATCCGAACGCCGAAGCGTCGTTCCAGCCCGAGCGGGAGCAGCAACAATGGCCGCTGCTCGGCGTCGCTGGCGACGACGATGAAGGGTTCGACGCGATCGGCGATGCCGACATGGCGCTGCCATGCGTCGAGAAGGTCGAAACGCTGGTACGGCGTCGAAAACTGCTCGGGCTGTTCCAGTGCGCGCCAGATCGCTTCGGCCGAGGCCATGTCGCGGAAAATATCGACGCGCGCAATGCGACCGGGCTGCACCGACGACGACGCGTGTTCCGCGGAACGGCCTTCGCTGAGCACGGCCATCATCGTCATGTGAATTCCTTTAGATGAATCTTTACGCTTTTCAGCGTGTCCGGACCTTTACAAAGAAATCTCAACAAACAGTAATGAGGTGGCGGGAAACGCGGCGATGGGCGCTGCGGCGTCGGGAGCAGACCTTGTCAGCGAGCGGTTTTTGGGCGTCGGCAGGGCTCGAGCTTGCGTATTTCAGCGGTCTGGCGCGGCTCGCCCAGTTCGGCGGGAGGGGGTGCGGCGTCATCCTGCGTTTCGACCGTGTTCGGCCGACGCGCAGGGACAGATTCCAGCCGCTGCGCAGCCGTGAGATCACGCCGCAATGGCTCGATCGCCTGCTACGCGCGCTGCGCCGCTGGAACTGTGACGTGATTTCGCCCGACGAGGTGCTCGACCGCATGTCGCGGCCCGACGCGAGGGGACGCTTCGTCTGCCTGACCTTCGACGGCGGCTCACGCGACCTCATTACTTACGGCCATCCGGTGCTGGCCCGGCACGACGCGCCGTTCGCGGTGTATCTGCCGACCGCGTTTCCCGACGGGCTCGGCGAAGCCTGGTGGCTGGCGCTTGAGCAGGTGATCGCCGGTCATGATCGCATCGCTCTGGTGATCGATCACACCGAGCGCCATTTCGACACGGCGACCACCGACGACAAGTACCAGGTCTTCCACTTTCTTGGGAGCTGGCTGCGCGCGCTGTCGCCGCCGGATCTGACGGCTGCGATCCACGATCTGTGCAAGCGCTATGGCGTCGATCTCGCAAGGCTCACCAGCAGCGCGGTGATGAATTGGGAGGAGGTGGCGAGGCTCGCCTCGGATCCCAGGGTCACGATCGGCGGCGCGACGGTGAACTATCCGCTGCTCGGCAATGTCGACGACACGGTCGCGCAACGCGAGATCGCGATGGGCCGGGCGGTTCTGCGCGCGGCGCTCGGCCGCGACGCATCGCACTTCGCGTACCCCTATGGCGAGCGCGGCAGCTTCACGCGACGCGATGTGCAGATCGTCGAGCGGGAGGGCTTTGCCAGCGCGGTCACCGCGATCCCCGGCGTGATCGATCGAACCGCGTCGCCGCAGATGCTGCCGCGGATCGCATGGGACGGACGTCGGAGTTCGCTGCGTGGATTGCGGGTGGTGCTGTCTGGGGTGATGCCGGGGGCGGCATCGCAACTCGGGCGGCGTTACTGACGGTCGGGACGCGACATCCAGGTCACGATCGGCATCGCCGGCAGCACCCAGCCGAGCCCGGCGACGACGTAATAGACGATCTGCAGCCACTTCGATTCGGCGATCACCGGCGCCTGCGCGATTGCCATCGCGACCAGCGACCATACGATCGCGAGCACCAGCAGCGCGACGGTTCCAATCAGTTTTCGGGTCCGGATGTTCATGTCGAAATCACACGCACTTGATAGGTTCTCGCGACGCCTTGCGCGTGGGAACGGCGCGACTATAAGGGTCGCGAAAATCCGTTCAAGGTATGCTTTATGACCGCTGCCGCGGAGCCAGACCGTTCCCCCGTGCGTCGATCTCGCGTCCGTGCCGTCCGGATCTGGCTGACGCTGGTCGCGGCATTGATTGCGGTGATGGTGCTGGTCGGGGGTGCGACGCGGCTGACCGAGTCCGGGCTGTCGATCGTCGAATGGAAGCCGGTCACCGGCACGCTGCCGCCGCTCACCGATGCGCAATGGCACGCCGCGTTCGACGGCTACAAGCAGATCCCGCAATATCGCGAACTCAATGCCGGGATGACGCTGCATGAGTTCAAGACCATCTTCTGGTGGGAATGGAGCCACCGCCTGCTCGGGCGGGTGATCGGTATCGCCTATCTGCTGCCGTTCCTGTGGTTTCTGTGGCGCGGCGCGATCGGCCCGGAGTGGAAGCGGGCGCTGTGGGGCATCTTCGCGCTCGGCGCGCTGCAGGGCGCGGTCGGCTGGTGGATGGTGGCGTCGGGACTATCGCAGCGCACCGAAGTGTCGCAGGTGCGGCTCGCGATCCATCTGACGCTGGCGCTGATCATCTATGCCGCGATCGTCTGGACGCTGCGACGGCTCAGCGACAAGCCGCCGCTCCCGGCTGCGGCGCGGCTGAAATTCACGGCTTTGGCGCTGCTGGCGATGACGCTGCTGCAGCTCTTCCTCGGCGCGCTGGTCGCCGGGCTGCGCGCCGGACGGGTGTTCAACACCTGGCCGCTGATCGACGGCGCGCTGATCCCGTCTGCCGAGCGGCTGTGGTTCGAGCAGCCATGGTGGAAGAACCTGTTCGACAATCACCTCACCGTGCAGTTCGATCATCGCATGATGGCCTATGCGCTATGGGCGCTGGCGGCGTGGCACGCGATCGACGCGCTGCGGGCGCGCGCGGGAGCTGCCGCCGGCGGCGCGCTGTGGCTGTTCGCGGCGCTGTCGTTGCAGGCGGTGCTCGGCATTCTCACGGTGCTGCATGCGACGCCGATCGGCCTGGCGCTGGCGCATCAGGCGATGGGCATCGTCGTACTGACCTTGGCGGTGCTGCAGGTCGAACGGCTGACCACGCCGCGGCCGAAACAGGTCCAGCCCGCGGTGGCGCTGCCGGTCGGGCAACCCGGCTGAGCCAGCGCGGGAATGCCGCTACGGCGCTTCCCCATCGAAGTTCGGCCTGTGGCGCCGTTCGACATAGGCGCTGATGAAAGGCGACAGGAACGCGATCGGCCAGATGTATTTGGGCGAATGCGGGTCGATCAGACACGCCACCAGCGCGGCACAGAACAACACCAGAGCGAAGGCCGGCGTGGCCAATGTCGCCCAATCGTTCTTCCGCGCCACCGCGATCGCCCACAGCACGGTGTTGAACAATGCGATCAGCAACAGATTGAAGCTGTACAGCGTCGTGACGTTGGGCGAGTCGTAATTGTTGCCGTACAGCCCGCAAGTCACCGGCAGCAGGATGATCGACAGCAGGAAGAACAGGTTCAGCAGAACTTCGGCGCGGCCGGCGTGGGTCGCGTAAGCGAGCCGGCGCTGATGGCTGTACCAGAACATGCCGGCGACGATGAAGCTGAGCAACAGCGTCGACAGAAAGGCGCCGTAGAGGTGCCAGATCTCCCGCCATTGCGGATCTGCGCTGGCGAATTTCTCGCGCGGCGCCTGGTAGGCGAGCAGCGTCATGGCGACGCCGAACACGGTGTTGCTCAGCGCCTCCATCCGGCGCATTTCGAGATGCCCGCCGCTCATCGCCGCCTCCGGGCGCCGCCCGGCGTCAGCCGCCGAGCGCCTCGTCGAGATCTGCGATCAGGTCTTCCTTGTCCTCGATGCCGATCGACACGCGCACCATGTCCGGCGCGGCGCCGGCCGCGGTCTTCTGCGCGTCGTCGAGCTGGCTGTGCGTGGTCGAGGCCGGATGGATAATCAGCGAGCGGGTGTCGCCGACATTGGCGAGATGCGAGAACAGCTTCACATTGGAGACCAGATCGACGCCGGCCTGATAACCGCCCTTGAGGCTGAACGTGAACACCGCGCCGGCGCCCTTCGGCGCGTATTTTCGGGCGAGGGCATTGTACTTGCTCGACGCCAGGCCGGAATAGTTCACGGCCGACACCGCCTTGTGGGTCGACAGGAATTCGGCGATCGCCTTGGCGTTCTCGCAGTGCTTCTGCATCCGCAGCGGCAGCGTCTCGATGCCGGTCATCAGCAGGAAGGCGTTGAACGGCGACAGCGCCGGGCCGAGATCGCGCAGGCCGAGCACGCGGCAGGCGATCGCGAAGGCGAAATTGCCGAAGGTCTCCTGCAGCTTCAGCCCATGATATTCGGGGCGCGGCTCGCTCAGCATCGGATATTTGCCGCCCTTCGACCAGTCGAAGGTGCCGGCGTCGACGATGATGCCGCCGAGCGAATTGCCGTGGCCGCCGAGAAACTTGGTCAGCGAATGCACGACGATGTCGGCGCCATGGTCGATCGGGCGGATCAGATACGGCGTCGCCAGCGTGTTGTCGACGATCAGCGGCACGCCGGCACTGCGCGCGACCTCGGCGATCGCCTCGATGTCGGTGATGCTGCCGGCGGGATTGGCGATCGACTCGATGAAGATCGCCTTGGTCTTCGGCGTCACCGCGCGCTGGAAGCTGTCGATGTCGTCCGGATCGGCCCACACCACGTTCCAGCCGAAGCTCTTGAAGGCGTGGGTGAACTGGTTGATGGAGCCGCCGTACAGCTTTCGCGCGGCGATGAATTCGTCGCCGGGCATCAGCAATTGCTGCATCACCACGAGCTGCGCGGCGTGGCCGGACGCGGTGGCTAGCGCGGCGGTGCCGCCTTCGAGTGCCGCGACGCGCTCTTCCAGCACGGCGGTCGTCGGATTGGTGATGCGGGTGTAGATATTGCCGAACGCCTGCAGGCCGAACAGCGAGGCGGCATGATCGGCATCGTTGAACACGAAGGAGGTGGTCTGGTAGATCGGAGTCGCTCGCGCCCCGGTGGTCGGATCGGGCTGCGCGCCGGCGTGAACGGCGAGCGTGGCAAATCCCGGGCTGCGTTCGGTCATGGTCGATCCCTCCGTCGGTCTGGCTGATGGTTTGGCGCTATCTGAGCGTAACCCCGGGTAAGGTCAAGCGAGGTCGTGCCGAGCGGCGGCAGGCCGCGCAGATTCAGTTGGTCTCGCCACGCGGGCGGGTGGCGCGGTCGGAGGCCGCGGTATCGCCGCCGGCGAGGCTGGCGCGGTCGAGCGACAGCCGCATGCCTTTGACCGGGACAGGCGCGCGCTTGGAGCTGAGTGTGCGCGAATTGACGCCCATCCAGGAAATCTCCGACGACAGCCGGCCGTATTCGATCTTCGGGCAGCGGTTCATCACCACTTGCAGCCCGGCGGCTTCGGCGCGCGCGGCGGCCTCGTCATTGCGGACTGCGATCTGCATCCAGATCACTTTGGGCGGCGGCGACAATGCGAGGGCTTCCTCGACGATCGGCATCACATGCGCCGAGGCGCGGAAGATGTCGATCATATCGACCGGCCGATCGATGTCGCGCAAGCTCGCGACGAACGGCTTGCCGAGCAGGCTGTTGCCGACCTGGCCGGGATTCACCGGGATCATGTCGTAGCCGCGCTCGGCGAGATATTTGAATACGAAGTAACTCGGCCGCACGTTCAGCGGCGACGCGCCGACGACCGCGATGGTCTTCACGCCGTTGAGGATCGCGCGGATGTAGTCGTCCGAGTAGCTATCGTGATTCATCCGCTTGTCATGTCCGAGGCCCTCATGGTGAGGAGGCGCGGCAGGCGCCGTCTCGAACCATGAATGCGTGAGGCCCCATCCTTCGAGACGCGGCCTGCGGCCGCTCCTCAGGATGAGGAAGCCGTCTGGTGGCGGCGTGTTTATCTGTCCTTCCACTCCGGCTTGCGCTTGTCGAGGAAGGCGCCGATGCCTTCTTCGGCGTCGGCCGCCATCATGTTCTCGGCCATCACTTGCGACGCGTAGTGATAGGCGTCGGCCAGATTCAGCTCGGCCTGGCGATAGAACGCTTCCTTGCCGATCTTGACGGTGTGCGACGATTTGCTGGCGATGGTCTCGGCGAGCCCGATCGCGGCGTCGCGTTCGGTGCCGTGCGGCACCACGCGATTGATCAGTCCGATCGCGCGGGCCTCGTCGGCCTTCACCGGCTCGCCGGTCAGCAGCATGTGCATGGCGTGCTTGCGCGGAACGTTGCGCGATAGCGCCACCATCGGCGTCGAGCAGAACAGGCCGATGTCGACGCCGGGCGTCGCGAAGGTCGCCTGCTCGGAGGCGACCGCGAGATCGCAGCTCGCGACCAACTGGCAGCCCGCCGCTGTGGCGACGCCTTGCACCGCGGCGATCACCGGCTTCGGCAGCAACACGATCGCCTGCATCATCGCGCTGCAGGCGGTCATGATTCGGGTGAAGCTGGCGCGACCGCGGTCGGCGTCGTTGCGATGCGCGGTCAATTCCTTCATGTCGTGGCCGGCCGAGAACGCCGGCCCGTTGGCCGCGATCACCACCGCGCGGACGCCGTCGTCGCGGCCGATCAGATCGAGCGCGGCGTGAATATCTGCAATCAGCTCGAGCGACAGGCTGTTGCGCGCAGCGGGACGGTTCAGCGTCAGCACCGCGACACCGCCGTCGATCGTCTCGCGCAGCAGGATCGGGGACGGCGAATTCGCCGTGAAGACGGGCAGGGCTGTCATGAAAATATCCGGGACGAGAATCCAGCGCTGGGAACGAGCGTCACCATACTGTAACAAACCCGGCGAAACGAGAGCAGGGCAGGAAAGACATGACGCACGCGAGGATGAGTGTAGCTGATCTCGAGAGCTTTTTGAATCGGGAGTTCCCGCAGGCGTTCGGCTACGGCGACATCTCGATCGAATCCGCCGATGGACGCTCCAGCCTGCTGCGGCAGCGCTACAGCGACCGCATGCTGCGTCCGGGCGGAACCGTGTCGGGGCCGACCCTGATGGCATTGGCGGATTTCGCGATGTACGTCGTGTTGCTGTCCGCGATCGGTCCGGTCGCGCTCGCCGTCACCACCAATCTCAACATCAATTTCCTGCGCAAGGGCCAGCCCGGGCAGGACGTGGTCGCAGTGGCGCGGCTGCTGAAACTCGGCAAGCGGCTGGCCGTCGGCGAGGTCACGTTGCTGTCGGGGACGTCGCCCGACCCGATCGCCCATGTCACATCGACCTATTCCATTCCGATCGCTTGAGCTTTTCTGAGGTATTATTACACCGTAATTGTAAGATGCTGATTCGAAAGCATAATTTTGCGCGCGTGGGGATTGACGGCGACGTGCGGCTTATCTACAAGCCAGCCCAAGTCCGGTGCATTGCGCCGAATTTCCCCCTGTCATGGATCATTCTCATGAAGACGTTTTCGGCCAAGCCCGCCGAAGTCACGAAGAAGTGGGTCATTATTGACGCCACTGGTCTCGTGGTTGGCCGGCTCGCCACGCTGGTCGCGATGCGGCTGCGCGGCAAGCACCTCCCGACCTACACCCCGCACGTCGATTGCGGTGACAACATCATCATCATCAACGCCGCCAAGGTGGTGCTGACCGGTCGCAAGCGCGACAACAAGGTCTATTACCACCACACCGGCTTCATCGGCGGCATCAAGGAACGTACTGCGAAGTCGATCCTCGAAGGTCGGTTCCCGGAGCGCGTCGTCGAGAAGGCTGTCGAGCGCATGATCCCGCGCGGTCCGCTTGGTCGCGTGCAGATGGGCAATCTGCGCGTCTATCCCGGCGCCGAGCATCCGCATGAAGCTCAGCAACCCGAAACGCTCGACGTCGGCGCGATGAATCGCAAGAACAAGAGGGCCGCATAAGATGTCCGAAACCATGCAGTCCCTCGACCAGCTCTCGGCGCTGAAGACGACCCAGCCGGATGCGCCGACCTACACCAAGAAGGTCGACAAATTCGGCCGCGCTTACGCCACCGGCAAGCGCAAGGACGCGGTCGCCCGCGTCTGGATCAAGCCGGGCGCCGGCAAGGTCACCGTCAATTCGCGTGAGGTCGAAGTGTATTTCGCCCGTCCGGTGCTGCGCATGATGATCCAGCAGCCGCTGGTCGCCGCGGCCCGTGCCGGCCAGTACGACGTGATCTGCACCGTGGCCGGCGGCGGCCTGTCCGGCCAGGCCGGCGCGGTGCGCCACGGCATCTCCAAGGCGCTCACCAATTTCGAGCCGGAGCTGCGCGGCGTCCTGAAGAAGGGCGGCTTCCTGACCCGCGACAGCCGCGTCGTCGAGCGCAAGAAGTACGGCAAGGCCAAGGCCCGTCGTTCGTTCCAGTTCTCGAAGCGCTGATCTTTCGCTTCACCGTCGATCGAAAGGGCGTCCTTCGGGGCGCCCTTTTGTTTTGAAGTCGTTGTTTGTCCGTCCTGTTCGGCGTGACCTAGCTCCCGCTGCGCGCTGTCATTTTTCATCTTATTTTCCGAAACTTCGCCGCCAAAGCGAGCTGTTGCGGACACGCGATCTCAACGCGGTGCAGCCAAATTGCGATCAGCAGGGGGCACTTCTGCCGCATCGGCAGCGTTGCAAATCCTCGTGTTCGATGAATCCTGGGTAGTTCGCATCATGTCGCTCGATTTTTCGACGTTGCTCTTGGTCGCGACGCTGATCTGCACGCTGCTCGGGGGGATGCTTCTCTACTTCGCCGGACAAGAGAAAATCCCTGCGCTCTACTGGTGGGGCGCCGCTTACCTGATCGGCGCGGCCACCGTGGCGCAATGGCAGATTCTCGGACCGTTGCTGCCGGAAGCCGTAGTGCTGTCGCTGGCGAGCGCGGGTTTCATCGCCTGCGGGATGATGTGGAACGCCGCGCGGGTGTTCCACGGCCACAAGCCGAACTGGCCGGGCCTGGTTCTCGGCGCGATCGCCTGGCTCGCCGCCGTGATCAGCCTGCCGCCGGAATTGTCGTCGCTGCGCATGACGCTCGGCGCCGGCATCGTCGCGATCTATGCCGCCCTGACCGCGAACCAACTGTTCGCCGAGCGCCGCAAGGCCGTGATGCGGCGCTGGCCCGCCATGCTGGTGCCGCTGCTGCACGGCGGCGTGCTGATGCTGCCGATCGTGCTCGCCGAACTGGTGCCGACCCATGGCAACGCATACACCAAGAACATCTGGTTGCTGATCTTCGCGATCGAACTCGTGCTGTACGCGATCGGCACGGTCTTCGTGGTGTTCATGCTGGTCTCGGAACGCACCGTGCGCGCCCACAAGACCGCGGCGGCGCTCGATCCGCTCACCGGCCTGTTCAACCGGCGCGGCTTCTCGGAAGCCACCGCGCGGATGATCGAGCGCGAAGCCGCGGCGGGGCGTCCGGTCACGGTGATGATCTTCGACCTCGATCACTTCAAGTCGATCAACGACCGGTTCGGTCATCCGGCGGGCGACGAGGTCATCAAGCTGTTCGCGGCGATCGTGTCCGGCTCGCTGCGGATGTCGGATCTGTGCGGGCGGATCGGCGGAGAAGAATTCGCGGCGCTGTTGCCGTGCTCCATCGACGAGGCGATGACCGCGGCGGAGCGGGTGCGCGAAACCTTCGAGGGCTGCGGCCTGGAAGTCGACGGCGCGCCGATCGCGACCACCGTCAGCATCGGCGTCGCCGGCGGACCGGCGAATGTCGAACTCGACGTGCTGCTCGCCGCGGCCGACACCGCGCTGTATCAGGCCAAGCGTGGCGGTCGCAATCGCGTGGTCGCCACCGTCGAACAGCCGCTGTCGCTGGAGCAGGGCCGCCGCCGCGCCGCGCAGCGTCACGAGCCGGTCCAGCAGGTGATCGTCCGCAACGCGATGAGCATCGGCGCCTGACAGAAGATCGCGCCGGTCGGCTTCAATTGCCGCCCGGAGTGCGATAAGACGCTGGCCCCAGCAAACAACACGGGCCGAGCGCATGATCACCGAAATCGCACAGATCGACATCAAGCCCGGCAGCGAAGCCGACTTCGAAGCGGCCGTCGCCAAGGCGGGCGCAGCGTTCGGCCGCTCCAGGGGCTTCCACGGTTTCGAACTGCACCGCTCGATCGAGAAGCCGCAGCGCTACCGCTTGATGGTGAAATGGGAGACGCTGGAAAACCACACCGTGGACTTCCGCGGCTCCGAGAATTTCGCCGAATGGCGCGGACTGGTCAGCGGATTCTTCGCATCGCCGCCCGAGGTCGAGCACACCGATACGGTCGTCACGATTCCGGGCTAGCGGCCAGCACGGCCGGCGGCGCAGCGGCGACCATTTCGGTGGTCGGACCTTCCGCGCGCAGATGATTGATCACGACTCGTCCGATCGCCATCAGCGGCAGCGCCATCGCCAGCCCCCACAGCCCGAACACGATGCCGAGCAGGATCTGCATCGCGAACAGCGTCGCCGGCGGAATGTCGATGGCCTGGCGCTGGATCAGCGGCGTCAGGATGTAGCTTTCCAGGGCGTGAACGCCGAGGAAGAGCAGGAATGCGCTGACCACGGCGAACCAGCCTGACGCGATCGCGGCGAGCACGATGATCAGGCCGCCGAGGATCGCGCCGACGGTCGGGATGAAGGCGAGCAGTCCGGCCTGGATGCCGAGGATGAAGGCGCCGGGAATCCCGATCAGCGACAGCCCGGTGGCGGTTACGGCGAACACCACCGTCATGGTGATGAGCTGCGCCAGCAGCCAGCGCTTCAGCATGTCGCCGGTGTCCTTGACGATGGCGCTGGCCTGGGTCCGATAACGCAGCGGCGCGACCCGCTCCAGCCCGCGCCGGTAGACGCCGGGCTGCGCCGCGAAGGCGAGGCCGAGAAACAGCACGATGAAGAAGTTGCCGACCGCGCCGATGGTGCCGAGGATCAGCTTCAGCGTCTGACTGACGATCGCGCCGCCGCCGGAGGCGAGATCTCCGGCGCTCGGCAGGTTGCGCGGCTGCGGCGGAGGCTGAAGCTCGCTGGCGGCGGGACCGCCGGGATTGGCGGCGGCGGCGACATGGCTGAGTTCCATGAAGCTGGTGTCGACGCCCTGCCGCTCCAGAAAACCCTTCACGTTGACGATCTGGGTCTTGATCGTGCCCGACAGCGCGGCGGCCTGCTGGGCGATGGTGTTGCCGCCCAGCACCGAGACGCCGACGAACATCACCGTCAGCACGCAGCAAACCAGCGCCAGCCGCAGCCCATGCGGGCCACCGACCACCTTGCCCGCCAGATCGGTCAGCGCATTGAGGAACACCCCGAACAGAATGCCGGCAAAAATCAGAAACAGCGTGCCTGCGAAATGCCAGGAGGTGTAGAGCAGGGCGCCGAATGCGACGGTGCTGATGCCGCCGACGGCGATCGCCCAGGCGAGGTCGTTGCGGGCCTGGATACGATCGAGCACTGGGATGGTCACGTGGAGTTCCTCTGATGTTCGACGGAGCATTCCGTCAAATTGCGCACGAAGCAAGCGGCCGCGTGAGATTGCGCGAGTCCATTGCGAGAGAATCGCGCGTCATGAATTCGTAGCCGGCTGTTAACCATCAGCCGGGCGTCCCCATTTTCGCCGCGATCGCTCTGCGATATGGTCGTAGTTCGGTGCCGATGTGGGCAGGCAGCGACTCGTGGCTCGTGCAGGTCCGTAATGGGCGGCTGACCACGGCAATGGTATTTGGGGATCGATGGGGATTCGCGAACGAGATTCGATCGGCCGCGCTGCGCGTGCAGTTGCCGCTGCGGGCGCATGTCTGGTTCTCGCCAACTGCGCGCAATCCGGCAAATTCGCCCGCGTCGATCCGAAATACGGCGTTTCATCCAGCCCCCGTGTGGTCGCGATGGGCGAACCGGTGCCCAAGGGCGGCGGAACCTACCGCATCGGCAAGCCCTATGTCGTCGGTGGGCGGACGTATGTCCCTGAAGAAAATACCAACTATCGCGCCGAAGGGCTGGCGTCCTGGTACGGCGACAATTTTCACGGACGTCTGACGGCCAATGGCGAGGTGTTCGACATGGCGTCGCTCTCGGCGGCGCACCCGACCTTGCCGATCCCGTCCTATGCCCGCGTCACCAATCTCAGCAACGGCCGATCGCTCGTCGTTCGCGTCAATGACCGCGGCCCGTATCACGGCAACCGCCTCATCGACGTCTCGAACCGCGCCGCAGATCTCCTTGAATTTAAACACAAAGGCACCGCGCGCGTGCGGGTCGAATATGTCGGCCGGGCGCCGCTGGAAGGCTCCGACGACCGCCAGCTCGTCGCGACCCTGCGGACCAACGAACCAGCCCCGGCGCCGGCGACCGTCCGGATTGCCTCGGCCAGACCGTTCGTGCCGGACATGCAGGGCGGCGGCCTCGCGACCCGGGCGATCCGCGGTGATGTTCCGATGCCCGAGGGCCGGCCGTATTCGCTCGGCAGTACGGCGATGGACGTCGCCTCGGTCGGCGCGACCTCGGAGATCTCCGCCTCGCGCAGTTCGCGCGCGGCTGGCCGAACACTGGCGCGCAATCAGCACGCTGTTTCCTACGACAGCAGCGGCAGCTACACCGAGACGGGCGCGCGCGCGGAGGCACCGCCGCCCGGCAGCGACGAAATCGGCAGCCTGCTGTCGGCGCGCGGGCTGTACTGAGACCGCGGACAGAGCCCCGCGGACTGAGTCTTGCGGCTCACATCACCTGTTTCAGGAAATCGATCAGCGCCGCATTCACCTCGGCGGGCTTCTCCTGCTGGATCCAGTGGCCGGCGCCGTCGATAATCAGTTTCTGCTTCAGATTCGGCAGCACCCGCTCCATTGCCGCGACATGCTTGCCGCTCATCTTGTCGGAAATCACCGGGTCTTTCGCGCCGGCGATGAACAAGGCCGGTTGGTGAATCTGCGCGCCATCCCACGGCGCGGTCAGCTCCCAATTGCGGTCGATGTTGCGGTACCAGTTCAGCCCGCCGCGAAAGCCGCTCTCCTTGTACTGCTCGATGAAGAAGGCGAGTTCGGCTTCGCTCAGCCAGTTCGGCAGCGGCAATGCCGCCGCCGACCGGCCGATGAAGCCGCGCCCTTCCGGAACGAACAGCGAGCGCGCCGGGTCGGAAAATCCGCCGCACAGCATGCCGCGGACGGTCGCCGCGACGTCGCGCTCGAACTCGGCTTCGGCGACGCCCGGCTTCTGGAAGTACTGCCAATAGAAATTGGTGACGCCGGCGGCGCTCAGAAGCTCGAGCGGCCGGCCCTTGCCGCGCCAGGGCGGCGGCACGCTCAGGCCGGCGACCGCGGTGAACAGGTCCGGGCGAAACAGCGCGGCGTGCCAGGCGACCGGCGCGCCCCAGTCGTGGCCGATGATGGCCGCGCGAGTCTCCTTCAACTCGGCGACGAGCGCGACCATATCGCCGACCATGTCGAAGATGCTGTAGGCCTCGATCGATTGCGGCGCGCTGGAGCGCCCGAAGCCGCGCATGTCGGGCGCCACGACGCGAAAGCCGGCGTCGGCGATCGCGCCGATCTGATGCCGCCACGAATACGACAGTTCCGGCCAGCCGTGGCACAGCAGCACCAGCGGGCCCTCGCCCTGTTCGCGCAAGAACAATTCGATCCCGTTGACCGCAACGGTCCTGGTCGATTCCATCGCGTTTCCGCCCTGAATTGATTGGAGTTTATGTGGCAGCCGAGCGGTCCGCACGATAGGATCGATCCGGCGTCACCACAATCGAAAACGGCCCGCGGCTACCGTCCAGTTGGACAGGCAGAGTCGGTCGGCGCCGTCGTCGACAGCGATCCCGGAACACGGTCCATGGCCCTGATCACCGCATCATTCTCCGCCGTCCTGCGCAGCCGCGCGCCGCGCTGGCGCGCGCTGCTGGCCGGGCTGCTGGCGTTGACGATCGGGGCGGGCCCGGTCGTCGCCGCGAACCAGAGCGTACAGGGCGCCAAGAAGGAAGAGGTCGCGGGCGGCTACGACACCGATGCGCCGAGCGCGATCCTGATCGACGGCGAGAGCGGCAGCGTGCTGTTCGAGAAGAACGCCGACGAATTGCGCCCGCCGTCGAGCATGCTCAAGCTGATGACCGCGGAGCTGGTGTTTCACCTGCTGGCCAAGGGCGAGATCAAGCCGACCGACGAATACAAGATCAGCGAATACGCCTGGCGGCGCGGCGGCGCGCCGGCCGGCAATTCGACGATGTTCGCCGAGATCCACAGCAAGGTCGCGGTCGAGGATCTGCTGAAGGGCGCGATCGTCCAGAGCGGCAACGATTCCTGCATCGCGCTCGCCGAAGGCATCGCCGGCAGCGAGCCGGCATTCGTCGAGCGGATGACCAAGCGCGCCCGCGAGATCGGGCTGACGCAATCGACCTTCGCCAACTCCAACGGTCTGCCCGACCCAGGCAACAAAATGACCGTGCGCGAACTCGGCCGGCTGGCGCGCCACATCATCCGGACCTATCCGGACGACTACAAACTGTTCAGCGAGAAGGAATTCACCTGGAACAAGATCCGGCAGACCAACCGCAACCCGCTGCTGAATGCGTTCAACGGCGCCGACGGGTTGAAGACCGGCTACACCAAAGAGGGCGGCTACGGCCTGGTCGGCTCCGCGGTGCAGAACGGGATGCGGCTGATCGTCGTGGTGAACGGCATCGACGACATCGACGACCGCGCCGCCGAGGTGAAGAAACTTCTGGAATGGGGTTTCCGCAATTTCGAATCGCGCCCGCTGTTCGCGGCGCAGGCGACGGTCGGCTATGCGCGGGTGTTCGGCGGCGAGAAGCGCTATGTCGGCCTGACGCCGATCGAGCCGGTGCGGGTGATGGTCCGCAAGAACGGCAGCGACAAGCTGCTGGCGCGGATCGTCTATACCGGGCCGGTGGCTGCGCCGGTCGAGGCCGGCCACCGCATCGGCGTGGTCCGGGTCTGGCGCGGCCCCAATCTCGCCGTCGAGGTGCCGCTGCAGGCGGCCGAGGCCAACCCGGTCGGCTCGACCATGCGCCGCGCCATGGACGGCGCCGGCGAGCTGGTGATCGGGGTGTTTCGCGCCGGCTTTGCAAAGCTCTGAGAATGGTTGAACAGACCACCAAATCCACCTCATCTCGCGGCCGTTTCATCACCTTCGAAGGTGGGGAAGGGGCTGGCAAATCGACTCAGATCAAGCTGCTGGCGCAGCGACTGGAGAAGGCGGGGCTGGTGTCGCTGGTGACGCGCGAGCCCGGCGGCTCGCCCGGCGCGGAGGTGATCCGGCATCTGCTGTTGTCGGGGATCGGAAATCTGATCGGCGGCGCGCAGGCCGAGGCGTTGCTGTTCGCGGCGGCGCGCGACGACCATGTCCGCACGCTGATCGAACCGGCGCTGGCGCGCGGTGTCTGGGTGCTGTGCGACCGGTTCTACGACTCCACCCGGGTCTATCAGGGCAAGCTCGGCGAGGTCAGTCCGGCGCTGCTGAATGCGTTGCAGGACGTGACCATCGGCGCGATGAAGCCGGACCTGACCGCGATCCTCGACGTCCCGGTCGAGATCGGAATGGCGCGCGCCGCTGTCCGCCGCGGCAAGGCGGCGCCCGACCGGTTCGAAGGCGAGACCATCGATTTCCATCGCAAGCTGCGCGACGCCTATCGGCAGATCGCCACCGCCGAGCCGGCGCGCTGCGTGCTGATCGACGCCGACGCCGAACCGAAGCTGGTCGCCGACCGGATCTGGCTGACGGTGCAGGACCGGCTGCTTCAGTGGCCGCAGGCCAAACCGAAGACGGCGCCAAAGGCGAAAGCCAAGCCGAAGATCAAGACCAAGGCAAAAACGGCATGAGCGCGCGCAAGGGGGCCGCCGAGATCGCCGCGAAATCGCCGCGCGAGACCACCGCGCTGTTCGGACATGCTGCCGCCGAGCAGGCGCTGCTCGACTCCTACCGCAGCGGCCGCATCGCCCATGCCTGGCTGATCGGCGGCGCGCAGGGCATCGGCAAGGCGACGCTGGCCTATCGGATGGCGCGCTTCGTGCTGGCGCATCGCGATCCGCAGGCCGACGCCGTGCAGGGCGCAGCCTCGCTCGAACTCGACCCGTCGCATCCGGTGGTCCGCCACGTCGCCGCCGAAGCGCATGGCGGGCTGCTGACGCTGGAGCGCTCGCTCAACGACAAGGGCGTGCGGCGCAACGTCATTACCGTCGACGAGTCGCGCGAGACCATCGGCTTCTTCGGCTCGACCGCCGCGGTGGAAGGCTGGAGGGTCTGCATCGTCGATACCGTCGACGACCTCAACGCGTCCTCCGCCAATGCGCTGCTCAAGGTGATCGAGGAGCCGCCGCAGCGCTCGCTGTTTCTCCTGATCAGCAATTCGCCGGCGCGGCTGCTGCCGACGATCCTGTCGCGTTGCCGCAAGCTGATGCTGCGGCCGCTGGCGACCGACGACGTCATCGCCGCGGCGCTCGCGGCCACCGATCTCGCGCCCGGCGATCCCAAGCTCGCGGAGGTCGCCGCAGCTTCGGAGGGCAGCGTGTCGCGGGCGCTGACGCTGCTCGGCGGCGACGCGCTGTCGCTGCAGCAGAAGACCACGGCGCTGCTCGACAGCCTGCCCAATGTCGATCCGCGCGCGCTGCATGCGCTGGGCGAAGCGATCGGCGGCACCGACCGCGCCACGCTCGCGGCCTTCGTCGACGGCGTCGACCGCTGGATGGCCGGACGGCTGCGCAGCGGCGACGCCAACGCGAATCTGCCGCGCCTTGCACGGCTGGCGGAGGTGTGGGAAAAGATCGGCCGCGCCGCGCGCGACACCGAAGCCTATAATCTGGAGCGCAAGCCGCTGGTTTTCTCGGTGTTCGGGCTCCTCGCGGAGGCGGTGCGCTGATGCGCCAGGGCGATCACACAGGCTGATGGTCAGCGCCGCCGCCCTCACTCGATCCTGTTGTTGAAAGGCGTCCGCGCAGATGGCGCAGCGAAATTCATTCTACATCACCACCGCGATCTCCTATCCGAACGGCGCACCGCATATCGGCCACGCCTACGAGGCGATCGCGACCGACGCGCTGGCGCGATTCCAGCGGCTCGATGGCCGTGACGTGTTCTTCCTGACCGGCACCGACGAGCACGGCCTGAAGATGATCCAGACCGCGCAGAAGGAGGGCGTCGAGACCCACGTGCTCGCCGCCCGCAATGCCGGCCGCTTCCGCGACATGGACGACCGCTTCGGCATCTCCTACGACCGCTTCATCCGCACCTCGGAAGAGCAGCATCACCGCTCCGTCCAGGAAGTCTGGAAGCGGATGCAGGCGAACGGCGACATCTATCTCGACAGCTATGCCGGCTGGTACTCGGTCCGCGACGAGGCCTATTACGCCGAGGACGAAACCGTCGTCGGCGAGGACAAGGTGCGCCGCGGCCCGCAGGGCACGCCGGTCGAATGGGTCGAGGAGCGGAGCTACTTCTTCAAGCTGTCGGCCTATCAGGACAAGCTCCTGAAGCTGTACGAGGACCAGCCCGATTTCATCGGCCCGGACTCGCGCCGCAACGAGGTGATCAGCTTCGTCAAGGGCGGGCTGAAGGACCTGTCGGTGTCGCGCACCACCTTCGACTGGGGCGTCAAGGTGCCGGGCGATCCGGAGCACGTGATGTATGTCTGGGTCGACGCGCTGACCAACTACATCACCGGCGTCGGCTTCCCCGACGAAAGCGACGCCAACTGGCACTACTGGCCGGCCGACGTGCATGTCATCGGCAAGGACATCATCCGCTTCCACGCGGTGTACTGGCCGGCGTTCCTGATGTCGGCGGGGATCCCGATCCAGAAGCGCGTCTACGCCCACGGCTTCCTGTTCAACAAGGGCGAGAAGATGTCGAAATCGGTCGGCAATATCGTCGACCCGTTCAATCTCGCCGATCAATACGGCGTCGATCAGGTGCGCTACTTCTTCCTGCGCGAGGTGCCGTTCGGTTCCGACGGCAGCTATAATCACGAGGCGATCGTCAACCGCATCAATGCCGACCTCGCCAACGACCTCGGCAATCTGGCGCAGCGCTCGCTGACCATGGTCGCCAAGCAGTGCGACGCTCAGGTGCCGGAGCACGGCGAGTTCAGCGAGGCCGACAAGGCGATGCTGGCGATGGCCGACGGCATGATCGCGATCGCCCGCCCGGCGATGGCGACGCAACAGATCCATCAGGCGCTCAACGCGGTGTGGGCTGTGGTGGCGGAAGCCAACCGTTACTTCGCCGGCGAAGCCCCATGGGCGCTGGCCAAGACCGATCCGCCGCGGCAGAAGACCGTGCTCTACGTCACCGCCGAAGTGCTGCGGCAGGTCGGCATTCTGGCGCAGCCGGTGATGCCCGGCTCGGCGACGAAGCTGCTCGACATCCTCGGCGTCGCAGCGGACGCGCGCGACTTCGCGGCGCTGCCGACGCGGATCGTGCCGGGCACGCCACTGCCGGCGCCGGCGCCGATCTTCCCGCGCTATGTCGAGCCAACGGCGGCTGCGTGAAGCCATGCTGATCGACAGCCACTGCCATCTCGACTTCCCCGACTTTACCGACGATCTCGCCGGCATCGTCGCCCGCGCCGAGGCGAGCGGGGTGGGGCGGATGGTGACGATCTCGACACGCGTCAAGCGGCTCCCGGAGCTGCTGGCGATCGCCGAGCGGTTTCCGAACGTGTATTGCTCGGTCGGCACTCATCCGCATCACGTCGACGAGGAAGACGGGATTTCGGCCGAAGAACTGATCGCGCTGGCGCAGCATCCCAAGGTGGTGGCGTTCGGCGAGGCCGGGCTCGATTACTTCTACGAGCACGGCTCGCGCGACGCGCAGGAGCGCGGCTTCCGCACCCATATCGCCGCGGCGCGCGAAACCGGGCTGCCGCTGGTCATCCACACCCGCGAGGCGGACGAAAATTGCGGCCGCATCCTCGAAGACGAGATGGCCAAGGGCGCGTTTCGCGCGGTGCTGCATTGCTACACCGGCGGCCGCGACCTAGCGCTGCAGGCGATCGATCTCGGGCTGCTGATCGGCTTCACCGGCATCGTGACGTTCAAGAAATCCCAGGCGCTGCGCGACCTCGCCGCCGAATTGCCGGCCGACCGCGTGCTGGTCGAGACCGACGCGCCGTATCTGGCGCCCGGCAAATATCGCGGCAAGCGCAACGAGCCGGCTTACGTGGTGGAGACCGCCAAGGTGCTGGCCGAGGTGAGGGGCGTGACGCCGGACGAGATCGCGCGCCAGACCACGGCGAATTTCTTCAACCTGTTCGGCAAGGTGCCGCCGCCGGCCGCCGCCTGATCCATTCCGCGACGGAGTCCGCATGACGCTGATCCTCACCATCCTCGGCTCGGGCTCCTCTGCCGGCGTGCCGCGCCCGGCGCTGGGCTGGGGCGCCGCCGATCCCAGCAATCCGAAGAACCGCCGCCGCCGCTGCTCGCTGCTGGCGGAGCGGGTGACTCCTGACGGCATCACAAGGGTGCTGATCGACACCTCGCCGGACCTGCGTGAGCAACTGATCGACGCCGACGTCGATCATCTCGACGCCGTGTTCCTGACCCACGAGCACGCCGACCAGACCCATGGCATCGACGATCTGCGCTCGGTCGCAATGGCCATGCGGCGACGGATTCCGGTCTATCTCAATCAGTCGACCGCCGAGCACGTCGTGTTCCGCTTCCACTATTGCTTCGCGACTCCGCCGGGCAGCTCCTATCCGCCGATCCTGGACGAGCATCGCGTCGAGGCCGGCGAGAGCCGCAGCATCGCGGGCGCTGGCGGCGAGCTGACGCTGACGCCGTTCCTCGTCCAGCACGGCGACATCCCGGCGCTCGGCTACCGCATCGGCGCCGCCGCCTACACGCCCGACGTCCACGACATTCCCGAACAGAGCTTCGCCGCGCTCGAAGGCCTCGACCTGTGGATCATCGACGGCCTGCGCTACAAGCACCACGCCAGCCACTTCAACGTCGAAGCCGCGCTGAAATGGATCGCCCGCTTCAAGCCGAAGCGCGCGGTGATCACCAACATGCACGCCGACATCGATTACGAAACGCTGCGCGGCGAACTACCCGACGGCGTGGTGCCGGGGTTCGACGGGATGCGGCTCGAGGTCGCGGGCTGACGGCCGCGAACAGCCGACAACCTCTCGGTCCGTCATTCCGGGGCGCTCACGAAGTGAGCGAACCCGGAATCTGAAACGGGCAGGGCGTAACGGCGACCTCGCACAACAACCTCGAGATTCCGGGTTCGCGCTACGCGCGCCCCGGAATGACTGGCTTGGGATGCGAGTGCTGCAAAGATTGACGAGCCTTGCGACTGCTCGCCATGGCCAGCAATGACGTGAACGAGCCTCTCATCTGTCATTCCGGGGCGCGCGAAGCGCGAGCCCGGAATCCATAGCCCCAGAAGCCAGCGACTTGATGGAGGCGGTTGGACGAGCGCCCGGCGTCGCCGCGCCGCTGCGGCGTATGGATTCCGGGCTCGTGAGCTTCGCTCACGCCCCGGAATGACGAACGTGAAGCTGTCCCGCCGCGGCGCTTGTCTGCCCGGAATGACGTGAAGTAACTACTCCGAAATCGCCTTCGCCGATTTGACCTGATCGCGCAGCATGAATTTCTGGATCTTGCCGGTCGAGGTCTTGGGGATCGCCGAGAACACGATGGTCTTCGGCGTCTTGAAGCCGGGCAGATGCTCGCGGCAATAGGCGATGATTTCGGCCTCCGAGGCGCTGGCGCCGTCCTTCAGTTCGACGAAGGCGCAGGGGACTTCGCCCCATTTCGGATCGGGCTTGGCGACCACGGCGGCAAACAGGATCGCCGGGTGCTTGTACAGCACGTCCTCGACCTCGACCGAGGAGACGTTCTCGCCGCCGGAGATGATGATGTCCTTGGAGCGGTCCTTGATGATGACGTAGCCGTGAGCGTCGAGCACGCCGAGATCGCCGGTGTGGAACCAGCCGCCGGCCAGCGCTTCCCGGGTCGCCTTCTCGTTCTTGAGATAGCCCTTCATCACGATGTTGCCGCGGAACATCACCTCGCCGATGGTCTCGCCGTCGCGCGGCACTTCCTGCATCGTCTCCGGATCGAGCACGGTGACGGCTTCCTGCAGCGGGTAGGGCACGCCCTGCCGGCGCTTGAGCTGGGCGCGCTCGGCGACGCTGAGATCGTCCCAGCCGGGCTGCTCGGCGCAGACCGAGGCGGGGCCGTAGACTTCGGTCAGGCCGTAGACATGGGTCAGCTTGATGCCGACCTGCTCGGCGCCGGCCAGCACCGCGACCGGCGGCGCGGCACCGGCGATCAGGCCGACCACGGGCTTAGCGGCCGCGCCCTTCGGCGCCTCCGGCGCGTTGATCAGCGCATTGTAGACGATCGGCGCGCCCGACATGTGGGTGACGCCGTGGCGCGGGATCAGATCGAAGATCTTGGCGGGATCGACCTTGCGCAGGCAGACATTGACGCCGGCCGCGGCGGCCAGCGTCCACGGGAAGCACCAGCCGTTGCAGTGGAACATCGGCAGCGTCCACAGATACACCGGATGCGCGCCGAGATTGGCGGCGAGAATATTGCTGACGGCGTTGAGATAGGCGCCGCGATGATGCGTCACCACGCCCTTGGGATTGCCCGTCGTGCCGGAGGTGTAGCCGAGCGCGATCGCATCCCATTCGTCCTGCGGCCGCTGGCCGACGAAGCCGGGATCGCCGGAGGCGACGGCGTATTCGTATTCGAGTTCGCCGATGCGGTGGTGGCCGGGAAACATCTTGTCGTCGACGTCGATCACCAGCGGCTTCGGGCCCTTCATCAGCTTCAGCGCATCGGCGATCACCGCGGCGAATTCCGGATCGACCAGGATGAGCTTGGCGCCGCCATGCTCGAGCTGGAACGCGATCGCCGGGGCGTCGAGCCGGATGTTGAGCGCGTTCAGCACCGCGCCGGCCATCGGCACCGCAAAATGCGCCTCGACCATCGCCGGCACGTTGGGCAGCATCAACGCCACCGTGTCGCCGCGGCCGATGCCGCTGCGCGACAGCCAGGAGGCGAAGCGGCGGCAGCGCGCGCGGGTCTCCTTCCAGGTGTAGTGACGGCCCTCATAGACCACGCTGGTGTGGTCCGGATAGACGTTGGCGGTGCGTTCGAGGAAGCTCAGCGGCGACAGCGGCACGTAATTCGCCGGCGTCTTGTCCAGCCCGATGCTGTAGTGACCTTGCGGAGCGCTCATGACGAACCTGCCTCTCACTTCACAATGGCGGCGCGTCTGATGACCCGCAACGCCTCACAGAAACCCGATCGAAATCCACGGCACCGCGGCGACGATGATCAGGCCGACCATCAGCGCCAGCAGATAACCCAGGATCGGGCGCACGCCCTCGGCCGGATCGACCCGGCCGATCGCGCACGCCGCATAATAGCCGACCCCGAACGGCGGTGCGAACAATCCGATGCCCATCGCCAAAATGACCACCATGGCGTAGTGCACTTCGTGGATGCCGACTGCGCGGGCGATCGGAAACAGCAGCGGCCCGAACAGCACGATCGCCGGAATACCTTCGAGCACGCTGCCGAGGATGACGAAGGCGACGATCGACACCGCCAGAAAGGTCGCCGGGCCGCCGGGCAGGCCGGTCATCGCGGTGGCCAGCGCCCGCGAGAACCCGGACTGCGTCAGGCCCCAGGCCATGCCGGTGGCGGTACCGATGATCAGCAGGATCGCGCCGGACAGCGCCGCCGTCTCGATCAGCATCGGCATCACCCGCTTCAGGTCGAACTTCCGGTAGATCAGAATCCCCGCAAACACCGCATAGACGATGCCGATGGTCGAGACTTCGGTGGCGGTGGCGACGCCTTCGACCACGGCGGCGCGGATCACGAAGGGCAGCGCCAGCGCGGGCAGGGCGATGATCAGGGTCTTGCCGATCTGGGCGCCGCTGGCGCGCTTGATATGGCTGAGGTCCTCGCCGCGATAGCGCCACCACACCAGCATCGACAGCGTGATCGCCAGCACCACGCCCGGCAGCAGCCCGCCGGTAAACAGCGCCGCGATCGACACGCCGGTGACCGAGCCGATGGTGATCAGCACCAGGCTCGGCGGAATGGTCTCGGTCTGGGCGCCGGTGGCAGCGAGCAGGGCGACCAGATCGCCCGGCTTGGCGCCGCGCTCCTTCATTTCCGGAAACAGCACCGGCGCCACCGCGGCCATGTCGGCGGCCTTGGAGCCCGAGATGCCGGAGACCAGATACATCGCGCCGACCAGCACGTAATGCAGGCCGCCGCGGACATGGCCGAGCAGGCTGGCGAGAAACGCCACCATGGCGCGCGCCATCCCGGTCATCTCGATCAACAGCCCTAGGAAGACGAACAGCGGCACCGACAGCAGGATCAGATGGCTCATGCCCTCGTCCATCCGGCCGACCAGCACCATCAACGGCGTCGAAGTGGTCAGCGCCAGATAGCCGTAGATCGCGAGGCCAAATCCGAATGCGATCGGCACGCCGGCGAACACGCAACAAGCGACCACGCCGACAAAGAAAATCACCAGATTGAGATTGCCGAGCGGCTTGAACAGCGGCTGCGCCAGCCAGAACGCGCCGATCAGTACGGCGACGGTGAGGGCGGCAGCGGCCACCAGCCGCCAGTCGCCGAACCGGATCAACCGCAGCGCCGCGAACAGCGTCATCAACGCCGTGCCGACCGGCAGCGCGGCGGCGCGCCAGGCATTCGACAGCGACAGCGCCGGCGTGGTGATGTAGCTTTCCTCATAGGCGTATTCGAAGGCCGGCGCCGCAATCAGCAGCAGGAACGCCAGCGCCGCGCAGATCGCGACGAGGTCGAGAAATGCCCGCAGGCGCGGTGAGGCGGCTGCCACCAGCGCGGTCATCCGCATGTGTTCGCCACGGCGGAACGCCACCGCCGCCCCGAACATCGCCAGCCACAGGAACAGGATCGAGGCGAGTTCGTCCGACCAGATCAGCGGGCTGTGAAACACGTAGCGTGACACCACGCCGGCAAACAGCACGACGATTTCCGCGACCACCAACAGGGCCGCGGGAATCTCGACCAGCAGCCCCAGCCCGGACTCCAGCGCGCTGATCAGCGACTTGCGCGTTGCAGTCCCGAGCGGCTGGCCAGCCGCCATTTGCGGAATCTCGGCGTGGGTCATCGCGACGGATCAGGCTAGCTTGCCGACGGATTTCTCCAGCAGCGACCAGGCCTGCTCGCCATATTTGCCTTTCCACTCGGCGTAGAAGCCGGCGGCGCGCAGCTTGTCGCGGAACGGCCCGATGGTCGGCTGGTTGAACGTCAGGCCCTTGCCGGCGAGTTCGTCCTTCAGCCCGGCGTTGAGCTTGGCGACGTCGCCGCGCTGATTGACGCCGGCGGCATTGATGTTCTTGGCAACGATTTCGCGCAGATCGGCCGGCAGCCGTTCCCAGGCCCGGCGGTTGGCGAGAAACCAGAAGCCGTCCCACATGTGGTTGGTCAGCGAGCAGTATTTCTGCACTTCATAGAGCTTCGCGGTGGAGATGATCGCGAGCGGATTCTCCTGGCCTTCGACCACCTTGGTCTGCAGCGCCGAATAGACCTCGCTGAAATTGATCGAGGCGGGCGAGGCGTCGAACGCCTTGAACATCGAGGTCCACAGCGGCGACACCGGCACGCGGATCTTGAGGCCCTTGAAGTCGTCCGGGCCGGTGATCGGCCGCGTCGAGGTGGTGGTCTGGCGGAAGCCGTTGTCCCAGATCTTGTCCATCACCACCAGGCCGGCCTTGTTGATCTCGCCGCGGACATAGGCGCCCAGCTCGCCATCCATGGCCTTCCAGACCGTGTCGTAATCCGGGAACGCGAAGCCGATGCCGTTGATCGAGGCCGCCGGCACCAGCGTCGACAGGATCAGGCCGGACAGCGTGAAGAACTCGACGCCGCCGGAGCGAATCTGGCTCAGCATGTCGGTGTCGGAGCCGAGCTGGTTGCTCGGGAAAATGTCGATCTGGACCCGGCCATTGGTCTCGGCCTTGATCGCCGCCGCCATCTCGCGGGCACGGACGTTCATCGGATGGGTGTCGGGCAGGTTGTTGGCGTATTTGTAGACGAACTCGGCCTCCGCCGCGCGCGCCACCCATGGCGCGCCGATGCCGCCGAGCGCTGCCGCCGCCGATGCCTGCAACAATGTCCTGCGCGAAACGCTCATCCTGAATCCTCCTGCCAAGCCGTCTTCTTGTGCGAACCGACCCGTCGAGTCGACGGGTCTCTGGTCAACATTTCGGCCCAACGCGGTCAAGCGATTTCCGGCGACGCGACGGCGCTGGAATGGACGAACCGGTCCGGCGGCCGGATGGACGGACGCAGTCCGACGGCGCGCTTCGGCCGACGGTCAGGGTTGGGCCGGACGGAGCGCGGCCCACGGCGCGCTTGCAGCCGCCGAGGACGAGCGATGCGCAGCAATGGCATGCCGGCCGGCGGCAGACCGCGTCAGCACTTCTGGAATTCCAGCCAAGTCTCTGGCTCAATTGGTTCATTTATATATTCCATAATATACCTTATGCGAATTACGGATTGTTGTCGGCGCTCCGGGACCATCGATGTTGTTGCGCACCCCATAAGACTGCACTTCATCCCAAATGAACGTCGCGGCACATCCCATAAGACCGTCGCGCTTCAGAGAATCGGAATTCTCGTCCGCGTCTGCTGGCGGGCCGCTGGCAGCCTTTGATCCAAGTTCAGCCCGAAGCCTGGTTTGCCCGAGAAGCGCTTGAGAAACGTTCGGACCGCTGATGGGTGCCTAAAGCGCGTCTAGGG
Source organism: Rhodopseudomonas palustris (assembly GCF_034479375.1). Lineage (NCBI taxonomy): Bacteria > Pseudomonadati > Pseudomonadota > Alphaproteobacteria > Hyphomicrobiales > Nitrobacteraceae > Rhodopseudomonas > Rhodopseudomonas palustris. The sequence goes on along the minus strand of NZ_CP140155.1, from coordinate 1,436,559 downwards.
CAACTTAAGGTGGCTGGCCACAGTCCCCCCGGACACACACCCCCCTTTCCCTTGACCACCTCGATCCAGCACCGGTCGGCCGCACCAAGTCCTCGAGGCTCGCCTAACATGTCGGTTGTCGTTTGTGGCCATGCGAACGAACCCAACCGCGTCGGCCTTAGCGGCCGATGGCTGGTTTCGCGGCAAGAGTTCTTTGCAGCACGGGTCATTGCGACGGCAAACGGCATCGAGATCGAGACTTCCTTTCCGGCAGGAGTACAAGGTCTTCATCCCGGCTAGGTCTTCGCCCGGCTCAGCGGTGCTCGGGTCGGGCTGCGCTAGCCAGCTTCCTCTTAGAAGAGCTTGGCTTCGATTTTGTTGCTTTGCACAGCGTGGAGTTGCCATCTAGACGGCTTCTTGTGATCTTGTTGGGTGAACAACTGGCTGAGATCACCCTATCCTTCAGAATCCCCTGGGGTTCCGAGGAAGCCCTCTTGGGCCTCCTGTGGCGATATTGATGAGCATCATTAGGAGAGCGAGGCGATGGCGTTGCTCCATATCCCCCTCAATCAAGTTGAGGAACGACATATCCTTGAGCTGATATCGGCTAGAGCACCGGAAACGAACGTCGTTGAGTACAAGCGCGAGACTTACGGCAACGCCCTGCGTGACGACCTTGAATTCTTGGCGGATGTATCTTCACTGGCGAACACTTCGGGCGGCGACCTCATTATTGGCATCGCCGCCACGCAAGGAATTCCCGACCAACCTGTACCGTTCGTTGGTGATTCCGATGCCGAAATAAATCGCCTCGAAAGTAGAGCTCGCGCCGGGCTTCAACCGCGCATCTCTTTCGAATCCAAGGCGGTCCCGGTTCAGGGTGGTCACATCCTTATTCTCCGCGTTGCCCGGAGCTACAACCCGCCTCATCGTGTCGTTCGCGAAAATAGCAACAGATTTTGGTCTAGATCGACAGCAGGAAAGTATGAGCCGAACGTAGACCAACTGCGCGAATTGTTTACGCTTGCGCCTCGAATTGAGGATCGGACTAGAGAGTTCAGGGCAATCCGTCTTGCCCGACTGGCGTCGGCAGACGCTCCGGTCACGCTCATGCACAAGGACATTCTTGTTTTGCATATCGTGCCCTTCTCCGCATTTGATCGTGACGCCCCACTTCCGATTGCAAAACTTGAACAGGATTACACCTCCTTCCATCCAATTGGATCAAGGCAGTCACAGGCACTCAAGATCAACTTCGACGGCCTTCTTACGATGTCGAACGGAAACCGCAGCGCGAATGTTGAGCGTGCGTATGTTCAACTGTTCCGAGGCGGAATTGTTGAAGCTGTCGACGGGCTATGTGTTCGGGCCAGCGGCGAGCCGCTGATATCAGTTGTTTCTGTGGAGCGAAGCATAGTCAAAGATGCCATGCGATTTATGCAGGATCTAAATGCTATCGGCATCGAAGCACCTTACGCTGTCCTTGCGAGTTTACAGACAGCAGACCGAGCCCGTTTCAACTATGCTCAGCCGAACGATGGTGCATGGTATGACCGGATGGGCTCGTACACCGATCGATCTCAGTACGCCTTCAACGAAGTGATCTTCGATTCATGCCCCAGGGATATTCAAGCCTGCGCACAAAGGATGCGGCCGTTATTGAACCAACTTGCTCAATCTGGTGGTATGGCCGAGTCAACGAGCTTCCAAAAAGACGGGTCATTTGTTTTCGGACAGTGAAATTGTGCGAATGCACGGTTTAGAGACTCCGTTGACAGCCAGGCGACGCCAGCCCCGCTTCCAACGCCGACTAGAGAATCGCAAAGTCGAGACCTCCGATTGAGAAGGTCGCGCGCAAAACCGCCCTCCTCGACTTATGCGCGAATCGTCTATTGGTGGCGCACGACATCGACGAAATGTCAATATGTTGTGCCAAAAAGAAATCATCTCGAACAAATCTTGCTGGAACTCCGGCCGATACCTAGGTGGCAGAACAAAGCCCGAACGGCGCCGACAAGCCACTAGTTCCAGGAGTTCAAATGAACGTTCTCTCTCAGGGTCCTTGGCCAACGCTATCTGATTACGACGCCCTGCTCATGGACGTCGCGCGCCGCATACAACTGACGAAAACCAAGCACGAAATTGCAGAAACGAATTTCCGAGCACTCTGCCAGTATGTCGACCGCGAGGGCAGCCCCCTCGAAAACAAGGTCATCGAGTGCTATCCGAGCGGAAGCTTCGCGACCGGGACGGCCATCGCGTCGCGCGTAGCAAAAGCACAACACGACGTCGACGTCGTGATGGAGCTGGATGTTCCGCCAAATTCACCACCGAGAGACATCATCAGTTTGCTGTTTCTCGCAATCAATGGCGAGGAAGGAAGCCGCTACTATGGTAAGGTCACGCAGAACAGCCGCTGCGTAACCGTCGAGTACGGCGACGGCACGACAGTTGACCTCATGCCCATCGCGCGAATTGCGGGGCCGGAGCGTGCTGGCAACTTGTTTCATTTCAAGCGAGAGACCGGTGAGACGCACCATAAGCCTGTAAATCCGTGGGGATTTGCGAAATACTTCAACGATCACGTTGACTTCGACCCAGCGTTCTATGACCTGTTTAAAGGCCGTCGCCTTCTGGTTGAAGGCCAGATCGTTGAAAAGGCTGAGACCCAGCCGATGCCTAACCACGTACCGGTCGAGGAGAAGTCTGCCCGAGTAGTCGCCTTACAGTTGCTCAAGCGGAATAGGGACATTGTGTGGCGCGCGCCAAATCGCACAGGCCGCAAGCCTCCCTCAGTTGCCTTGGCCGCAATGGCGCTCGACGCCGGCACCGTCCATGCTAGCCTCCTCGACGAGGTCATCGCTATCGCGTCGCACATCCGTAGTCGTTTGGTAGAGAGCGACGGCCCGCGCGGCACAGTGCAAGTCTTCAACCCGGCGTACCCGCCAGACGAGTTCACCGATAGATGGCCCGAGAATGAGGCCGCGCAAGAATTATACGATGGTGACCTCCGCCGCCTGATCGTTAATCTCTACAAGTTGCGCAATGAAAATTTCAGCCTTGCAGAGCAACAAGAGGTGTTGGAGCGTCTGTTTGGCGAAACCGCGGCTACCTACGCGATCGAGAGCACCCTCGATGCCCGGCTACGCGAGATGGACGCTAACCGTCTTCATCTTGGCAGCACAGGCAAGGTGCTGGGCGCTGCCGCCGCCGCCGTGGGCGGCACCACTGCTGCCCGAGCGGCAACGCGCGAAGGCGGAGGCGAGCTGTCGGAATGACCACCATCGATCAACAGATCGAAGCCATGGCCGTGCGCTGGCCTAGCTTTAAGATCATAGACAAGGGTGCGTCGCACGTCGAATGGCATGGAGTGATTGCGCCCGACAAGCGTGAACATCTTGTGCGGGTGAAGCATCGGATTCCGATGGTTCTTGAAAATATATCCCTTCGCGACGCGCAGCCGCGAGTACAGGTGCTCAATCCGCTTCTTGAGAGCCACCCCGATTATGAAGAAGGGCCGATCCCTCACGTCTATCCAAACAGAGATGATCCGAAGTTGCCGTATCTGTGTCTGTTCAGCCCGGCGTTGCGCGAGTGGGACATAAACGACCTCATCGCTAACACCACAATCCACTGGACAGCAGAATGGCTATACTTCTATGAGGGATGGCTCGTGACTAAGAAATGGCGCGGCGGAGGTCGTCACGTCAGCCCGACGACAGAAGAGAAGCGTCTTGAGCCAGCCGCCGCGTCGGTCTAGCGGAACCCACCAAGGGCTTCGCGAACCGTTACATTGGCCCGAAGGCAAGCCATTCCGCATCCTCTCGATCGATGGGGGCGGCATACGCGGCATCTTGCCCGCAGAGATGCTTAGCCTGATCGAACGTCGCTATCTTGATGGCCGATGCGTCGGCGATTACTTCGATTTGATAACCGGTACTTCCACCGGTGGAATCATCGGGTTGGGACTCTCAATAGGAAAGACCGCCAAAGCCATCCTCGATCTCTACAAGATACATGGACCCTGCATCTTCCCACCTGCGCGATTCAACATCTTCAACGTTCGCAAGGTTTGGCGATTGATACAGGGCGCGCAGCATCATCGATACGACTCGGCGAAGCTTGAAGAGCCGCTCCGAGATATATTCGGATCATCTAAGATCGGCGATGCAAGCCGTAGGCTCTGCATTCCTTCTTTTGACGGCTTCACTGAAGTCAACGTGTTTAAAACTCCCCACCACCGCGACTACAAGATGGATTGGAAGGAAGATATGGTCACCGTCGCGATGGCCACGGCCGCTGCCCCCACGTATTTCCCGGTTTATAAGAACGGCGAACGCATGTTCGCTGACGGCGGAGTATGGGCAAACAACCCTGTTATGATCGGGCTAGTTGATGCTCTTGTCTGCCATCAAATCCAGCGCCGACAGGTTCACATCCTGTCGTTGGGCACCGGTGATACCGAAATTCGATTTAGTGAGGGACAGATATTGCACGGCGGGCTCTGGGACTGGGCAGAGATCATCTCGTCAGCGATGCATTTGCAAAGCCAAAATGCCACCGGTCAAGCCGGATTGTTGATCGGCCGTGACCAATTAATCCGATTAAACGCGCCGCCGCCCGCAGGGCAGAAGCCGATCGACCTTGATGATTGCGCCCGGGCGTGCGCTGAGTTGCCAGGGATCGCAAAGAAGTTGATCGACGAAAATGGTGACGCCATCCGTGATCGATTTCTTTTCGCCCCCGCTGAGCCTTATCCTGCGTTCTACGGCTCACGTGCGCCATCGTCATGACATTACCGGAAAGGGGTCACAGACAAAACCACTGCCCTACACCGTATTTGACGTTTCGAGGTTTGTGTTTACGGGAGGAGCCGTCAAACCTACCCAGTGCGCCCCTGTGCGAGTGATGCCTTCAGAGCGTGCCGCCTCAAAAGACGCGCAAGGAACCCTGCCCTTATGGCACGTAAAGCTGACCAAGCTCATACTGAATACCTTGGCGATCGGGGCACCGATCCGTTGTTCAGTTGGCATGCCGCCCAGGAAATCCCGAAGCCAAAGGATTGGCAGGCATTTCAGCGCGGATGTGTGATCCTCTTTCAGCAAGACCTCAAGGATCCGCATGCTCAGGAATACGGACGAAACGGCCAGAAACAGCGTGGCATTGACGTCCTCGGCCGACGGGACGCCAACCCAGATCACCATGTAGGAATCCAGTGCCGTCGTATCGATAAACCGATGCAAAAGGCGAAGATCCTTGCAGACAGCCTTGAAGCTTTGACGATCAAAGCCGGGCTGAAGGAGATCATCTTCGCGACCACATGCCCAAGCGACACCGGCATGACTGACGCCGCGAATGAGGTCGAGCGTGAGCTCAGGGCCGAGGGGCACGATCTCCGGGTAGTAGTTCTTTCATGGTCGGATCTGGAACTAAAGATATCGCAACATCCTGCGGCGCTGGCGTTCTTCAATCCGGCGGCCGTCGCATCTTCGTCTGCGCAGTCACCCGTCAAACTCGACCACGACACCATCAATGCACTTGCCGACGCATTCGCCCGTCGCCAGCCCTCGTTCCAACCGGTGATCCCGGCTGATATCGCTTTGCCATCTGACAACTCGGAAGATCCTGCCCTCCACGGCAAGATCGACCTATTGCGCGACCTCTTCCGGAACATGAACCTTGCACCGGCCGCCAGGGACGGTCTCATCAAGCTCAAGTCAACGGAGGAGCTGTCGGCGAAGCCTTGGGCCAGATTTCGCATCGAAACCAATCTCGGCTCGATCGCGATGTCGTTGGGCCGTCATGAGGAGGCCGCAGGACTGTTCGAGAAGGCTTACGAAATCCGGCCAACGGATGCGAATGCCGTAGCGAACCTCGCCGTCGCGCGCACCATTCAAGGGCGTCCTGAAGAGGCAATGTCGCTCGCGCAATCCGCACTTGCTGCCACTCCGAGGTCCGACCAAGCCGTCTCATTTCTGCTTCAAGCAGCCGCTAGATCGAGCTGGCAGGGCGATCCCGAGAGCCTGATACCAACCGATCTCGTTGGGTCCGTTCATGCCGACCTCGGATTGGTCGAATTCCTGCGTAAGCGAGAAATCCCGGGATGGGCGGAAAAGACTCGCGAGATCGCCGCCAAGCATTCGGATCTGCCCGAATTCAAGCGCGTCTTCGCCTTGGCCATTCTTGAGCTCGCGATCGGAGGCGATGCGTTCTTCGGCCGACCGGGGATCATCGCACGCGAAGACCTCGAGCGCGCGACGAACGACATGTTGGACGTTGCTAAATCCTGTTTGGACACTGGCTACGCCGATCTCTACGATCTCTTCGCGTATGTGAGCAACGCAGCATCGCTATTGCGACTGTCGGGCCACCCAGCGGAGTGCGAAGCCCTCCTCCTCCGTGCGCTGCCAGTCCTGCCAGATCGCCCATCTTTGAAGCAGATGCTTGCGCTCTCCCAATTGGCGCAGGACAAGTTCGAAGATGCGGAAACGACACTTCGTCACGAAACCGATCCAGAGAGTCGCCTACTCGCCGCCGAGATGGCCGCGCGTCGTGATCCAAAGGAAGCTATAGGCATCATCGAGGCAATCGATGCAGGTGAAAACCACCACTTCCTTGAGTTGAAATGGCGGATACTCGGGGACATCGCACTCCGCGCGCGCGATTTCCCGCGGGTCGAAGCCGCCGTAGTGAGCCTTGCTGAACTGCCTTCCGGCACGATTTTGGCCGACATCCTCCGTTTGAGACTCGATGCGAGGCGCGGCGTCGATGAAGAGGACCGATGGGCCCGTTTGCGGGAGCTGTCGAAGCGCGACGCGACGCTCGAAAGCAATCTGTTTCGTTATCTCGTGGCCGAGGAGATGAGAGAACAAGGTCTCTGGGATGAAGCTGCACGGTTGATCGAACCGATTGCCGACCTGCAGCATCTCTCACCGGCCACGAGGCTGTATCTCGGCTGTCTGGCCGATGCACGGCGCGATCAGACCTTGCGGAACGCGGTCTCGTCAGCGAGTTCAGCGGTTATCAACGATCCTGAGACACTTTGGCTGGTCGCAACGCATTCCTGGAATATCGGCGACCTTCCGGAATCCCGTCGTGCGCTCGATAAGCTGCTCGCGGTCCAACCGGACGACGGTTCGGCGCGCCTGCTCAAAGTCGAGCTGTTGCTTCGCTCGGATGATCTCGACAACCTGCTGCCTGAACTCGACCGTCCGATCGAGCAGCTTCGCTTCCATCGACTGACCGACAGGTTTCGGGTTGCGGCACTCCTTGGAAATTTCGGTCACATGGATCGGGCCGTCGCATACGCCTACCGCCTCTTCCAAGAGAACAAAGGCATGTCTCAGGCGTGGATGTGCTTCTCTGGACTGGTCCTTCGAGAAAGTACGGACATCAAGGCGGCGGAGGAAGACTGGAAACTCTCCGCGGTCGCCGACAACGCAGCAGTGGACATCGAATACGATGATGGCGAGAAGAATTTCATCATCATCGAACCAGACGCAGCGATCCGGAGATTAGATGCCGACTCATGGGAGCCGGACCACCAGCTCTCGCGAGCGATCATGGGCCTCAAGGTCGGTGATCGTGTTACGAATCCTGCCAATTCGAAAGCCGGAACGATCCGGGAGATCAGGCACAAGTATGTCGCGAAATATCACTTCGTTCTCGCGCATCACGAGTCTCGTTTTCCTACGGTTGGCGCAATCAGGTCGATGTCGATCGACGCATCAACGCCCGAAGGCATTGCCCCGATTTTGGACGAATTGAAGGCCAGGCGGGATTGGGTCGAGCAGGAGCAATCATCGTACCTGAACGGAATTTCGCCTTTGGCCGTCTTGGGTCATCGGATCGGAAGCGATGTCATCGACGTCGCCAACGGGATCGCGGGACAAGGGTTGTGGTTGAAGGTGGCTCGCGGCAACGAACTTGAACGACAGAGTGCGGTCACCGCGATCGCGGACAACGGGGCATCGGGATGCGTGATGGACACGCTCGCGTTCTGGACTTGCTGGAAGCTGGAGGCGCTGGGAGCGGTCTCCGATGTTTGCGGTCCGATCCACCTGTCACAAAGCACGATGGATCATCTTTACGCCCGCCGAGAGCAAATCAACCAACATTCGCGGTCCGGTCTCAAGAGCGCGCAGTACCGTGATGGCGGATTAGCCATGACGGAAGTTGCCCCGGCAGTTATTCAGGTTTGGCTGAAGGATCTCGACTCTGCGATCGATTGGGCAAGACAGCACGCGATCATTTGCCCCCTGATCGCTTCCGAAAAGCTCCCCGACGAGCTTCGTCACTTCCTGCGATCTCCAGCAAGGGGCATCTTTGATGCGCTCATGATTGCGTTCGACAAGGATTGCCTGCTCATCACGGACGACCTTCCGACACGAGAGATCGGCCAGTTCTTCGGTTTCGGTCGAAGTTCATGGTTGCAGTCTGTATTCCTCGTCGCATTCAACCGGGGGAAGATTGATTTCGAGACTTACACAAAATGGATGAGCCACCTCATCGGTGCTGCACACGGTTATATCGGGGTCTCCAGCGGCAACCTGATGATGGCGGCCAAGATCGATCACGAAGCGGGGCAATGTCCCGGATACTTCTTCAAAGAGATCAGCAAAATGATTGGCGGCACCGTCGCCGATCCGATCTCGCATATCAATGTCGTGATCGAATTCCTGCGTTATGCTTGGACGACCGATGCCGCCCGGCCCTACCGCGAGAGCGCCAGTGGATATCTCATGGAGCAATTAGTACGGGAAAGAACGAGCGATTACGCCAAAATATTACGAACAGTTGCGATCCGCTTGAAAACTATTGGTGAATTCATCGCATACATGTCGGTTTGGTTGACCGGGCATTTTCTTCGGATCGATCGTTAGTCACATCCGAAATCGACTCAATGAACGCATCGATCTTAACGCTCAGATCGTCACTCAAGTGGTCACTTCGCACTCAGTCGGTGACGGATCGACCGCTCCCCCATCAGTCCACATGCGCTCGTTCCAACTCTCGCAGAGCAACTGTCGGCCTGCTGAATGAGTACTTCGCCCCTCGCCCGGATTTCTACCGACCGGGCCGCGAGCATCATCGTCATTGCGCGAGCTTTGCCAAGCTCGTTCTTCAGGCCTTTCGGTCGCCTCCGGAAAGCGGCGTCGGATGGTGCTTCGGAGCCATGCCACGCTCACGGGTCGAAGGTCAGTCAGATCGCCCGTACTGTGGGCCAGCACCCGTCTTCTTCGTGGCGACCTGTGCGCGATTGGCAAATGGTGCCGAGGAGCTTTCGGGCAACGTCGCCAGTGCTCGCGTCCTCCCCGTAGAGCCGGATGGCGTCCGCCGTTTGGATTTCGATCAAACGGTCGCAGCGGCGACACGAGATGCGCAGAATCTGGCTGGCCAGCGAAGACAGACGCTGCCGGGTTACACGGCCGTCAGGGCTCTCCTGAGCTTGTGGTTCGGCAAGTACAGCTCGCCAGTACTCGTCAGGTATATCACCCCATGGACGGCTTTCCGGAGCGCCCTTCCGGGATGCTTCCGCAGCGAGTTTCTCCATTTGCTTCGGGGTGGGCATACGCCAGCTTGCAGGTCGATCGGACATGGCGCATAAGAACATATCATGAACATCGAGTCCAGCCTGGTTGAGGTGGCAAAAAATCCAAACTGACAATCCAAGGGAGATCCGGGGGCCGCCATCCCTCTCCTGTTCTCGAACGCAAAGCTTTCCGAAGCAAATGTCCCGTAAGGATCCGCGAAATCTAAACCAAAACTGGACGGCGCCATGACCCTGCTGGATTTGCCTTCGACGGTGTGCGCCATAGGGGACGTGCACGGACGTGCCGACCTCCTGGCATCTCTGATCGATTTCATTGAGGATCAGTCAGCTCGAGCCCCGCAGGGTCCTCGAGTCTATTTCCTGGGAGACATCGTTGATCGTGGGCCTGACAGTCGCCGAGCGATGGATATCGTTTGCGAGACGCTCCGGCGCTGGCCCGAAAGCCGCCTCCTCATTGGCAACCACGACTTCCTTTTTCGCGACGCGTTGACTTCACAGAGGCTGGTGCACGGCTGGTTTGATCGTGGTGCAATCTCCACCCTCACCTCATACTTGGGCAACTCGGATTCGTACTCCTTTGACGATCTCGCGCTCATCAAGACTCGATATCCCGAACACCTCCGCATTCTTCAATCCGCCTCGTTGATCGAATGTATCGGCAGATATGCATTTGTTCATGCTGGGATCGACCCCAGCGATCCAATTGACCGTCAAGATTTGACGGCTCTTCTCCAAATCAGGGCACCGTTCTTAGATCACGTGGGACCGCTCTCGCATATTGTCGTTCACGGTCACTCTCCGTTGATGCCACCGTACCCGGTTGTAACTGAGAATCGGATCTCGATAGATACCAGCGCCGTCCACTCTGGCGTCTTGACGATGGCGGCGATCGACACGGAAAACGACCGGATCCAGTTCTATTCGACTGGCCACGGAGGAAGGGTGAATGAAGTCGATCCGGTTCGTCTAGACCGAGGCTTCGGAACGGTTGTGCTCCAGTTTGCCAAGTCCCCCTCCCCGAACCGTGCAGTTCATCCTGAACCGGGACATCTGGAAAGTTGCCAAAGAAACTTGCGAGATAGTTTCACGATGGGATCGTCCGCTCCGAATCAGTCTTGTGACATTTCTCGCGGATTTGCTGGCCCCTGCCCCAACACGCCTGTGAACTTTCAAAGGGCCTTTAATGGCCCTTCAAAGCCGCTTCAAAAGCCTTCGTGAATGAAATGCGGCTCACGGTTGACGACCATTCGAAAACGAGGGACAAAAGGAAATCCCCCCGCGAGCCAGTTCTCAGAGATTGAATGGAGAACTGCGTCATGCGTGAGCCGAAGCTTGAAGTGAGCTTATGGGGTTTCAGAATTAGTGCGGTAGGGATGCAGGCGGTTTGCGCTGCCGTGTTGATCTTTCTTGCGGCGCTGGTGGCTTGGAGATTTTAGCATACGCTCCTAGCCGCCGATCCCGGCTATCCATAGCTAGTCCGTTTTGTTGTTGGAAAACGCCAAGTGTCGCTAACATGCATCAATGGCTTCTTGACTGCCCATGAACAGAGACCATTCTGGCATTATGGCATACGATTTTTCGAGTCTGTCTCACAACGAATTCGAAGACTTAACTCGCGACTTAATAGGCCGTGAGATTGGCAAGCGTTTCGAGGCATTTCCCGAGGGGCCAGACTCTGGGATGGATGGTCGCCATGCTTCAGCCGATGGCGACATCATTCTTCAGGCGAAGCACTATCATCGCTCCGGCTTTTCGCACCTAAAGGCGACGATGGCGAAGGAAGGCCAAGCAATCCAGCGCTTGCAGCCGAAGCGATACATCTTAGCGACATCAACACCGCTCACACCAAAGAACAAGAGCGTCCTTAGCGAGGTTATCGGGCCGGCGTTGCAAGGCCCAGGCGACATTTTCGGGCCAGATGATTTAAACGCCCTCCTACGCAAGTATCCTGACATCGAAACAGTTCACCAAAAGCTCTGGATTCAGAGTACCGCAGTCCTGGGAACGGTTCTCACTGAGGCAGTCGAAAAGGCTCTAGCAAAGCAAGGACAAATTCCAGCTGTACTGGCGGACCTTCTACCTTCAAAGACGGACAGCAACGTTCCCGCGGCTGCACGAGACACGATATTTCTGATCAAGGCATCGCCGATTGATGACGAATTCGCCCTGTGGCTCGCTCCCAAGCTCGAGGCCGAGGGCTACCGCGTATTTGCTGACATCTTGACGCTCCAACCAGGCGATCGATGGCGCAGGGAGATCAACCAAGCCCTGCAGTATCGAGCGGCAAAGATCCTACTGGTTTGCCGAGATGCCACTCTCGCCGATCAGCACGTTCAGGATGATTTGGACATCGCACTCGAGATGGCCAAAGAGCTCGGAGATACCCGGTTCATCATTCCGATGCGACTCGAGCAGGGAAAGAAGGTCAAGGGCGTCGGGGATGCCGTTACTGTGGATTTCGTTCGCGGTTGGGGAGAAGGTGTAGGCCTCCTGCTCGACGCATTGCAGCGCCAAAGAGTCCTGCGCGCTGCGGGCGAACCATTGATTAATCCCAACTGGGAGATCTTCAGGCGCCGCGGTGCGATTCCGCTTGTAGACGAGCCGGAGCGATTGACCTCAAACTGGCTCCGTGTCGCCGAAGCACCTGACTTCATTCGATATTTCGAAGGGTCAGGTGTGATCGACGATCGATTGCTCGATCGGGCACTCGAGGAGTTTCACTATCCCGCCGAGAAACAGAAAGAAGGGATTGTCACCTTCGCTGATCAGTCGGAAGTCGACAGTGCTTTCGCGTCTGTTGGTCGCTTCAGGCTGAAACACGAGATTCCGTTGCTGGAATTCATCGAACAAGGCCACCATGCAATCGGGATCGATCGACAGGTTGCGTCCAACCTGATCGTCGCCATGATCAAGAAGGCGTGGCTTTCATTCTGTAGAGAGACGGGCTTCGTTGAGTATTACTATTCGAACGGAGTTGGTGTACACGCCTCCGCCGCTCAGGTTCCAACTGGACATCGTATTCCTTGGGGCAAACAGGGCGACCGACGATCATCCATGCTTCGCAATGTTGCCAAGGGGCATATTTGGCAATTTGGGCTTACCGCGATGCCCTACTTCTGGCCTTTCTGGCACATGAAGCTCAAATCAAGAGTCCTGTTCTCTATCGACAATGATACCCCAGAAGGGCTTGGCATCGATGATGTCAGGAAAATGCATCGGCTGCGCAGAAACGTTTGCAAGGGGTGGCGTAACAAGCAGTGGCATGGGCGAATGCTCGCGTTTTTGGAGCTATTGTCGGGCGACTCCGCTTACATCCGACTATCGCTTGCTACCAATGCAACGCTCGTAATCGACGCAGCTCCAATGCTGTTCACGTCACCGGTGAGCACCGCTCTTCCCGATGTTCTCGACGCAGACGAAGAAGAAGCCGACACCAGCACGCTCGGCCGCCCCGACGAGGATGAGGTTGACGTATGAAGTTTCCTGAGAGGTCGCTTCGAGCCGAGCATTTCGGAGAGCCACAGCTGGAGTTTGGGTTTTCGCAGCTCAGTCCGCACCCTAAGGACGGATTATTCCTCTACGGTCCCCATGCCAGGGCGAAGAAGACTCGGGATATTCGAGTTGGTGTGGTCGGGACTCCCGAGGGAATTGGGCACTTCAGGAAGTGGGGGCACCTGCTCCATATTGGAGTCCAAGTTCCACCGCCTGTGAAGGGTGAGAAGAAAGAACGGCTGCATTTAGCGAACTTTCCCGGTCTCGAAGCGGCATTTGGAATCTCTTTCGAACCAGACGAATGCAGCGCTCTTTCGATCAATCTCAAGGACATCGATCGCGCGACCCGGATCGTCAACCTGAACGAGGCAGTGGACAAAGTTGCTCGTCTGTATATCGACCGCGTCAAGCAACACTTGCGCAACGACGAGCGATCGGTCGATGTCTGGATTCTTGTGCTGCCGGAAATCGTATACGAGCGTTGCAGGCCTCAGTCCAAGCGGACCGGTCTGCCGATGGAAAAGGGAGACTTCACCAAACGGCAGAAGGCGAAAGAGAATATTCCGTTGCTTGCTCTGATGGGAGTTGTTGATCAGACCGAGGAAGCCATCTTTGAGGACGTTCCGGACTTTCATCGCAGGATCAAAGCCGAATTCCTCGCAATTGCCCCAACACAGCTTATTCGTGAGACGACGATAGCGCCCGGCGCGTTTGTAAACAAGGCGGGGTACCCGCAGCGAAAGACGCAGGACGGTGCGACCGTCGCATGGAATCTGGCAACGGGTCTCTATTACAAGACCCAGCCGAAGCCTCCTTGGCGTCTGGCCCACGTTCGACCCGGTGTTTGCTATATCGGCATGGTCTATAAGAGCCTACCGAACGATCCTAATGGTCATGCCTGTTGCGCGGCTCAGATGTTTCTCAACGAGGGAGATGGTGTCGTCTTCCGCGGTGCCAATGGTCCATGGAAGACCGGAGACTATGAGTTTCATCTTAGGGCACCTGCAGCGAAAAACCTTCTTTCCCTCGTCTTACAGACCTACGCCGAGACACACGGCGAGCCTCCAAACGAACTCTTCATCCACGGCCAGACCTACTTCAATGACGAAGAGTGGAACGCCTTCGTCGAGGCCTCCCCCAAGGAGACCAATGTTATCGGCGTGCGAATTCGACCGACAGGTGGTGAGACCAAGTTGTTTCGCGATGGTGACTACCCGGTCCTGCGTGGAACGGCGCTTCTGCTTGATGAAAAGACTGCCTATCTCTGGACGACGGGATATGTGCCACAATTGGATACATACATTGGGCCAGAAACACCAAACCCGCTCCACATCACCGTGATGAGAAGCAAGCTTGCAAAGCCGGACATCGGTACGGTGCTTACCGACATCATGGGACTTACTAAGATCAACTACAATTCGTGCAACTTCAATGACGGCTTACCGGTGACCGTTCGGTTCGCGCGCATGGTTGGCGATGTTCTCACGATGGGATCTGCAAAGGGACAGGAGCGTCAGCCGTTCAAATTCTATGTGTGAGCGCCCCCAACAGTCAGCACCATAACGAATATTCCGGCCGGGACACATTTTCGTACGGTGTTTCAGGCTATCTTGATTCTCAACGGCGTGCCGTTGTGTGCGACATCAAATTCAGAACCCGGCTGTCCGGGTATCCCTCAGTATCGATTTCAGACAGCAAACAGCTCGCCTATTGCGCCGATAACATTTCGACTGAAGAATGAATTGTGGTGGAGATAGTTTTCGGGTGACGCGATGATGGCTATTGGTGTGATGATCGACGCGATGGAATACGCCGAAGAACGGACGAATTATTCAAATGTCGCGGCTATGATCGAGTTTTACGAAATGAGCATCAGAGCACGAGGCGATGTCGCCTCGATAAATCGGTACGACGCATTGCTTCGGCGTATTGCCCCTGCGCTCGAATATGAGAAAACGTTTGGCGCGGGGAGTTTGTTGAACCTTGAAGATCCGGACAATGCTGCACTCATTCGAGCAGGGATTATCAAGCATCACAAGGTCGAAGCCGCTCTACGCCACCGCGGACGCACCTGCGCACTCGGATTCACGAAGGAGGCTTCGGCTCTGGATTCGGTTCCAGGCTAGCATCCTCGAATGCAGCAGAGATTGCTGCAGCCAAAGTTGAATATTGTTTCAAAAGCAATCGCCCCGGTGCGCAGACTATGAAGAACATTGCATCGGTGTCATGGTCGATTACACAGAACACCGCATAACCGAAGGGAAGGTCACAAGGTACGGCAACAATGCTCTTGCCGCGTCGGGGTTCAGACGTGATGCGGTCAATGGCCTCAAAAAGACCATCGATACTGTCGTCAAAACAACCGATGACGCGGCCGCTCTCGTCGATCACGTAATATCCGACTTTCCCGTTTCTGGTATCGCGAACAATCAATGCCAAGGTGTCTCTATCCCATTTCGACTGCTTGATGCACCGCCGTACCATTCCGTTTAACAGTCGGTCAATCGTTGAACGGCGAGATTTTCAGGATAAGGTAGTTGAAGGGGATCGCCGCGCCCGCGTCTTTATCGACAATACACTGCGATCCGACATTCCATGCCAGTTTCGACCAATCCCAGTCGTTCTGGTCGGTCTGGATGATCGCGAATGAGCCATCGCGCAACGCTACCGTGGTCCGGCTGTCCGAGAAGTCGAAGCCGAGATTGAAAGAATGGATCTGCCTTTTCTTACTACGCTTGTTGGCGCAACCCGTCGGGTAATTTTCCTATTGACTTGTCGGCAAAGTTCGCTATTTGTTCTCTTCATGTCAAGCGAGACCAGCAACCTTCAACCCTCCCGAAAGCGCCTCCCGCGCACGGCGGCTTCGCGCTTTTCATACATACGCTGATACCCACGACGCCTCGCTTTTGAAGGTATCGCGGATGCCGCCCAATCCGCTTTGGGACTAGCGTATTCATGTCCAGACCCCAGCGCTCCGATCGTCCGCCGCACCAAATCTCGAAGTTTCTTCAGAGCGCTCAGGACGAGGCTGGTGCCCTGTTCTTTCCGCCGAAGACCACGGTGCGGTGCGTGGGCCGTCCAATGTTTCGAACCCAGTTGGCACGCGACGTCGGCTGCCTTCTCGACCTCGATCCAACGGTGATCTCTTGGACCTGCCTGCCTCTGGTCCTGAGCCGCCGCAACCGCCACCACGTCCCGGACTTCTCAATCACCCGACCCGAAGGCGTCAGCCTGTTGGACGCCCGGCCCATGTTGGGAAAGCGGCCCCTGCCCGAATGGGTTGTCGAAGCAACTCAGGCGATGGGCTACCAGCACGAGACGCACCAGGAAGCTGAGCTGCGTGGGAGCATCAGGCTCGAGAACGCCCGTGACCTCCTCCAATACGCAGCCTACCGCCCCTCCTTGGGCGATCGCGTCCGTATCCTCGCCCTACTCGAGGAAAACGGCTCCATGCCCCTCTCAAGCTGCCTGGAGGCCATTCGGAGCGGGCACGACGCGATAGCAGTCGTCGCCTCGCTGGCGCTGCAGCGGTTCATCGAGATCGAGCTCGATGACGCTCGTATTGGTCCCGGCACCATAGTCTCCCGCTTCCGCGGCTGATCCCTTCCTCTGTCTCCCCGTCCACCTTCACCGAGCGCACCTCGTGCGTCCGGAAGCAATGGAGCACGTCATGTCGTATATGGTCACTGGTCGCATTCCCGTCCCCGAGCTTCGATCCGACATCGAACGCCTGCGTCGTCTCTTAGATGACCTTGAGCGCATTCGTCGTGGAGATCATCCCAGCGCGGCCCGAATTGCCAGAGCGCCCATCTTGAACAACTGGGAAATGGCGCAGCGCCTCGAGCTGTGCCTCACCGGCGTCGTCAATGGCCATCCCATCATCACCGATGACAAGGAGGCCTACACCTCGGCTCTGTGGGTGATTTCTCCGGAGCTTGGATACGCCAGAACGTTCTCCCGTCTGTATCGGCTGGGTACTCCCTACGCCGATCCCAGTCTCCACTAAGCGTTCGATCTTCGGAGACAGCGATGAACCTGAGAAACCTTTCGAGATCGCGCGTGGTCTCACGTCAACGGACGACTGACGTGGGCGTGGCAGTCGCGCGGCACCTGCTGGTTCGATCCCTGCGCCAGAACCGTATGCATCACGTACTAGCCGGATGCGTTTCCGTCGTTGGCTTCGTCCTGCGTAACGCTGCCGATGGTGAGACTTTCGAGGAAGCGGGGCGCACGCTCTATCGCAACCCAGATCGTGCGAAGCGCGTCATCCGTCCGGAAATCCTGCATTGGGACAGTGAGGCGTCCGTTCGACAGACTCGCGAAAACGACCTGGGCAAGACGTTGGCCGGAAACGATCACGTCATCGGCTTCGCCTACGATGAGGACGCTTTTCCGCTGGCGTTTCGCCTGGCAGCTGATGGGATTTTGCCCCTCGCAGTCGCCGACTTGTCGGTCCTCAAAGCAGCCTCCCGTGCGGCCGGAATTCGTGGCCTAGCTGACGAAGTTCTGGCCACTGCTGTGGGAGAGCCCCTCGCCTTGCTGAGTATGGTGATCAAGCCAGGTCGAAGCAGGCTGCATATCGAGCGGAGCCTCAGGAGGGTCAAGAAGGATCAGCTCGCAAGGAGCTCTCAGGGGCGATCCTCTGTAGTTACCATGCCGAGCTTGGACGATCTGCACGGGTTTGGGGAGGCAGCTGTCTGGGGCCACGAACTTGCTAAAGACCTCGAAGACTATCGGGCCGGGCGATTGCCATGGGCGGATGTCGATCGCGGCGTCCTGATCTCTGGTCCAACCGGTACAGGCAAGACGACCTTCGCACAGGCTCTGGCTCGAACCTGCAGGGTTCCGATCCATATCCACTCGCTCGCCCGCTGGCAGGCAGCTGGCTATCTGAATGACCTTCTAAAGGCGATGAGGAGAGCTTTCCGTGACGCCATCGTGGATGCTCCCAGCATTCTCTTCATCGACGAGCTCGATTCATTCGGGGATCGGGAAACGCTCGAGGGAAGGCACGAACAATACTCCCGAGAAGTCATCAACGCCTTCCTGGAATGCCTCGACGGCGTAGACGGACGTGAAGGCGTGGTGGTCGTGGGGGCGACAAATCTGCCGGATAAAATCGACAAGGCGATCCTGCGGCCGGGCCGTTTGGGAAAGCATGTCAAAATCCCCCTTCCCGACCTCGACGCTCGCATTGGGATTCTGCGACACCATCTCCGAGGCGACTGCACCTCAGCTGATCTGGCCGACATCGCGTTGCGCCTAGAAGGCGCTTCCGGAGCTGTAATCGAACAGCTAGTCCGGGACGCAAGGCGCAAGGCTCGCTCCGAACGCCGCCCCATGACCTTTGCCGACCTTCTGCACGGCCTCCCTGTCAGGATTGTGCAGACCGAAGAAGCCTTCCACGAGGCCTGCGTACACGAGGCTGGCCATGCGCTCGTTGGCCATTTCCTCGGGGGTCAGTCGGGCAACCGCCTGATTGAAAGCCAAGTCTTCCGGGAGGTCGGGATGGACGGCTCTGGCGGCCGAACGGTCATGCGGCAGATTCCCGGCCGGAATCTCGGCAAGGCAGCGTACTCGGCGCAAATCGCGATCCTTCTGGCTGGCATTGCGGCCGAGGAAATTGTGTTCGGCGACCATGCCGATGGCGGCGGCGGTACGGAGGATTCCGACCTCCGACAGGCAACCCTGATTGCGGCGACGATGGAGGTCTCACTCGGTCTCGGCAGCAGTCTCGTTTACCTGTCCTCGAGGCGCCCGGACGCAGTCCTCGCGCGACTGCAAACGGACCCACTGCTCCGGCAGCATGTCGCTACGACTTTGGACGGAAGCTTCATGCGAGCAAAGAGGATCATCACAGATCGAGCGACGGCATTCGATAGAATCGTCGGGCTTTTGTTGGAGCGCGGATGCGCATCTGCGGAGGAGATCGAATGCGAAATCGCCACGGCTTGAATCCCTTCGGCATTCTCTTCAAACCATGAGTTACCCAGTAACTTTACGTAAGTCAGCTTTCTAACACTCGTTCGGGGGATCTAGATCGATGGATTCAGCGCTGCTAAATGGACCCCGTTGCTGTTCTTCAAAGGACTCAATCCTTAAAGGATGCGCCTCGCCTTCCTGCGCGAGAAACCCCACCTATGACCGCTCTGTCGGTCGCAACCGAAGGAGAAAGGTGATGCAAGCAATCGTACGCGCCTCCCCCTCCTTCGCGCCGTCCACGCTCCTCCTCATAGCCTCAGCGATAGCGGTCTAAATTACAGCTGCAGTCGTTGACGTCGTTTCCAGAACTCCTGGAGACCAAAGGAAGCCTCGGCGACGGGTATGCGCCGAGACGAGGAGTTGCGTGTCATGAACTACAACGAGCAATTTCAACCTCCCTACGATCCGTCTGATCCCAATCGCTCTTCCGCCGGCGGCCGCAGTAACGCGCCCGAAATTCACGCCGATGACGTCTCCGGGAGCTTGCGCATAGCGGGCTAAAGAACCGGCGAAAGCGCTCTGGAAATGAAGATGAAGTCAAACGTGAGAATGAAGGCCGAAAGGCCGTCGGCAATTATTCGACTGAAGAGGCTCCTCGTCTCGAAGTTCGGCGCCGGGCGCCCGCATCTCCCGATGATGAACCCGAATGGGATCTGCCGTCCGCAGAAATCGATCCTGCGCCGGGCCCGGCTAAAGCAAAGAAGCGTGGTCGCCGTGTCGGCACCCGGCCGGGAGCAATTCGCAGCGGGCAGGAAGACCATTACGTCGGAGAGACGCCGATGATGTGTTTGGAGGACAAACTCGTCGGGGCACGCTCCCTGCTCGCTCTCGATTTCCTAACGGTCATCGATGCCTTCACCCGCAACGTAACCGACGTCATCGACGAACTTGCTCCTCTGTCCGTGGACGTCCGGGGCGAAGCGAAGGTGCAAAGGATCGACTACGCGATCTTCCATAAGGATGGACAGCGCGATCTTGTCTTGGTGTGGACCGTGTCCTGGCTGATGCAACGGACTAGGGAACTTGGCGTAACGCCTAGGGAATTCATTGATGCAATGACGTCGGCAGCCCGGCGCATTGGCTTTGGATTCCGCCTTGAAACCGAGGAC
The DNA here is from genome assembly GCF_034479375.1 of Rhodopseudomonas palustris. NCBI lineage: Bacteria > Pseudomonadati > Pseudomonadota > Alphaproteobacteria > Hyphomicrobiales > Nitrobacteraceae > Rhodopseudomonas > Rhodopseudomonas palustris. Next base: position 1,416,444 of record NZ_CP140155.1, on the reverse strand, counting down.
GATATCCGCGTTCAGCCCCGCCTCTCGAACGCAATAATGCTTCGGCGTCACCTCGTCGGGTACGGCGAAAAAGATCGGAAGCTCTTCGCTATCGATGCGCTGGCTCAGTTGCCTAAGGAATCGTCGGTCGCCGCCTTGCAGGAGCAGGTGGGCAGCCGGTTCGATGCATTCGCCCTCGCCCTCCAGCTCGACTGGCTCGGACACATCAAGATGGATGGTCGAACCGCGTTCAGCCGTCGTTCGACTTTCGTGAAAACCTAATCTCGCTTGCGTCAGGAGGATTACCAATGAACCTTGGGCACGTTCCCGTTCAACTCCGCACTGGAGCAACGATCCGCCTCGACACCCGCCGCTACATCGTCGGTCCGCCTGGCGACCAGGTTCGTGTATTCACCGATAAGGAGTCTGGCACCGAGAAGGCGTTAGCAAACACTGCAATTCTGCACATGATGCGTTCGGGCCGGATTACGACCGACGCTGCCTTTCGTGCTCTTCCCCCGGTCGTCCAAGACAATCTGCAGGTGGACTGGGGCGCATTCTCCGATGTCGAACGGTTGTCGGCGGAACGAAAGTATCCTTTCGTCAAAGCTATCGATGACCTCCCCGCACCCTTTCGAGACAGGCGGAAGCATGTCTTGCCTGCCATCGAGCGCGTGATCGCTGAAGCAACAGACGATCTGCGTCCGCCCAGGGAGGTCACGTTTCGTCGCGCTCGAGAATGGTACCTGCGCTGGCTGGTAGCTGGCCGGGACATCCGCGCTCTGGTCGACACTCACCGAAAGAAAGGCAATCGGACACCTCGTCTGGCGGAATGGCACAAGCAGGAGATCATGAACGGTATTGACGAAGTCTATCGAAACGAAATCGCTGGCTCGAAAGCCGATGCCCGAGAAGCGGCCGCTCGTCACATTTTGCTTCGCGCGGACCGGGACGGCCTTGCCCTTCCGTCGCTTGGTGCCAAGGAAGTAATTGGAAAGCATTTGGTCTCGCGAATGATCAACAAGATGGAGGTCTACGATTTGACCGTCGCGAGACATGGTAAAAGACAAGCAGACTTTCTGATGAAAGCGGTTCGAAAGGGACCTGCCTGCAGCATGCCGCTTGAAGAAGCGGAAGTTGATCACACGCGGCTGGACCTGATCGTCGTAGACAAGAATGGCCTCGTCCTCGGTCGCCCATGGCTCACCGTGATCATCGATCGTTGGTCACGGATGATCCTTGGCCTGTCACTCAGCTTCACGCCGCCTTCCTGGGTTAGCGTCATGGAAGCGCTTAGGGTCGCAGTCCAGCCTAAAGACGGCTTGCTTGCGAAGATCAGTTCGGCGGCCGGACGGGACGTCACCTTCCGCTTTCCTTGGCCCTGCTACGGCCCCATGACGCGATTATTCTGCGACAACGGCGCTGAGTTTCGCTCAAGGTCCATGAGGCAGACCGAACGCGCATTGAATATGCAGATCGTCGACCTGCCCAGAGCAGCGGGCTGGCTCAAAGGTCGTGTGGAGCGCTGGTTTCGGAGCCACAATCAGGGAGTCATTCACAAATTGCCGGGCACGACCAAGTCGAACCCTCGCGACCGCGGAACCTACAATTCCGAAAAGCACGCGGTCCTCACTCTCGAAGACGCAAATTGGATCATCGCGAAATGGATCGTGGATGTCTATCACACGACCATTCACTCCGAGATTGGGGAGACCCCGCTGGACCGATGGACGAGAGGCATTCTCGAGGTTGGAGAGCGCCCTGCTCCGCCTGAGGAACTCCTCGTTCCGCTGACCGGTCTAGTAATTGATCGTCACCTGAGATCCCCCGGTATTGAATTCGAAGGCCTTCGGTGGAATTCCAATGCCTTCTCGGGACTCCGGAACAGACTTGCCGGAAACAGCGCTGTGACGGTTCGGATCGACCCACAGGACTTAAGGACGGCGTACATCCTCGATCCAACCGCCTTGGACGCTAAAGCGAAATGGGTTGAAGGTTACCTCCAGGCAGATGAAGAGGTCGCAAAGCTGACACTCTATCAATATCGGGTGCTGAAGAAGGCGCGTCAGAATTCAGACGACGAATGCTTTGATCCGAAAAAGGCTCTAGCTCGGGCGAAATCGAGCCAAGAGATCATCGATCTCATCGACGAACGCAGCCCCCGCAAGAAACTGCCGAAGAAGGCGGTTCGCTTCTTGACCGACGGTCGCAACCCTTCCGAGCATCTCCGTGGCGAGCACCTTTCCCCGGATGAAAGCGAACGGAAGTTGGACTCCTACGATCCGGATCGCACTCTGATGTCATCACCGCCAGACGAGCGCGGCCCCTACCGCGATCGTACTCCGGCGGTCGAAACCCCACCTTCGCGGGCGATTCTTGACTCCCCGGAGGTCGATCTAGCCGCCTTCTCAGCCAGTGCTGACGCCGAACTCGAGCCGAAGCGCGTTGTAACACCCGATCAATCACCGCAAATCTTAGTTGTAAAGCGGCGCTCTCTGGACTAGTCGACGGAGTCAACGATGACGTGGAATACTCGCTCTGTAGAAGAACGCCGAAAGCATATCGGCAGCTTTGTTGCCGTCACGCCGACGATGAAACGAGCAACGGATGTGTTCCGTCGCTGCTACCGCGAATACCACGAAGGTCAGCAGGCGAGTTGTTCTTTCGTCGTCGGCGAGACCGGTGTCGGCAAGACGACCGCTGCGAACGATTTTATGGAGGAAATCCGCGAAGAATATCGCGGTACGCTCAAAGACGGAATCGATGTCCATACGATCGATCCCAAAACCTATCCTACGAACATGAGCGTCACGTTTCAGCAGCCTGGGCGCGGCCTCGTTCGCCCGATTCTCAAGATTATGGTCAGCAAGAAGACGACCTACAAACAACTGTTTGGTGAGACGCTAGCCGCGCTCGGCATGCCCACCAAGCGCGCGACCTTGGCGGAAATGAAATCGATCGTTCGCCACCAAATCGAGGGTCAAGGCGTGCGAATGATTATCTTCGACGAATGCCAACACATCGTAGATAGCAGCCAAATTCGCGATCCCTACGAGGCAGCGGATTTTCTAAAGGAGCTGATGAAAGAGACGCGCGTCCAAATCTGCTGCGTAGGGCTCCACTATGCAACGGACTTCCTACTGGAGAATGGGCAGCTCGAGACCATGAAGAGCGAGGAACATCATATGAGGCCGTTCCCGCTTGATTTCAACGAAAGTGCCGAATTGTGCATGTTTTTGCGGTCCCTGTCCGATGACTTGCCCTTCGACCGCAAGCCGCAACTGTTCACGCCTGCGCTGGCCCTTCGACTTCACCTGGCCTCCGATGGCTACGTTGGGTATATTACTAAGTACGTCTCAATGGCAGCGAAGGACGCGATCGACCAGAACCTCGACACGGTGACAATGGATCTCATTGGCGACGCATATGCTCGCAAGCATAATGTCCCCGACAAGGAGAACCCGTTCCGGGTGAAAGGCGAGATCGACGAGGATGGCTTCCAGAAGATCAAAGCCGCCCGCAGAAAGATGCTTGAGGAAGAGGCTTGTAAGAGCCGTGCAACCCGCCGAAGAAAAGACCGGGAGAAGTCACTCAGAAAGGCAGCTGCGGCGGCATGAGAGTTGACAAGCTACCTCTATTGGTCACCCCGGGCGAAGACGAACCCGCACATGGGCTTCTTTTGCGTTTCGCGAAACGTAATGGCGTCAAAGATCTTCGCACAATGAGAGAGCTGACCGACATGTCAGTTGCGAGGTTGCGACTGGGACATGGCGCCGGGCACCTTGCCGAACTCCTTCAGTGCAGTCCGGACCTGTTCATGCGTTCGACGACAGAACCCATCGTTCGCGGAGTCGTGTCGCTACGAGGCGAGCGATTGCGAACGTCAGACCACCTCCTCATAAAGCGGCGGAGAGTATGTCCTACTTGCATTACGGAAGCGGCTCACCAGCGCTTTTGGTTCGACCTCTCCTTCGTTTCGACATGCCCAAGGCATCAAGTGACGCTTGTTGATGCATGCTCTTGCGGCACTGCACTCACCTGGAAAGATGTCGACATCGAAAAATGCTCCCATTGCCAAGACGGAAGCGTATTTCGGATGACGCTTAAGTCACCCGGAAATGACGTTTTGGCAATGAATCGTTGGGCCTTAGGCAAGCTTGGGGTTGGCGACCCCGTACCTGTCCCTATCCTCGACGGGATGCCCTTGTGGACCGCTTTGAATATTGTGAACCGCGTCGGCGTGCTAGCGGCCGAGGGCTATACGTGCTGGCGTGGTGTAGACGGGTACGATACGCCAGCACACCAACTGCAAGCTAACGGATTCCGGGTTCTTCAGCTGGGGCTTCTCGACCAGGCATTAGATGAAGTGTACGAACAGTATCTGACGGCAAAGACAAGGAAGCTCGCCGAGACGCTCAGGACAATCTACGGATTCTTCGGTCAATGGTTCAAAATCTGGTACCACAGCAAGCACTTTGTCGAGCAAGCGAGACCGTTCGCTGAGATCGTAATCGCCAACGCGGCACGCAAATCCGTATTCGACATCGAAGTGAAGAAATGAGAGTAACTTGCTTCGCTCACCACTCCCCCTATGGGTCGTTCCCGCCGAAGACGAACCCCCACACGGGTTGCTGCTTCGGCTCGCTGAACGAAATGGCATCCAAAGCCAAAGCCAGCTTTCAGCCTTGACCGGACTATCGGTGCGAGAGCTACGGAATGGGGCCGGAATCGAACGCCTCGCCGCTGTGGCGCACTGCGACCCGGCCCATCTCATGAATTCGGCCCCGATCGTCTCGGACGGCGGGCTAGCCATTCGAGGAGAGCGCTTCAGTGCGAGGCACGCAGTGAGGCAGTCCGTACGTCGCCTCTGTCCGGAATGTGTAGTGGAGTCCTCTCATCATCGGTTCTGGTTCGATCTAAAATTCGTCACTACCTGCCCTGCCCATGGCAGGAAGTTGATCCAGACCTGCTCGTGTGGACAACCGCTATCGTGGACAGATGTTCGCATTTCGAAGTGTTGCCGATGCGATAACGGAGATGTCACTAACATCCCCTGGGTGCAAGCTAGGCCTGATATCTTAGAAATGGATCGGTGGATTCTCTCGAGGCTGCGGGTCGGCGGGGCATCTTCCGTTCCGATCCTCGATTCCATAAATGTGGGCACTGCTCTGCATGTGATCCAAAACGTTGGCTTGCTCGACCTCGGGGGTTACCAAACGGCGTGGCCCGAACCGAGAGATTTCGGAGTGTCGGTGGCCGAGGCGCGTTCGCGAGGCTTTCGGATTCTCAAACATGAACGGCTGAACGACGTTTTAGACAGTGTTTACACGGCGTTTGCAGCCTCAAATTCAGGTAGGGCAGCCACAATCAAGAATTCCTATGGCTGGTTCGGCGAATGGCTTCTAGATCTGCAGTTTCAGGAAGCCTCTGCTCGTATTCATGAGACGATCGTCGTGAGAGCGACGAGACGAAAGCGGTCACAACCTTCCTTTAGAAACGGGCCGGGTCTTGGTCATGCAACTTAAGTAGCAGCTTTCACGACGGGGCATCCCATTTCGTCCCAACGACAACGGCTATTGGCCAAAATCGGTATGCAGTGCCCAGCCTGCCACGTACGCTGAACAGCGCAGTTAACCCGGCTCTCATCAATCCTCGATAGCACCTGGACGTTGATTGAAGCACTGGGGCGATATTGATGTGTGACGAGAATAATCAGGATGATGAAGGCAGCGGCGATCAGAGCGGCCAGGGCACACCGCCAACATTAAGGCCGCCGTCCAGTTCACGACGAGATCCGAAGGCTGGTCATCGAGGCACCCTGCCAACAGAAGAACAGACTGATCGTCCAGCTGAACCTACAGGCGACTTCCAGCGCCCGCGCCTGCGGCAACTTGAAAACGGATACGCAATGGTGTGGGACGGCGAACAATGGCTGCTGTTCGATGACGAAGGAGACTTCGTGGGGTGCTTTCACGATGCCGCAGATGCAATGAACGAGGCCTATCGGCGGAAGCCTTGGGGACGATTCGGAATGTGATCAGGCGGCCTGTTGAGCGTCGAGCCACGATTGTCGAAGTGCCATAAGCTCTCCAAACCGTTCCTTTTGCTTTTCCGTTCCACGCAACATGGCGCCGTGCGCTTCGCCTTCGATCATGTTGATCATACTGACCGAACCATGGTTGTGTTCAAACTGGAGCAAGTATTCGATCGCCTGCAGAATGAAAGCGACCTGCTTCTCATCGTTCCAGCCCTTCTTGAGTACGACGGTCTTCTTACCATCGACTACCTCGACATCGTAGGGGAACAGTTCGTGTCCTGGCTTGATCGGCTCAATCATGTTGCCCCTCTTTTCCTCCTCGAAAAACGATGTGCGCGATACATGCGCTAAATCCGTGGCGATCGAGGGGATCCGACCGCGCCTGCAATGATGATGCTGTCAGCACCGCTTCGGCGCAATACCATAAAGACGGACCGTCGCGATTCGAGTAACAACTCGCGTTAGAGCGCGCTTTTGTTTGACTATAGGACCCTATGAAGTGAGAAGGAGTCAGACAGATGGATATCTATATGACCACTAGCGAACGGACCGCTTTATCTGCGGTCGATTCTCGCAAACTTGATGAACTTATCGACAAGGCGGTAGATGAAGAACGATCGGGGTGCCTCGGCACGCTCAACCTGAGACTGTGTGGTCCTTTTGTCTCTGGCCGTCTCGATACCTTAGAACGCACTCTTTCAAGGTATCGAGAAGCGAAATCGTCGCGAAAGCGAGAGGAAGTGGCCTACGATTTGGAGAGGGCTAAGCGAGATTTGAGCTCTGCCGTCCGAACAATGCAGGAACGTGCCGATGAAGAGATGCGGGATCAACAGCATTTCCATGTCGAAGGCGAGATTGCTCCGCCGTACCGGTTCAGCCATAAGCTAACTGCAAGGGTCAGCTATCGATGGCGGAAGACTGTCGATGACGATTGGACGCATGGCAACATCACATTCGTGCACAATGTTGACACGCTTGCCCATCTCCGCTTTCCGCCTTCGAAACGCAAGTTGAGCGCCCGTAAGCAGCAGCAGGAGCTTCAGAAACAGCTATCCGACACCTGGGAACATATGATGAGGAGCGCGCTCTATTCGGTCAGAGACTATTTGAAGGAAGGTAGAGATCCAGTTGCGATACCAGAGACCTTTGTGGCGAAGGCCGATGCCAGCGGGCACTGAATAACTTCAGCACTAGATTCTGGGACAGGGAGGTCTAAGAGCGTCGTAGCCCGCACAGATACGTCCGCCTCGCTGATACTAACGTCACAGCAATCGTTATCCTTCCCTGAAACAATCACCTGCCAGGAGTTGATTCCTCCATGGTTGAACGCAAAGTCATCAAGGGCCTCTTAGACGATTGCATTTGCGCTGGTGTTCTTAGCTGCTCAGCTTAAAACAAGGGCGGCATTGGGGCCCGCCTGGAGTAATTGTTCAGATGGCTCTGAAACGTAAGACAATCGATCTGGACTTGGCGCGACTGCATTACAATGCGGCCCGAAGCCGCTGCGCACGTCAAGCAGACCGCGTGGCGGCCCAGATCGCAGAAGGCCGGGACGCCGCCAGGGCGCAAGCGCTTCTGGCAGTCCTGAAGATTCGCGAAATGCACTCGCGTAGCTATTTGGAAGCTATCAAGGGATGGCATCGCAAACACCCCCACGTCCGAGTCGCGAAATCCGTGAAGAAACGGCTGCGGAAGCGAAAACTCCGCGATGGAAAGAGGGAGGATAGGACTTCACAATGGGACGATCAGGTCAAGGCGGCACTCTCCGAGAAACTCCAGAATGCGCCCAACTATTTGACCTACGTGCTTGAGCTTTGGGACAGATATCTTGCTCTTAGGCTGCCGAACGGACATTTCGTGAAGGAAATCTGCAGCGGCGACGCCAACAAGATCGCTCAGAGAGTTTGGGAGATGATGCTCGCATCTCACTTTGACGCGCTAGGCTTCTCAATGACCAGCGCGGACGAAGGTCCCGACCTCCGCATCGAGCAGGATGGGCGCGTACTCTGGGTTGAGGCTGTATGCCCGACAGCTGCAGGAATTCCCGAACAATGGATGCAGCCACTGAAAGCCGGAGACTTCGTTGTCGGAGATGTTCCTCACAACGAAGTGCTGCTGCGTTGGACGGCGGCGATCAAGGAGAAGAGCGAAAAACTCGGGAAATATCTGGAGAAAGGCATAGTTCGTCCCGAGGATTCCTTTGTGATAGCGGTCAACGGCGGTCAGCTTGGGCGTTTTCCTCTCAACGAAGGCATCTCGCAAACGCCCTACTCATTTGAAGCCGTCTATCCAGCCGGGCCGACGACGCTAGAGATCGACCTCAAAACCAACCGTGTGGTGAGGTCTTTCAAGTCGCTTCGCATGAACGTAGAGAACGCCAATGGAGAGCCGGTGCCGACGACGGCATTCATGGACGGCGCGAACGCAGGTGTAAGCGCCGTTTTTGGTTATTCCTGGGATCGATCGAAGACACCCATACTCACCGCGGACGTCGTTCACAATCATCTGGCGGCTGAGCCGGTCGCCAGGGGACTTCTTGGACCCGATAACACCGAATGGGGCAAGGTTTCAGAAACTAACGGTGAGGTCGAGGTTGGGAAGCTACCCAAGTGAGCTTCCCCATCCTCTTAGCATCACGGCGGGGCCTGATTTCTCAACGCCGTTGGCAGCGTGGCCAGGTCGCCGCAGCTTGTTCGTAGAAGTACCGAGACCAAACATTACGGCTCGACGACAAAGGCGCCTCACTGCTCGACCAAAGCTCTGGCCAAATCAAACATCTTGATGAACTCGATCTTACGTTCCACCACCACTCTCAACTGCTGCGGCGTTGTGAGATTTTCTGCATGAACACTGCATTCTACGACGCCTCTTGCGTCGTCATCACCTTCGAAAAGCACCTCGAACTCGAAAATCTCGTCGCCGTTTTGGTGTCGCCACAATTCGCATGTGAGCGCGCCGTTTCGAACCGGGCTCTGCTTCGGCCAGGATGAGTAGTAGAATTCTTCGGGCTTTGGAGGGGGCGGCGGAAGGTATCGAGGCAATGAGAAGCTCGAGATAGGACGGATGGTAGGCGTCACAATGTTGGCTAACGAATTTCGCATCGCTGCGTCAATCCCGGTGATGCCTGCCAGAGAGTCTTGAATCCGTTTGAACGCAGAGAGATCATACGCACCAGACGCCGCCAGTATTCTAGCTGAACTTAACGCGTGTCCATGTTGTTTCAAAGCGTCGACTCCACGCAATGAAGGCAGCGACACGCGTGCTAGAGCTTCAAGATGTTTTTCGGTCGCAGGTTCGCGCGTGATCTTCTCATGAAACGCGGGTGGTTTAGGAGCAGGCGGCAGCCGCATGACTGCGCTCGGGGAGGATTGGACGGCTGAACTTGAGTTTTCGTCGTCTACAGCGTCGTCGATCCTTCCTCTCATCAACGCCAACGGCCCCGAGGTCGCGAATTCTACTCTGACCCGCGACGCGGGTCTCGATCCATCGTTCGACATCGCCCACTGAAGTAGAACGGGCGGTGCCGCTACGTCTCGGCCGACGTGGAATTTCCATAGGATTTCACGGCAGCTCTTAATCCACTCGGGATAGCGCACATCGCGATAGCTAGCGATCTCCTCATCCGTCGGAGCCGAGTATTCGACAATCTTGGTTTCTCTAAATCCGACGGTGGTGGTCGTGGGTGGCGGATTGAAATCGGTGCGCAGGGGGTGCTTGCGCCGCAACTCCTCGATAAGCTGGTCCACCTCTCCTTCAGTCAACGGCGTGGCGACCTTGCCGACGACTTTTACGAAGCGCTCAGCGTCGGCGGTTTTGCAGCGAATGGATATCTTAGGTTCAAGGTCGCGATAGGCTTCCAAATCCTTCTTGAGCTCACGAATCTGCTTCGCTTCGGTCGTCTCCGCTGGAGGACGACGCCAACTCTGATCAATCATCAGGTATGGGACGCCCAGATCGAGTGCCATGCCCGCCGGACCGCCATCGTCCGTGAAGAGCCTCACCTCGTGACCAGCGGCTTGTCTATTCAACGCTGAGACGATGCCGATGAGCTTTTCGTCGGCTTTGTCGTAGTCGAGATGATCTTTGTAGGCCGGGTCAGGCAGAACACTCGTCATTCTGCGAAGAAGCACCTTAGGTTCGGAGGGCCGGATCAACGCGTCTTGGGCACCTTGCGTAAGCATGCTGCGGAAGCGGCCGAAAATATCGAGAGCGCGATCGCGCGTGCGTCCGCTACCCTTCTTGTGCCTATCGATTTCATCCAAGACTGGCTTCGTGAGAATCAGCACGATCGGGTCGTGTCCAAGCTCCTCCCAAGGGAGTTGCTCAAGAGCCTTGAACTCGAAAAACAGATTTGTGTCGGGGACGAGATGCAGGTCCATGGCGTTCGCTGTTGCAACCGTGGATAGATAGCGCCTGCCGACACGTGATCACCGGATTCGTACTGTGCCAAGGCATTTCTGGCTCCAAGTGCGCCGGAAACGCTTCCAGCTGCTGTGAGAGAATGCCTCTTTGAGGGTGTTTTAATACCGACCTCTCCAGCTAGGCAAAGTTCGGAAAACGCGACGTCTTTATGGGGTAAAGACACCCGGTCACGACGGTCTTATGGGGTGTGCCGCGTTTTCTTATGGGATGCGACCTATACTGAATCCATTGGCAAATTTGCATTTTCTGGGCGGCTGTTATGTGGGGAGCAACAGATGTCGGACACCCCATAGACTTGCATTTCTAAGCTTCGGCGGCGGCGGAGTGCCTGCAGCCATCCTACCTGGGACAGATGTCTCGCAAGCCGCAGCGGTGCCCGAGTCAGGCTGTGATTGACCACTTCCTGCCGGAAGCCCGGCTCCGGCGTCGTTTGGCAGGATCGATCCAAGGGCGCGACTGCCGGTTCGCTCGGTCAGATCAAGCTGCCGTCAAGCCGATCTTCAATTTTGCTACCCATCTCGGCCGCGGGCTGCGTCATCGCATTCGATTGTCCTAGTCGATGGTTCATCTTCTTTTGCGCTGGTGTCCGCCCCACCCTTGCGTTTCGGTCCGGAAGTTCGCCATCTTTTGCAGCCGCGCGGCGAAGACCGTGACGAGATCTCGTGGGTGCCAGGCATTTTGTGAGGCGTCGTCCGAGGCGCTGAGTGTTCGTCGAAACCACAGCGCATACAGCGCTGGCAGGAACAGAAGCGTGAGTGCGGTTGCAACCAAAAGGCCGCCCATGATGGTCACGGCCATCGGTCCCCAGAAGCTCGATCGCGACAAGGGGATCATCGCAAGGATCGCCGCCATGGCGGTCAGAACGACAGGACGCGCACGCCGTACGGTAGCGTCAATGATCGCCACGCCGCGCGGATGTCCCGCCGCAACGTCCTGTTCGATCTGGTCCACCAGGATCACCGAATTGCGAATGATCATCCCGGCGAGTGCAATGAGCCCAAGGAGCGCCACGAAGCCGAAAGGCTTCCCAGTGAGGAGCAGTCCAAGGCACGCTCCGATGAGGCCGAGAGGGGCCGTGGACAGGACGATCGCCAGCCGGGAGAAGCTCTGAAGCTGGATCATCAGCACGGTCAACATGACGGCGAGCATGATCGGCATCACCGCGGCGAGGGATCGATTGGCCTTCGCTGACTCCTCAATCGCTCCCCCCATTTCGATCCTGTATCCAGCCGGCAGACGGCTCCGCAGATCGGCCAGTCCGAACCACACCGCCGCCGACACGTCAGGAGCCTGCGCGCCGTGGCGAACGTCGGTTCTGACAGTGATCGCCATTTCGCGATTTCGTCGCCGCTGGATCGCCTCCTCGGTCTGCTGCTCTATGCGCGCAACCTGGGACAGCGGCACCGGGACTCCGTTGATCGACACCACCGTCAGATCGTCGATGGCCCCGACATCGCCGCGCTGGGTCGCGGTTGCCCGGGCCACCACCAAGACCTTTTCTGTCCGGTCACGGATGCTGGTCACCGTGTAGCCGGTGACCAGCATCTGCAGCGTCTGCGAGACGGCTTGCGGGTCGAGGCCAAGCGCGCGCGCGCGGTCCTGATCCATCACGAGCTTGATCGAGGGCATGCGCTCGTTCCAATCGAGCTGCGGTTCGACTACATCCGCGTTCGTGCGCATGACATCGCGGACCTGATAGGCGATCGAGCGTACCGTGTTCGGATCTTCGCCGATAACCCGGAACTGGACCGGAAAGCCGATCGGCGGACCGAAGTCGAGGTGGTTGACGCGAACGCGGGCTTGAGCGAAAGCGCCGTCCGATACGGCGCGTTCGAGCTTGGCCTTGATCCTGTCCCGGGCAGCGGGATCTTTTCCGACCACAACCAATTCGGCAAAAGCTTCGTTGGGGAGCTCCGGACTGATATCCAGCAGGAATCGCGCTGTTCCCTGCCCCACATAGGTCGTCGACGTCGCGACATCATTGTCGTCGGCAATCAGGGCTTCAACCTGCTTGGCGATATCGAGCGTCGCCGCCATCGAGCCGCCTTGTGGAAGCCGCAGCTGCACGAACAACTCTGTACGTTCTGAGCTCGGGAAAAACTGCTTCTGCACGGCCCCGAAAGCGAAGATGGAAACCACGAACAGCGCGACAGTTACACTGACCACGAGTCCGCGGCGCCGGACGCACCATGAGATGACTGCCCGCAGTCGACGATAGATCGCCGTATCGTAGACCGAGCCATGACTGCCGGCGTGCCCCTGCACTTCCGGCAGCAGCTTGCACCCGAGATACGGCGTGAAGGTCACCGCGACCATCCATGACGCCAGCAAGGCGATGCAGACGACCCAGAATATGCTGCCGGTGTATTCCGCGGTACCGCCTGCGGCGAAGCCCACGGGCAGAAAGCCCGCCGCTGTAACCAGCGTGCCCGTCAACATCGGAAAGGCCGTTGATTCCCACGCAAAAGAGGCTGCTTTGACCCGGTCGAATCCTTGTTCCATTTTCACCACCATCATCTCGACAGCGATGATGGCGTCGTCAACGAGGAGGCCGAGGGCGATAATGAGCGCGCCGAGCGAAATCCGATGGAGGTCGATCCCCATCGCCAGCATGATCGTGAAGACGATCCCCAAGACCAAGGGAACCGACGCCGCGACCACGATACCGGTCCGCCACCCCAGCGATACGAAGCTCACCAGGAGGACGATGCCGAGCGCCTCCAGAAATGAGCGCATGAAGTCGGCGACGGCCTCCTGAACAACGGCAGGCTGGTTGGCAACGCGCTCGAAGACAAGGCCGGTCGGCGTGTCGCGTTGAACGCCGGACATCACGGCGTCGATGTCCTGACCGAGATTCAGGATGTTGCCGCCCCTTTGCATGACCACGCCGAGGGCCAAGGCCGGCACCCCGCGTTGGCGCAAGAGGAATTCCGGCGGATCGACGAATCCCCGACTGACCGACGCGATATCGCCCAATCGGAGCACGGTGCCATTGGTCGACGCGATCGGAGTTTCCTCCACCGCTCTTACACCATCGAGAGCACCGCTCACCCGCAGCGGGATGCGTGTCGACCTGGTCTGCACGATCCCCGCCGGATTGAGCGCATTCTGCTTGGCGAGACTGGCGAAAATCGTCTGCGGCGTGATCCCGAGGTTGACCAGCTTGACGTGGTCGAAGTCGACGAAGATGCGTTCTTCCTGCGTACCGTAAATCGTCACCTTGGAAACGTTCGGCACCTTCAACAACTGCCGTCGTGTCGCTTCGGCGATACGCTTGAGCGTGGCGTAGTCGGCGCTCTCCGATCGTAGGGTGTAGAGTACGGAGTCGACGTCGCCATATTCGTCGTTCACTTCAGGTCCGTTCACCCCCGCGGGCAGGTCAGGCTCAAGATCCCTCATCTTTTTGCGCAATTGCAGGAACAGCAGTGACACCAGCGAGGGCGGCGCGTTGTCCGTAAAATCGAGCTGCGCCGCGACGAAGCCCGGCTTCGAATAGGTGATGACCTTGTCGAACCAGGGCAATTCCTGGAGCTTCTTCTCGATGCGGTCGGCGACCTGGAATTGCATCTCCTCTGCGGTGGCTCCAGGCCAGGTCGCCGTCACGATCGCGGTCTTGATCGTGAACGACGGATCTTCGGCTCGTCCCAGGCTCCGGTACGAGAGCGTCCCCGCGACACCAATCATAATGATCAGGAATAGCATTAGTACTGGATGGGCGACCGCCCAGGCGGAGAGATTGAAACGATGCATCGCTCCCTCCCCGATCAATACGTCAACGTCGAGATAGCACGGACGGTCAAGCCAGGGTCGAGCTTTTCGACTCCAAGCGCGACCACCCTCTCGCCCTCGGCGACCCCGGAAGAAATCAAGACGGCACGATCATCGTAACGATCGATCTCGACCCTCCGGCCAGTCAGTCTCCCCTCGCCGTCAACGACCCATACCGACGGGCCGCTTCCATGGTCAAACAGCGCCGTCAATGGCAAGCGGGCACTATGCCCCGCCGACATCTCACGCAGCGTCAGCGTCGCACTCATACCGAGCCTGAGTGCTTCTCCTGCATCGGGTATGCTGAAGCGGGCCGCGTAGGTGCGCGTCGTCGGATCGGCCGCAAGAGACAGCTCTTTTAGCCGAACCTCGAATGTCCTGTTGGGAAGAGACCATAGCGATAACGTGGCCGTGGCGTTCCGGACCTGCTCGACGTAGGTCTCCGGAAGCGCAACTTGCGCCTCCATCTCCGGCAATCGCGCGAGGCGGACGGCCGCCTGACCAGAGGTGATCACCTGCCCCGGCTCCACCAGGGTTGCCGTAATCACGCCGTCAGCGTCGGCTTCGAGCGTGGCGTAGTCCCTCGCGTTAAGTGCGAGTTCTAAAGATCGCTGCGCCCGTATCAAGCGGCTTCTGGCTTCCTCCGCCACCGCATGCCCCTTCTCCACGGTCGCGTTGGCCGCCCAACCCTTTCTCTGGAGTTCGGTCGCACGCCGCTCGTCCGCTTCGGCCTGCGTCAGATTGGTCTTGGCTGCCTTGACTTCAGCCTCGGCCTGATCGAGCTGAAGCCGCAAATCGTTTGCGTCGAGTGTCAGAAGGGCCTGTCCCTTGTGGACGCGGTCACCATTGCGCACCAGTCGCTGGGCGACCTTGCCGCTCACCCGAAACCCGAGATCGCTCTCGATGCTCGGCCTGATCGTTGCTGCGAACGTTCGTTTCCTGGCCCTCTCATCGAAGCGAACAGGCGCGACCATTACGGGTCGCGCGACGCTGGGATCGTTGTTCGATCCGTCGCCCTTCGAACTAGCGGAGTCACATGCGCTCAGCAGAAGCGCGGCGACGAGAACACAGCTCGGTGCGAAGAATGATGCTTTGGCCATCGCCATGTCTTTCTGGTCGATATCGAACGCGGGAAATACGTGGAGCTGCTGTGCCCTGCCAACGCATCAGCCGACTGCGGATGACGATGTCCGCGGCCGGCTGCGCGGGTTGTCACATCCGGCCGATCCCCATGCGGCCAAGCAGTCCATCCTTGTCGATAAAATGATGCTTGAGCGCGATCAGCGTGTGCCCGATGACAAGAACTGCCAGCGCGAGGCTCAGAGCGAAGTGGATTCCGGTCACTGATTCCGCGATCAGCTGATTCTTCTCGATCGGAACAGGAAGCACCAAACCGAAGAGCGTCGCAGGATGTCCATGGGCCGCGCTCATGATCCAACCGCTCACGGGAACACCGATCATCAGGACGTAGATCAGCAGGTGCAGGACGTGACTGGCCCGACGCAGCAAAGGCGAGTACGCCTCGGGCAACACTGGGGCCGGATGGTTCAATCGCCAAAAAAGGCGGAAGACGACCAACAGAAAGGCGATCACGCCGATCGATTTGTGGGCGTCGTACAGGATGAATTTCTCGGGTGTCGGCGGCAGATTCGCCATGTACACGCCCAGCCAAACCATCGCGACCATGATCGCGGCCACGCCCCAGTGAAGATAGACTGCCGTAACTGTATACCGTTTGTCTTCCATAACTCGCTCCTAACCGATCCGTACGTACAGTTATTTTTAACGAGTAGGGCGAGTTGTCAATATATCCGTACGTACGGTATCGTAATTTGGTCGGGGTCACTTTGTTCGTTGCACCGACCGGATTGGTGGAGGGGCCTATGGCCAGGGTTCGAACTGAAGCGAAACGAGAGGCGATCCTCGAAACGGCCGCCGAGGTGTTCAAGGAGCGTGGCCTCGACGGCACCTCGATGTCTGAAATAGCCAAGCGGCTTGGCGGCTCCAAGGCGACGCTTTACGGCTATTTCCCCTCCAAGGAGGAGCTATTCGTTCACGTCAGTCTAGGGGTCGTGAGCAAGCAGATCTTGGACATGATCGAGACCATGCCCAATCGTGCAGCCGATGATCCGCGTGACGTGCTTCTCAATGTGGGGAGACAGCTAATCAGACGAGTCAGCAATGAAGATGCGATCACAGCATATCGCCTTGCAGTTGCGCATGGTCGAATCGGAAATTTGGGACGCATCTTCTATGATGCCGGCCCTGGAAAAGGCCTGAAGGTCTTCGCCGCCTATATCGAGGCCGCAACCAAGGCTGGGCACCTTTCCGCAGCCGACCCTGCCGCGGCAGCCCACCACCTCATGGCGCTCTTCGAATCCGAGACAACGTATAGAAGAGCGCTGCAACTCGACGACGACATTTCTCCCGAAGAAGTCGAGCATACTGTTACGCGCGCGGTCGACGTATTTCTAGCGGCTTACGGGGTACCAAAGGCCTCCCAAGCCACGCGTGAATGAAGGCTCTCTTGTGAAGGTTTGTGGATGCTGACCCCATGATGGTGGCGCGGCGCGCACTTCGGGGCCGGATTACGCAAACCTCCAAGGGAGGAAACCGTGGGAGGTATGGCGAGGCCGGAGTCATGCAGATCGTCGAAAGAGGAGTTGAGAAATCCGATCCTTCCTTGCAGATATCGCCGTCCGTGGATCATCCTGGTCACAGCTAAGGAATGCCGTATCGCCCGGCTTGACCCGTCGTTTGAAGGCGTCCGGCAAGAATCCTCTTGGTTCAAGTATCCCAGGTCGCCCCCGGTAGCTGAGGGTAGCGTCGAATTCCGACAATACGACGTCGTTATGGGGGGAATCGCGCGAACCTTATGGGGTGAAATCTCCTAGAAATCATTGGAGAATCTCCACTTGGACGTCGTCTTTATGGGGTAAGCTCCACTTCCCTGAACTCGCCCCCGCTCTCCGCCTGCTTCGCTGAACGGCGCGGCCGGTCGGCACGCTCGTGGGACATGGGCGGCATGGCGGCGATGCGGTTGGCCGGTGCGGAATATTGCGGTAAGTCGCTGCCTCTCCTGGTTAGCGCACGCGGATGCGGGCCGAAACCGCATCTGACGGATCAGCACTCATGGACGCCACAAATTTCGTGCCCCCGGCAACCGCTGCCGGACGCGGCAGACCGTTGAATTCGCCCGCGCAGGTGTTGCTGGCGAGCCTGATCGGCACCACGGTCGAGTTCTTCGACTTCTACGTCTATGCCACCGCCGCGGTGCTGGTGTTTCCGACGCTATTCTTTCCCAACAGCGATCCGACGACGGCGCTGCTGGCGTCGTTCGCGACGTTCTCGATCGCGTTCTTCGCCCGTCCGCTCGGCGCCGTCATCTTCGGCCATTTCGGCGACAAGGTCGGCCGCAAGACCACGCTGGTCGCGGCCCTGCTGACCATGGGGATTTCGACGGTGGTGATCGGCCTGTTGCCGAGCTACCACCAGATCGGCGTGCTGGCGCCGCTGATGCTGGCGCTGTGCCGGTTCGGCCAGGGCTTCGGCCTCGGCGGCGAATGGGGTGGCGCCGTGCTGCTCGCCACCGAAAACGCGCCCGTCGGCAAGCGTAGCTGGTACGGCATGTTTCCGCAGCTCGGCGCCCCGGTCGGGTTGTTTCTGGCCTCCGGCGTGTTCTGGCTGCTGCTGCATTTCATGTCGCAGGACGCGCTGCTGAGCTGGGGCTGGCGCATCCCCTTCATCGCCTCGATCGCGCTGATCGCGATCGGCCTGTGGGTGCGGCTGTCGATCACCGAGACGCCGGAATTCCAGCAAGCGATCGACAAGTCCGAGCGTGTCTCGGTGCCGGTGGTGGAAGTCTTCCGCCATCACAAGCGCAGCATGGTGATCAGCACCTTCATGGCGCTGATCACCTTCGTGGCGTTCTACATCTGCACGGCATATCTGTTGTCCTACAACGTCAAGGTCGCCGGGGTGTCGTTCCGCGACGCGCTGCTGGTGCAGGTCTACGGCTCGGTGCTGTTCGGCCTCTCGACGATCGCCGCCGGCAAGCTCGGCGACCGTTTCGGACGCCGTGCCCTGCTCCTCGGCAGCACGATCATCCTCGGCCTGTTCTCGTTCGCGCTGGCGCCGCTGCTGTCCGCTGGTCTGGTCGGCATCTACGCGTTCACCACCGTCGGCATGCTGCTGTTCGGCCTGAACTACGGCGTGATCGGCGCAGCGCTGGCGGCGCCGTTCCCGACCCGGGTGCGCTACACCGGGTCGTCGATCACCTTCAACATGGCGGGCATATTCGGCGCGTCGCTGGCGCCCTATATCGCGACCTGGCTGCAGGCCAATTACGGCCTGAGCCATGTCGGCTACTACCAGCTCGCGGCCGCTCTGGTGTCGCTGCTCTGCATCTTCGCCGCGAGGAAGGCCGAGATATAGCCGCAGATCGTCGCTCATGAGGAGCGACGATCTCTTCGCTGCGAACCAGGCACAGCCGTGGCGGCGATGCGCGCCGGGAGATCGCGGCACGCATCGATCGCGTCTCAGTTCTTCGGGGCGGCCTCGCCCTGCTCGCCCTTGGCGCCGGCCGGTCCGGCCGGACCCGCGGAACCTGCTGGGCCGGTCGGACCGGCGGGCCCCGCCGGACCAGCAGCACCCGCGTCGCCCTTGGGGCCTGCCGGGCCTGCCGGACCCGCTGGGCCAGCGGCCCCCGCAGGACCGGCCGGGCCCACGGCGCCGGCGGCGCCAGGCTCGCCCTTGGGACCACGCAGGCCGCAATTGGCGACCAGCCGGTCCTTCAATGTCTCGTTGCCGGATTTCAGGTCGAGCTTGCAGGTCTCCGGCAGATACGACAGCGTGAACCGGAAGCGCCGCGAGGACGAACTCTTGACCTTGTCACCGGTCGCGACGACTTCGACCTCCTGATTGGGTTTACTGGTCTTGCCGGTGATCACCAATTGGCCGCTGGTGATCGACAGCGTGTCGAGTTCGAGCGCCATCGCCGTGCCCGAACTCATGACCAGAATTGCGGTCCCAACGAGAATGGATCGTCTTGCCATCAAGCGTACCCCCATGCGTGTTCGACCGGCGCGAAGCGCCAACTGCGTTGCCTGGCCGGCGCGGCTCATCCGCGACCGCCGCTATCGAGGATAGCCGAACGCACGCGCCAGCATAGCCGCACGTGCGCGACATTTTCGATACGCGCGGCAAGTTCCGTGGATGATGCGGCAAACAGCGGTGCCGGGTCGCGATCGGCGTTGCGAACAAAGCAGGAATCAGGGACCGTCGGTCCTCATCCCGACAGGCGCTGATTCGTGTCTCTGCCCGCCACCTATCTCGACGGCCTCAATCCGGAGCAGCGTTGCGCCGTCGAGCACGGTGTGGGCGAGGGTCCCTGCCCGCCGCTCTTGGTGATCGCCGGCGCCGGCAGCGGCAAGACCAACACGCTGGCGCATCGCGTTGCGCATCTCGTCGTCAACGGCGCCGACCCGCATCGCATCCTGCTGATGACGTTCTCGCGCCGCGCCGCCGCCGAGATGACCCGCCGGGTCGAGCGCATCGCCCGCCGCGTGATGGGCGATGGCGCCGCGCGTGGCGGTGCGCTGAACTGGGCCGGCACGTTTCACGGCATCGGCGCGCGGCTGCTGCGTGAATACGCCGAGCGGATCGGGCTCGATCCTGCGTTCACGATCCACGACCGCGAGGATTCCGCCGACCTGATGAACCTGGTCCGCCACGACCTCGGCTTCTCCAGGACCGAAAGCAGGTTTCCCGCCAAGGCGACTTGCCTGTCGATCTACTCGCGCTGCGTCAATGCCGGGCTGGCGCTCGATGTCGTGCTCGGCGTCAACTATCCGTGGTGCGCCGGCTGGGCCGCCGAGCTGAAGCAGCTGTTCGCCGGCTATGTCGACGCCAAGCAGCGCCACAACGTGCTCGATTACGACGACCTGCTGCTGTACTGGGCGCAGACCATGACCGAACCGTCGCTCGCCGACGAGATCGGCTCGCGGTTCGATCACGTGCTGGTCGACGAATATCAGGACACCAATGCGCTGCAGGCGCAGGTGCTGCTCGGGCT
Organism: Rhodopseudomonas palustris; assembly: GCF_034479375.1. NCBI lineage: Bacteria > Pseudomonadati > Pseudomonadota > Alphaproteobacteria > Hyphomicrobiales > Nitrobacteraceae > Rhodopseudomonas > Rhodopseudomonas palustris. The sequence continues at coordinate 1,396,165 of NZ_CP140155.1, read as the reverse complement.
GAAGCCCGACGGCCGCGGCCTGACCGTGGTCGGCGACGACGCGCAATCGATCTATTCCTTCCGTGCCGCGACGGTGCGCAACATTCTCGATTTCCCGAAGGCGTTCAGCCCACCTGCCCGCATCGTCACGCTCGACCGCAACTATCGCTCGACGCAGGCCATCCTCGGCGCGGCCAACGGCGTGATCGACCTCGCCGCGGAGCGCTTCACCAAGAACCTCTGGACCGACCGCGCCATCGGATTGCGGCCGCAGCTCGTCGCCGTCCGCGACGAGGCCGATCAGGCGCGCTACATCACCGAGCGCGTGCTCGAGCATCGCGAGAGCGGCACCACGCTGAAGCAGCAGTCGGTGCTGTTCCGGACCTCATCGCATTCGGCGCCGCTCGAGCTCGAGCTGACCCGCCGCAACATTCCCTTCGTCAAATTCGGCGGGCTGAAATTCCTCGACGCCGCCCACGTCAAGGACATGCTGGCGCTGTTGCGCTTCGTGCAGAACCCGCGCGACCGCGTCGCCGGTTTCCGGGTGATGCTGCTGATGCAGGGCATCGGCCCGGCCTCGGCGCAGAAGGCGCTGGACGCGATCGGTGGCGACGCCGATCCGCTCGAAGCCCTCGCCCACGTCCCCTCGCCGCCGCGCGCAGGCGCCGACTGGCGCGATTTCGTCGATGCGATCGGTGACCTGCGTGACGGCCGGGTCGGCTGGCCGGCCGAGATCGAGCGCGCGCGGCTGTGGTACGAACCGCATCTCGACCGCATCCACGACGACGCGGTGACGCGGCGCGCCGACCTGGTGCAATTGGCGCAGATCGCATCCGGCTATCCGTCGCGCGAGCGCTTCCTCACCGAGCTGACGCTCGACCCGCCGGATGCGACGTCCGATCAGGCCGGCGTGCCGCTACTCGACGAAGACTATCTGATCCTGTCGACGATCCATTCGGCGAAAGGCCAGGAATGGAAATCGGTGTTCGTGCTCAACGTCGTCGACGGCTGCATGCCGTCCGATCTCGGCACCGGCACCTCGGCCGAGATCGAGGAGGAGCGCCGCCTGCTCTACGTGGCGATGACACGCGCCAAGGACGATCTGCATCTCGTGGTGCCGCAGCGCTTCTTCACCCACGGCCAGAACGCGATGGGCGACCGCCACGTCTACGCCGCGCGCAGCCGCTTCATTCCGGACAGGCTTCTGAACCTGTTCGAGCGCACGAGTTGGCCGAAGGTCACGGCCTCGCCCGGCTATCCGACCCGACAGGCGCCGCCGATCGACATCGGCGCGCGGATGCGCGGGATGTGGCGCTGAGGGGGCGTCGCGCGCGACAACATGCTCACGCCGCGGCGGTGACCGTGCCGCCCAGCGCGTTGTCGACGATCACCGGGCTGTCGAACCACGAGATCACCGGCTCCGCGCCGTAAAGCTGCGCCACGCGCGTCCGCCATTCGCCGGCATAGACCTTTTCGGCGGCTTCGCGCGACTCCCAGAGATACACGCCGCCGGCGGTGCTGCCGTCCTCGGAGCGGATGTAGTATTTGCGGATCAGCCCCGGCATCTTCTGATATTTCGGCGCGCTGCTGCGAAACCGCCGCGCCGCTTCCTCCAGGCTAATCGGCTCCGACAGCGCGAACTGCACGATGGTGGTGATCATCGAAACCTCCCAGATTGATTTGATCTATCCTAGCGCGAAACCCGCGGTGCCGCTGCTCACTTTCCGTGAAACCGCGGCTTGCGGCGCTGCAGGAAGGCGTCGACGCCTTCCTTGTGGTCCTCGCTGAAGCCCGCGAGCGCGAACTGGTCGAGGTCCATGTGGCTGGCGAGGTCGTCCAGCGCGTGCGCCAGCCGGTTGACGGTAAGCTTGGTCATCGCCACCGACAGCGGCGGCTGCGCCGCGACCTTGTCGGCCAGCGCCATCGCGGCGGCGAACGCCTGCCCCGGCTCGGCCAGATGCTCGACCAACCGCCATTCATAGGCCTCGTTCGCGCTGATCTTGTCGTCGGCGAGGATCACCGCCTGCTTGGTCCGCGCCGGGCCGATCAAATGCAGCATCCGCGGTACGCTCTGCCAGCTCATGTTCATGCCGAGGCCGATCTCCGGCACGCGGATATGCGCGTCGCGCGCCATCACCCGGAAATCCAGCGCCACCGCCAGCGCCGCGCCGCCGCCGATGCAGAAGCCCTCGATCGCCGCAAAGGTGATCTGCTCCATCTCCTGCCAGGCGCGCGTCAGCCGCGGGCCGAGCTTGAGATGCCGGCGCAGCTCGCCGAGATCCATTCCGGCGCGGCTGCGTCCCTCCGGGTCCTTGAGATCGAAGCCGGCGCTGAACGCCCGGGCGCTGCCGGCCAGCACCACGACAGATGTGGCGCCGTCGTCCTCGAAGCTGCGCGCGGCGTCGGTCAATTGCCGCATCGCGTCCGGCGACAGCGCGTTGATGCCGTCGCCGCGGTCGAACCGCACCACGGCGACGCGGCCCTCCGGCCCGAGCCCCCGCTCGATCGTCACGAACTCCCCCACGATGCCTCCCGAACTGCATTCTTGGTTGTTCCGAGGCTAGCAGCTTCCCGGCTCGACAGCGCAACAATTTCCAATCTATGTTGCGTCGCATGAGCGAACATCACCACGGCCATTCTCACGATCACGACCATTCGGAATTGTCGGACACAGAGCTGCGGGTGCGCGCGCTCGAAACCATCCTCACCGAGAAAGGCTATGTCGAGCCGGCCGCGCTCGACATCCTGATCGAGACCTACGAAACCAGGGTCGGGCCCCGCAACGGCGCCCGTGTCGTGGCGAAAGCCTGGACCGATCCGGCGTACCGCGCGCGTCTGCTGAAGGACGCGACCGCCGCAATCGCCGAGCTCGGCTACACCGGCCGCCAGGGCGAGCATATCGTCGCCGTCGAGAACACGCCCGCGACGCACAATATGATCGTGTGCACGCTGTGCTCCTGCTATCCGTGGTCGGTGCTCGGACTGCCGCCGGTCTGGTACAAATCCGCGCCGTACCGTTCGCGCGCCGTGAAGGAACCGCGCGCGGTGCTGGCCGATTTCGGTGTCACCCTGCCCGGCGACACCGCGATCCGCGTGTGGGATTCGACCGCGGAGATCCGCTATCTGGTGATCCCGATGCGGCCCGATGGCACCGAGGGTTTCAGCGAGGACCAACTGGCCGATCTGGTCACCCGCGACAGCATGATCGGCACCGGCGTGGCACAGCCTCCGGCGGAGACTGTGTGATGGACGGCGCGCACGACATGGGCGGCATGGACGGCTTCGGACCGGTGGTGCCGGAGGCCAACGAGCCGCTGTTTCATGCCGCATGGGAGCGACGCGCCTTCGCGCTGACGCTGGCGATGGCGCGGCCCGGTGGCTGGAACATCGACATGACGCGATTCGCCCGCGAGAACCGTTCGCCGTTGGATTATCTGTCGAAGAGCTACTACCAGATCTGGCTCGCCGGCCTCGAGCGGCTGATGGCGGAACGTGGACTGGTCACGTCCGACGAGATCGCCGCCGCCCGGCCGCTGCATCCGCGCCGCGACGTCGCAGCACTGCCGGCAGACGATGCCGGGCCGATGCTGGCGCGCGGCGCGCCGACCGAACGTCCTGCGTCGGCGCCGGCTCATTTCGCGATCGGCGACCGCGTCCGCGCCAGGAACATCCACCCGCACACCCACACGCGGCTGCCGCGCTATGTCCGCGGCCATGCCGGCGTCGTCGAGCTGGTCCATGGCGCGCATATTTTCCCGGACAGCCACGCGCTGGGCGCCGGCGAACAGCCGCAATGGCTCTACACCGTCACCTTCGACGGCCGCGAATTGTGGGGCGACGACGGCGACCCGACGGTGCGGATCTCGGTCGACGCCTGGGAGAGCTATCTGGAGCCGGCACGATGACGGCCGAGGCCGCCGCGGTCGCGGCGCAGAGCGTGCCGGGCCTGCCGCGCGACGATGACGGCCCGGTGTTCCGCGAGCCCTGGGAAGCGCACGCCTTCGCGATGGCGGTGACGCTGCATGCGCGCGGACTGTTCACCTGGCCGGAATGGGCGGCCGCGCTCGCCGACGAGATCAAGCGCGCGCAGCAGCGCGGCGACCCCGACGATGGCGACACCTATTACCTGCATTGGCTCGCGACGCTGGAACGGCTGATCGCCGACAAGGGCGTCGCCAGCGCCGCGACGCAGACGCGCTATCGCGACGCCTGGGACCACGCCGCCGACCGCACCCCGCACGGCCGGCCGGTCGAACTGCGACCGGACGATTTCGCCGCGACGCGGTGACCGGGTCGCCATTGCGGTCCGCTCGCCGCGCCTCGAGCAGACCCGAGCCGGCTTGCGACATTCGGTACCGCAGACGTCTCGCAATCGGATGATGTCTCGTTAACTCTGCCGCGGCAAATTCGCTCCAGAACCGAACCCGATCAACGAAATCGGCCGACACGAGTGTCATTGTGCCGCTTCGGTCGCGCATCGACGTGATGCCGCGGCGGCCCCGAGTCGAGATTCGATGTTGCAGCTCGAAGCCTGTGAACGGTCCATCGGATGGGCGGCGGAAGGTGCTGGCCGTTATATCGCCGACTCTACGCGGGACGTCGGCAGATTCCTCGGCCGCGCCGCCGCGCTCGGCCCGCATGCGGCAGTGACGCCGTTTCAATCGCCGAACTGGCTGGCGCCATGGCTGCGCGTTCTGGCACCGTCGGCCGATGTCGAGCCGCTGCTGATCACCGTCCGCGACAGCTCGCGCGGCGAGATCGCGATGCTGCTGCCGCTGGTGCTGCGGCGGTTCTGTGGTCTGACGCTGGTCGAATTCGCCGACCTTTCGGTGTCCGATTACGGCTTTCCGTTGCTCGGCCCGGCGGCGCCGACGACGCCCGCCGCGGCCGCCGAGGCTTTCGAGGCGGCGATCGCGGCGATGCCGCCGGTCGATGTGATCCGGCTTTGCAACCTGCCGCGCGCCGTCAACGGCCGCGCCAATCCGCTGGCGATGCTGCCCGGCACGTCGCCCGGCTCGGTGCGCAACGCCGCCGCCCTGCCCGCCAGTTGGGACGACTACCTCGCATCGCGCCCACGCAAATTCCGAAAGGCGCTACGCCAACATCACCGCGCCTTCGACGCGGTCGGCGGCGCCACCGCCCGCATGATCACCGACGACGTCGAGGCGAGCCGTCTGCTCGACCGGCTCGATCGTTTCCAGCGCGCGCGGATCGCCACGCGCGGCAAGCGCTACGTGCTCGACCAGCCGGCCTATTCGAATTTCTATCGCGAAGTGTTCGAGCGCGGCGTCGCGCAGCGCTTCGCGATGCTGTCGGTGCTGGAATCCGGCGGCACCATCGTGGCGCTCGCCTACAGCCTGCTGCATCAGCAGAGCTGCACGACGGTCCGGCTCGCCCATCTCGGCGAGCAATGGAGCCGCTGCTCGCCGGGCATCGTGCTGGCGAGCGAGATCATCCGCTGGCTGATCGAAAACGGCGTCCGCAGATTCGATCTCGGCGCCGGCGGCTACGACTACAAGCAGCGGCTCGGCTGCGAGCCCGAGCAATTGCTGGCGCTGGAAAAGGCGATGAGCATCAAGGGCCGGATGGCGCTGTCGGCCTGGTCGACATTCGCCGGCCGGCGCGCGCTGCTTCAGTCGCTCGCCGCCAAGGCGTCGTAGACCAGCTTCTTGAATGCCGGCACGTCGCGTCCCCGTTCGCGCTCGGTCTGCTGCATCAGGATGGTGATCACGCCGAGTTTCGGATCGACGCCGAAATAGGTGCCGCTGCCGCCGTCCCATTTCAATTCGCCGATCGAGCCCGGCGGCGGCGGCTTCGCCTCGCCCGGCTCGATGCGGACCGCGAGACCGTAGCCGTAACCGAAGCCGTCGCCGGGGAAATAGAAGTAGTCCCTTTCGACCCCCGAGCCCGGGCCGATCTGGTCGGTGGTCATCGCCTTGAACGCCGCCGGGCTGAGATAGCGCCGCCCGTCGAGTTCGCCGCCACCCAGGATCATCCGGGCGAAGCGCGCATAGTCGGTAATGGTCGAGACCAGGCCACCGCCGCCGGATTGCCACTCCGGATGGGCGCGGCGTTGGCGCTCGGAGTCGACCAGCACCGTATCGTCCGGCAGCGGCTCGGCCATCAGCGCCCGCTCGTCGTCGCTGTCCGCGACGTATTTGGTGTCGGTCATGCCGAGCGGATCGAAGATCCGCTGCTTCTCGAAGCGATACAGCGTGTCGCCCGTCACGACCTCGATGACGCGCCCGAGCACGTCGGTGGAATGGCCGTAGCGCCACAGCGTGCCGGGCTGGCGCGCCAGCGGCAGTCGGGCGATCCGCTCGGCGAATACGGCATTGTCGAACGCGCCGGCGAAGATATCGGCGTCGCGATAGGCCTGCTGAATCAACTCGCCGCCGATATATTCGTAGGTGATGCCCGACGTGTGCCGCAGCAGATCCTCGATCGTCACCGGCCGGTCCGGGGCGACGCGCTTCAGCACCGGCTCGCCATTGGGCCCGACGGATTCGATGCCGACCTGGACCTCGGCGAAGGCCGGAATGTACTTCGACACCGGATCGGCCAGCGACAGCCTGCCTTCGTCGATCAGCATCATCGCCGCGACGCTGGTGATCGGCTTGGTCATCGAGCGCAGCGCGAAGATCGTATCCGGCGTCATCGGAGCGCGCCGCGTCACGTCGCGCACGCCGAAGCACTGCAGATAGGTCGGCTTGCCGCGCTGTGCGATCAGTACCACGGCTCCGGGCAGCCTGCCGGTGGCGACCTCGTTGTCGAAAAAGGTGGTGACCGCGGCGAAGCGGCCGCCGGGCGGAGATGATGCATCGCTCGCGCAATCGGCCGCAGCGGCGGGCGCGATCGGCAGCCACAGCAGTGCCAGCGCCAAAGCGGCGAGACGGATTTCAGCACACGGTTGCGATCGAGCTGGCGGCACGTGATCCTCGGCTTGCCGATGTTGCCGCGATCATCGCGATCGGCGCGCCGGAGTCCATCAAACGCAGGTGTGATGGCGATGACTTTTGCGCGAGCTACGTCGTCGTCGCCCGATATTCCCGCCATCCCTTGGCGCGCAGCGCGCAGGCCGGGCACTCGCCGCAGCCATAGCCCCAGTCGTGCCGCGCGCCGCGTTCGCCGAGGTAGCAGGTGTGCGAATGTTCGCGGATCAGATCGACCAGCGCGCTGCCGCCGAGATCATGCGCGAGCTGCCAGGTCGCGGCCTTGTCGCGCCACATCAGCGGCGTATGCAGTTCGAAGTCGCGCGCCATGCCGAGGCTGATCGCGCCTTGCAGCGCCTTGATAGTGTCGTTGCGGCAATCCGGATAGCCGGAGTAATCGGTCTCGCACATCCCGCCGACGATGTCGGCGATGCCGCGGCGATAGGCGAGCGCGGCCGCAAACGTCAGGAAGATCAGGTTGCGACCGGGTACGAAAGTGTTGGGAAGCCCGTCGGCGCCCATCGCGATTTCGACGTCCCGCGTCAGCGCGGTGTCGGAGATCGCGCTCAGCGTCGGGATCGCCAGCGTATGGCTGTCGCCGAGCCTCGCGGCCCAGTCCGGATCGATCGCACGAAACCCGTCGAGCAGCTTCGCCCGGCAGTCGAGTTCGACGGCGTGGCGCTGACCGTAATCGAAGCCGATCATCTCGACCCGCGCAAAGCGCGACAGCGCCCAGGCCAGGCAGGTGGCGGAATCCTGCCCGCCGGAGAACAGCACCAGCGCGGTCTGGTCGGAACGTGGTTCGATCATGCGCGTCGCTCTAGCACCGCGCGCGGCTCGCGCCAATCAAAGCAATTTCGCTGGGACGGACGGCCCGGTTGCGGCATAGGAAGCCGACCCTCCTCCTGTCCGGACCAGCTTCATGACCCCTTCCCGCGACATTTCCCGCCTGATCGAGATCATGGCGCAGCTCCGCACGCCGGACACCGGCTGCCCGTGGGATCTGGAACAGGATTTCGCGTCGATCGCGCCCTACACCATCGAGGAAGCCTTCGAGGTGGCCGAAGCGATCGCCCGCAACGACCTCGACGATCTGCGCGACGAACTCGGCGACCTGCTGCTGCAGGTGGTGTTTCATGCCCGGATCGCCGAGGAGCGCGGCGCCTTCGCGTTCGGCGACGTGGTCGCGGCGGTGACAGCCAAGATGATCCGCCGCCATCCGCACGTGTTCGCCGACGCGCAGGGCAACATCGCGCCGTCGCATGTCGAGGGCGTCTGGGACCGGATCAAGGCCGAGGAGAAGGCCGAGCGCGCCGCCCGCCGCGGCGAGACCGAAGCGCCGCCGGCATCCGTGCTCGCCGGCGTCAAGCCCGGACAGCCGGCGCTGTCGCGGGCGATGGAACTTCAGCGCAAGGCCGCCCGGGTCGGCTTCGACTGGAACGACCCGCGCGAGGTGCTGAAAAAGATCCGCGAGGAAGCCGACGAGATCGAGGACGCGCTCGATCGCGGCGACAAGGCCGACATCGCGGAGGAGACCGGCGACCTGATGTTCGCGCTGGTCAATCTCGCCCGCCACACCGGCGCCGATCCGGAAATGGCGCTGCGCGGCACCAATGCAAAATTCGAGCGCCGCTTCGGCCACATCGAGCAGGCGCTGGCGGCGCGCGGCCGGACGCCGGACAGCGCCAGCCTCGCCGAGATGGACGCGCTGTGGGACGAGGCCAAGCGCGCCGAGACGGGTCGCTGAGCCCGCCGAAACCCCAAAGATAAACCCGCCCCCCGGTTCCTTTGAGGGCACCGGCATCCTATCTGTTGCGCTAGTGTAAACAGCAGAGGGGGCGGCGCTGGCGCCATGTTATCGGTAGAATTGGCAATCGTTGTCGGACTGATCGTCGCCAACGGTTTGCTGTCGATGTCTGAGCTGGCGATCGTGTCGTCGCGACCGGCCCGGCTGGCGCTCATGGCTCAGAAAAACGTCCGCGGTGCCCGGCAGGCGATGGTGCTGGCCGACGATCCCGGCAAATTCCTGTCGACGGTCCAGATCGGCATCACTTTGGTCGGCGTGTTGTCGGGTGCGTTCTCAGGCGCGACGCTCGGTCAGCGCCTGAGCGAGACGCTGGCCGAACTCGCCGTGCCGTTTCCCGACATCATCGGCTTCGGCCTGGTGGTAACGCTGATCACCTATGGCACATTGATCGTCGGCGAACTGGTGCCCAAGCAGGTCGCGCTACGCGATCCGGAAGCGGTCGCGGCCAAGGTCGCCCCGGCGATGAGCGTGATCGCCAGCGTGTCCCGGCCGGTGGTGTTCATCCTCGATCTGTCCGGCAAGGCGATCCTGAAACTACTCGGCCAGGGCGGCGCCGCCGAAGAGAAGATTTCCGAGGAAGAGATCCACAACCTGGTGCTGGAAGCGGAGACCGCCGGCGTGCTCGAGCCCGGCGAGCGCGAGATGATCGCCGGCGTGATGCGGCTCGGCGACCGGCCGGTCGGCGCGGTGATGACGCCGCGGCCGGAGGTCGATTCGGTCGACCTCGCCGATCCGCCCGAGGCGATCCGGGAAGCTTTTCTCAACACGCCGCACTCCCGCCTGCCGGTGACCGATGGCGAACGCGACGATCCGATCGGGATCATCCAGGCCAAGGACATGCTCGAAGTCTATCTGCGCGGCGACAAGCCGGATTTGCGCGCGCTGGTACGCGACGCTCCGGTGATCCCGTCCTCCGCCGACGCCCGCGACGTGCTCGCCACGCTGCGGAAATCGTCGGTGCATATGGCGCTGGTTTATGACGAGTTCGGCGCCTTCGAGGGCGTGGTCACGACCGCCGACATTCTCGAATCGATCGTCGGCGCGTTCGGATCGGAGGCCGGTCCTGCGGAGCCGGCCGCGGTGCGCCGCGAGGACGGCTCCTATCTGATCGCGGGCTGGATGCCGGTCGATGAATTCGGCGATCTGTTGCCGGTGCCGATCCCGGAACACCGCGATTATCACACCGTCGCAGGGCTGATCCTGCAGCATTTCGGCGCGCTGCCCGTGGTCGGCGACCGGTTCGACTATCAGGGCTGGCAGATCGAGATTCTCGATCTCGACGGCCGGCGGATCGACAAGATCATGGCGACGCGGAGCGCCGACGTCGGGGCGGCGGCATGACGACGCCGGACACCGGCACGGCCGACAGCCGCGCCCGGGCCCTGACCGCGGTGCGCGCGGCGCATACCGCGATCTGGGCGTTCTTCGCCAGTTCGATCGTGGCGATCCCGATCGCCACCCTGCTCGGCCAGCTCACCGCCGCGCTGTGGATGAGCCTGTTCGTCTGGGGCGAGGTGGTGGTGCTGGTGCTGAACGGGATGCGCTGTCCGCTGACCACGGTCGCGGCGCGCTACACCGACGACCGCGCCGACAATTTCGACATCTGGCTGCCGCGCTGGCTGGCGCGTCACAACCAGCGGATCTTCGGCGCACTGTTTGCGGCGAGCCAGTTGTTGCTTGGGTACGCGCTGGTCACCGACTGACCCGCCTTCCTGAAACGGCGACGGCCGCCCGGTTGCCCAGGCGGCCGCGCAGGTCCCCACCCGCCGAAAAACTCAGAACGGAATATCGTCGTCCATGTCGCTGCCGCGGCCACCGCTCGCCGCCACCGGCCGGCGTGGCGCGCTGCTCGGGCCGCTCGAGCCGAAATCACCGCCCGACGAATCATCGGCTCCATAGCCGCCGCCGCTGCCGCCGGCGCGGCCGTCGAGCATCGTCAGAACCGAGTTGAAGTTCTGCAGCACGACCTCGGTCGAGTAGCGCTCGGCGCCGCTCTGATCGGTCCATTTGCGTGTCTGCAGTTGGCCTTCGAGGTAAATCTTCGAGCCCTTCTTGAGGTACTGTTCGGCGATCTTGCACAGCCCCTCGCTGAAGATCACCACGCGGTGCCATTCGGTCTTTTCCTTGCGCTCGCCGGTGGCGCGGTCGCGCCAGCTTTCCGACGTCGCGATCCGCAGATTGGCGATCGGCCGCCCGTCCTGCGTCCGCTTGATCTCCGGATCAGCGCCGAGATTCCCGACCAGGATCACCTTGTTCACGCTTCCCGCCATCGCCGTCTCCTTCGAATCGAAACCAAACACCGCGCAAGGCCCGGCCCTACGCCACGCGCCCGACGCCCCGCTGTCGCCCTAGCGCTTACGCTGTCCGCCGCGCGCCGCCCATCCTCTGGCGGCAGTAAACACCGCGCTCGCCCCCGTTATCCACCGGGAACGCGCGATTATGTTCTATTTTTGTTCGCCGAAAAAGCAATTTCAGCACGTGAGTCAGCGGGATTTTGCGTCGGCCGCTCTGGCCCCGCCGTGGCCCAGCGGCGAACACTGGTAGTTAGGTGCGGGCCAAAGCCGAATTGTTCGTGAAGATTCATGACGTTCCGGATCCTCTTCGTCGGCGAGTGTTGCTTTTCGGAGACTGCTTTTTCCGAAGAGCGGCGTATAGTTCCTGAAGTGAACATTAGGCGCTCGCGCCGTCGGCCTCTGCGGTGGGGACAACGCAGAAGCAGCCCAAAGACGGATCAACTGGGGACATTGCGATGAAAAAGTTTTTGCTGGGAAGCGTGGCTCTGATTGCGTTGGGTGCGGCGCCGGCGATGGCTGCCGATCTGGCCGCCCGTCCTTACACCAAGGCTCCGCCGATGATCGTCGCCATGTACGACTGGTCCGGCTTCTACATCGGCGCCAACGGCGGCTGGGGCACCAGCCGCAAGTGCTGGGACTTCGCGGGCACCACTGCGACGCCGCTTGCGACGAATGTCGGCGAAGGCTGCCACGATGCGTCGGGCGCCACCGCCGGCGGTCAGATCGGCTACAACTGGCAGATGGGCACCTGGGTGTTCGGCCTCGAAGCGCAGGGCAACTGGGCCGATTTCAAGGGCTCGAACGTCACGGTTCTCGGCGGCCTGTTCGACAACCAGAGCAAGGTCGAGGCCTTCGGCCTGTTCACCGGCCGGATCGGCTACGCCTGGAACAACGCCCTGCTCTACGCCAAGGGCGGCGCGGCGGTCGTCAACGACAAGTACGAGTTCATCCGGCGGGCCGACGGTCTCGTGACCGGGACGGCTTCGGAAACCCGCTGGGGCGCGGCGGTCGGCGCCGGTCTGGAATACGGCTTCACCCCGAACTGGTCGTTCGCGGTCGAATACAACCATCTGTTCCTCGACAAGAAGGACGTCACCTTCACCAACACCGCTGTCGAGCGCGTCAAGCAGGACGCCGACATCGTCACCGCCCGCATCAACTATCGCTGGGGCGGCCCGGTCGTCGCGAAGTACTGAGCTTCACGCTCTCCCACGGGAGACGAAATCCGAGATACGAAAGGCCGGCCTCGCGCCGGCCTTTCTGCTTTTTGGCCCCGGTGGCCGTGCAGAGCGTGCCGGATAAGCCGGCCGCCATGCGGCGCGCGCGATGGTCGATCGCCGGAACGGCGACACCCGGACGGCGTTGAAGCCGCGCCGCAACAATCGGTTGATGACCGCGCCGCGGCTCTGGAAATCGTTTCCCGTTCTTCCTATGTTCCAGGCTCCACCCAACTGGCGCCCGCCCGGACGATCGCGGCTGTGCGCCCCAACCTGCGCGACGTCGCGTCTGGACCCCTGCATGGACGAAGTGATCAAGGCGAAGCGCCAGCCGCCCCAACAGCAGTCCGCGGCCTCGAGCCGGACCGCCATCACCATTCGCGGCGCCCGCGAGCACAATCTCAAAAACGTCGACGTCGTGATCCCGCGCGACAAGCTGGCGGTGTTCACCGGCCTGTCCGGCTCCGGCAAATCCTCGCTGGCGTTCGACACCATCTATGCCGAGGGCCAGCGCCGCTACGTCGAATCGCTGTCGGCCTATGCCCGGCAGTTCCTGGAGATGATGCAGAAGCCGGACGTCGACCAGATCGACGGGTTGTCGCCGGCGATCTCGATCGAGCAGAAGACCACCTCGAAGAACCCGCGCTCCACGGTCGGCACCGTCACCGAGATCTACGACTACATGCGCCTGCTGTGGGCGCGCGTCGGCGTGCCGTATTCGCCCGCTACAGGTCTCCCGATCGAGAGCCAGACGGTGTCGCAGATGGTCGACCGGGTGCTGGCGCTGCCCGAGGGCACGCGGCTGTATCTGCTGGCGCCTGTGGTGCGCGGCCGCAAGGGCGAGTACCGCAAGGAGCTCGCCGAATGGCTCAAGAAGGGTTTTCAGCGCGTCAAGATCGACGGCGCGTTCCACGAGCTGGCCGAGGCGCCGACGCTCGACAAGAAATTCCCGCACGACATCGACGTCGTGGTCGACCGCATCGTGGTGCGCCCCGACATCGGCCAGCGCCTCGCCGAGAGTTTTGAAACCGCGCTGAAGCTCGCCGAAGGGCTGGCGGTGATCGAGTTCGCGGATGCGCCGCCGCCGTCGCCATCCTTCGAGACGCGCCCTGCGGGCGCTCCTCAGGATGAGGACGAACCCAAGCGCGGCAAGGCAAAGAAGGGAGCCCCTCACCCTGAGGAGGCGCAAAGCGCCGTCTCGAAGGGTGAGGCTGCGGGCAAGAAAGTCGCGAAGATCCACGACAAATCTGGTCCAGAGCGCATCCTGTTCTCGGAAAAATTCGCCTGCCCGGTGTCCGGCTTCACCATTCCGGAGATCGAGCCGCGCCTGTTCTCGTTCAACAACCCGTACGGCGCCTGCCCGGAATGCGGCGGGCTCGGCATCGAGCAGCATATCGACGCCGACCTCGTCGTGCCCGACAAGGAGCTGACGCTGCGCAAGGGCGCGATCGCGCCGTGGGCGAAGTCGTCGTCGCCCTACTATCTACAGACGCTGACGGCGCTCGCGAAGTTCTACAAATTCACGCTCGATACCAAATGGAAGGACCTCACCAAAAAGGTCCAGAACGCCCTGCTCCACGGCTCCGGCGACGACGAGATCAAGTTCTCCTACGAGGACGGGGTGCGCTCCTACGACACCAAGAAACCGTTCGAGGGCGTCGTCACCAATATCGAGCGCCGCTTCCGCGAGACCGAGAGCGAATGGGCGCGCGAAGAGCTCGGCAAGTATTTTTCCGACGTGCCCTGCGAGGCCTGCCACGGCCATCGGCTGAAGCCCGAGGCGCTGTGCGTCAAGATCGGCGGCAAGCACATCGGCGACATCTCCGAGCTCTCCGTGAAAGCCGCCGGCGAATGGTTCGAGGCGGTGCCGGCCGCGCTCAACACCCAGCAGAACGAGATCGCCGTCCGCATCCTCAAGGAGATCCGCGACCGGCTGAGTTTCCTGCTCGACGTCGGCCTGAACTATCTGACGCTGGCGCGCGCCGCCGGCACGCTGTCGGGCGGCGAAAGCCAGCGCATCCGGCTGGCCTCGCAGATCGGCTCGGGCCTCACCGGCGTGCTCTATGTGCTCGACGAGCCGTCGATCGGCCTGCACCAGCGCGACAACGCCCGCCTGCTCGACACCCTCAAACGACTCCGCGATCTCGGCAACACCGTGATCGTGGTCGAACACGACGAGGACGCCATTCGGCTGGCCGATTTCGTGCTCGATATCGGCCCCGGCGCCGGCGTCCATGGCGGCCACATCGTGGCGCAGGGCACGCCCGACGAGGTGATGGCCAATCCGAAATCGCTGACCGGCAAATATCTCACCGGCGAATTGTCGGTGCCGATTCCGGAGCGCCGGCCGCCCAACCATCGCCGCACGCTCAAGCTCGTCAACGCCCGCGGCAACAATCTCAAGAACGTCACCGCCGAGATTCCGCTCGGCCTGTTCACCTGCGTCACCGGCGTCTCAGGCGGCGGCAAGTCGACGCTGTTGATCGACACCTTCTACAAGGCGATCGCCCGCAAGCTGAACAACGCCAGCGAGCCGCCGGCGCCGCACGACCGCATCGAAGGCCTCGAGCACATCGACAAGATCATCGACATCGACCAGTCGCCGATCGGCCGCACCCCGCGCAGCAATCCCGCGACCTACACCGGCGCGTTCACGCCGATCCGCGAATGGTTCGCCGGCCTGCCCGAGTCCAAGGCGCGCGGCTACGAGCCGGGCCGGTTCAGCTTCAACGTCAAGGGTGGCCGCTGCGAGGCCTGCCAGGGCGACGGCGTCATCAAGATCGAGATGCACTTCCTGCCCGACGTCTATGTCACCTGCGATGTCTGCAAGGGCAAGCGCTACAACCGCGAAACGCTCGAAGTGCTGTTCAAGGGCAAGTCGATCGCCGACGTGCTCGACATGACGGTCGAGGAAGCCGCCGACTTCTTCAAGGCGGTGCCGCGCGTCCGCGAGACCTTCAAGACGCTGCACCGCGTCGGCCTCGACTACATCCATGTCGGCCAGCAGGCGACGACGCTCTCCGGCGGCGAAGCCCAGCGCGTCAAGCTCGCCAAGGAACTGAGCAAGCGCGCCACCGGCCGCACGCTCTACATTCTGGACGAGCCGACCACCGGACTCCATTTTCACGACGTCGCCAAGCTGCTCGAAGTGCTGCACGAGCTGGTGGCGCAGGGCAATACGGTGGTGGTGATCGAGCACAATCTCGAAGTCATCAAGACCGCCGACTGGGTGATCGATTTAGGCCCCGAAGGCGGCGACGGCGGCGGCGAAATCGTCGCCTGGGGCCCGCCGGAAGATATCGTCAAAGCGCCGCGCAGCTACACGGGGAAGTTTCTCAAGCCGGTGCTGGAGAAGAAGGGGCTGACGGCGATGAAGAAGAGGAAGGCGGACGAGGCGGCGGAGTAAGGGCCGCACCAATGTTGTTCAAGCGAAGGCCATTTGATGCGTTCGTTCCATGCGGGCGACGTCAGCGACGTTTCGATGGCGGCGTTGAAAACGAAAAGCTGCGCTGCTGTCGAAGCCGCAATGTGTCGGTAGGACGAATGGTGTGCGGCGCCCCCCGATCGCCGCCGCGTGCCGTGACCACTTGCAGGTCCGGATTTTCGATCATCACGCCATGAATATCCTGCGTGTGCGCCGGCGTAGCCGTATAGATGCTGGCGTAAAAGTCAGCAACAGATACAGCGTCGCCGAACTCGGATACAAGGCGGGGAATGTCACCGTGCAATTGCGATTTGGCGCTGTCGCGGCCTTTCATGTCGAATAGGTACAGGCCGCCTTCGTGTTGCGGATCGTAAGCCAACATATGTAGGCCAGACCGCCCGTAGTGCGCTAACGTGCTGGCGTTGTCGTGCAGTACGTCGTTGTACTCCTGTCGCGCGCGATGCGACTTTGCAAAGTGCAACATCCAGTAGTTCCATCCGTTCGGATTGTGAATAGAAAACGGGCTAACATAGCTGGCGCATCGCTCGAACGCTTCAAACACAAGCCGCTCAGTAGCGCCAAGCCACGCTTGATTGTTCATCATTAGCCCGAGATTTGACACGCTGTCCGCGTCAACTCCAATCGGATTTAGGCGTGCGTTCAACGCATTTGGATCAGTCTTTTTCAAGAACGAAATCAAGGCCTCAATGGCGAAAGTGTAGAAAATCTCAGGTGACGAAAACGAGGCGATTATGTCGGTAAGCGTTTCGTGCGCTACGCGACTGTTGCCGCACTGATCCAGATTAAACAGAACGCTTTGCACTCGATTGTATTGCAGAAACTCACGTATCTCGGCGCAGACGCTTTCGAATTCCTGCTGCCGGTAGTGAACTTCAAGATGAAGACGTGGCTCACTTTCCTTAATCCCGGCGAGCAGAGGCGCGACGTGCTGCTTTAGGATTTCAATAGCGCCGGGATCGAAATCGTTGAAGATTAGTACACATTCTATATCTAATGGCGACATGCCTTCATTAGCGCGTCTCAGGTTCAGTTCGATTGAAGCGGCACGCAATTCCTCAATGAAGATCAACGGCGATCCCGATGCGCCACAATTGTAGACGCCGCCGCCAGCGAATCCATCAACTATTGCAAATCGGAACTTTGATTGCTGCGGAAGCTGGCAACGGACCCTAATGTAACGGGCAAAGTACTGTCGGATGATTTGGTGCTTGCGGCGCGAATGTTCTTCTAACGTCGCGCCATCTTTCCACGTGTAAGGCTTTGCAACCATAAATACCCCCGGCGACCGGGTCTAGGCTCCGATCGTTCGATCTAATGCTGGCATCCCATCCCAGTGTTGACCGCGATACTCGCGGCCGTTCGCCTTCTTGGATCGCCGCTTGTTATCTTTACCCCAAGTGCCCCACTGCTTAAAAAAGAAGGTGGTGTTGAAACGCTCACACTGTTCGTAAATTTCGTCGATCCATTCTTCGCGGATCGGTCTTGCGGAACGACCGCTTTCGCCACCCACAATCGCCCAATCAATTCCGCATAAATCAACCGCGCCGACCGATCCTATCAAGGGTTCGAACGACAAGAAACGGATTGCTGCTGGCACTGTGCGTAAGTGATCGATGCGATCTACAACAGCGCCATTTTCAACACTCGTCCCCAGCCATACGTTCGGGAGAACGGTAGCAAGGTGGGATCGCACGAAGGTGCTCATCCGCGCCGGGCGTTTTGTTAAGATCTGATAGTGATGACGCGGCGTGTCCCGCATCACATCCCATACCTTATTTATGAAGGCGTCGCTCACCCGTTCGTGGAATAGATCGCTCATCGAGTTGACGAAGATCTTCTTTGGCTTCCGCCACCGGTACGGGATTGCAAGCGCGTCGGCATCTTCGCGCACGACGCCATTCCAGATAACTCGTTTTGAACTTCTCCGCGTTAAGCCAGCGTATTTCGCAACCTGCATGGCTTGCAGGCGGCGAGCCATTTCCATCGCGTAACAGTTGGTGCAGCCCGCGCTTACGATCGTGCAGCCGACCACGGGGTTCCACGTGGCATCGGTCCATTCGATCTGTGTTTCAGCCATCGTTCGCCCCAGTGCAGCACTTATAGGAAAGTGACCAAAAATAGTTCACAATCCACAAAAATGCGGATTGACGCCATCACTCGCCAATTGGGCATCCCGCAGCAGGCTGTACCGTCTGGGAAGCTCCACTTCGATGAAGCGAGCGACATCTATAGATGCCGCGTGTGGCCCCGTCACACCCGAATTTGAATCGCCCTCCCGCCCCCACCCGTCTACACTCCCCCCCATGACCCGCCTCACCGCCCTCACGCTCGCAATCACCCTCGCGCTGCTTCCCCTCGCCGCCTCGGCGGCTTCGCCCAAGAAGCACGCCAAGCGGGCGCAGAGCAGCGGCCTGCCCGGCTATGTGCAGCCGCCGAGCAATTCCGTGCCGCTGTTCATGCAGAAGTTGTCCCGCTCGCAGCGGGCGATGCTGCGGCCGAAGCGGCCGTGGTACATCGATCCGACGCCGGAATATTATCGCTGGAACGGCGGCTGGGCCGGCGAATGGCGCTATCTCGGCCGGCCGGGCTTCTATCGCGGCCGCTACAATGGCGGCAGCTTCGGGCCTTGCTGGACGCAGACGCCGATCGGGCCGGTGTGGAACTGCGGCTGAGGCCGGTCCACAGTCTCTCAGTCGTCGGTGCGTAGCTCACGCATCCGCTTGCACGGCCCGGATGTCGTCCGCCGTCAGGCGCGGATGCTCGGCGATGATCTCCGCGGTCGATAGTCCGGCGCCGAGTTTGCGCAGGATCAGTTCCACCGGAATGCGCGTGCCCCGCACGACCGGCTTGCCGCCCATCACGTCGGGATCGATCTGGATACGTTCGTGGCGCATGATATGGACTATAGCATAATTCATGGCGCCTGCCATGCTCCGGCTGGAGCCTCGGCCGGACTTGCTCGACGCGACCTTTGAACCGGATCTCGCTCGAACCCCATTGCCTCCCCCGCCCCACCCGGTCCAATACTGCCGCCATGGCCTATGCCGATTTCAAGACCTTCCTGCGCGAACTGTACGAAGGCGCGTCGCCGCGCGGCGTGGTGTTTCGCTATGGCGTGCTGGCGTTCGACATCGTCACGGTGCTGTTCATCATCGGCACCTCATTCGTGCCGTCGAACGACCTCGTCGAGACGCTGGACGTGGTGTTCGGCGCGCTGATCCTGATCGATTTCGCCGCAAGGCTGCTGATCAGCCGGCACCGAATGAAGGATTTCACCCGGCTCGCGACCTGGACCGACATCATCGCGATCGTGTCGTTCCTGGCGCCGCTCGCCGGCGAGGGCGGCGGCTTCCTGCGCATCCTGCGCACGCTGCGGCTGCTGCACGACTACCAGATGCTGTCGCGGCTGCGCAACGACAGTGACTTCTTCCGCCGCAACGAGGAAGTCGTGATCGCCGTGACCAATCTGGCGGTGTTCATCTTCGTGATGACGGCGATCGTCTACGAGACCCAGCGCTCGCACAATCAGCAGATCGCCAACTACGCCGACGCGCTGTATTTCACCGTCACCGCGCTGACCACCACCGGCTTCGGCGACATCACGCTACCGGGAACGGTCGGCCGGCTGATCAGCGTCGCGATCATGATCTTCGGCGTCACGCTGTTCTTCAATCTGGCGCGGGCGCTGATTAGTCCGAACAAGGTGCGTTTCCCCTGCCCGGTCTGCGGCCTGCAGCGCCACGATGTCGACGCGGTGCACTGCAAGGCGTGCGGTACCGTGCTGAACATTCCCGATGAGGGGCGGTGAGCTAGACGTTTCGTCGATTGATTGAAGCGATATGGCCCTTGCCAGATGCACTGACCCCTCATCCTGAGGAGCCCGGCAAAGCCGGGCGTCTCGAAGGATGGGGCGACGATGCAGTGCCGGCGACGCATGGTTCGAGACGGCGCTTCGCGCCTCCTCGCCATGAAGTTGTGCCTGTGGAGAGTATCCCAGAACGCCAATGCTGATTCCATCGGAGACAGAACGGCTCTAGCGCAGCCCGGTGCCCTTGCAACGCTGGCAGGTCACCACCTTGTCGCCCTTCTTCAGCGTGCCCTTGCCTTCGCAATTCTTGCACTTCTGTTTCTTCTTGACGTTGGGGCCCTTTTCGTTGGCCATGGTGCTCTCCCGATGCGAAGCGGCCGATGCGGCGCCCGCCCTCCATAGCATCGTTCGACCGGCCGCGGCGAATATCGGACGAGGATCAGCCCTTCGCCTTGGGGATTCCCCGTATTGCGCCCGCCCCATCGTCATGGCTTAAGCGCGCATGTCTTCGGCACACACGTCTTCGGCACGCATGTCTTCGGCACCCATCGACAACCGCGGCGCCCGCCGCAATCACCCACATGCGAGACACCGCGACGCCCTTGAAATCGCGGGGCGCGACTCCACCTGAAAGCCATCGGTGCTGCCAGGGGTGGCGGTGAAATCATCGACTGAAACTGAATCAAGGGGGACGCCATGAGCGGGACGACGATCGCAGCCAGCGTGCGCGACAACAAGGCGCAAAGCCGCTTCGAACTCGATGCCTATGGCGAGATCGCTTTTGCGAATTATCGCCGCGCCAACGGCCACGTCGTCATCACCCACACCGAAACGCCGGCGCCGCTACGCGGCCGCGGCATCGCCACCGGCCTGGTCCGCGGTGCGCTGGATTTGATTCGCGCCGACGGCCTGAAGGTCACCGCCGGCTGCGGCTTCGTCGCCGATTATCTCGACGCCCATCCGGAATATGCCGACCTGACGCGATAGAGCGTTTCATCGATTGATTGAAGCGATCTGGCGCTTGCCGGATGCACTGACTCCTCATCCTGAGGAGCCCGGCGAAGCCGGGCGTCTCGAAGGATGGGAAACGCGCACGGCCCGCGCACATGGTTCGAGACGGCGCTTCGCGCCTCCTCACCATGAGGTTGTGCCTGTGGTGAGAGTCCTGGAGCGGCCACTGCTGATTCCACCGGAGGCAGAACGGCTAGGCAGTATCCTCGAATCGTCAGACGGCATCGCAAACAGAAAGACCCGCGCGAGCGGGCCTTTCGATCGCACCGAATGCTGCCGGATCAGTCCTTGAGATCGTCCGGCACTTTGCCGCCATTGGCGGCGAGCTTGGCCATCACCTGCTTGTGCAGCCAGATGTTCATGCTGGCGCTGTCGCCGGTGTCGCCGGTGTAGCCGAGTTCCTTGGCGAGCTCCTTGCGCGCCGACAGGCTGGAGTCGATGTCGAGCGCCTTCATCAGGTCGACGATCGAGGTGCGCCATTCCAGCTTCTCGCCCTTGGCCTTCACGGCCTGGTCGAGGATCGGGGCGACATCGACGGTGCCCGCCGAGGTCTGCGCCGGTGCCGTTCCTGCAGCCGCAGGCGTCGGCTCCGCGCTGCCGCCCGGCGCGGCGTCTGCCTTGCTGCCGAAAATCGCGCCCATGATCTTGCCGAAAATGCTCATTGGTCTCTCCAGGTAATGGACTCGGGTGATGGTCTCTTGGCCGGGCCGCGGCGATCTGCGCCGCGCCCGGCAGGCGAAGCTACCGCGTCGCGGCGAGCTTGCCAAATATGTCAACGCCGTGAAGCCGGGGATGGTGCAGCGCGAATGAACTAATTATTTGTTCGCATCTGCACGCAAACAGCCCGACCCTGGTGGAACTAATCGGCGCCGCAACTAACTGCGCCGCGCGGCGCCGCGACAAATCCGCTCTCACCGAAGCGTGAGCAACCTGCGGGTGCGATCGGCGTTAGGCTATCGTCACAGGTCGCGGCAAAGCCCAGGTCACAGGACCAGTTCGCTCGTTGCTCTCGCGTCTGGTTGAAGTGCTCCTGATCGTTTCCGCGCCCAGATAAGCCCGGCCCGCCGCCATCCGGCGAAGGATCCGGCTCACAGCACGTGATCATCACCTGTGCTCACATGGGAGAAACGCGCATGGCCACGATCCACCCCGCCAAAGCCACCGATGCCCGCCCGCTCGGCGCGGCGGCCGAGCCGCCGGTCCGCCGCATCGCGCTCGCCGATCTGCACGACGCGCTGCGGCGCGGCTGGGACGACTTCAAGGCGGTGCCGAGCCACGCCGTCATGCTGTGCGTGATCTATCCGGTGCTCGGCCTGGTGCTGGCGCGGCTCGTGCTCGGCTATTCGGTGCTGCCGCTGCTGTTTCCGCTCGCCGCCGGCTTCGCGCTGATCGGGCCGTTTGCGGCGCTCGGGCTGTACGAGTTGAGCCGCCGCCGCGAAGCCGGCGAGGACGCTTCGGCGTGGCACGCCTTCGACGTGCTGCGCTCGCCCTCGTTCGGCGCGATGCTCGGGCTCGGCGCGATCCTGCTCGCCGTGTTCGTGGTGTGGATCGCGACCGCGCAGGGAATCTACGTGTCCACCTTCGGCCATGTGCCCGCTGCGGCGATCCCCGATTTCGTCACCCGGGTCCTGACCACGCCGGAAGGCTGGAGCCTGATCGCGATCGGCTGCGGCGTCGGCTTCCTGTTCGCGGTGGCGGCGCTGTGCGTCAGCGTGGTGGCGTTTCCGATGATGCTCGATCGTCAGGCCGGGGTCGGCGAAGCGGTCACGGCGTCGCTGCGCGTCGTCGCCCGCAACCCGATCGAGATTGCCGCCTGGGGCCTGATCGTCGCCGCGCTGCTGGTGCTGGGCTCGCTGCCGGCGTTCCTCGGCCTGGCGGTGGTCATCCCGCTGCTCGGCCATGCCACGTGGCACCTCTACCGCAAGGTGATCGAGCCCAATCCCCATCCGCCGCAGATTCCGCCGGCGAGCCCGATCAAGCGCTCCGCGGCCGACTTCCCGGCGACGCTGCTGCAGTGGAAGCGCAAGGGAAGCTGAGCGTCTCCGAACGGACGCTCCAATGCCACCGGCCGCTCCTGGGCGCCGGTGGCATTTTGGTGTTGTGCATTGCGGTAAATCAAATGACGCCCCGACATGAACAACCATTCAGCATGCGCTCAGCGCATACTATCTGAAGCGATTTAACTAGTCGATTAACTTGCCGCCCGGAATTCGACTTCATCTCCTCGATTCAAAATTCGTTATGGAGGCTTGAGTTCTGCCGTATAAGTGCATTATATTGCCGCTTCCGGTGTCTGGTTGCCGCCGGGAACCCGCTGTGCGTCTGGCTCCCAACCATGCGAGAGCCACACAGCTCTGCGCGGAAGAGTTAATCATTCCTTCCCAAAGGTATGTCCATATCGCCTAGCTGCGGTGCAGCATTTACGCTGCTGGTTGCGGCGACTCTGCCCTATATTCCAGTCAACGGTTCGGCCGACGAAGAACTGAACCGTGAACTAAGGAGACTATCCATGTTGCTTTCGCTCATCCGCGCCCTCCGGGCGTTCCGGGATTATCAGCGCAACCTCGCTGAACTCTCGCAGCTCAGTGATCGCGAACTGGCCGATATCGGACTCGACCGCTCGGACATCCCGCGCGTGGCGTCCGGTCACTTCAATGGCTGACCGTCCGAACCGACCTGCTCGCCGATAGCGCCCGCGTCATCGCGGGCGTTGTCGTATCCGGCCCCCGGAGCGGCCCGCGGACCTGACCGCGAGGGCCCGAAACGGATTTGACCCGCCGCTGAAACGCGCTAGCTGTAGCGCATGACCAGCGCTGTTCATCCCACCCAACCCGTTCATATCATCGGCGCCGGCCTCGCCGGCTCGGAAGCCGCCTGGCAGGTGGCGCGCGCCGGCGTGCGCGTCGTGCTGCACGAGATGCGGCCGCACCGGACCACCGAGGCGCACAAGACCGACGGCCTCGCCGAACTGGTCTGCTCCAATTCGTTCCGCTCCGACGACGCCGCCAACAACGCGGTCGGCCTGCTGCATGCCGAAATGCGCCGGCTCGGCTCGCTGGTGATGCGCGCGGCCGACGCCAATCAGGTCCCGGCCGGCGGCGCACTGGCGGTCGATCGCGACGGCTTCTCCGCCGCCGTGACCCAGGCGCTGGCCGAGCATCCACTGATCGAGATCCGTCGCGAGGAGATCGGCGGCCTGCCGCCGGACGACTGGGGCAACGTCATCGTCGCCACCGGCCCGCTGACCTCGGCGCCATTGGCCGAGGCGATCCGCGCGCTGACCGACGAATCGGCACTGGCGTTCTTCGACGCGATCGCCCCGATCGTGCATCGCGACACGATCGACATGTCGATCGCCTGGTTTCAGTCGCGCTACGACAAGGCCGGCCCCGGCGGCAGCGGCGCCGACTATCTCAACTGCCCGATGACTCGCGAGCAGTACGACGCCTTCGTCGATGCGCTGATCGCGGGCGACAAGGTCGACTTCAAGGATTGGGAGAAGGACACGCCGTATTTCGACGGCTGCCTGCCGATCGAGGTGATGGCCGAGCGCGGCCGCGAGACGCTGCGCCACGGGCCGATGAAGCCGGTCGGGCTGACCAATCCGCACAACCCGACGGTCAAGGCCTACGCCATCGTCCAGCTCCGCCAGGACAACAAGCTCGGCACGCTGTTCAACATGGTCGGCTTCCAGACCAAGCTGAACTACGCCGCGCAGCAACGCGTCTTCCGCACCATCCCGGGGCTGGAAAATGCTGAGTTTGCAAGGCTTGGCGGGCTGCATCGCAACACGTTTCTGAACTCGCCGAAGCTGCTCGATGAAAGCCTGCGGCTGCGCGCCGCGCCGCGGCTGCGCTTCGCCGGGCAGATGACCGGCTGCGAGGGCTATGTCGAATCCGCCGGCATCGGCCTCCTCGCCGGGCTCAACGCCGCCGCCGACGCGCTCGGCCGATCCATGACGCCGCCGCCGCCGACCATCGCGCTCGGCGCCCTGCTCGGCCACATCACCGGCGGCCATATCGAGACCATCGACGCCGGCCCGCGCTCCTTCCAGCCGATGAACATCAATTTCGGCCTGTTCCCGCCGCTGGCCAACGCGCCGACCCACGGCCCCGACGGCAAGAAGCTGCGCGGCCCGGAAAAGTCGGTCGCCAAGAAGCAGGCACTCAGCGCGCGCGCGCTGGCGGATCTGGATTCCTGGATCGCTGAAAGCCTGAAGCTGCCGGCGGCGGCGTGAGCCCAGGCACCGTGGACCGACTTCACTGAGTCGCCACATGTTACTCCGTCATCCTGAGGCGCCGCCGCGCAGCGGCGGCCTCGAAGGATGGACCGCAAGTGCCGTCTCCGCACCCTTCGAGGCTCGCCGAAGATGGCGAGCACCTCAGGATGACGGCTCTTTGCTTGTCGCAAAGCTCTGGAGGGCCGCACTACATTCTGAAAACGTGCGTCCGCGATGCCTTCCACAGCGTCCACAGCGTCGCCAGCCGAGAGCGTTCGAACGGCGCGAACAGGTCGGTGTCGGCCTGTGCCATGCGGTCGAGATCGCGCCGGACGAGTGCCAGCGGCAGGAAGGCGCGCCTCACAGCCTGCGGCATCTCGCCGAGCAGCTTCAGCGCGGTGTCGAGATGGCGCAGCGCCTCGGCGATCAGCTCGTCGAGCGCCTGCCGCAGCGCCGGCGTTTCGCGGCCCGCATAGGCC
The DNA here is from genome assembly GCF_034479375.1 of Rhodopseudomonas palustris. Classification (NCBI taxonomy): domain Bacteria; kingdom Pseudomonadati; phylum Pseudomonadota; class Alphaproteobacteria; order Hyphomicrobiales; family Nitrobacteraceae; genus Rhodopseudomonas; species Rhodopseudomonas palustris. The sequence goes on along the minus strand of NZ_CP140155.1, from coordinate 1,370,974 downwards.
TCGGCCTCGCCGCTGCCGTTCCGCGCCAGAATGTCCAGCGGCACGAAACACTGCCGCCGCGACGCATCGATCGGCAGCCGCGCGACTACGCGCCCAAACCCCTGTGCCAGGCCGGCGTGGCGGGCGAGATGATCGACCGCCTCCGAGCCCTGATCGAGCATCCGCGCCGCCAGCGCGAACAGCGCGCCGTCGGTGTCGGCGGCATACGCCTCGAGCACGTCGAGCGTCGGCATCGGATCGTTGTAGAGGTCGAACAGATGCGCCTCGATCAGCTGCGCCAGAGCCGCGACCGGCAATCCGTGCTGCCCGATCGCGCGCAGCAATTCGGCGGCGACCGGATTGCCCTCGATGCCGCCATGCGCGGTGCCGGCCAGCGTGTCGGTCCACCATTGCAGCCTGATCTCGCCCGGCAGCGGCTGGCTGACCTGGTCGCGGACGCGGACGATCTCGACGTTGAAGGCGTACAGCGCCAGCAGCGCGCGCCGGCGTGGCGGCTCGACGAACAGCGTCGCGGCATAGCGGTCGAAATCGTGGCTGCGCACCAGTTCGGCGCAGAACGCCGCAGAGGCGTCGCCGTCGCCGCTCGCGCTCATGGCACCGCGATCAGCGCCGCGGCGACGCGGCGGCGCTCGCCGATCATGATGTTGTAGGTCCGCACCGCCGGTCCGGTCTGCATCACGTCCAGCACGATGCCCACGGCGCGGAGCTGATCACGCAACGGACGCGGCGCGATCCAGACGTCGGTGCCGGTGCCGACGATCAGCGTGTCGATCGCATTGGCGTGGTCGAACACCCGCTTCAGCGCATAGCGGTCGATCTGCTCGGGCCGGGTGACGTCCCAGCCCCACACAGCCTCGGGCAGGAACAGCAGCGAGCCGACATGCGACATCTCGCCGAAATAGAACCCACCTTTGCCGTAGGCCTCGACCGAGGCCGTGCGCGGAAAATGCGGGATCTCCGGGCGATCCGCCAAAGCTCAGCGCTTCCCCGACTTCACGGGCTTCTTCGGCTTCTCGGCCGTCTGCGGAATCGCGGCGCCCTCGGGCGTCGTCAGCGCCGCGGCCTTCTCCGACCTTTCGGTTTTTTCCGACGGATCGTCCAGCCGATGCGTGCCGACGCCGAGATAGATCAGGATCGGGGCCGCGATGAAGATCGAGGTGTAGGTGCCGACCAGCACCACGCCGAACATCATCACCGCGGTGAAGGAGTGGATCGCATTGCCGCCGAACAGCAGCAGTGCGAACAGCGCCAGCGTCACGGTGACGTGGGTGATGATCGAGCGCGACAGCGTCGAGTTGATCGATTCGTTCAGAAGCTGCGGCATCGGCATCTTCTTGTAGCGCCGCAGCATCTCGCGGATTCGATCGTAGATCACGACGGTGTCGTTCAGCGAGTAGCCGAGAATCGTCAGCAGCGCCGCGATACTGGTGAGGTCGAAATCGACCTGGCTGATCGACATGAATCCGATCGTCAGCACGATGTCGTGGACGTTGGCGATCATCGCGCCGAGCGCGAACTGCCATTCGAACCGGAACCAGAGATAGACCAGGATGCCGAGAATCGCGAGCATCAGGCCGAGCATGCCGTAGGCCAGGAGCTCGCTGGAAACCCGCGGGCCGACCACTTCGACGCGGCGATATTCGACGGATTCGCCGAGCGCGCCGCGGACCTTCTGCACCGCCTCCTGCTGCGCGGCGTCGCCGCCGGGCTGTTCGGCGACACGGATCAGCACCTCGGACGGACCGCCGAACTGCTGGAGCTGGACGTCGCCGAGCCCGAGCTTGCTGAGCGTCGCCCGCATCCCGGCGATATCCGCGGTGCCGGACTTGTCACGGACCTCGAGCAGCGTTCCGCCCTTGAAGTCGATGCCGAAATTCAGCCCGTGGGTGAAGAACAGAGTGATCGCGACGATCGACAGCAGCGCCGAGATCGGAAAGCTGATCCGGCGGAACTGGGTGAAGTCGAAATGGGTAACGTCTGGCACGATCCGCAGCGACGGCAGCCAGCCCATGATGCTGACGACAGTCAGCACCACGACCAACCCGCCCAGCCCGATCAAAATCCACTGTGTCGATGTCACTTGCAGCTCTCTCGGATGGGGGGCGTCAGATCGGCACGGTGTGCGGCCGCTTCCACCGCACCCAGGTGGCGACGATCAGTCGGGTCACGGTGAAGGCGGTGAACACGGTGGTGATGATGCCGATGCCGAGCGTCACCGCGAAGCCGCGCACCGGACCGGTGCCGATGTAGAACAGCACCGCGGCGGCGATGAAGGTGGTGATGTTGGAATCGAGAATCGTCGACAGTGCCCGCTTGAAGCCGGCGTCGATCGCCGAGATCGCGTTGCGGCCGGCGCGCAGCTCCTCGCGGATGCGCTCGTAGATCAGCACGTTCGAGTCCACCGCGATGCCGACGGTGAGCACCACGCCAGCGATGCCGGGCAGCGTCAGCGTGGCGTTGAGCAGCGACAGCACGCCGAAGATCATCGCCACGTTGACCGCCACCGCGATGTTGGCGAACACGCCGAACAGCCGGTAGGTCAGCAGCATGAAGATGATCACGAGGATCGAGCCGACATAGGCCGCGAGTTCGCCCTTCTCGATCGAATCCTGGCCGAGGCCGGGGCCGACGGTGCGTTCCTCGATGATCGTCAGCGGCGCCGGCAGCGCGCCGGCGCGCAGCAGGATCGCGAGGTCGTTGGCGCCCTGAACGGTGAAGCTGCCCGAGATCTGGCCGGAGCCGCCGGTGATCGGCTCGCGGATCACGGGTGCGGAAATCACCTCGTTGTCGAGCACGATCGCGAACGGCTGGCCGACATTCTCGGTGGTGGCGCGGGCGAATTTGCGCGCGCCGTTGGTGTTGAAGCGGAAGCTGACGATCGGCTCGCTGGTGCGCTGGTCGAAGCCCGGCTGGGCGTCGGTCAGATCAGCGCCGGACACCAGCACCTGCTTCTTGATGACATATGGCTGCTTCGGCGACGACGAACTCATCAGCACATCGGAATCCGACGGCGCGCGGCCGGCCTGCGCCTGCTCGGGCGACACCGAGGAATCGACCATGCGGAAGTCGAGCTTGGCGGTCTTGCCGAGCAGCTCCTTCAATCGGGTCGGGTCCTGCAGACCCGGCACCTGGACGAGAATGCGGTCGGCGCCCTGGCGCTGGATCAGCGGCTCGACGGTGCCGAGTTCATTGACGCGGCGCTCCACAATCTGGATCGACTGGTCGACCGACTGGCGCACCCGTTCGGCGATCGCCGCCGCCGGCACCGTCAGCCGGATCAGGCCCCCGCCTGCGTCGGTGACGTCGAGGCTGCGCTGGCCGTTACTGCCGAGCAACCCGCCGAGCGGCTGCGACAGCTCGCGCAGCTTGGTGAGCGCGGTCGGAACCTCGTTCTCCTTGCTGATCCGGACCTCGACCTGATCGCCCTTCGTCGCCAGTCCGGTATAGGCGATCCGGGCTTCGCGCAGCACCCGGCGCGCATCGTCGCGCACCGAATCGAGCTTGTCCTTCTTGACCGAATTGGCGTCGACCTCGAGCAGGATGTGCGAACCACCCTGCAGGTCGAGGCCCAGCACCAGATGGCGCTGCGCCCATTTCGGCCAGGTCTTGACGGTGTGGTCGGGGAAGAAGTTCGGAACGGCGCAAAGGCACACCGCCAGCGCCGTCACAATGACCGCCAGCGCCTTCCACCGTGTGAAATACAGCATCGAGTTGTCCCGTCAGAAACCTGAGAAGGCGCAGCGACCGCGTCAGCTCGACGCGGTGTCGTCCTTGGCCGAGTCCTTGGCCGATTCGGCCTTGTCGTCGGCGTCCTTGTCCTTGGCCTTGCCCTTGCCCTTCTCGGGAACGTCCTTGACCGGCTCACCCTTGGCGCGGACGCCGGTGATCATCTGGCGCATCTGACGCGCGCGGACGCCGTCGGCAAGCTCGAACTCGATCTGGTCGTCGTCGACGACCTTGGTGACTTTGCCGACCAGGCCGCCCGAGGTGATGATGGTGTCGCCGCGGCGAATGTTCTTCACCAGTTCGGCGTGCTCCTTCACCTTGCGCTGCTGCGGACGCAGGATCAGGAAATACATGATGACGAAGATCAGCGCGAACGGCAGCAGCGACATCAGCATGCTGTTGGCGTCGCCGCCGGCGGCAGCAGCCTGAGCAAATGCAGGAGTAACAAACATCCGGATTCCCCGTGAAAAAAGCGAGCCGGCGCGGCGCGGGGGCGACGTCCGGGGGGCGCAAATTCGCGCGGACTATAGCGGCCGCGGTCCCAATTGCAACGCTGCCAACCCTCTCATTTGCCCTCCGTTTCCGCCGCTTGCCCGGCCTGTCGCAGACCGATATGGCTGCCGAAACAGGAAGTGCAAGCATGGCCCGGAAGACCAAATCCAAACCCGCCCGCCCGGCGGCAAAGAAACCCGCCGCCAAGCGCCGCAGCACCGCGCCCAAGCCCGCCGCAGCGGCCCCGGATTCGGCGACGCTGGAGCGCATCGCGCGGGCGCTGGAAGGCATTTCCGCACATCTTTCGGGCAGTTCCGCCCCGTCTGCGCAGGCGACGCTGGCCGGGGCCGAGGCCTTCGTCTGGCATCCGGAGGGACGGCTCGCGCCGGTTCCCAAGGTCAGCCGCGTCGATCTCGACCTGCTGCAGGGCATCGACCGGATGCGCGACACCCTGATCGACAATACCGTGCGATTCGCGACCGGCCTGCCCGCCAATAACGCTTTGTTGTGGGGCGCGCGCGGCATGGGCAAATCGTCGCTGGTCAAGGCGGCTCACGCTCATGTCAACGCCCGGCCCGACGTCGCCGGCACGCTGAAGCTGATCGAGATCCACCGCGAGGACATCGAGAGCCTGCCGGCGCTGATGACGCTGCTGCGCGCTTCCGACGATCGCTTCATCGTGTTCTGCGACGACCTGTCGTTCGACGGCAACGACGCCTCGTACAAATCGCTCAAGGCGGTGCTCGAGGGCGGCATCGAGGGCCGGCCCGACAATGTGATTCTGTACGCGACCTCCAACCGCCGGCATCTGCTGGCGCGCGAGATGGTCGAGAACGAGCGCTCGACCGCGATCAATCCCGGCGAGGCGGTCGAGGAGAAGGTGTCACTGTCCGACCGCTTCGGGCTGTGGCTCGGCTTCCACAAATGCAGCCAGGACGAATTCCTGACGATGGTGCGCGGCTATTGCGCCCATTACGGGATCAGCGTCGACGACGACACGCTGCAGCGCGAGGCGCTGGAATGGTCGACCACGCGCGGCTCGCGCTCCGGCCGCGTCGCCTGGCAGTTCGTGCAGGACCTCGCCGGCCGGCTGAAGGTGCGGCTCGGCGGCAAGTAATCGGATCTCATGAACTCTTTGCGTCATTGCGAGGAGCGCAGCGACGAAGCAATCCAGCTCTGGGCGAAGGACTGGATTGCTTCGCTGCGCTCGCAATGACGGCGCGGAGAGTTTTTCATCCGAAAGCGAACGCTCACAAGACCAAGAAAAATGCCCGACCTTGCGGCCGGGCATTTCGCTTGTCAGGCACTTCCCTCGACGGCGTTGCTCAGGCGCCGTTGAGGAACTTGAGCGGATCGACCGGGGACGATCCCTTGCGGATCTCGAAGTGAAGCTGCGGTGAGCCGACTTCGCCGGTCTGTCCGGATTTCGCGATGGTCTGGCCGCGCTTGATGGTCTCGCCGCGCTTGACCATCAGTTCGCTGGCATGGGCGTAGGCGGTGACGTAGCCGTTGGAATGCCGCACCAGCACCAGATTGCCGTAGCCTTTCAGCTCGTTGCCCGAATAGGCCACGACGCCGTCCTCGGCCGCCTTGATCGGGGTGCCTTCCGGCACCGCGAGGTTGATGCCGTCGTTCGACTTGCCGTTGGTCTTGGCACCGTAGGCGGTGATGACGCGGCCGCGCACCGGCCAGCGGAAGCTCGGCAGCGCGCCGGTCGCCTCCGCCGCCTTGACCGGCGAGGCTTCGGCAGGCTCGGCCGCCGCAGGCGTTTCGGTCGGCGAGACCAGGCGCGCCTTCTGCACAGGATCGGCCGGCGCCGCGGCGGCCATCCGCACCGGCGGTGCGGCGACGGGCGCGGCAGCGACCGGGGCCGGAGCGGCGGCGGGAGGCGCCGCTGCGGTCGCGCGGCTGCCCGGCACGTTGATCTTCATGCCGGGTTTGAGCCGCGTGTTGGTGTCGAGACGATTGGCGCGGGCCAGCTCGCTCAGCGAGATGTTGTTGCGGCGGGCGATGTTCATCAGCGTATCGCCGCTGTTGACGTAGTGCACCCGCGGCGGCGTCGCGGCGGCGACCGGCGCGGGGGCCGAAGCGACCGGACGGGCGACCGGCGGCGCAGCGGCCGGCGCCTGCAGGGTGGCGGTGCGGCTCGGGATCACCAGCGACTGGCCGGGCTGCAGACGGCGCGGCCCCTTGTAGCCGTTGGCGTGCAGAATATCGGCGGTCGAGACGTTATAGCGGCGCGACAGGCCTTCCAGCGTATCGCTGGTTCCGACGATGATGGTGGTGCCGCTGGCCGGAACTGGTGCCGGCGCGGGAGCGGGAGCCGGCCGTGCCGCGGCGACCGAACGCACCGGCACGGTGCCGGTCGCCTCAATCGGCGCGCGCGCGGGCGGCTCGTACGACCCGACGCCGCGTCCGCCGCCGGACATGCCGCTGCCCCCGCCCGCGACCGGATAGGACGACGGCGTGGAGATCGGCGGCAAGGCCTGCGACTGATAATGCGGCTGGGCTGCCTGATATTGTGGCCGCGCATATTGCGGCAGCTCGCGCTGCTCGGAATAGCGCTGTTGCTGTTGCTGCGGCCGCTGCACCGACCCGGTGGTTTCGACGGGCCCGAACGGAGCCTGCTGAAAACGGGTCTGCATGTCCGCGCTACACGCGCTGAATCCGACCGAAACGAACGCCAGCACCGCCATTTGCGGGGCCCGGCGCGAGTAAAGCAACTCGACTACGCGGGACATGGTTACTCACTCATACGCAACTCAAGGTAAATTGAGTAAACACGTCGGCAGTAAACAAGCGTTTAACCCTGCGTCACGACGGGTCTTGACGTGCGATGCTCAGAGCTCGCGGGCGATGCCCGGCAGCGCCGGCACGAACCGCACATCCACCAGCGGTTTGCGGAGGAAACCGTCGTTCTTGCGCTGCACCCGGATCAGCGTCTGCCGGCCGTTGCCCGGCCCGATCGGTGCGATCAGGATGCCGTCCGGGTCGAGCAGGTCGAGCAGCGGCTGCGGCAGCTCGGCCATCGCCGCGGTCACCAGGATGCGGTCGAAGGTGCCCTGCCCCTCCGGCAATGCGAAACCGTCGCCCAGCACCACCTCGACATTGGCGTAGTTCAGCTCCTTCAGCCGGGCGCGGGCGCGGTCGGCGAGCGTCTTGAAGCGTTCGACGCTGACGACGTCGCGCACCAGCAGCGACAGCACCGCTGCATGGTACCCCGAGCCGGTGCCGATCTCGAGCAGACGGAGGCCGGGCTGGAGCTGGAGCTGCTCGGTCATGTAGGCGATGACGAAGGGCTGGCTGATGGTCTGGCCGCAGGCGATCGGCAGCGCGGTGTCGCGCCAGGCGCTGTCGCGATGCACCGGATCGACGAAGCGGTCCCGCGGCACCGATTCCATCGCCTGCAGCACCCCGCGGTCACTGATGCCGCGGCGTCGCAGGCTCAGTTGAAACAGCATCTTTTCCGGCGGCGCCGCCACGGTGATCATCGTCCCTCGCTCGGCCGGCACGGGACCGCAGCGGCCCCGGTTCCATCGCCGAATTCCGCGATTCGATCAAATTGTTGGATGGACGAGGGAATTCTGGCAAGCCTGTGCTTGGATGCCTCGCAGCGGCCGCAGGTTGCGATTGCTTTGCACTGGGGTTTTTGCGAGTTTACAATCGAGATGTCAGCCCAGATTGCGGGCGGCTCCAAGGGGATACCCAATGACGATCGACAAGCCGGCCCGCACCGTCTTCCTGGTCGAAGACGAGGCGATGATCAGGATGATGGTCGTCGACATGCTGGAGGAGCTCGGCTTCAGCGTCGCCGCCGAAACCGGCGAGATCAACGAAGCCGTCAAGCTCGCCGGCACGACCGAATTCGACGTCGCGATCCTCGACGTCAACGTCAACGGCAAGGTGATCTCGCCGGTCGCCGACGTGCTGAAGGCGCGCAACCGCCCCTTCATCTTCGCCACCGGCTACGGCACCCAGGGCGTGCCGGAAGACTACCGCGACCGCCCGGCGCTGCAGAAGCCGTTCCAGATCGAATCGCTGAAGCAATTGCTCGACACCACGCTGCGCGGCGCGGCGTAGTTCGCCGCCCCAACGGATTCGACGTCATCCCTTCGAGGCTCGCTACGCTCGCGCCTGCAGATGACGGCAGCTTGTAGGGTGGGCAAAGGCGCCCTTGCGCCGTGCCCACGCGCAACGATCACATCGCTGCGGCATCGCGCGCGTGGGCACGCTCCGCTTTGCCCACCCTAGTAACCTTACGACGTCCAGATCACCCCAGCGTCTGCGCCAGCGTCGCGGAGAACGCCTCGTCGGTGCGGTCGAGCCGCAGCGGCGTGACCGAGACGTACTTCGCCGCCAGCGCGGCGAGATCGGTGCCCTCGGCGGGCATGTCGACCACGGCGATGCGCTCGAAGCCGATCCAGAAATACGGATTGCCGCGGCCGTCGTGGCGCTCGTCGATCCGCAGGAAGCCCTGATTGCGCTTGCCCTGCCGGGTCACCTGGACGCCCTTGACCTCGTCGGGCGCGCAGGCCGGGAAGTTGATGTTGATCACCGTGTTCTTCGGCACGCCGGCCTTGATCGCCTTGCGCAGGATTTCGGGACCGTGCGCCTTGGCGGTGTCCCACAGCGGCGTGTTGCGGGTCTCGAGCGTGAATTCCTGCGACAGCGCGAACGACGGAAACCCCAGAATGGTGCCTTCCAGCGCACCGGCGATGGTGCCTGAATAAACCACGTCCTCGGCGACGTTGCGGCCCCTGTTGACGCCGGACAGCACCAGATCCGGCGCCTTGTCGCCGAGAATGTGCCGCGCGCCCATGATCACGCAATCGGTCGGGGTGCCGCGCACGGCGAAATGCCGCGGACCGACTTCACGCAGCCGCAGCGGGTCGTTCAGCGAGAGCGAATGCGATACGCCCGACTGGTCGAGTTCCGGCGCCACCACCCAGACGTCGTCGGACAGCGCGCGGGCGATCTCCTCGACCGCCTTGAGCCCGGGCGCATGGATGCCATCGTCATTGGTGCACAGAATCCGCATGTCGTTCGGGCGCCTTTCGTCAGTTCGTCGGTGATGGACGTGGTCTTATCCGGCGGACGACCGAGAGGCAAATAGCGACCGCCGCTTCCGTGTGATGCCTATCACAGTCGTCGGAGAATGTTGCTGGCAGGGTTCAGCCATCGACACGCCGCGCCGCGGCCGACCCAAGGGAGCCGACCATGACCGCCACCCGCACGCAAATGATCCGCCGAATCGGTTTCGCGCTGCTCGTCGCGGCCCTGCTCCCGGCAGGCTCGAGCGCGAGCTTCGCCTACAGCTCGGAAGCCGCGCAGATGTGCACCAACGACGCCTTCAAGCTGTGCTCGTCGGAAATCCCGAGCATCCCGAAGATCACCGCCTGCATGCGCAGCAACCGCACCAAGCTCTCGACCGGCTGCCGCGCCGTGATGGACCGCGACTTCGCCGCCGCGAAGTCGCACAAGGTGGCGTCGAAGTGATCACGCGTCCCGGGCGCGGCGCAGCGCGCAGCGTTTTGGCCATTGCCTATCAGCATGTCGTCCCCGCGCAGGCGGGGATCCATACGCCGCAGCGTCTCGATTGAATCGCTGCGGCAGAGGCCCGTCTTCAACTTGAAAAGCCAGGGGATATGGGTCCCCGCCTGCGCGGGGACGAATCGTTGCGGCTGCAGCGGTTGCACATTCGACCGAAATGCGACCGCACCCGCCTCACCGGGACCCCGGATCTGCGCAGCGGCACTGCGTGCCGCGGCGCGTCCGGGGAACATGGAGGTCAGATGCAGAGCCCCAGCAGCTTGATGGTGCAGTCGCGCTTGGGCTGAGGTTTCGACTTGCTCGGATTGGTCTTGCCAGACTTCTCCTTGCCAGGCCTGTCCTTGGCGGATTTGTCCTTGGCAGGCTTGTCCTTGCCGGCCTTGTCCTTGGCCGGTTTCGATTCAGGCTTCGGTTTCGGTTTCTCGTAATCGCCGGCGATCACCATCGCCCAATAGGTCCGGCCGCTGGCGCTCTTGGCGTTGGCTATGCCGACTTTCGAGGCGCCCTTCAGCAACAGATTGCGACGGTGGCCCGACGAATTGATCCACTGCCCGAGCGTGCGCGGAAAATCGGCGTATCCATAGGCGATGTTCTCGGCGGCGCTGCCGGCGTTCGATCGCGCCACGCGCGCGGTGAACGAGCCTGCGACGTCGTGATCGAGCACGTCCTTCGCCGCCATCGCGCTGGCCTGCTCCTGCGCGACCGCATTCAGGGTCGCGTCGAGCGTCACCGCGCCCTCGCCGTTCTTGGCGCGGAACTGCGAGATCAGTTCGGCCGGCGATTGGGCGAAAGCGGGAGTCGCGAGAACTCCCGCCAGCAGCACCGTCATTGCGAGGAGCACCCGGATCAGCGCGACGCGCTGTCCGGGCACAAGCTCCGCGACGAAGCAATCCAGCGCCGAGTACGGCGCTTCTGGATTGCTTCGCCGGAGCTTGTCATCGGGCGGTGCACAGCACCGACCCGTTGGGCTCGCAATGACGGGGAGAGTCATCGCGCCTACGCCTTCGCGATCGCCTTCAGCCCGCCCATATAGGGCAGCAGCGCGTCGGGGACGGCGATCGAGCCGTCCTCCTGCTGATAGTTCTCGATCACCGCGATCAGCGCGCGGCCGACCGCGGTGCCGGAACCGTTGAGCGTGTGCACGAAACGCGGCTTGCCGTCCGGCCCGCGCGAACGCGCATCCATCCGGCGCGCCTGGAAGTCGCCGCACACCGAGCACGATGAAATCTCGCGGTAAGCGCCGCCTTCCCCTTGCCCCGGCATCCAGACCTCGATGTCGTAGGTCTTCTGCGAGGCAAAACCCATGTCGCCGGTGCACAGCGTCATGACGCGATAGTGCAGCCCGAGCCGGCGCAGCACTTCCTCGGCGCAAGCCAGCATCCGCTCGTGCTCGTCCTTGCTCTGCTCCGGCGTGGTGATCGACACCAGTTCGACCTTGGTGAACTGATGCTGCCGGATCATCCCGCGCGTATCCCGCCCCGCCGCACCCGCCTCGGCGCGGAAGCACGGCGTCAACGCCGTCAGCCGCATCGGCAGCTCTTTCTCGTCGAGGATAGATTCGCGGACGAGATTGGTGAGCGAGACTTCGGCGGTGGGGATGAGCCCGAGGCGCCTGTCAAGGCGTTGAACACCATCGAACTCGGTGGTCTCCCAATAGTTCTGAATCATAAAGAGCGAAGCGGCGCTCTCCATCAATCGTTCCGCATATTGATCGACCCATTCGCGTGAAAAAGGCCCTTCACCTGGTCCCAGTGAGCTTTTTGCATGTCGCTTAATTGCGTCCATGACTTCGGATTCCCAGTTAGGATTGCGCGGGTCGGTCCAGAACTGATCATCTTCAAACTTCGGCATTTGCGCCGTTCCGAACATCGCCTCCTCTTTGACAAGCAGCGGCGGGTTCACTTCGGTGTAGCCGTGCTCGCCGGTGTGAACATCGAGGAAGAACTGCCCGATCGCGCGTTCGAGCCTCGCGAGCCCCTTCTTCAGCACGACGAAGCGTGCGCCGCTGATCTTCGCGGCGGCTGCGAAGTCCATCATCCCCAGCGCTTCGCCGAGATCGTAATGCGGCTTCGGCGTGAACGCGTAGTTGCGCTTGGCGCCGAAGCGATGATGCTCGACATTGCCGTGCTCGTCGGCGCCTTCCGGCACCTCGGTGAGCGGCAGGTTCGGGATTTCCGACAGCGCCTTCTTCAGCGCCTCGTCGGCCTTCTTCACAGCCTCTTCCAGCGCCGGCATGGTGAGCTTGAGCTCGGCGACCTCGGCCATCAGCGCATCGGCCCGCGCATTGTCCTTGGCCTTCTTGGCGTCGCCGATCTCCTTCGACGCCGCATTGCGCCGCGCCTGCGCCTGCTCCGAGGCGAGGATCGCCGTGCGCCGGGTCTCGTCGAGCTTGATCAGGCTGTCCGCGATCGGCGAAAGCCCGCGCCGCGTGAACGCCGCGTCGAACGCAGCCGGATTGTCGCGGATCGCTTTGATGTCATGCATGGAATTGGCCCCGTCATGGCCGGGCTCGTCCCGGCCATCCACGTTTTGCGGTGGAAGGTCTGTAAAAGACGAGGGTGTCCGGCACAAGGCCGGGCATGACGATGGTCAGGCGCTCGCCAACCATCTCCTGAGTCGTCATCCTGAGGCGTGAGCGCAGCGAGCCTCGAAGGATGCGGCGACGCGGACTGCGCGCGGCAAGTGCGCCCGCGGCCATCCTTCGAGCCGGCCAGCCTCGCCCTTCGGGCGATGCCGGCCTCCTCAGGATGACGGCAAAATGCGTAGAGAGTCCTACCCCGCAGCCGGCGGTGGAGCCTCGGTCGAATCGGCCGATGCTGCCGCCGCCGCCTTGGCCTTCAGATCCCTCTCGACGAACGCCACGGCGAAGATCGAGCCCTCGTAGAGAACCATCAGCGGCAGCGCCAGCGACATCTGGCTGATGACGTCGGGCGGCGTCAGCACCGCGGCGATCACGAACGAGCCGACGATGAAATAGCGCCGCTTCTCGCGGAGCTGCTTGGAGGTCAGCACGCCGATGCGGCCGAGCAGCGTCAGGATCACCGGGAGCTGGAACGCCAGGCCGAAGGCGAAGATCAGCGACATCATCAGCGACAGATATTCGCCGACCTTGGGCAGCAACTGGATCTGCGCGGTCTCGTCGCCGCCGATCTGCTGCATCCCGAGCGAAAACCGCACCAGCATCGGCAGCACGATGAAATACACCAGCAGCGAGCCGAGCGCGAAGAACACCGGCGTCGCCACCAGATACGGCAGGAAGGCGTTCTTCTCGTGCTTGTAGAGGCCGGGCGCGACGAATTTGTAGATCTGCGTCGCGATGATCGGGAACGAGATGAAGCCGGCGCCGAACATCGCCAGCTTGAGCTGGGTGAGGAAGTATTCCAGCAGCGCGGTGTAGATGAATTTCGAATTCTCCGCGCCCGCGACCCAGACGAACGGCCACACCAGCACGTTGTAGATCTGCTTGGCGAAGAAGAAGCAGAAGATGAAGGCGATGCCGAAGGCGAGCAGCGCCTTGATCAGCCGCGAGCGCAGCTCGATCAGATGATCCATCAACGGCGCCTTGGAGGCTTCGATGTCCTCGGCGCTCATGAGGCTTTGGCGTCCTTGGCGGGTTCGGAGTTGGCGGGGTCGGAATTGTGAGCGGGCGCGGGGTGCGCCAGATCCGGCGGCGCCAGATCGTTGGTGGCGAGCGCGTGGGTTTCGGCCGGCACCGGAAGCGTGCCGTGCCCCGCGGCCTGCGCCTCGCTGACGATCGCCAGCGGCTCGCCGGTGACGGCCTGATGGCTGGTGGCCTCGATGAAGGTCTCGGGCGTCGGCGGCGCCGGGGTGGTCGGCTCGACCGGCGGGGTGTCGAGCGCACTCTTGTCGATTGCCGCGGCTTCGGAGAGCTCGCTGCCGAGCTTGGTCAGCATGTTGTTGGTCGACAGGCCTGCGGTCGCTTCCTTGACCTCGTCGAACGACTTCTTGAGGTCGGCCATCTCGGCCTCGCGCATCGCTTCCTGAAACTGGCCCTGGAATTCGGAGGCGAGCTTGCGCGCCTTGCCCATCCACTGGCCGACCATGCGGAGCACGCCGGGGAGTTCCTTCGGGCCGATCGCGACCAGTGCGACGACTCCGATCACGACCAGTTCACTCCACCCGATGTCGAACATGAGAACTGCCGAAGATGCCAAACTGCGCTTGCGGGCCGACATCGGCAGCCGCCTCAGCGATCACTCCTGCCCGAGGCGGCTTGCGACCACAAGCGCCTTCGCTTTGCCACCACTTTGCCGCAAGCAAAATCAGCCCGCGACACGCCCGGCAAAGGCGTCGGCGTCAGACCGCCTTGCTGCCGACGTCGGTACGATTCGGCTGCGCGCCGGCCGTCGCGTTGTGATCGAGCGATTTCACGGCGTCGGGCTTTTCGGCAGTCTTTTCATCGTCCTGCAAGCCCTTCTTGAAGGACTTGATACCCTGGGCGACGTCGCCCATCAGGTCGGAAATCTTGCCGCGACCGAACAGCAGCAGGACGACCGCGATAACGACGATCCAGTGCCAGATACTGAGTGAACCCATCCTGCAATCTCCCGAAACTCGACCGGCGCACCAGCCCGTGGCCTTTGTCAGAAACTAGGGGCAAGAGCGGCCAAAAACAAGGATTTAAGCCGCGGCAACGGCGTCGTGATCGTCGCGGCTGGAGGTTCCTGTCGTCGCGCTTAACGCGAGTCAGACCGGCTCGTGACCGTCTTTGTTGTCGCCGTTGCCGTCGTCCGCCTCGGTTTCGTCGACCTCAGCGGTATCAAGCTCCGCGGTTTCGGTATCAGCCGCGTCCGACGCGCCCGTTTCGTCGTCGAACTGATCGTATTCGAGCGTCTCCGGCACCGCCTCGTTCGCGGCGCCGGTATCCGTGGCGTCCGATCCGTCCTCATCGGCTTCAGCGAAGCCGACCTCGGCCTCCGCAGGCTGATCCTCGGACGTCTCGGCAAAGCCGGTCGCGGATTCGCCGATTTCAGCCTCGACGGTCGCAGCAGAAGCGGTCTCCGCCTCGGCCGCCTGAGCCGCAGCACCGGCTTCGTCGAATTCCGGGTCGGCGACCGGCGCCAGCGCCAATTCGAGATCGCCGGATTCCAGCGGGTCTTCGTCCTCACGCAGCGTCGGATCGTCCGACGGCGTCGGCACGTTGAAGCCGGTCGGCAGACGGGTGTCGAGCAGACCCGAGCCCTTCAGCTCTTCGAGGCCCGGCAGATCGCTCAGCGCCTCGAGGCTGAACTGCGACAGGAAGCTCTCGGTGGTGCCGAAGGTCAGCGGCCGGCCCGGAGTCTTGCGGCGGCCACGCGGCCGAATCCAGCCGGTCTCCAGCAGCACGTCGAGCGTGCCCTTCGAAGTCACCACGCCGCGGATCTCTTCGATTTCGGCGCGGGTGATCGGCTGGTGATAGGCGATGATCGCCAGCATCTCGATCGCGGCCCGCGACAGCTTGCGGGTCTCGGTGGTCTCGCGCGTCATCAGCCAGGCGAGATCGCCGGCGGTGCGGAACGTCCATTTGCTGGCGATGCGCACCAGGTTGACGCCGCGATGCGCGTAATCGGCCTGGAGTTGCGCCAGCGCCGCCTTGATGTCGACGCCGTCCGGCATCCGCTTGGCGAGCGCCGACTGTTCGAGCGGTTCGGTCGAGGCGAACAGCAGGGCTTCCAGAAGGCGCAGTTCCTCGGGCCGGGTTTGCGGCTGCTGTTCGGCGCTGACCTCGGATTGTTCGACTTTGGGTTCGAACTCCACGATGCGCTTCTCCGCCAGACTTGCCATGGCTCGCTCTCCTTCTTCCACTACCCTGCCGGAACGTCCGGCACGGCCGCCGCTTCCATCGCTGGAGACGGCGGACGCTTACGAAAATACAAAGGCGCGAGAGGCCCCGACTGATGCAGTTCGACTTCGCCCTCGCGCACCAGCTCCAGCGCCGCGGCGAAACTCGACGCCAGCACCGTTGCCTTCTGCGAAGGATCGGCGAGATAACGCAGCAGATACTCGTCGAGCCGGCTCCAGTCCTCGGCGAGGCCGACCAGCCGCTCCAGCGACGCGCGCGCCTCGCTCAGCGACCACACCGTGCGCCGCGCGAGATGCACGCTGGCGAGCACGCGCGACTGGCGCTGCGTCGCATAGGCGCTGAGCAGGTCGTACAGCGTCGCCGTGAATTTCGGATGCTTGATCTCGTCGATCGCCTCCGCCATGCCGCGTGGAAAGATCTCGCGCTGCAGCTGCGGCCGCGTCATCAGCCGGTTGGCGGCTTCGCGGATCGCCTCCAGCCGGCGCAGCCGGTTGGCGAGCGCGGTCGCCATGTCCTCGGCGCTCGGACCTTCGGCCGCCGGCGGCTCCGGCAGCAGCAGCCGCGATTTCAGAAACGCCAGCCACGCCGCCATCACCAGATAGTCGGCGGCGAGCTCGAGGCGAATCTTTCGCGCTTCCTCGATGAACAGCAGATATTGGTCGGCGAGCGCCAGGATCGAGATCTTGTGCAGATCGACCTTCTGCTGCCGCGCCAGCGTGAGCAGCAGATCGAGCGGGCCTTCGTAGCCCTCGACGTCGATGACGAGCGCCTCGTCCTGGTCGACCTGCTCCGCAGGCCGGCCAGTGTCGAATTGCAGAATTTCAGCAGTCATGCGCTCATCCCTGCGCGGACGATCAAGGTTTCGAGTTCGGCGCGTGCGGCTCTGCGGTCGAACGGTTGCGGCGGCTTGCGCGACGCCAGCGCCGCCTCTGCGCGCTGCAGCGCCAAGCCGGTCAGCTCCGTCGCCTCGGCGGCCACCTGCCGCATTTCGTCGAGCTTGCCGTTGCAATGCAGGACGACGTCGCAGCCGGCCGCGAGGCTCGCGCGCGTGCGATCCGCGATCGTGCCCTCCAGCGCATTCATCGAGACGTCGTCGCTCATCAGCAATCCTTGGAACCCGATTCGCTTGCGAATCACCTGATCGATGATTGTCGCAGAAGTCGTCGCGGGTTGGGCGGGATCGAGGGCGCTAAACACAACATGTGCAGTCATAGCCATCGGCAGATCGGCGAGCGGCTGAAACGCGGCGAAATCGGTGCGTTCGAGCTCGTCACGGGGCGTATCGACCGTCGGCAGGCGGAAATGGCTGTCTGCGGTGGCGCGTCCATGGCCGGGGATATGTTTGAGGACCGGCAGCACGGAGCCTTGCTCCAGGCCCTCGGTGACCGCACGGGCGATCGCCGCCACCTTGGCGGGCTCGGTGCCGTAGGCGCGATCGCCGATCACGGCATCGGCGCCTGCCACCGGCACGTCGGCGAGCGGCAGGCAGTCGACGGTGATCCCGAGATCGTACAGGTCCGCGGCAATCAGCCGGGCGCTGAGACGCGCCGCGGCAAGACCGAGCTGCGAATCGATATCGTAAATCGCCGAGAAAACAGCCCCGCGCGGGTAAACCGGCCAATGCGGCGGGCCGAGCCGTTGCACGCGTCCACCCTCCTGATCGATCAGGACCGGGGCGTCGGGCTGGCCGATCTCGGCACGTAATTGTTGAACCAATCCGGCAAGTTGAGCCGGATTGTCGACGTTCCGCTTGAATAGAATGAAGCCCCACGGCCGCGATTCACGGAGAAATCCGCGCTCGTCGTCGGTGAGACCAAGGCCGGATATTCCGGTGATGAAGGCGCGCGAACTCATACAGGGCCGCTTAGCCCGCGCGCGCCTCCAGGGTCAAGGAAACGGCCGTTAATTCCTCTGGACGACGCACTGTCCGCCGGCACTTTTCAGACTGCTGCAGAGTCTAGACGCCTCTTCGGAGCTGCCGAACGGCCCGACCATGGCACGGTAATACACGCCCTTGCTGCCTAGATCAGCACGCTTGATCACCGGCGACCGCGGACCGAGCACGGAGGGGAACTTACCTTGCAGCGTCCGATAGGACGCCTTGGCATCCGCCTCGCTGCGCTGCGACGAGACCTGCACCACATAGCCGCCGGCGCCGGCCGATTCAGCGGCCGGCAGCGAGGCCACCCGCTGATTAGGGGCCGGAGATCCGCCGGAATTCGGCGACAGCGACAATGGCGCAGTACCGGCGGAGGCGTTGGCGTCCTCCAGCGGGCGCGTCGCCGGCCGCTGCGCGGGAGCGGACGGAGCCGGCACGCGGGCAGCCTGCCGGGTTGCAGGAGCTGCGACGTTGACCGGTGCCGCGGCCTGATCGGCCTGATCAGGACGGATGCTGAAGGTCTTGATCCGCCGCGGCTCCTCGCCGGCGAGCGTGCCGTTGTTCGGCGGCGCCAGGTTCGGCTTCGGGCCGGGCGCGACGGCTGAGACTGCGGGTGGATTTGGGTTCTGATTGAGCTGCGGCAGCACCACGCGCGTGCCCTGCCCCGCCCGAGCCGGGTCAGCCGGCTGCTCTTCGCGGGACACCAGCGCTTCGATGTTGTTGCCGGCAGCCAGCCGATCCTGGATCGGTTTGCCGGCAGCGTCCGCGGAGGCGGATGGCGCGGCCATCACCTTTGTCGGGCTGGTATCGGCCTTGATCACCGGCGGTTCGCCGGTACGGGGGCCGCTGGTGAAACTGCGATACGCGAATGCGCCGCCGGTGCCCACAACGGCGAGCGCGAGCACCGCCACCACGGTCATCATATTGTTGCGGCGAGGCTTGTAGGCACGGCTGTCCGGCTCGTCGGCATAGCCGTCATCGTAGCCATACGGCGCTTCGGGATAGTTCGCGTCCGGGCGCACCTCCGCTGGATCGAGCTGGCCATACAGTGCATCGTCGTAGCGGGCGGGCACGAATTGCGGCTGCTCCAGCGGCAAGGGCTGCTGCACGGGGTAGCGCGGGTCGTGATAATTCGGCACCTCGGCCGCCTGCTCGAAAACACTCTGGTCGAACGATCGCGGCTCGAAGGGCGTCTGGTCGTAGCCGGGATCGGCCAGCCGCGGAGACACGGCAGTGACGAACGACGGCGGCCGGCTGAAGTCCGGCTCGGGTGCGGGCGGCGGCGCAGGTTCCGGATCGGCGGCACGGCGATGCTGCAACCACGACGGCGTCGGCGGCAGCCCATCCTCCTCGATCGGTGGCGGCGGAGGGCTGCTCAGGCGAAAGTCGGTCGCTCGCGACGACTGTCGACCGGACGGCGGAGCCTCGCTCCCGAATGGATCAGTCTGACCGATCAGGCGCGCGAGTTCTGCGAGCGGGTCATTCTCGGGCTTGCGCTGGGCGTAGGCCGAGTGGTCCTCGTCGTCCGCCGGGTAAGGTCGGTCCTGATATCGGTTGGTCATGTGATGTCGCGTCCCATTCGGGAAAGCCGCCAAACCCGCTTACGCAGAAGATCAACTGCTCTCAAAAGCCGCCACAGATCCCCATCTGACCGGCTGTCCCCCTACCTCATCTCGTCCGGCGCAGTGACGCCGAGAATGGCAAGCCCAGATGCCAGAACCGAGACGACGCCCTGGACCATTGCCAGTCGCGCCTTGGTAATCTCTGCATCATTATTGATAATGAAGCGTAAATGAGGCAAATCGCGCCCGCGCGTCCAGAGCGCGTGAAATTCGCTGGCGAGATCATAGAGATAGAAAGCGACCCGGTGCGGCTCGTGGGCCAGCGCCGCGGCCTCGATGGTGCGCGGGAACAGCGCCAGACGTCGCAGCAGATCGAGCTCCACAGGGTCGGTCAGCCGCTCCACGTCCGCGGCCTTCAGGAAAGCGATGCGATCCTCGGTCGCGTCTGGCAGGTCCGGGAACGCTTCCTTGGCGTTGCGGAAGATCGAATGGCCACGGGCATGGCCGTACTGGACGTAGAAAACGGGGTTGTCCTTCGACTGCTCGATCACCTTGGCGAGGTCGAAGTCGAGCACCGCATCGTTCTTGCGGAACAGCATCATGAACCGGACGGCGTCGGAACCGACCTCGTCGACCACCTCGCGCAGCGTGACGAAATCGCCCGAGCGCTTGGACATCTTCACCGGCTCGCCGTTGCGCAGCAGGCGGACGAGCTGGACGATCTTGACGTCGAGCGCGCCCTCGCCGCCGGTGACCGCGGTGATGGCAGCCTGCATCCGCTTGATGTAGCCGCCATGATCGGCGCCCCAGACGTCGACCATGTTGCCGAAGCCGGCGTCGAACTTCACCTTGTGGTAGGCGATGTCGGAAGCAAAGTAGGTGTAGGAGCCGTCCGACTTCAGCAGCGGCCGGTCGACGTCGTCGCCATAGGCGGTGGCGCGGAACAGCGTCTGCTCGCGGTCCTCGTAGTCCTCGACCGGCGCGCCCTTCGGTGGCGGCAGACGGCCCTGATACACGTCGCCCTTGGCGCGCAGGAAATCGATGGTGTCGGCGACCCGATTGCGCTCGCCCTCGATCAGCGAACGCTCCGAGAAGAACACCTCATGCGTGATCGCGAGCGCGGCGAGATCGGCCCTGATCATCTCCATCATCATCGCGATGGCTTTCGCGCGTACCGCCGAAAGCAACTGCGGCTCAGTCATTTCTTTCAACGCTGGGCCATGTTCGGCGGCAAGCGCAGTGCCGACCGGAACGAGATAGTCGCCCGGATACAGTCCTTCCGGGATCTCGCCGATCGGCTCGCCGAGCGCTTCGCGATAGCGCAGGAACGCGGAGCGCGCCAGCACGTCGACCTGCGCACCGGCGTCGTTGATGTAGTATTCGCGGGTGACGTCGTAGCCGGCAGTCTCCAGCAGATTCGCCAGCGCATCGCCGAACACCGCGCCGCGGCAATGGCCGACATGCATCGGCCCGGTGGGGTTGGCGGAGACGTATTCGACGTTGACCTTCTCGGCGCCGCCGATCCGGCTACGGCCGTAGCTGGCGCCCGCGTCGAGCACCGCGCGTAGCGCCTGCGCCCACACCGCCGGCTTCAGCGTCAGATTGATGAAGCCCGGTCCCGCGATCACCACCTCTGCGATCTGGTCCTCGGCCCGCAGCTTCTCGGCGATCTTCTCGGCGAGATCGCGCGGCTTGGCCTTGGCGTCCTTTGCCAGCACCATCGCGGCGTTGGTCGCCATGTCGCCGTGCGAGGCGTCCTTTGGTGGTTCGACCACGATGCGCGACAGATCCACCCCTTCAGGCAGCGTGTCCTCGCCGGCGAGCGCGACACAGGCCGCGTGCACACGCGCGAGAATCTGGGCGAAAAGATGCGTCGGGATCGCTTGATCGGGCATGGATTTCAGTTCTGAAAAAGGGAATTGGCCCTAGTCGGCCGGTCCGGCCGCCTAACGCAAATCCGGGGTCGAGTCAAAAAGCCGCTGATGTTCGGTCAGCGCGTAACGGTCGGTCATGCCGGCGATGAAATTTCGGATCCGGCGGAAGCGGTCGGCCTCGCATTCGGCGACCGGGCCGTCGGCCGGCAGCCAGTCCGGCGGCAGATCGTCCGGGTGGTCGCAATAGCGCCGGAAAAGGTCGGCGACGATCGCCTCGGCGTCGTTCATCACCGCCATCACGCGCTCGGCGCGGTACATATGGGTCCAAAGAAACGTCTTGATCTGGGCCTCCGCAGCGGCCGTTTCGGCCGGAAAGGCGACCATCGCCGTGCTGGCACGGCGCACGTCCTCGGCCGATCGTGGCGCCGCCTCGCCGAGCCGCCGCATCGTCTCGGCCGTGACAGCACTGATCAGATGCGAAATCAGCTCGCGCACCAGTTCCGCCCCCCGCCGGCTCTCGTCCAGAGCGGGATAGCGCCGACCAATCTTGTCGATGATCGAGGCGGTCAGCGGCACGGCGCGCAGATCATCGACCCGGAACAGCCCGGCGCGGAGACCGTCGTCGATGTCGTGGGCGTCGTAGGCGATGTCGTCGGCAAGCGCCGCGACCTGGGCTTCGAGCGAGGCAAAGCTCCATAATTCGAGGTCGAAGCGCTGGCTGAATTCGACGATGCCGATCGGTGCGCCGCTCTCGGCATAACGCGGCAGCGGCCGGCCGGCGCGGTCGGTGAGCGGGCCGTTGTGCTTGACCACGCCTTCCAGCGTCTCCCAAGTGAGATTCAGCCCGTCGAAATCCGGATAACGGTGCTCCAATGCCGTCAGCACCCGCAATGTCTGCGCATTGTGGTCAAAACCGCCGTGCGCGCGCAGGCAAGCGTCGAGCGCGCGTTCGCCGGCATGGCCGAACGGCGGATGGCCGAGATCATGCGCCAGCGCCAGCGTTTCGGTCAGATCCTCGTCGAGGCCGAGCTGGCGTGCGATCGCGCGGGCGATCTGGGCCACCTCGAGGCTATGTGTCAGCCTGGTGCGATAGTGGTCGCCCTCGTGAAACACGAAGACCTGGGTCTTGTGCTTCAGCCGGCGGAAGGCATTGGAATGGATCACCCGGTCGCAATCGCGGCGGAACGCGCTCCGGTTGCTGCTCGGCGGCTCGGCGAACTGCCGGCCGCGGCTACGGTCCGGATCGCAGCTGAAGGCTGCGCGAGGAGCTGCCATTCCGACCGACACGCTGAAGCTACCCCCGACCCGTTTGATTCTGCGGCACGCTGCACTTAACTATGGCTTGCATGCAAATCCAATGACGGCACAATCCCCCGAGGGGATATGGAGCGACACATGACCGACTCAAGCGTCACCATCAGCGAACGGGCGGCGCGCCGGATCGGCGAGATCCTGAAGGGCGAAGGCGACGGCGCGATGCTGCGGATCAGCGTCGAAGGCGGCGGCTGCTCGGGCTTCCAGTACAAGTTCGACGTCGATCGCGCCAGAACCGACGACGATGTCGTGATCGCGCGCGACGGCGCGGTGGTGCTGGTCGATTCCGCGTCGGTGCCGTTCCTCGCCGGCTCCGAAGTCGACTTCGTCGACGATCTGATCGGCGCCTCGTTCCGGGTCAACAACCCGAACGCCACGGCGTCCTGCGGCTGCGGGACGAGCTTTTCGATCTGAGCGAGCAGCCGATCAGCGCGCGTCCGGGAACAGCGCCCGTGCGTTGCCGTGCGCGATCCTGGCCGCGATCGCCGGCGGCAGTTGCGACAGCCACGCGCGATAGCCCGCCATGATCTCGCCATAGGCGGCCCAACGCTCGTTGACCCAGGTATCGGAGCCGAGCAGGAAGCGATCCGGAAACCGCTCGAACAGCCCGCGCCATTCGGGCGTCAGCGCGCCGCCGTTGCCGACGATGCCGCTGCGATAGGACAACTCACCCCACAGCTTCGGATACTTCGCCAGCAGCGCGGCGACGCGATCGGACGACAGGCCGAACCCGGTATGCGCCCAGATGATCCTGGCGCGCGGATTGTGCCGCATCAGGATTTCGACGGCTTCCTCGTCGGCGTGAGCGTGCAGATAGAGGTCGTGCGCGACCGCGAAATCGACGGTCTTCTTGACCACTTCGGTATCGGCCGCCGATCCGGTGAGATGGAATTCACCGATGCCGCGGTAGTAACCGCGTTTGAATTCGTCCTGCACCAGCTCGAAGATCACCGGGTCCTTGAACCAGGTCTGGATGTCCGGCCGCACCCGGTAGGGCCGGATGAACGGCACGATCTGCAGCCCGTTTGCTTTGGCGTCCATCAGCACATGCGTGCCCTTGTTGGGGCGGCTGGTCGCCAGGATGCCGGTGACGCGATGGCGCTTAAGCAGCGCCAACACCTCGTCGGGCTGATAGTACGGCGTAGGCTCCCAGTTGTAGTGCAGATGCGCGTCGAAGATTTCGATCGGCTCGTCGGCTCTGGTTCGATCCGACGCCAGTCCGAGCACCCCGATCGCAACGAGGCTCGCGGCCAAGCGACGAACGAACAAGCGCCGCATCACTCCGCCGCCACCGCGCGCGGGCGCTCGCCGTCGGGCAGTTCCTCGTGCTGCGGCTCGAGCCGGCGCTTCAATTTCCGGTCGATCCTGTCGAGATAGATGTAGATCACCGGGGTGATGAACAGCGTCAGCAATTGCGAAACGCACAGCCCGCCGACCACGGCGACGCCGAGCGGTTGGCGCAGTTCGGCGCCGGCGCCGGTGCCGAGCGCGATCGGCAGCGTGCCGAAGATCGCGGCGAAGGTCGTCATCATGATCGGCCGGAAGCGCAGCAGCGCCGCCTCGCGGATGGCGTGCTCGGCCGAAAGCCCGACCCGTCGCCGCTCCAGCGCGAAGTCGACCATCATGATCGCGTTCTTCTTGACGATGCCGACCAGCATCACGATGCCGATCATCGCGATCACCGACAGCTCCATCTTGAACAGCATCAGCGTCAGGATCGCCCCAATGCCGGCCGACGGAAGCCCCGAGATGATCGTGATCGGGTGGATGAAGCTCTCGTAGAGGATGCCGAGGATCACGAACGCCGCGAACACTGCAGCGAGGATCAACACGCCCTGCCCGCGCAGACTTTCCTGAAACACCTGGGCCGTGCCGGAGAACCCGGTCACGATCGTGACCGGCAAATTGGACTCCTGCTCGATCTGGGTGATGCGATCGACCGCGGCGCCGAGCGACTGGCCTTCCGCGAGATTGAACGAGATCGTCACCGCGGGCTGCTGACCTTGGTGATTGATCTGCAGCGGGCCGACGGTGGGCACCATCTTCGCCACCGCGTCGATCGGAATGGTCTGGTTGTTGCCGGTCTTGAGATACAGCTTCGAGATGTCGTTCGGATCACCGCGAAACTGCGGCTGCACCTCGAGGATGATCTGGTAGTCGTTCGACGGCATGTAGATGGTGCCGATCTGCCGCGCGCCATAGGCGTTGTAGAGCTGGTTGCGGACCTGATCGACGGTGATGCCGTAGACCGCCGCCTTCTCCCGATCGATCTCGATCGTCATCTGCGGGTTCTTGATGTAGAGATCGGTGGTGACGTCGAGCAGGCCCGGCAATCTGGCGATCTTGTCGCGCATCTCCGGCGCCAGCCGGTACAGCGCCTCGGTGTCGCCGCTCTGCATCACATATTGATACTGGCTCTTGGAGATGCGTCCGCCGATCGAGAGGTTCTGGATGCTCTGAAAGAACACCTGCATGCCGGGGATCTGCCCCGCTTTCTCCCGCAACCGGGAGATCACCTTGGCGGCCGGATCGCGCTCCTTGATCGGCTTAAGCGCGATGAAGAGCCGGCCGTAGTTTGCGGTGGCATTCGGTCCGCCGGCGCCGACCGTGCTGTTGATGTAGTCGACAGCGGGATCGGTCTTGATCACGTCGACCAGCGCGAGTTGGCGTTCCTTCATCGCCTCGAACGAGGTGTCGGTCGCGGCTTCGGTGACGCCGATCATGAAGCCGGTGTCCTCCTGCGGAAAGAACCCCTTCGGCACCACCATGTAGAGATAGATCGTGCCGCCGAGCGTCGCGAAAGTGACCAGCAGCATCAGGAATTTGTGCGCCAGCACCCGGTCGAGCGCCCATTCGTAGCCGCGCAGCCAGCCGCTGAACATCGCCTCGAAGCCGCGCAGGACGATGTTCTCCTTCTTGTGCGGGTCGTGCGCCTTGAGCATTCGCGCGCACAACATCGGCGTCAGCGTCAGCGACACGAATCCGGACACCAGGATCGCCACGGCGATGGTGATCGAGAATTCGCGGAACACGCGGCCGACGATGCCGCCCATCAGCAGAACCGGGATGAACACCGCGATCAGCGAAAACGTGATCGAGATGATCGTGAAGCCGATTTCGCGCGCGCCCTTCAGCGCCGCATCGAACGGCCGCATGCCGTGCTCGATGTGGCGCATGATGTTCTCGAGCATGACGATAGCATCGTCGACCACGAAGCCGACCGACAGCGTGAGCGCCAGCAGCGTCATGTTGTTGATCGAGAAGTCGAGCATGTACATCACAGCGAAGGTGCCGAGCAGCGAGATCGGCACCGCCAGCGCCGGGATGAAAGTCGCCGACGCCTTGCGCAGGAACAGGAAAATCACCATGACCACCAGCACGACGGCGATCGCCAGCGTCTCCTGGACGTCGAACACCGCCTGCCGGACCGACACCGAGCGGTCCATCATCACGGTCATCGCGACCGAGGGCGGGATCTGGGCCCGCAACGACGGCAGCTTGGCGCGAACGCCATCGACCACGGCCACGGTGTTGGCGTCGGGTTGTTTCTGGATCGCCAGCACGATCGAGCGCTCGCCGTTGAACCAGGTCGCCAGCCGGTCGTTCTCGACGCTGTCGTAGACCCGGGCGACTTCATCGAGTTTGACCGGAGAGCCGTTGCGCCACGCCACGACGATGTGGCGGTAGTCGGCCGCCTTGTCCATCTGGCCGGAAGCCTGCAGCGCGAAGTCCTGCTTCGGCCCGCTCATGGTGCCGACCGGGGTTGAGGAATTGGCGCGCGCCACTGCGACGCGGATATCCTCGAGCGACAGCCCGCGTGCCGCGGCGGCTTCCGGATCGGCCTGCACCCGAATGGCGAACTTCTGCGCGCCGTAGATCGTCACCTGCGCGACGCCCGGGATCTGCGACAGCGCCTGCCCGATCGTGATGTCGCCGTACTCGTTGACCGCCGACAAGGGCAACGTCGGCGAACTCAGCGCCACGAACAGCACCGGGAATTCAGCCGGGTTCACCTTCCGAAAGCTCGGCGGCGTGGTCATCTCGATCGGCAGTCGCCGCTGCGCGATCGTCAGCGCGGTCTGCACGTCGAGCGCGGCGGCGTCGATTTCGCGGCCGAGGTCGAACTGGATGGTGATGACCGACGTGCCCTGCGACGAATTCGACGACATCGACGAGATGCCGGCGATCGTCGAGAGTTGCCGCTCGATGATGCCGGCGACCGACGCCGCCATGGTGTCGGCGCTGGCGCCCGGAAGGGTGGCGGTGACCGCGATGGTCGGGAAGTCGACTTTCGGCAGCGCCGAGACCGGTAGCAGCCGGTAGCCGAAGATCCCGAAGGCGATGATCGACGCGGTAATCAGCGTGGTCAGCACCGGCCGGCGGATGCACAGCTCGGAAAGGGTCATGATCTCAGGCTCCGGCCTTGCGGCTGCGCGGCTCGACCCTGGTGCCTTCCGACAGCAGCAACTGGCCATCCGTCACCACGTCTTCGCCGCCCGCAAGGCCGTCCGTGATCACGGACTCCCCCATGAAGGTGCGGCTGACGGTGACCGGCTGGATATGCGCGGCGCCATCCCTGATCACGAACACGAAATTGCCGCTCTGGCTGCGTTGCACCGCCACCGTCGGCACGGCCACGGCCTCCTCGGTCCGCACGGTCAGCTTGGTATTGACCAGCGTCCCCGGCCATAGCGTCTCGTTGCGATTGTCCATAACGCCGCGGACCGTGACCATGCCGGTGGTGGCGTCGACGGTGTTCTCGACCATCGCCACCTTGCCCTCTTCCGAGCGGCTGCTGCCGGGAATGGTGGCGACGACCTTGGTGGCTCCCGCCTTCATCGCGTCGCGCAGATCGACCAGCACCCGCTGCGGGACCGCGAAGGTGACGTAGACCGGCGCCATCTGATTGATGGTCGCCAGCGGCGCGGTGTCGGCCGGGCGGACGAAATTGCCGATCTTGACGTTGGCGGCACTGATCCGGCCGGAAAACGGCGCGCGGATTGCGGTGAAGCTCTTCTGGACCCGCAGATTGTCCAGCGCCGACTGCGCGCCCCTGATGGTTCCGGCGAGAATGTCGGCCTGGGTCTTGGCGTTGTCGAGGTTGACCTGGGTGGTGGCGCCTTTCCCGATCAATTCGTTGTAGCGGCGCAGGTCTCGCTCGGCCCCGGCGAGCTGGGCGCGGTCACGGGCGAGATTGCCTTCGGCCTGCTCGATCTGGGCGTCGATCTGTCGCGAGTCGAGCGTGAACAGCAGATCACCTTGGTTGACCCGCGCACCGTCCTCGAAATGGACGTCCACGATGGTGGTTTCGAGCCGGGATTTCAGCGCGACGCTGGAGATCGGCGTCACCATGCCGATCGCGTCGACATCGACCGGGATCGGTTTGCGGATCGCCTTCACCAGCTCGACCGACACCACCCGCGGCCGTTGCGCGCCTTTGGATGCGACCTGGCTTTCGGACCAGTACGGTCGCAAGGCAATTGCCGCCACGGCAGCCGCGCCCAAAATGCAAGAGGCGATGATCCAGCGACGTTTCGTCATGACGCTCCGCTTCGAACTTGGCGCGGCGGACGGAATCCGCCGCCCGCTCGCTCCCGAGGCGCCATTACGCCCGATTTTTCTGAGGCTTACCACAGCCCCCGCAGGCATGGTATGGCAGCAGCCGGGATTTTTATCGACGGATCATGACATGCGGATCGCCACCTGGAATGTGAACTCCGTCAGGCAGCGGCTGGACCATCTGGTGAGCTGGCTGAAGGAGTGCGACCCTGACGTGGTCTGCCTGCAGGAGATCAAATGCGTCGACGAAGCGTTCCCGCGCGAGCCGATCGAAGCGCTGGGCTATAACGTCGTCACCCACGGCCAGAAGACCTTCAACGGCGTCGCCCTGTTGTCGAAATATCCGCTGGAGGAAGCCACCCCCCGCCTCGCCGGCGACGACAACGACGTGCACGCACGGTTCCTCGAAGGCGTGGTGTCGCTGAAGCGCGGCGTGGTCCGTGTCGCCTGCCTCTATCTGCCCAACGGCAATCCTGTGGAGAGTGAGAAATATCCTTACAAGCTCAGTTGGATGTCGCGGCTTCTTGAATATTCACAGCAGCGCCTGAAAACCGAGGAGCCGCTGATCCTGGCCGGCGATTTCAATGTCATTCCGCAGCCCGCCGACGTTCACAATCCGGCCGGCTGGTTCAACGATGCGCTGTTCCGGCCGCAGACGCGCGAAAGCTACCAGGCCCTGCTCGGCCTCGGCCTGACCGATGCGCTGCGCGCCACCACAGACGCTCCAGGGCAATACACGTTTTGGGACTACCAGGCCGGAGCCTGGCAGAAGAATTGGGGACTGCGGATCGACCACCTGCTGCTGTCGCCGCAGGCTACCGACCGGCTCCGCAATGTCGGCATCGACGCTTACGTGCGGAACTGGGAAAAGCCGTCCGACCATGTGCCGGTGTGGGCGGATTTGGATCTGGACGTGGGCTGACGCGACGTGGATCAGAACACAACTCTGTGACAAGCCAGAACTGAGCAAGGCGAAGCACGGCGCAGTCCTTCGTGATCACCATTCGCGAAGCCGTGTCGGCACTGATCCAGGAGACGGACGCCACTTGGTATCAATCCAGCCGCGGCATCTCAGCCATGGCAGGCCCATTTGCAATTACATCAGCGGATACCGCCGAACTTTTCGATGTCAAACCGCGCAGTTACCGCGGCTATTTGACGCGACGATTGAATCGGCGACCGAGCGGCCTCCATACGCCGCGATGAGCAGACCTGGCTCACTACACCGCGCCGAAACCAACGCTCTGCAAGGCCTCGCATTGTATTTGTCCGCGCGCCCGCTGCATTGCACCATTGGTTTTTCAGCGAACTAATTGCCATCCATCTACACCGAACGTAGCGGTTGACGGATTCAACCCCGAAACACGAACATGCAACCAGAAGCGACCAAAGCTCTGGCCGAACGATCTCGCATGTGTGAGAGCGCCGGTAACAAGAAGCACCGAATATTATGAACGCCGAGGAGGAAACATGGCGAACGACAAGCTCATCATCAATCGTAGAACTGTTCTCAAGACCGGTCTCGCTGGTGCGGCCGCGCTGGCAACACCGACGTTCTTCATCCGCGACGCCTGGGCGGACGACTTCTGCAACATGCCGAAGGGCAAGGAAGTCACGTTCGGCTTCAACGTGCCGCAGTCCGGCGCCTATGCCGACGAAGGCATGGACGAGCTCAAGGCCTATCAGCTCGCGGTCAAGCACCTCAATGGCGAGGGCGACGGCGGCATGCTCAAGACGATGAAGCCGCTGGCGCTCAAGGGCAACGGCGTGCTCGGCAAGAAGGTCGCATACGTCTCCGGCGACACCCAGACCAAGGCCGACCAAGCGCGCGCCACCGCCAAGCGGATGATCGAGAAGGACGGCGCGATCATGATCACCGGCGGCTCCTCGTCCGCCGAAGCGGTCGCTGTGCAGTCGCTGTGCCAGGACGTCGGCGTGATCTTCATGGCCGGCCTGACCCATTCCAACGACACGACCGGCAAGGACAAGCGAGCCTACGGCTTTCGCCACTTCTTCAACGCCTACATGTCGGGCGTCGCGCTCGGTCCGGTACTCGCCGAGGCCTATGGCAAGGACCGCGTCGCGTATCACCTGACCGCCGACTACACCTGGGGCTGGACCCAGGAAGAGTCGATGAAAGACGCCACCGAGAAGCAGGGCTGGAAGACCGCCAAGGCGGTGCGCACCCCGCTGGGCGCAGCCGACTTCTCGCAGTACATCACGCCGGTTCTCAATTCGGGCGCCGACGTGCTGATCCTGAACCACTATGGCAAGGACATGATCAACTCCTTGACCCAGGCGGTGCAGTTCGGCCTGCGTGACAAGATGGCGAATGGCAAGAAGTTCGAGATCGTGGTGCCGCTGTTCTCCGAACTGATGGCGCAAGGCGCCGGCGATGCGATCAAGGGCATCTACGGCACGGCCAATTGGGACTGGAAGCTGGAAGACGCAGCCACCAGCGCCTTCACCAAATCGTTCGGCGCGGCCTATGGTACGCCGCCGTCGCAGGCGGCGCAGACCTGTTACGTTCAAGCGCTGCTCTATGCCGACGCTTGCGAGCGCGCCGGCAGCTTCAACCCAACGGCGGTGATCAAGGCGCTGGAGGGCTTCGAGTTCGACGGCATGGGCAACGGCAAGACGCTGTACCGCGCCGCCGATCATCAGTGCTTCAAGGACGTGCTGGTCGTGCAGGGCAAGGACAAGCCCAAGGACAAGTTCGACCTGCTCGAGGTTCGGAAGATCGTGCCGGCGTCTCAGGTCACCTACGACCCGAGCATCTTCGGCGGCGAACTCGGCTCCAAGGACGCCAAGAAGTGCGGATAGTCTGACCTTGTCGGATTTACCGCAAGCAATTCGGTAGGCCTGACTCCTATTCCGGTCGGTTGCGTTCCAGCGACGCAGCCGGCCGGCTGTGTCTTGCGACGGTAGTCGTCACGACATGGCAACGCTCGTACAGCCAATACCAGTTTCAGGGTGACGATTCTCGTCGCCGGACGATTTCGTGGACACGCGCCGCGCGTGGCTCGATGGGAGATTGACGACGCATGGACGCCATTTTTCTGCAGATCCTGAACGGCCTCGACAAAGGAGGAGCCTATGCGCTGATCGCGCTCGGGCTGACCCTCGCCTTCGGCACGCTCGGCGTGGTGAACTTCGCGCACGGCGCGCTGTTCATGCTCGGCGCGTTCTGCGCCGTGGTGTTCAACAAGCTCCTGACTTTGGAAATCGTCAAAGTCGACCCAACGCGGACCACCCCGTGGGGCTCGCCGCTCGAGGTCAAGACGCCCTACGTCCAGGCGATGCTCGGCGACTGGGGCAAAATTCTGATCGACTACTCGGTGCCAGCGTCGATCCTGCTGGCGATTCCCGTGATGCTGCTGATCGGCATCATCATCGAGCGCGGCCTGATCCGGTTCTTCTACAAGCGCCCGCATGCCGACCAGATCCTGGTCACCTTCGGCCTCGCCATCGTGTTGCAGGAGATCGTCAAGCACTTCTTCGGCGCCAATCCGATCGCGCAGTCCGCGCCGCAGATCTTCTCCGGCAGCCTGCAGTTGACCGAGGCGATCGTCTATCCGTACTGGCGCATCGTCTATCTGGCGTTTTCGCTGGCGGTGATCGCGGCGGTGTTCGCCTTTCTGCAACTCACCACCTTCGGCATGGTCGTGCGGGCCGGCATGCAGGACCGCGAGACGGTCGGCCTGCTCGGCATCAACATCGAGCGCCGTTTCACCATCGTGTTCGGGCTCGCGGCGGTCGTCGCCGGTCTGGCCGGGGTGATGTACACGCCGATCGTGCCGCCCGACTATCACATGGGGATGGATTTTCTGGTGCTGTCATTCGTCGTCGTCGTGGTCGGTGGCATGGGATCGCTGCCCGGTGCGGTGCTGGCGGGTTTCCTGCTCGGCATTCTGCAGTCGTTTGCCTCGATGAACGAGGTCAAGAGCCTGGTGCCGGGCATCGACCAGATCATCATCTATCTGGTCGCCGTCGTGATCTTGTTGGTGCGCCCACGCGGATTGTTGGGGCGCAAAGGCGTGATGGAAAGCTGATCAGATGAAGCACACCTCCAAATTCGCCGACATCGCTCTCCTGATCGGCTTCGCCATCGTGGTGGCGCTCGGGCCGGTGATCTTCACCCCGATCGGCGCCGGCTATCCCGACTTGCTGCAGAAATTCGCGATCTACGGCATCTTCGCGATCGGATTCAACATCCTGTTCGGTCTCACCGGCTATCTGTCGTTCGGCCACGCCGCGTTTCTCGGCGTCGGCTCCTATGCCGCGGTGTGGTCGTTCAAGCTGGTCTCGATGGACCTGCTGCCGGCGGTGGCGTTCTCGGTCATCCTCGCAGGCTTGCTGGCGCTGGCGATCGGGTTCATCAGCCTGCGGCGCTCGGGCATCTACTTCTCGATCCTGACGCTGGCCTTCGCGCAGATGTGCTACAATATGGCGTATTCGGTGCTGACGCCGATCACCAATGGCGAGACCGGATTGCGGGTGTTGCGGCAGGATCCGCGGCATCTCGACGCCGCGCTTGGTTACGTGTCGCCGACGCCGTCGCTGCTCGGCCTGCCGATCACCGGATGGACCGGCTTCTACATTTGCGGAGCGGTGCTGGTGGCGGCGTTCGGCCTGTCGATCGCGATCTTCCGCTCGCCGTTCGGCATGACGCTGCGCGCGATCAAGTCGAACCAGAATCGGATGGGCTATACCGGCTATCATACCAGGCCGTATCTGCTGTCCGCCTTCGTGATTTCCGGCATGTTCGCGGGCCTGGCCGGCTCGTTGCTGGCGGCGACCGATCCGCTGGTCGGCGCAGAGCGCATGCAGTGGACCGCGTCGGGCGAGGTGGTGCTGATGACCATCCTCGGCGGCTCCGGCACGCTGCTCGGTCCGGTGCTCGGCACCGGCCTGATCAAGTATTTCGAGAACATCTTCTCGGCCTACAACGAGCAGCAGCTCCAGCTCATCTTTGCGTTCCTTCCCGATGCCGTCCGCGACGGCGTGGTGAAGACCGCCGGCCTGTTCGTCGGCGAAGGCTGGCAGCTCACCCTTGGCCTGTTGTTCATGGCGGTGGTGTGCTTCCTGCCCGGCGGCATCATGGAAGGCATCAACCGGCTGCTCGGCTTCAAGCACACGCCAAGGGTCAAGTCGCTCGGCGACTCGCCGCAGCGCGATGGCCTCGGTGAGAGCGTGATCGAGGAGATGCCGTCGAGCCACGGCGCGGCGGAGGCCGACAAGAAGGTCGCCGAGAGCAAGGCTGCCGAGAAGAAGAGGGCCGTTGCGCCATGATTGCGACCAACGACATCGTCCTGCACATCGACCACGTCCACAAGACCTTCGCGGGCCTGCACGCGCTGGCCGACGTGAATCTGGACATCCGCGAGGGCGAGACCCACGCGATCATCGGGCCGAACGGCGCCGGCAAGTCGACGCTGCTCAACGTCTGCGTCGGCGTGCTGCCGCCGACCCAGGGCAAGGTGATGTTCCACGGCACCGAGTTGACCGGTCTCAAGCCCTACGAGATCAACCAGCTAGGCGTGGCGCGGGTGTTCCAGACGCCGGAAATCTTCGCCGATCTCACCGTGCTCGAAAACGTGATGATGGCGATGCTGTCGCATCGCGACGGGGCGTTCCGGCTCAAGCTGCTGTCCCGGTTCGACGAGCAGGGCGAAATCGGCCAACGTGCCATCCAGGAGCTGCGCGAGCGCGGCCTCGGGGGGCACCTCTATCACCTCGCCGGCGCGCTGTCGCGCGGCGACAAGCGACGGCTCGAGATGGTGATCGGGCTGGTGCAGAAGCCGAAATTGTTGTTGCTCGACGAGCCGACCGCCGGCATGGCCCGCGCGGATACCAATGCGACCATCGAGATCCTGCGGCAGATCAAGGATTCGGGGATGACCATCGTCATCATCGAGCACGATATGCATGTGGTGTTCTCGCTTGCCGACCGCATCACCGTGCTGGCCGGCGGACGCGTGATCGCGCAGGGCGTGCCCGAGGAGATCAAGGGCAATCCGAAGGTGATCGAGGCTTATCTCGGCGAGGAACAGGTATGAGCACGAAGACAGTCGAGCGTTCCATTGCAGGTCATGCCGGAGCCGCTCCGTTCTTTTCCTGCCGTGGCCTCAATGCCTATTACGGCGACAGCTACATCGTGCAGAACGTTTCGTTCACGCTCAACAAGGGCGAGATCCTGGCGCTGCTCGGCCGCAACGGCGCGGGCAAGACGTCGACGCTGCGAGCGATCGCCCGCGCCTCGACACCGGAACTGCACAGCGGCGAAGTCATGCTCGATGGCGTCAAGCTGCACGGGAAGCCCAACTACTTCGCGGCGGAAGCCGGCGTGCAACTGGTGCAGGAAGATCGCCGGATCATCCCCGGCATGACCGTGGAGCAGAACCTGCAGCTCGCGATCATTTCCGGGAGCAAGGGCTGGCAGTTCGAGCGCATCTACGAGCTGTTCCCGCGACTGGCGGAGCGGCGCAAACAGGAGGGCGTGACGCTGTCGGGCGGCGAGCAGCAGATGCTGGCGATCGCACGTGCCCTCGCCCGCGACCTCAAACTGCTGCTGCTGGACGAACCCTACGAGGGCCTCGCCCCGGTGGTGCGTCACGACATCGCCAAGGCGCTGCGCGAAGTCCGCGCCGCCGGCATCACCAGCATCATCGTCGAGCAGAATGCGGTCGCGGCGCTGGAATTGTCCGATCGCGCAGTGATTCTCGATACCGGCGAGGTGGTGTTCGACGGCTCCGCGAAGGAAGTGCTCGACAGCGAGGATCTGCGCCACCGCTATCTTGCGATCTAAGCCGGAGGCTTCATCACACGCAAGATCTGGATCGAGCATCCAGCGTTGCGGGCAGAGCCGTGCTTTTCCGTTCATCAGTCGGCCGAAGGCGGGGTGCCATGTCCGTCGTCAGGTGCGCTTGATTGTCCGGAAACTGGCCCACAGGCCAAGCAGCCCGACCAGCAACAACAGCGTCCACTGTGGCAGTTTAAACAGCCAGCCCGACTCCGGTTGACCCGCGATGATGGCCAGGAACACGCCGGCAAAGCAGCACCACAGCACCGAAATGAACCAGACCAGATAGCGCGAGGCGTTTGCGTGACGAGGCAGGCCGCCAATGAACAAGGCGGCTGCGGACAGGCAAAGCGCTGCCGAACCCATGTGCCAGACAGCGTAGAGAACCAGCTTCGGCCAGATCTCCAGAGTCGACGTCAACAGGGGATCGACGACGCCACTGCCACCCATGAAAATGTGGATGGCGGCGGCAATGGCAGCAAGGCCTGATGCGGCCGCGAGCAATCGATTCATGCGTCCTCAAATCGGAGGGGTTAGCTGGCCCGAAGTTTCGATCCGCATATTGCTCAGTCGGCGCGACGGTTCGAGCCGATGAAAACCTTCAAAGGACAATATCGTGTCGAAATGACATGGATACGATCGAGAAGTAGGTAGCTTGCGATCCGCATCGGACGTCTTTGGTACCCTGTTCAGTTCCAGGGCGCGGACGGTGTCTCGCGGAGCCGCAAAAGGAAAACAACCGGGCGACTGCTGTTGCGCTGCAAGCCTGCAAATCTGGAGACGGCTTGAGCCGGACGCTACGACCGAGCGATACGCGCCAACACCTGCGCAAGGTCCTTCGGAAATACTGTTTCTTCCGTCTGCTCGATCTCTTCCGATTTCCACCATCGTATCGTTTGCATCGCTGATCGCTCTTCTTCAGTTGCGCCATGCAATCGAACGCGATCGCGGTCACAACGGCCGACAAAGAAGATGTCTCGGCCCTGAATCAGCGAGCCTTTATGCTCGAAACTGTCAGTTACCGAATGCACTGGCCCTTCGAGATTGGTTTCGAGCTGAAGTTCCTCCAGCAGCTCACGGTGCGCGGCCGCCAACGGAGTCTCACCCAATTCGACACCGCCACCTGGCGTCGCCCAAAATACGAATTCGCGTGCCGATCGCAGAACAGCGAAGCGGATCAGAAGAACCTCACCCTCGGAAGACAACAGAATAACGCGTGCGGAAACGCGAGTGCTAGGGTCGCCATTCGCCTCGCTCAACGCCGACCGCCCGCGCCTACTTTGGAGAGGTTGCGTACTCAAAGCGAAGCGCCCGCTCGGCATCAGTCCCGCCGACCCTGCACCCAATGCTCGAGCATCTGCAGCGCCATGGCGCGATCGTCGTCCGAGGCCTTGGCGAACGCCCGATTGTAGCTGTCCTTGATCCAGGCCTCATCCGGCGCGGCGCTGTCGCGGGCGAGCGTCAGCCACATCAGGCCGCGGGCGGCCTGCCGGGGCAGTTTCTCGCCGTTGAACAGCAACTGTCCGAGCATCGCCTGGGCCTGGTGCTGGCCCTTCTGCGCCGCCAGACCGAGCCAGCGCGCGCCGTAGCGGAAATCGCGCGGCATGCCGATGCCGTCGATATACAGACGCGCCAGATCGTATTGCGCGTCGGCATTGCCGAAATACGACGCCGCGTAGGAGAACATCTCCCGTGCCCGTTCCGTGTCGCGCTTGATCTTCGAATTCGGGATGCCGTCGAGATAATAGCGGCCGAGCGCCACGAAGGCGTTGGCGACGATCGCGGCCTGCGGCGCGGACGGGCTGTCCTCGGCATGGGCGTTGGCGATCTTGCTGAAATAGTCGAACGCACGCAGGTCGTCCTGGACCACACCATTGCCGTCGGCATACATCCGGCCGAGCCGCCATTGCGCGATCGGGTGGCCGCCTTCGGCGGCATATTGCAGCGCCGTCAACGACGTGGTCGCAGCCTCCGTCGGGATCGCCTTCTTCAGCACCGGCGCGGTACCGGGCTGCGACGAGGCGACCGGGATCGCGGTGTTCTCGGGATTGACGGGGGTGCCCTCGAAGGCGGACGCCGGCGCGATGGCCGCCGTGGCGCCCATCATCAAAGCAACAAAGGTCGTACGCTCAAACATCCGCATCGTATTGCATCTCGCGGGCCAGACCCGGCTTCAGCCGGGACTTCATCCAAATCGCCCCCAACCGAATGTTGGTCTTCCGAGCCCGCGCTTTGGACTTGCGCGAAACCGGTTGGGCGGAGGTCAACTTTCTGTCAAAGGCATCCCCGGCCCCGGTCGAGGCCGATCCAACTTCGGTGCGGGTGCTGTGATTGAGCAAGATCGTCTTCGTCGGTTGCAAGCCGACACATTCCTTCATGTCTTTGGCGACATGACGGCCGACCAGTTTCGAACCCGCGGCACACGATGACTTTTTGAAGGTTTCAGCGCGGCCGAAACAGAGCGATGTGGCAAGCCGATCGCGCGCATGCGCCGAGGCCGCTGTCATCCCGCGACCGCGAACCGTCGATCTGCCCTGCACCAAGACGTCCATTGCGCACCCGTTTCGCCGACCACGAACTGGCCCTCGGAGCCCGTCGCGGCGGAGACATACCCAACAACCCAGACCTGTTGTCGATCGGTCTGTCTTTGGATCATGATCTCATCGAGCGGTGTGGCTAAAAAGCGGCGCGCCTACCAACGACCGTCAAAGACGGTTAAATGATCCGGAACTGTTGCGACACAGCAACAACCGTTGCTGCGCGGCCACCCTACGTACGGTAAAATGCGGAAGGCGTCAGGCGTTGAGGACACGGCCATAGGCGTCCAGCACCGCTTCCTTCATCATCTCCGACAGCGTCGGGTGCGGGAAGACGGTGTGCATCAGCTCTTCCTCGGTGGTCTCGAGGTTCATCGCCACCACGTAGCCCTGGATCAGCTCAGTGACTTCGGCGCCGATCATATGAGCGCCAAGCAGTTGGCCGGTCTTTTTGTCGAAGATCACCTTGACCAGGCCCCGATCCTCGCCGAGCGCAATCGCCTTGCCGTTGGCGGTGAACGGGAAGCGCCCGACGCGGATCTCCCGCCCCTGCTCCTTCGCCTTCGCCTCTGTCAGCCCGACGGAGGCGATCTGCGGATGGCAGTAGGTGCAGCCGGGGATCAGGCTCTTGTCGAGCGGATGTGGATGCAAGCCCTTGATCGCCTCGACGCAGACCACGCCCTCATGCTCGGCCTTGTGCGCCAGCATCGGCGGACCGGCGACGTCGCCGATCGCATAGATGCCGGGGACGCTGGTTTGGCCCAGGCCGTCTGTGACGATGGTGCCACGGTCGAGTTTCACGCCGAGCTTCTCGAGTCCGAGATTCTCGACATTGCCGACCACGCCGACCGCCGAGATCACCCGGTCGAATTCCTGCGTCTCGACCTTGCCGGTGCCGGGATCGATGGTGGCGACGACGCTGTCCGCCTTCTTGTCCAACTTGGTCACCTTGGCGCCGGTCAGGATCTTGATGCCCTGCTTCTCGAACCGCTTGCGCGCGAGGGCGGCGATCTCCGCGTCCTCGACCGGCAGGATCTGCGGCAGCACCTCGACCACGGTGACCTTGGCGCCCATAGTGTGGAAGAACGACGCGAATTCGATGCCGATCGCGCCGGAGCCGACCACCAGCAGCGATTTCGGCATGGTCTCCGGCACCATCGCCTCGAAATAGGTCCAGACCAGCTTCCTGTCCGGCTCCAGCCCCGGCAGCACGCGCGGCCGCGCGCCGGTGGCAACGATGATGTGCTTGGCCTGATAGCTGCCCGGCCCCAGCGCGCCCTTCGGCGCCTCGGTCTTCGAGGCCGCGACCGTGATCTTGCCCGGCGCGTCGATCGTCGCGGCGCCCCAGATGATCGAGATCTTGTTCTTCTTCATCAGGAAGCCGACGCCGTCATTGAGCCGCTTCGACACGCCGCGCGAACGCGCCACCACCGCCTTCGGATCGAACGCGATGTTGTCCGCCGACAGCCCGTAGTCCTTGGCGTGCTGCATCAGATGATAGACCTCGGCCGATCGCAGCAGCGCCTTGGTCGGGATGCAGCCCCAGTTCAAACAGATGCCGCCGAGATACGACTTCTCGACGATCGCGGTCTTGAAGCCGAGCTGCGCCGCCCGGATCGCAGCGACATAGCCGCCGGGGCCGGAGCCGATGATGATGACGTCGAAGGAGGTGTCGGACATAACTACTCGCTCTTTGTTGTCTTCCCCTCTCCCCTTGTGGGAGAGGGTGGCTGCACGCCGTCAGGCGCGCAGCCGGGTGAGGGGTCGGGCACGGCATCCCAGATCGACTCGAGCACGGTTTGCGAACGCGCGAGGATATCGTTGTTCCAGAAGCGAAGGATGCGAAAGCCACGGTCCATCAGGTCCCGATCACGCACTTGATCGCTCTCGCTATCGGCGTGCTGACTTCCGTCGGCTTCCACGATTAACCGCTGCTCGAAACAGACGAAATCGACAATCCATGAGCCGATCGGCACCTGGCGGCGAAACTTCAGGTGAGCCAGCCGTCGCGACCGCAATAGCCGCCAAAGAGCACGTTCCGCATCGGTAGCGCCTGCGCGAAGCGTCTTCGCAAAAGCGCGTTGTTGATGCGGCACACGCTGGATCATGCCCCCTCACCCGGCCGCCTGCGGCGGCCACCCTCTCCCACAAGGGGAGAGGGAAGAAAAGCTACACCATCATCATCACAGGATTTTCGATCAGTGTCTTGAAGGCACCGATCAGCTCGGCGCCGAGCGCGCCGTCGACTGCGCGGTGGTCGCAGCTCAGCGTCACGCTCATCATCGTGGCGATCTCGATCTTGCCGTCCCTAACGATCGGGCGCTGCTCGCCGGTGCCGACCGCCAGGATGGTGGCGTGCGGCGGGTTGATCACCGCGGTGAAGTCCTTGATGCCGTACATGCCGAGGTTGGACACCGCGGTGGTGCCGCCCTGGTACTCTTCGGGCTTCAGCTTGCGCGCCCGGGCGCGCGCGGCGAAATCCTTCATCTGCGCGGAGATCGACGAC
Organism: Rhodopseudomonas palustris; assembly: GCF_034479375.1. Lineage (NCBI taxonomy): Bacteria > Pseudomonadati > Pseudomonadota > Alphaproteobacteria > Hyphomicrobiales > Nitrobacteraceae > Rhodopseudomonas > Rhodopseudomonas palustris. The sequence goes on along the minus strand of NZ_CP140155.1, from coordinate 1,331,370 downwards.
AGCGATGCGGTCTCGGCGCTGCGGATGATCGGCGTGATCAGTCCGCCCGGCATCGCGACGGCGACGCCGATGTCGGAATGTTTGTGCTTGAGCATTCCGGCTTCGGTCCACGACACGTTGGCGTCGGGGATGCGCTGCAGCGCGATCGCCATCGCCTTGATGACGAAGTCGTTGACCGACAGCTTGTAGGCCGGCTTGCCGTCCTTGTCCTTGGGGGCAGCCGCGTTGATGTCCTCGCGCGCGGCCATCAGGCGGTCGAGGTTGCAGTCGATCGTCAGATAGAAATGCGGAATGGTCTGGGTCGACTGCGTCAATCTTTGCGCAATCGTCCGCCGCATGCCGTCATGCGGCACCACCTCGTAGCTGCCCTCGGGATACAGCGCGCGGATCTGCTGGTCGGACAGCGACGGCGCGACGCTGGGCGCAGCGGACGACGCTGCCGCTGCAGGCGCCTTGAGGCCGCCGCCGGCTTTCGCCTTTTCGATGTCTCGGGCGATGACGCGGCCATGCGGGCCGGTGCCTTCCACGCGGCCGAGTTCGATGCCGGCATCCTTTGCAAGCCGCCGCGCCAGCGGCGACGAGAATACGCGGGCGCCGTTGTTTTGCGCGGGTTGGGACTGTGTCGCACCGCCCTTCGAGACGGGCGCTTTCGCGCCCTCCTCAGGGCGAGGGGCCGAGTTCGCGGCCGGCTTGTCGCCATCATCCTTACCTGCCTCACCCTTCCCAGCGGCACTGCCCTCATCCTGAGGAGCCCGCGCAGCGGGCGTCTCGACGGATGATGCCGCGGGCTTCTTCTCGTCCTGCTTCGGCGCTTCCGCCTTGCCCGCCCCCGCTCCGGCCGCCGCCACATCCTCGCCGTCGCCGGCGAGCACCGCGATCACGGCGTTGACCGCAACATCCTGGGTGCCCTCGGGCACCAGGATCTTCGCCAGCGTACCCTCGTCGGAGGCCTCGACTTCCATCGTCGCCTTGTCGGTCTCGATCTCGGCGATGACGTCGCCGCTCTTGACCTGGTCGCCCTCCTTCTTCAGCCACTTCGCAAGGTTGCCCTTCTCCATGGTCGGGGACAGCGCGGGCATCAGAATGTTGATCGGCATGGCGTGAATACCTTACTGCGGCCGTTCGGTGGTGCTGCCCAGATCGGACGGGCGCGCGATCTCGGCCTCGAACATCTCGACGATGCGGCCCAGCGCCTCGTCCTCGGTGTAGTTGCTCTCGCGCGCATAGGCGCGCGCGGCGTGGCGGGCGATGTCGACCAGCAGCAGCCCCCACATATCGGGCTCCTCGAACGCGCGCATGAACGCGATCGATAGCCCGCCGTCGAGCACGAAGGCGCGCAGCACCTCTGTGGCGTCCTCGCGGCCGACCACGTCCGGCGGCAGCGGCTGTTGCTTGGGGCCGGTCATGGCCTCACCGATAGCAGACGGCTTTGGCCGCCTCGACGACTTCGGCGACGCTCGGCAGCGCCAGCTTTTCGAGATTGGCGGCATACGGCATCGGCACGTCCTTGCCGGACACGCGCTTGACCGGCGCATCCAGATAATCGAACGCGTGCTCCATGATGCGGGCGGCGATCTCGGCGCCGACGCCGTTCTGCTGCCAGCCCTCCTCGACCGCGACCGCGCGACCCGTCTTCTTCACCGAGGCGATGATGGTATCGGTGTCGAGCGGTCGCAGCGTGCGCAGATCGATCACTTCGGCCTCGATGCCGTCTTTCGCCAGTTCCTCGGCGGCCTTCAGCGCGTAGGTCATGCCGTGCGACCACGAGATGAGCGTGACGTCCTTGCCTTCGCGCGCGACGCGCGCTTTGCCGATCGGGATCACGAAGTCGTCGAGCTTCGGCACCTCGCCGGATTGCCCGTACATCATCTCGTGTTCGAGGAAGATCACCGGATTGGGATCGCGGATCGCGGCCTTGAGCAGGCCCTTGTAGTCGGCGGCGGTCGACGGCGAGACCACCTTGAGGCCAGGGATCTGCGCGTACCAGGCCGAGTAGTCCTGGCTGTGCTGAGCGGCGACGCGCGAGGCCGCGCCGTTGGGCCCGCGGAACACGATCGAGCAGCCGAGCTGGCCGCCGGACATGTACAGCGTCTTGGCGGCGGAGTTGATGATCTGGTCGATCGCCTGCATGGCGAAATTGAAGGTCATGAATTCGACGATCGGCTTCAGCCCGGTCATCGCCGCGCCGACGCCGACGCCGGCGAAGCCATGCTCGGTGATCGGGGTGTCGATCACGCGGCGTTCGCCGAATTCCTGCAGCAGGCCCTGCGTCACCTTGTAGGCGCCCTGATACTCGGCGACCTCCTCGCCCATCACGAACACGTCGGGATCGCGGCGCATCTCCTCGGCCATCGCGTCGCGCAGCGCTTCGCGGATGGTCTGCGTCACCATCTCGGTGCCGGCGGGAATATCGGGATCGGCCGGCGCAGAGACGACAGGTGCTTCAGGGGCATCCTGCGCGGGCGCCGGCGTGGACTTCGCTTCGGCGGCTTCCGGCGCGGCGGCCGGCGGGGCCGACTGCGCGCTCTTGGTCTGCGCGGCCGGGTCGGACGCCTTGTCGGCATCGGCGGCGCTTTCGCCGTCGCCCAGGATGGTCGCGATCGGGGTGTTGACCGCGACGTCGTTGGTACCTTCGGGGATCAGGATCTTGCCGAGCGTGCCGTCATCGGCGGCTTCGACTTCCATCGTCGCCTTGTCGGTCTCGATCTCCGCGATCACGTCGCCGCTCTTGACCTTGTCGCCTTCCTTCTTGAGCCATTTCGAAAGGTTGCCCTTCTCCATGGTCGGCGACAGCGCGGGCATCAGAACTTGAGTTGGCATTTGGGCTCCGCAGTCATTCAATCATGCGCGTGATCGCCGCGTAGCGGCACCAGCGCATTCGGCGCAATCGGCGTCAGCGACGGACATCATCAGCGATACACATCGGTGTAGAGTTCGGCGGGATCGGGCTCGGGATCGTTCTGCGCGAAATCGGCAGCCTCGTTGACGATCTTGCGGATCTCGGCGTCGATCTTCTTCAGATCGTCCTCGGTCATCTCCAGTCCGAGCAGACGCTGCCGCACCTGTTCGATCGGGTCCTGATCGTTGCGGATCTTGTCGACCTCCTCGCGGGTCCGGTACTTCGCCGGGTCCGACATCGAGTGGCCGCGGTAGCGATAGGTCTGCATCTCCAGGATGTAGGGGCCGTTGCCGGCGCGGCAATGCGCCACCGCCTTGTCGCCCGCGGCCTTCACCGCGCGAACGTCCATGCCGTCGACCTGCTCGCCGGGAATGTTGAACGAGATGCCACGCTTGGAGAAATCGGTCTGCGCCGACGAACGCGTCACCGACGTGCCCATCGCGTAGCGGTTGTTCTCGATGACGTAGACCACGGGGAGCTTCCACAGCTCCGCCATGTTGAAGCTCTCGTAGACCTGCCCCTGATTGGAGGCGCCGTCGCCGAAATAAGCGAGACAGACGCTGCCATTGTCGCGATAGCGATTGGCGAAGGCGATGCCGGTGCCGAGCGAGACCTGCGCGCCGACGATGCCGTGGCCGCCGTAGAAGTGCTTCTCCATGCTGAACATGTGCATGGAGCCGCCCTTGCCCTTGGAGTAGCCCCCGCGGCGTCCGGTCAGTTCGGCCATCACGCCCTTGGCGTCCATCTCGCAGGCGAGCATGTGGCCGTGGTCGCGATAGCCGGTGATGACCTGATCGCCCTCGCGCAGCGCCATCTGCATGCCGACGACGACGGCTTCCTGGCCGATATAGAGATGGCAGAACCCGCCGATCGCACCCATGCCGTAGAGCTGGCCGGCTTTCTCTTCGAAGCGGCGGATCAGCAGCATGTCGCGGAACGCGTGCAGCTCCTGTTCCTTGGAGAAATCCGGGACCCGCGGTTTGTTCGGCGCAGACTCTTTGTCGTGCCCCGTCTCCTTCGCGGCGCTCTTCTTGGGTGCGGCCATGGCGATTCCGATGAGAGAGAAGATCAGCCTCTCTACCGTAACTTAATCGGTCGTGAAAGGAGCCGCGCGCCGCAGCACGCAATTCAGTTTGCCGCACTGCAACGAAGCGAAACTTTCGACATCGTTTGTGTGGGTTTTTGGAATATGCGGATCAACGCTGCGGATTCATCCGCACCAGATCGGCCGGATTGGCGAAGTCGAGCTGATAGCGCACGCGCTCGTCGAGCATGTCCGGGTCGAGGCGATCCGACCGCAGCAGCGCCACGCGCTTTTCGCCCTCGGCGCGCTCATGCTTCAGCCGAACCAGTTCGGAGGTCAGCGCGATGATCTCCTGGTCGAGCTCCTGCTGCGCGGTCAGCCCGTAGCGTCCCGTATAGGCGTTGATGCCGAAATACGCGATCACCGCCGCGGCGATCGCGTAGAGCGCGACCCCGGCGAGGATCGATTTGAGGCGGCTGCGGGTGACCATGGAGCGACCATGCGACAGCGCGGTTAATGCAGCGCTAACGGTGGCGCCTGCCGCTTATTTGTGCTGCTGCGCCACCCATGCGGCGAACGCATCGATATAGGTCTGCAGGAAGTCGCGCAGCGGTTCTTTGACGAGATCGCCGGCCTCGTTGAAGGCGTCGCCGATGCCGCCGATATAGGCCTCCGGCTGCTGCAGCACCGGCATATTCAGGAACGTCAGGCACTGCCGCAGATGGTGGTTGGCCCCGAACGCCCCGATGGCGCCCGGCGAATTGGAGACGACGCCGGCGGGCTTCCCATCGAACGCGCTCTTGCCGTAAGGCCGCGAGCCGACGTCGATTGCGTTCTTGAGCACGCCCGGGATCGAGCGGTTGTACTCCGGCGTGACGAACAGTACCGCGTCCGACGCCTTGATCTTGTCGCGGAATGCGATCCAGTCGGCCGGTGCGCTGGCCTCCAGATCCTGATTGTAGAACGACAGATCGTGCAGCGTGACGATCTCAGGCTTCAGCGTCGCGGGCGCGAGCTTGGCCAGCGCCTGCCCGAGGCGAAGTGAAAAGCCATTGCTGCGCAGGCTGCCGATGATGACAGCGACGCGATACGGAGCGGCCATAGGCGAAAATCCTGGAGGTTCGGGGAAAGGAGCGGTCAGGTTGGCATGACCCTAACGCGCCGGCGGTGTCGTGGACATTACACGACACCGCGCGCGCGCCGTGCTGACGAATTTTTGATCTACTCCGCAGCGTTCGCGCGACCGGCCAAAACCTCGTCGTTGTGCGCGCCGAGCTTCGGCGTGTTCTGCACGGGGTGTGGACGCTCGCCGTCGAACATGATCGGCAGGCCGGCGACCTTGAGTCCGCTTCCGGGCATTGTCCGCAGCATGTCCGCGGCGGCGAGCTGTTCGGTGGCGGCAAGCTCCGGAATATCGTTGACCGGGCTCACCGGCACGCCGGCGCGTTTCAGCGCGCTCAGCCATTCGGTGGCGCTGCGCGTCGTCAGCACCGGCTGCATCAGCGCGATCAGTTCACCCCGATGCGCACTGCGATCCTGAACCCGGGCAAAGCGTTCGTCGGTGATCCATTCCGGATGGCCGAGCACTTCCGCACATCTCGCGAACAGCCGGTCGTTGCCGGCGGCAATGACGATCGGCCGGTCGGCGGTCTCGAACACCTGGTACGGCGCCAGCGTCGCGCTCGCTGTGCCGTGACGCGTCGGCGCCTCGCTGTCGAGCAGGAAATTGTTGAGCTGGATATCGACCCAAGCAACCGCGCTGTCGAACAGCGAGGTGTCGACCACTCCGCCTTTCCCGGTGACATGGCGCTGCTGCAGTGCCGCGAGCGCGCCGATGACGCACCATTGCGCGGTGGCCCGATCGTTGATCGCGGGCGCACAGAACGTCGGCGGATCACCCTCCGATCCGGTGAGCGACATCACCCCGCCATAGGCCTGCAGCAGCGGATCGAAGCCCGGCTCGCGGCTCAATGGTCCGGTCTTGCCGAACGCCCAGACCGAGCAATAGATCAGCCGCGGATTGATCGCACACATCACGTCCGGCCCGATGCCGCAATCCGCGACCACACCCGAGCGCAGATTCTGGATCAGGATGTCGGCATCCTTCACCAATTCCTTCAGCCTCGCGACATCGTCCGGATTCTTGATGTCGAGCGTCACCGAACGCTTGTTGCGGTTGAAGGTGTGAAACAGCAGCGAATCGCCGTTGATGAAGGGCGGGCCCCAGTGCCGGGCGTCGTCGCCGCCGTCATGCTTCTCGATCTTGATCACGTCGGCGCCCATGTCGCCGAGGATCATGCCGGCCATCGGCCCTGCGATCGCCTGCGCGATCTCGATCACCTTCAGGCCGGCGAGCGGTCCACCCATCTGCTGCTCCGTTTCGATAGACATGCCGGGGTTGGCGCGGCACTGTTTCCGTGCCGGGACGCAAATTGCAAGTCCATCTCAACAGTGGGACCCTGCCATGACGATCAGCGCCGAATTCCTCATCACCTCGTTGATCGTGGTGGCCTCGCCCGGCACCGGCGTGCTCTACACGCTTGCCGCCGGGCTCTCGCGCGGCGCGCGGGCCAGCGTCGTCGCTGCGTTCGGGTGCACGCTCGGCATCGTCCCGCACATCGCCGCCGCGATCCTCGGCCTCGCCGCCCTGCTCCACACCAGCGCGATCGCGTTCCAGACCTTCAAATATCTCGGCGTCGCCTATCTGCTGTACATGGCGTGGGCGACCCTGCGCGAGCGCGGTCCCCTCAGCATCGAGAAGGAGGTCGGCGCGCGCTCGGCGCTGCAGGTCACCGTTACCGGCGTGCTGATCAACATCCTCAACCCGAAGCTGTCGATCTTCTTCCTCGCCTTCCTGCCGCAATTCGTCTCGGCCGACGAGGCGCACCCTCTGGGGCGGATGGCCGAGCTCAGCGGCGTCTTCATGCTGATGACATTTGCGGTGTTCGCGATCTACGGCCTGTTCGCCGCCTGGCTGCGCGACCATGTCGTCACCCGCCCCCGCGTGCTGACCTGGATGCGCCGCAGTTTCGCCGCCGCCTTCGTCGCTCTCGGCGCCAAGCTGGCGGTCGCGGAGCGCTGACGCAACTCTACGTTCGCGCGCGGACCTCGTTGAGCAGGAAATTGCCGAACCGCTTGCCGCGGTTGCGCAGCACCTTGAGCAGCCCCTGATCCACGAAGTAAGTCAGCAGGATGCTGTCGCGGGTCTCGACCCGGTCGTGCACCGGGTCGGCAGAGTGCCAGGTGTCGTCACCGACGGCAAAAGCGTAGCCGGAGTTCGGCGCGAACTTCATCTGCCGCGCCTTCGGCATCGAGCCGTCGGGCAGTACGTCATGGAAGATGGTGCCGATGTCGGTGTTGGCCTCGTCGCGCGGCAGATAGAGCTGCACGGTGATGCCCTTCCAATGGGTGTCGGTGTGCGGCGTGATCTTGTAGCCCGGAACATCGCGGGTCAGGATCGGAATCGGAAACATTCCGACATCGTTGAATTTTGGACCGAACCGCTTCGCCAGCGCCGGGGCGAGCTTCCGCCGGAACGCGTTCTTCACCGGCTCCGAGCACAGCGCATCGCCGACCATCTGCCAGACCCCGCGCTGCTCTGGCGGCAGATGCCGGATATATTCCGGAAACAGGTCGATCTTGACCCGGGTATGGGTGCCGTCGGCGAGATCATTGCCCTTGCTGCGGCCGTGCATCGGCCGGTAATCGTTGCTGCGCGGCAGCGCCTGGAGCATCGCCGCGTACACCAGGGCCGGAAAGATCCCCATGAACTCGAGATGGTAGAACGGCTCCATAACCACCGCCGCAGCATCGATCGCCCCGACGACGTGATTGATCAAGGCAGTCGTTGCCTCCTCCACCTCGGACGGCCGCCGCTCAACCACCTGATCCATGTCGATTCCCCACTGCCCGCCGAAGTCCGCGAATGATATTCGCTCTCACCCAAAGTGGGACAATTCGCCGCAATCGCGGCAATTATTTGTTCGGCGCGATCAGGAATTTCTCGCCGGTCGCGCGCTTGTTGTAGACCATGATCGCCTTGAGCGAGAGCGCTTCCCTCAGCGACACCACCTGCGTGTAGTGGCTGGCGAATGTGGTCTTGATCTCGGCAGCGACGCGGGCTCGCAGCCTGGCTGCGTCGTCGGCGCCGATCTTCTGCAGGAACGGAAACAGCAGCCAGCCGCCGACCGCCCAGATCATCCCGAAATTGCGCGCGATCTCCGTCGGCCGCGTATCCAGGCCGCCGTAGATATAGACCTGCTTCAGCACGTTCGAGCCGTAGCGGCTGTACTCTTTCGCCGTCTTCCCGATCGCCGCTTCCATGCAGGTCAGGATCTGGCCCGCGAGCCTGCCGCCGCCGATCGCATCGAAGGCGATGGTCGCGCCGGTCGTCTCCAGCGCTTGCGTCAATTCTGCCATGAAATCCGGCGAGGTCGAATCGACTACATATTTCGCGCCGATGTCGCGCAGCAGTTTCGCCTGCGCCTCGCTGCGCACGATGTTGACGAGATCGATACCGTCTTTCAGGCAGATCCGGTTGAGCATCTGGCCGAGATTGGACGCCGCCGCGGTGTGGACCAGCGCCTTATGGCCTTCGCGCCGCATCGTCTCGACCATGCCGAGCGCGGTCAACGGATTGACGAAGCAGGACGCGCCTTCGGCGGCCGTGGTCCCGTCGGCCAGTTGCAGGCAGTCGGCAGCTTTCATGACGCGGTACTGCGCGTACATCGCGCCGCCGATCATCGCCACGGTCTTGCCGAGCAGTGCCTGCGCGCCAGCCGAATTGCCGGCCTTGACCACGGTGCCGGCGCCTTCGTTGCCGACCGGCATCGACTGATCGAGCCGCCCGGCCATCGCCTTCATCGCGCTATCGGGCACCTTGGCCGTGATCACCGGCGCATCGGGCGTGCCCGAGGCCTTGGCGGTCGTCATGTCGGCGGCACCGAACAGCAGGCCGAGATCGGACGGATTGATCGGCGTCGCCTCGACACGGACGACGACCTCGTCGTCACCGGGCTCCGGGATGTCGACCGGCACCAGCGACACTTCGAGTTCGCCGGTCGCCTTGATCAGCGAACGCAGTTGCAGTCCGGTGGTGGCCTCGGTCACGCGTTTTCTCCCTGCTTGTTGTCAGCGCGGCCGCACAGTGCTGCAGCCGCGCGCAGGGTTCAAGGCGAAGTGGCCGTGGCAGCGATCACTTATCGCTGCAGCGGACGCGCCGTCAGCGCAACGCCTTCAGCGCTGCCTTGCCGGCGAAATGCGCCTGGGTGCCGAGCTCCTGCTCGATCCGCAGCAGTTGGTTGTACTTTGACGTGCGGTCGGCACGCGCCAGCGAACCGGTCTTGATCTGCCCACAATTGGTCGCGACCGCGAGATCGGCGATGGTCGAGTCCTCGGTTTCGCCTGAGCGATGCGACATCACCGCGGTGTAGCCGGCCTTGTGCGCCATCTCGACCGCGGCCAGCGTCTCGGTCAGCGTGCCGATCTGGTTGACCTTGATCAGGATCGAATTGGCGTAGCCGTTCTTGATGCCGTCATACAGCCGCGTGACGTTGGTGACGAACAGGTCGTCGCCGACGAGCTGGCATTTGTCGCCGATCAGGCCGGTAATCGCCTTCCAGCCTTCGATGTCGTCCTCGGCCATGCCGTCCTCGATCGACACGATCGGATAGCGCGCCACCAGATCGGCCAGATACTGCGCCTGCTCCTGCGGGCCGAGGCTCCTGCCCTCCGCTTCATAGACGTATTTGCCGTTCTTGAAGAACTCGGTCGAAGCCGGATCGAGCGCGATCATCACGTCCTCGCCGGCCTTGTAGCCGGCCTTGCCGATCGCAGCCATCACGAAGTCCAGCGCGGCGTCTGCCGACGGCAGGTTCGGCGCGAAGCCACCCTCGTCGCCGACATTGGTGTTGTGCCCGGCCTTCTTCAACTCGCCCTTCAGCGTATGGAAGATTTCCGACCCGCAGCGCAGCGCTTCGCTGAAGCTCGCGGCGCCCACCGGCATGATCATGAATTCCTGGAAGTCGATCGGATTGTCGGCATGCGCGCCGCCGTTGATGATGTTCATCATCGGCACCGGCAACGTCCGCGCCGAGGTGCCGCCGACATAGCGATACAGCGGCAGATCATACGACGAGGCGGCCGCCTTGGCGGTGGCGAGCGAGACGCCCAGAATGGCGTTGGCGCCGAGCCGGCTCTTGTTCGGGGTGCCGTCGAGCTCGATCATGGTTTGGTCGATCTGGACCTGCTGCTCGGCGTCCATGCCGCCGAGGGCGTCGAACAGCTCGCCATTGACGGCCTCGACCGCCTTCAGCACGCCCTTGCCGAGATAGCGGCTCTTGTCGCCGTCGCGCAGCTCGACCGCCTCGTGGGCGCCGGTGGAGGCCCCCGACGGCACCGCGGCGCGGCCGACCGAGCCGTCCTCCAGCACGACATCGACCTCGACGGTCGGGTTGCCACGGCTGTCGAGGATTTCGCGGCCGATGATGTCGACGATGGCGGTCATGGATGCCTCACTGAAGATTTACGGGACAAGGTTTGCGCCGCTTCTACAGCATGGCTTCCGGGCCGAAAAGGCCGTCGCACGGATGACGGGCGGGTGACGAAAGGCTAAGACGGCGGCAACGGAGACCGCCATGTCCAGATCGCCCCGCAAGACCCCGAAATCCGCCGGCCTGCAGCTCGGCCGCGCCGTCGCCTGGCCGGCCACGCCGGACGAAGCCCAGCTCGACCGCGTCCCCAATCCGCAGGCCGGCACCGATTATCTGGTGCGCTTCACTGCGCCGGAATTCACCTCGCTGTGCCCGGTCACCGGCCAGCCGGACTTCGCCCATCTGATGATCGACTACGCGCCGGGCGCCTGGCTGGTGGAATCCAAATCGTTGAAGCTGTACCTCGCCAGCTTCCGCAATCACGGCGGCTTCCACGAGGACTGCACAGTGTCGATCGGCCAGCGGATCGCTGCCGAGATCAAGCCGAAATGGCTCCGCATCGGCGGCTACTGGTATCCGCGCGGCGGAATTCCGATCGACGTGTTCTGGCAGACCGGCAGGCTGCCGAAGGGGATGTGGGTGCCGGACCAGGGCGTGGCGCCCTATCGCGGACGCGGTTGAGCCGCCGCGACTGCCGCCCCCGCGTCAAAACAATCAAGCTCAAAGTCGAAGGAACTCAGTTGGTCCAGGAACGTTGCATTGGAACTTTCCTCGGCCAGACGGAGTGTCAAATTGAATCGGCGGCAAGTTCTGACGGGCCTTGCGGCGATTCCGTTGTTGCAATCTCAGGCCAGCACATCGGCTGCTCAGGCGGCGGACAAGCCTCGGGCGTTCGAACCCTCGGTGGTGCGGCAGCTGGCGCGCGAACTGGCGGGCAAGGCCTATCAGGCGCCCGACAGCAAGCTGCCGTCGCCATTGGCGGATCTGGACTATGACGCCTATCGGGCGATCCGCTTCAATCCGGACCGTGCATTGTGGCGCGCAGACCGGCTCCCCTTCCAGATCCAGTTCTTTCATCGCGGCTTCTTGTACAAGAACCGGGTGACGATCTTCGAGGTTGCGAACGGACAGGCGACGCCGGTCCCTTATCGCGCCGATGATTTCTCGTTTGGAGCCACGGCTCCACCATCGTCGGATCTCGACCTCGGCTTCGGCGGCTTCCGGATCCACACTCCGCTCAATTCGCCGGACTATTACGACGAAGTCTGCGTGTTCCTGGGCGCGACCTATTTCCGGGCTGTCGCAAAGGGCCAGCACTACGGACTATCCGCGCGCGGCCTGTCCGTCGACACGGGACAGAGCGGCGGCGAGGAATTTCCGCTGTTCAAGACATTCTGGCTCGAACGGCCGTCGCAGGATGCGTCGTCGATCGTCGTGCACGCGTTGCTCGACAGCAAGAGCGTCGCAGGCGCGTACCGCTTCACCATCCGTCCGGGCGCGACCACCGTGTTCGATGTCGAGACGGCGCTTTATCCGCGCGTCGACCTCCAGCATCCAGGGCTCGCGCCGATGACGAGCATGTTCTTCTTTGGCCCGAACGATCCCAGCGATGTACCCGATTTCCGTCCGGCGGTGCACGATTCCAACGGCGTCGCGATGTTCAACGGCCGCGGCGAGCAGCTGTGGCGACCGCTGTGCAATCCCCGCGATCTGCAGATCAGTGCGTTTGCCGACCAGAATCCTCGCGGATTCGGCCTGATGCAGCGGGAGCGCGATTTCTCGGCCTATCAGGATCTGGAATCGCGCTTCGAGCGACGGCCGAGCCTTTGGGCCGAGCCGATCGGCGATTGGGGCGAAGGCGTCGTCAAGTTGATCGAAATCCCGACCAAGGAGGAAGTCCACGACAATATCGCCGCGTTCTGGGAGCCCAAGGGGCCATTGAGAGCCAAGGGCGAGCACATCTACACGTACCGTCTGCACTGGGGACCGGACACGCAGAAGCAGGCTTCGCTGGCGCGGATTTCGCGGACAGGCATCAGCGTGCGGGCCGATGCGGACCGGTTGTTCGTGCTCGATGTCATCGGCGATCAGCTCAAAGGGCTGGATCCCGGATCGGTCCAGGGCATGGTGTCGGCTGACAAGGGCGAGATTCGCAACGTCGTCACGCAACCCAATCCGCTGACCGGGGGCTGGCGACTGAGCTTCAACCTGATCGGCAATCAGCCGCCGATCGAGCTGCGTGCGGCTCTGAAGGCGGGCGACCAATGGCTGTCCGAGGTTTGGGTCTATCGATGGACGCCGTGAGCCGGCCGATATCGGACGAACTGGCCCATCCGACGAGGCGCTCGCCCGCGCCCCTGCCCGCCGAAGCGCCGTTGGCGATGCCGGAGCAGTCTTTCGCGGAGGCGCCGCCCCGTATGATCGATCGGTCGGCAGCGTCGAAATCCGGTGCGTGGCGCCGGTTGCTGATCATGCTGGGCACCGCCGCGCTGAGTTATCTCGGCATTCATGAAATGTACCAGGTTCTCCAGGTCGGCGGCGTGACCGTCCTCGAAGGCTTGGTACTGGTTCTGTTCGCCGCCCTGTTCGCATGGGTGGCGCTGTCGTTCATTTCGTCGCTCGCGGGGTTTGCGACGCTGCTGCGGGGCTGGCGCGATGATCTCGATCTCGTCACCGACGGCCCGCTGCCCGTGGTCACGTCCCGCGTCGCCATGCTGCTGCCGACCTACAACGAAGATCCGCAGACGGTGCTGGCGCGCCTGCAGGCGACGCGCGAGTCCGCCGAGGCGACCGGCAGCGGCGCGCAGTTCGACTGGTTCATTCTCAGCGACACCACCGATCCCGCGGTCTGGGCCCAGGAAGAAAAGTGCTTCCTTGCGCTCGCCGCCACCGGCGACCGGCTGTTCTACCGCCACCGCGCCGACAATCGCGCGCGCAAGGCCGGCAATATCGAGGACTGGGTCAAGCGCTTCGGCGCGGACTACGATTTCATGATCATTCTCGACGCCGACAGCGTCATGACCGGCGACGCGCTGGTGCGGCTGGCGGCAGCGATGGAACGGCATCCCGACGTCGGCCTGATCCAGACGCTGCCGGTCGTGGTCAATGCGCGAACCCTGTTCGCACGCCTGCAGCAGTTCGCGGGCAGGATGTACGGACCGGTGATCGCGGCCGGCGTGGCCTGGTGGCACCGCTCGGAAAGCAACTACTGGGGTCACAACGCGATCATCCGAGTCGAGGCGTTCGCCGCCTGCACCGGCCTGCCGAACCTGCCCGGGCGCAAGCCGTTCGGCGGCAGCATTCTCAGCCACGACTTCGTCGAAGCGGCATTGTTGCGTCGCGCCGGTTGGCGCCTCCACATGGCGCCGACGCTGCGCGGCAGTTACGAAGAGGTGCCGCCGACGATGCTGGATTTCGCCGCGCGCGACCGGCGCTGGTGCCAGGGCAATCTTCAGCACGCCGCGATCCTGCCGGCCCGTGGTCTGCATTGGGTGTCGCGCCTGCACTTCCTCACCGGGATCGGCGCCTACATCACCGCTCCGATATGGCTGACCTTTCTGGTCGCCGGCATCCTGATTTCGCTGCAGGCGCAGTATGTGCGACCGGAATACTTCCCGAAGGACTTCTCGTTGTTTCCAGTATGGCCGGCGCAGGACCCGATCCGCGCGGCCTGGGTGTTTGCCGCCACGATGGGCCTGCTGATCGTGCCGAAGCTGCTGGCGCTGATCCTGGTGCTGATCCGGCGCGACACGCGGCTGGGCTTCGGCGGCGGCTTCCGCGCGTTCGCGGGCCTGATATTGGAAACGCTGATGTCGGGCCTGACCGCGCCGGTGATGATGATCTTCCAATCCACCGCGGTCGGCCAGATCGTGATGGGCCAGGATTCCGGCTGGCAGCTTCAGCATCGCGGCGACGGCTCGATCCCGTTCCGCGACGTCGCCCGCCGCTACGCGTTGCCGACGCTGATCGGCATCGCCATGGCGACCAGCGCACTACTGGTATCGTGGCCGCTGTTCTGGTGGATGACCCCGGTGGTCCTCGGCCTCGTCCTCGCGATCCCGGTGGCTCTGCTCACCAATCGCTCCACGCCGGCGCGGCCCGCTCTTCTCCCGACCCCGGAAGACCTCGATCCGCCGCCGATCCTCGCCCGCGTCCGCGACATCGCCGCAACGCTGCCGGCATCGAGCATCGCCGAGGATCCACTCGTCGCCCTCCGCGATGACAGCCGGCTGCTCGACATTCACATGGCCGGCCTATCGCGACACCCGCCCCGCGGGCGTGGCCGTGTCGATCCGACCGTGGCGCTCGCCCGCGCGATGATCGACGATGCGCATTGTTTCGAGGAGGTCGTGGCGTGGCTGAACCAGCGCGAGAAACGCGCTGTGATGGGCGACCGCGACTTGCTCCTTCGCGTCGTAGCCATGCCCGCCACCACTGCAAGCGCGAACGCTTCGCGCTGAAGGAGAAGCTGACAGGCGCACGAAGGCAGGGTCTGCTCCGCCGCAGATCAATCTATGCGCCGCTCCAGGTTTCGCGCTGCTACCAGCTCCAACCCGGCATCGGTTGCGGTGGGTAGGCGCGGCCGCCCCGCTGCTGACGATAGTTTCTCGGCTGCGGCTCGGGACCGCGCTGGAAGAAGAAGCCGAAACCGCCGTCGTCCCATCCATCGTCGCCATCGGCCACCACGACAGCGGGGGTCGGCTTGCGGGTGATGAAGCCGCCCTGTGGATGGTCCTTCAGGACCGCGACGAACTCGGTGCGGTAGTTGGTCTCGGCGCTCAGCGGTTCATCCGAGATGACGATCGAGCTGCGCGGCAACGCCGTCGGCCCGACACGGTCGAGCACCTCCTGCGGAATGGTGATGCGATCGAGCGCGGCCTTGGCGCTGTCGCCCTCATCGATCGTCACGGCGCTCCAGCGCAGCCCGGTGTCGCTGTTCGCCATCGCGGTGAAGATATGCGTGCCGATCGGCCTGTCGGAATCCCGGATGGTGACCGGAACCTCGATGGTCGCATCGAATACCTCGCCGCCGCCGTCCGGCGCGGGCTTGTGGGTGTTACGGCGGGCGTAGAGCTTCTGCGTCGCTCGGCTGATGTAGATCGAAACCGGCTCCTGCGCGAGCTTGGCATCGCTCGCCAGCCGAGCCGCCTCGGTCTTGTTGAGATCCGCTGCCTTGGCCGCATCCTTCGCGGCCGCTGCGGCGGTTCGCTTCGACTCAGCATCGGCCTTGGCAGCGTCGAGCTGTGCCGTAGCCTCGGCCGCAGTCTGCGACGCCTTCTGCTGCCGCTCCTCCGAGCGCGCTTTGGCCTCGTCGGTTTTCGCCGCGGCCAGCGCCTTGTCGGCGGCTCGCAGCGAGGCATCGGTGCGGACCTTGAGCTTCTCCAGCTTGCGCAGCGAAGCCGTCAGCGGCGCCGCCTGCTTCGCCGCGGTTGCTGCGGCCTTCTTCGCCTCGGCGGCGATGCGCGTCGCCTCCTCGGCCTCGCGGGCCAGCGACTCGGCGCGCGCCGGCGTGGACGCGACGGCCGCCGCGTTCGGCATCAGCAGCGCCGGATGCGAAATATCCATCGGAGCCGCGTCCATCGGAGAAACGATCACCCGCATCCCGATCCGCGTCCTGTCGAAGACCTTCTCCGCGAAATTGTAGGGCATCCGCACGCAACCGTGCGACGCGGCGTAGCCCGGCAGCGGGCCGCCGTGCAGCGCAATGCCGTTCCAGGTGATGCGCTGCATGTGCGGCATCCACGCATCGTCGTACATGCTGGAGCGGTGGTCCCGGTTCTTCTCGAGGATCGCGAACACGCCCGCCGGCGTCTCCCGCCCGGTGGTGCCGGTCGAAACCGGCGCGCGCAGGATCCAGCCGTCGGCGTCGTACAGCGTGACCTGCTGCGACTTGATCGAGATGATCGCCATGATCGGTTCGCCGGCCGGCCGGGGCGCCACCGCTTCGACCGGTGCCGGTTTCGCGCGTTGTTTTGCCGCCGCGCCGTCTGTCAGGAACGCCGGGGCGACGATCGCAGCCACCGCGCCCGAAGCCCCGATGATAAGATGGCGCAACCTCATGGCCTGTCGCCCGGTCTTCAATCCATCCACCACGCGGTCTCCGCTTGAAATGATGATCGCAGCGCTATCGCCGGGAAACTGGTTCTCGACATGACGAGACCCATTTTTTTCAATGCGGCGACCGATTTCGTCAGAAAGCCTGAACCATTCTAACGGCGATTCTCGCTTTCCCGACAGCCGGCAGGATGCCTCACGCAGGTTCCGGCCGGTCGCTCGCCACCGCATCCGCCGGCTGCCGCGGTCGCAACACCACGTCCAGGATCGCCCCCAGCGCCAGCATCGAGCGCCCGCGTCGACAGGCTGGCTGCAAAGCCCGACGGCGCGATGATGTTCAACGTAGGCGGCAGGCGCGGCCGAACGACCGTGCTGTCGCCATGCGGCATCAGATCGTTCCGGCCCCGGGGCGCCGCTTGGCGAGCGCGTCGAACTCCATCAGCGTGCGCAGCAAGCTCTCGAAGTCGCGCAGCGGCACCATATTGGGGCCGTCGGATGGCGCGTGATCCGGATCGGGATGGGTTTCGATGAACACGCCAGCGACGCCGACCGCGACCGCGGCGCGCGCCAGCACCGGCACGAATTCGCGTTCGCCGCCCGAGGAGGTGCCCTTGCCGCCCGGCTGCTGCACCGAATGCGTCGCGTCGAAGATCACCGGCGCGCCGGTGGTCCTCGCCATGATCGGCAGCGCGCGCATGTCGGAGACAAGCGTGTTGTAGCCGAACGACACCCCGCGCTCGGTCACCAGCACCTTCGGATTGCCGGCGCTGGTGATCTTGGCGACGACGTTGCCCATGTCCCACGGCGCCAGGAACTGGCCCTTCTTGACGTTGACGACCCGGCCGGTCGCGGCCGCTGCCAGCAGCAGATCGGTCTGCCGGCACAGGAAGGCCGGGATCTGCAGGATGTCCACCGCCTCCGCGGCGCGGGCGCATTGCCCGGCCTCGTGCACGTCGGTGAGCACGGGAAGCCCGATGCTGTCGCGAATCTCGGCGAAGATCGGCAGCGCGCCTTCGAGGCCGATGCCGCGTGCGCTCGCCGCGCTGGTTCGGTTGGCCTTGTCGAACGACGTCTTGTAGACGATGCCGATGCCAAGACGCTTGCCGATCTCCTTCAGCGCCGAGGCGACCTCGAGCGCATGCGCGCGGCTCTCGAGCTGGCACGGCCCGGCGATTACCGACAGTGGCAGCGCGTTGCCGAATTTGACGTTCCCCGCGGCGACGATGGGCGCGGGCGCAATGCTCTTGTTCAACGGACCATTCCTTTTTCGAAGATCAGCGTCGCGCCGCACAGATCCGGCACGACCAGCCTGTCGATGTGGCGCGTCGCGCCGATCCCGTTCTGCTGCAGCAGGCGTTCAACCACGGCCAGTTCGTCCACGGCAATCCGCAATCCGGCGAACCGTGCGCCGCCTGCGTCAGCCGTAACGCCGACGCCATATTGATCGCGGAACGACACCGGCTCGACGATGTCGATGTCGCCGCATTCGGTCTGCGCGGTCACGCCGATCGACGACGCGTGCAGATCGCGCAAGCCGGTGAAGTCGCCGAGAAAGATATGGTGATCGGTCGGGTTGTCGGCAGTCATCACCACCGCCTTCGCCGCGCGCGCGCCATTGGCGTGGACCTGAAACAACGGATTCCAGAAATTCTCGGGATGATGATGCTGACACACCGCAAAGCCGGCGTCGGGCGACAGCGGATCGCGCGCGAACGCCAGCGAGAAGCCGAGCTTGACGATGCCGCCGTCGGGCCTCTGCCCTTCCCGGCCGAAACTGAAGATCTCGCCCGCGCCGATTCCGGCTGCCGCATAACCACGCGCGTCTGCTTCGGCATCGCGGCTGGCGAGCAGCAGCATCGAGAAGCCCTCGCGCCGCGCGAGATAATCGCGCTGGAAGGCGCCGAAGGAAAACGCATCCGCGCGGTGCGGCTCGATCTTG
Organism: Rhodopseudomonas palustris; assembly: GCF_034479375.1. Classification (NCBI taxonomy): domain Bacteria; kingdom Pseudomonadati; phylum Pseudomonadota; class Alphaproteobacteria; order Hyphomicrobiales; family Nitrobacteraceae; genus Rhodopseudomonas; species Rhodopseudomonas palustris. The sequence goes on along the minus strand of NZ_CP140155.1, from coordinate 1,313,023 downwards.
TCGGGTTCGGCGACGGTGAGGATCTCGACGAAGAATCCGTCGAACTGCGCGATGCGATTGTGCGTGCCGAAGGGATGGCGGTTGCGCGCGCCGACGCTGAAGCCGAGGCGCTGATACGCCTCCGCTGCGGCGTCGAGGTCGCGCACCGCATGAACGATATGGTCGAGGCCGCCGGGCATCAGGACAAGGCTTTCATCATCGCGGGCATGATTACTCGACTGCCGAGAAAGAGGTCGGCAGCAAAAGCTGGTTGGTGATGGTGTCGACGATCTGGCCGTCGGCCTCGGTCTCCGCCTTGGCGGCCAGCCAATCCGGGTCGGACGCGAACGCGGTCCATTTCCGCTCGCGCTCGGCGAGACTCTCCCAAGCGAGAAAATAAGTCAGTTCCTGGTTCGACGCGCCGACCAGCGTCGTGAAAAATCCGGCCTGACGGATGCCGTGCTTTTCGAACATCTTCAGCGTGATCGTCTCGAACCGCTTGAGCAGCGCCGGCAGCCGGCCGGGCACGCAGCGGTATACCCGGGATTCGTAGATCATGTTCCCTCCGATCGTTGCAGAGGCCTTATAGCTACCGTTCGGCGCGCTGTCTTGGGGCTCGCCGAGATCCCTGCCCAGTTGTCATTGATCAATTCATCGCCGCGGATGACTTTAAGCTCGACAGCGGCGAGCGCCAGACCAGCGCGCAGATCGACATGATCCGGCGCGACCACAGTGCCCGCTTCGAGTTCGCCGCGTGTTGGCTGCGAGGTCATCTGCAACCGCCACGCGACGCCACCGGATGAGACGTGTTCTGCGGCAACGGTTACGGCGCGCGGATTGTCGGGCCGGCGCGAAGAGGACTTGCCGCCTGACCCCGCAACCGCAGTCACGCCGACATTCCCGTGCTATCGTAGAGCGGATGGCAGGGGCCCACACGCTCTCGCCGCGCGCTACGTCACCGGAGCAGGATCGATGAGTCGAACGCTGTTGCAGATCGCATTCATGCTGGTGCTGACCGGCCCGGCGCTGGCGCAGACGTCGGGCGTCGTCAGCGGCGGCAGCAACGATGTGATCGTCAACGGCAAGCCGGCGGCACGCGCAGGCGACGCTACGTCCAGCGGTGCGATCGTCGAAGGTTCGACCAACGTTTTCATCAACGGCAAGCCCGCCGCGATCGTCGGCGGTCGAACCAATTGCGGCGGCGTGGTGGTCGGCGGCGGCGGCGGCGGCGGCAACGTCTTCATCAACGGCAAGCCGATGGCGCGCACGGGCGATTCCACGGCGGGCTGCCCGAAGTGATGGAAACTACACCAGCCGGCTGCGCACCAGCGCCGCTTCGATGAAGGACGAGAACAGCGGATGCGGTTCGAAACAAGCTAGCGCGCTTAAGCTAAAAAAGCGTGCCTTGCGCTCGGTCCACAATCCTATAGCCTGAGTATTTTGCAGGACTCACTCCTTCGCCACGCTCCAAATGTCTTACTACAGCTTCAACATATACCTGCAGATACTCATCAATTTGATCAGCGTCGAACAAAGATAGATCCCGCCCGTAGTAGGCGCAGAACTCTCTTTGAGTGGCGTTATCGCCCGGACCAGCATAAAGATACTCCACGTCGGCCCCTTCAAAGTCGTCGCGAGCAAGTTGATTAGCTGCGACTGAGCAGACGAAATCAAGCTGCCAACCGAGAGGTCGCGTATCCTTACGAAAGCCCGGGATGACTAAATAAGCGGACTGCCGGTTCTGAACTCTCACAAAGGGAGCTTTGATACCAATGTGAATATTGCTTCCGCGATACCTCGCGATGCGTACGGCTACATAGCCGACTCGATGGCAAACGGACTTGTTGGCAACAGCATGAGGTCCGACCGCCTTGATAATTGCGGAGTTCTGTATTCGCCCTTTGGGATTTCCGGTTCCTTCGCAGAAGCACACAGCTTCCTGGAGTGAGCTGGCCCCGCGGAAGATATCATAGGCAGCTCGGATTGAGGGGTCATGATTGAAGCCCCCTCCCCGCGGACGTAAGTACAGCTCCTCGATCCTCTCGAACACGTCCTGAACATCGATCTTACTCGGCTCAGGTCCCAAGAAACGCCCTACATCCAGCACGTTTACTAAGAATAGACCCGCCATTGGGCCACCTCGGTTGTTCTCGATTTGATCTTTTACACTGAATTGCGAATTCCCTTCAACGAAAAATGCGCACGAATTTCCTCGTCCCTAATTCTCATTCCAAATCGAGCAATAACCTCTTCAGAATTCCACAGTTTGGCCCATGGAGAACCCTCGTCGTGAGTTAAATCCCGCAAATCCCAAGGCCCAAAGCCCTGATAGAGATCGAAGATCTCTTCGACGAATTTCCCATCATCCGGGAGAAGATTGGGCCTCACCGCCAGTACTTCTCCAGTAAGAAGGTCGAATTTGCTGGCGCGCGTATCAATTTTGAACTTGCCGTGATGCTTGAAGGCATCACGAACTACACGAACTACTGGGCCATTCTCCCAAGCTTCGAACTCGTTCTTAATTAGTGGTCTTTCTTTGTAGACTAAATACCAGCCATGGCAGAAGTAGATCAACTTCAACAGACTGATTTGCGTAAGATCGAGCCGCTTTCGGTCAGCATAATCCAGGAGATAGTTAGCTATCTCCCTGGCATCATACGGAGCTGTGGAAAACGTAGTCATGACGAGAACATATCATGAACAATCTTGGTTGCACTAGGGCTTTTAAAGACAGTTCTGTAGGGATAGCAACCCGCGCAACTACACCAGCCGGCTGCGCACCAGCGCCGCTTCGATGAACGACGAGAACAAGGGGTGCGGTTCGAACGGGCGGGATTTCAGTTCGGGATGGAACTGCACCCCGATGAACCACGGATGATCCTCGTATTCGACGATCTCCGGCAGCACGCCGTCCGGCGACATGCCGGAGAAGCGCAGGCCGTGCTGTTCGAGCCGGTCCTTGTAGGCGGTGTTGACCTCATAGCGATGGCGATGGCGCTCCGAGATTTCCAGCACGTCGCCATAGACCTTCGACACCCGGCTGCCGCGTTTCAGCGCAGCGGGATAGGCGCCGAGACGCATCGTGCCGCCGAGATCGCCGGCGTTCGAGCGCCGCTCCAGCTCGTTGCCGCGGACCCATTCGGTCATCAGGCCGACCAGCGGCTCCGAGGTCGGCCCGAACTCGGTCGAATTGGCCTGCTCGATGCCGGCGAGATTGCGCGCCGCCTCGATCACCGCCATCTGCATGCCGAAGCAGATCCCGAAATACGGCACGTCGCGCTCGCGGGCGAACTGCGCCGCCTTGATCTTGCCCTCGGCGCCGCGCTGGCCGAAGCCGCCGGGCACCAGGATGCCGTTGACGTGTTCGAGGAACGGCGCCGGGTCCTCGTTCTCGAACACTTCGCTCTCGATCCAGTCGAGCTTGACCTCGACCTTGTTGGCGATGCCGCCGTGCGACAGCGCCTCGATCAGCGATTTGTAGGCATCCTTCATCCCGGTGTATTTGCCGACGATGGCGATCGTCACCGCGCCTTCGGGATTGCGGATGCGCTCGTTGATCTGGTGCCAGCGCTCCAGCGCCGGCGGCTGCTCGGCCGCAATCGCAAATGCCGCCAGCACTTCGTCGTCGAGGCCGGCGGCGTGATACGCTTCCGGCACCGCATAGATGCTGTCGGCGTCGCGCGCCTCGATCACCGCGCTCTCGCGGACGTTGCAGAACAGCCCGAGCTTGCGGCGTTCTTCCTTGGGGATCGGCCGGTCGGTGCGGCACAGCAGGATGTCGGGCTGGATGCCGATCGAGCGCAATTCCTTGACCGAATGCTGGGTCGGTTTGGTCTTCAGCTCGCCGGCGCTCGGGATGTAGGGCAGCAGCGTCAGGTGAATGTAGATGACGTCGCCGCGCGGCAGGTCGTTCTTGATCTGACGGATCGCCTCGAAGAACGGCAGGCCCTCGATATCGCCGACGGTGCCGCCGATCTCGACCAGCACGAAATCGTAGTCGTCGTTGGAATCGACGATGAAGTCCTTGATCGCGTTGGTGACGTGCGGGACCACCTGGATGGTGGCGCCGAGATAGTCGCCGCGGCGTTCCTTGGTCAGGATGTCCTGATAGATCCGGCCGGTGGTGATGTTGTCCTGCCGGGTGGCGGGCCGCCCGGTGAAGCGCTCGTAATGGCCGAGATCGAGATCGGTCTCTGCGCCGTCGTCGGTCACGAACACTTCGCCGTGCTGATACGGCGACATCGTCCCCGGATCGAGATTGAGGTAGGGATCGAGCTTGCGAAGACGGACCTTGTAGCCTCGCGCCTGCAGCAGCGCACCGAGTGCCGCTGATGCCAGACCTTTGCCGAGCGAGGAAACCACGCCGCCGGTGATGAAGATATACCGCGCCATGGGAGCCTACCTTTAAGGCCCTCGGTCCGATTCGCCAAAGCGATTCGTCCCCAACGGGCGAACTTCAGAATGCCTGTGGGTGACGCCGAAATATCAGCGTCTTCAAACGATTACTGACGGCAGCTCAGACTCTTCGGCAGCTACCGCCAGCGCATGCCGGCAATGCTTATTGCGACTGCGGCGGGGCCGGGGCGGCCGGCGCCTGATTCTGCGGCTGGTCGGCCTGCTTCAGCGAATCGAGCAGACCGCCGCCCTGCGAGACCGGAGGCGCCGGGACGCCCGGTGCCTGCTGGGTGGTCGGAGCCGCCGTCGGGAGGATCGACGTCGGCTTACGGTTGTAAGTCGCGAGCCACGACAGCAGCAGGCTGGTGATGAAGAAGCCGACCGCGAGAATCGCCGTGGTCCGGGTGAGCAGGTTCGCGGTGCCTCGGCTCGACATAAAGCCACCGCCACCGCCACCGCCGACGCCCAGGCCACCGCCCTCGGACTTCTGCAACAGCACAGTGCCGATCAGCCCCAGGACCAACATCAGGTGGATGACGATAATGACAGTCTGCATGATACCCTTCCATCACAAGCCCGGATCGCCGAAAGGCCGACATGGCGCCAGCGCGCGGCTGCTCGACAGGCTTGCGGGATAAACGAAGTCGCGCGGTGTCTACACGATCGATGGGGGCATTGTCACCCCCCGGAAGGCCTCCGCACCGGGACGGATAAGCGCTTTATGACACTCAGTTAGGGACAACCGGCGGCGATCGCAAGGAAGTCGGACGCCTTCAGGCTGGCGCCACCGACCAGGGCGCCATTGACATGCGGAACCGCCATCAGCTCGCTGGCATTCGAGGGCTTCACCGAGCCGCCGTAGAGCAACCGCATCAGCTCCCCCTCTGCGTTGAAGCGCTGGATCAGGGTCTGGCGGATAAATCCATGAACTTCCTCGACATCCGCTGCTGTCGGGGTCATTCCGGTGCCGATTGCCCAGACCGGCTCATACGCCACCACCAGATTGGCGGCGGTAGCTCCGTCCGGCAGCGAGCCGGCAAGCTGGCCTGCGACCACGTCGAGGGTATGGCCGGCGTTGCGCTCGCCCTGGGTTTCCCCGACGCAGACGATGGCGACCAGCCCTGCCCGCCACACTGCTTGCGCCTTGGCGCGGACGATCGCGTCGGTCTCGGCGTGGTCGGCGCGGCGCTCGGAATGGCCGACGATGATGGCGCGGGCGCCGGCATCCGCCAGCATTTCGGCCGAGATATCGCCGGTATGCGCGCCTGCGACATTGGTGTGGCAATCCTGTGCACCGATCGTGACCGGCAGCGCGCCGCCGGGATGGGCCGCGAGCCGCTCGGCGAACGCCGCAACCAGGGTCGCGGGGGGGCAGACCAGCAGATCGATCCCCGACGAAAGTTGCGGCGCGCCTTCCAGGATCGCGTCGAGCTCCGACGACGCGGCCTTGAGGCCGTTCATTTTCCAGTTTCCGGCAATCAGCGGACGAACGGCGGGGACCGGCATGGACACTCTCGGGTTTCTGGGTTGCTCAATCCCGCTAGCAGAGCCGTTTGCGATGCTCAAGAGCGCGTGATCGCGCAGGTCAGCGTCGCGTCGACGCTTCCTGCGATGCGGTGGCAGCCGCGCGACTGCCGGGTGCGGCTGGTTGCGACGCCGCGACCGCCACTTTAAGATGGATTTTCAAGCCGGCGACGCTAATTTGCGCCACCGCGCGCCTGAGCGCGGCCGGTTCCCTCCTGCGAAAAGTGAGTCCATGCTTCGAGGAATACGCAACGCCTCATCCAATTGGGTCGGCAAGACCATCATGATGATCGTGATGGGCGTGCTGATCCTCAGCTTTGCGGTCTGGGGCATTGCCGACATTTTCCGCGGGTTCGGCCGATCCACGCTCGCCACCATCGGCGACACTGAGATCACCACCGAACAATTCCGACAGACCTACAACGATCGCCTGCAGCAGATCGGCCGCCAGTTCGGCCGGCCGCTGACGCCAGATCAGGCGCGCGCCTTCGGCATCGATCGCCAGGTGCTGCAGCAGGTCATCGCCGAGGCGGCGCTCGACGAGGATGCGCGCCGGCTCGGGCTCGGCCAGTCCGACGAAGAGACCATGAAGAGCATCCTCAACGATCCGAACTTCAAGGGCGTGGGCGGCGTGTTCGATCCGAACCGCTTCCAGCAGGTGATCCGCCAGTTCGGCTTCACCGAGCAGCGTTACATCGCCGAGCAGCGCAAGGTCGCGCTGCGCCGGCAGATCGCCGGCACCGTCACGGCCGGCCTCGCGCCGTCGAACGCGATGCTGCAGGTCGCCAGCCAGTTCCAGAACGAGCAGCGCGCGATCGACTATCTGAAGCTCACCGATGCGCAGGTCGGGACCATCGAGCCGCCCTCCTCCGAAGCGCTCGCGGCCTACTACGAAGATCACAAGACGCAATTCCGCGCGCCCGAGTATCGCAAGGTCGCATTCGTCACGGTGACGCCCGAGGCGATCGCCAAATGGACAGAGGTGTCCGACGCCGACGCGCGCAAGCTGTTCGACCAACGCAAGGACAAGCTCTCGACGCCGGAGAAGCGGCAGATCTCGCAGATCGTGTTTCCGAATGGAGAAGAGGCGCAGGCCGCGCGCGCCAAGATCGCCGAAGGCGCGTCCTTCGACGATGTCGCCGCGCAGCGCGGTCTGAAGCCGGCCGACGTCGAACTCGGCCTGGTCAGCAAGGCCGAAATGCTCGACCCGGCGGTGGCGAACGCCGCGTTCGCGCTGCCGCTCAACGAGGTCAGCCAGCCGATCCCGGGCGCCTTCGGCACCGCGCTGGTCAGGGTCTCCAAGATCGAACCCGGCGTGCAGCCGAGCTATGAGAGCCTCGCCTCCACGATCAAGCGCGACGTCGCACTGGAGCGCGCCCGTGCCCAGGTGCAGGAGTTGCACGACAAGATGGAAGACGCCCGCGCCGGCGGCGCCAACGTGATCGAGGCGGCGAAGACGCTCGGGCTCGATGCGGTGACCATCGAGGCGGTCGACCGCTCCGGCCGCGGCCCGGACGGCCAGCCGGTCAAGGACATCCCGCAGGGTCTCGAACTGGCGACCGCCGCGTTCAACAGCGATGTCGGCGTCGATACCGAATCGATCAACTATCAGAACGGCTATGTCTGGTTCGACGTGCTCGGCGTGACGTCGTCGCGCGAGCGCAGCCTCGACGAGGTCAAGGATCAGGTCGAGGCGCGCTGGCGCACCGAACAGGTCACCAGCCGGCTGCGGACCATGGCGGCCGAGATGGTGCAGAAGCTCGGCACCGACGGCAAGCTCGCCGAGGTCGCGCCGCAGGGCGTCAAGGTCGAGACTGCGACCGGATTGAAGCGTGAGGGAAACACCCCCGGCGTGCCGGCAACGGTGATCGAGTCGGTGTTCAGGACGCCGAAGGACTCGTTCGGCCAGAGCCTGGGCGGCACCGGCAACGAATGGTTCGTGTATCGCGTCACCGACGTCACGGTGCCGCCGGTCGACCTCGCCTCCGCGGAGACGAAGAAGCTGAAGGACGCGCTGGTGCAGCGGATGAACGACGAGCAGGTCGGCGAATATATCGCCTGGGTCGAAAAGCAGATCGGCACCAAGATCAACCAGCAGGCTGTGGCGCAGGCGACGGGGGCGGCGACCAACTGACGAAGGCAACCGCCTTCGCCCGTCGCCGATGGGGACCATGATCGATTTCAAGGCAGTTATCGCGAAGGTCGCGACGGGGGCGTCGCTGACCAGGGACGAAGCGGCGAACGCGTTCGACGCCATGATGTCGGGCGACGCGACGCCGTCACAGATGGGCGCGCTGCTGATGGGCCTGCGGGTCCGCGGCGAGACCGTCGACGAGATCACCGGCGCGGTGACGACGATGCGCGCCAAGATGCTGACGGTCGCGGCGCCGCCCGACGCGGTCGACGTCGTCGGCACCGGCGGCGACGGCTCCGGCTCGGTGAACGTCTCGACCTGCACGTCGTTCGTGGTCGCCGGCTGCGGCGTCCCGGTCGCCAAGCACGGCAACCGCGCGCTGTCGTCGAAATCCGGCGCTGCCGACGTGCTCAATGCACTCGGCGTCAAGATCGACATCACCCCGGACCACGTCGGCCGCTGCGTCGCGGAGGCCGGCATCGGCTTCATGTTCGCGCCGACCCATCATCCGGCGATGAAGAACGTGGGTCCCACCCGCGTCGAGCTCGCCACCCGCACGATCTTCAATTTGCTCGGGCCGCTGTCGAATCCCGCCGGCGTCAAGCGCCAGATGATCGGCGTGTTCTCGCGGCAATGGGTGCAGCCGCTGGCGCAGGTGCTGAAGAATCTCGGCTCGGAGTCGATCTGGGTGGTGCACGGCTCCGACGGGCTCGACGAGATCACGCTGTCCGGCCCGACCGCCGTCGCCGAATTGAAGAACGGTGAGATCAAAACCTTCGAGGTCAGCCCCGAAGACGCCGGCCTGCCGCGCGCGCCCGCCGATGCGCTGAAGGGCGGCGATGCCGAGGCCAATGCGGTGGCGCTGCGCGCGGTGCTGGAAGGCATGCCGGGGCCGTATCGCGACGTCGCGCTGCTCAACGCCGCGGCGACGCTGATCGTCGCCGGCAAGGCGAAGGATCTCAAGGAAGGCGTCGCGCTCGGCGCCCAATCG